>NZ_JBWKNZ010000017.1:0-163765 GCF_059415825.1 Acidovorax sp. GW821-FHT10A04
GCCGCCGTCAGGGTCGTCTTGCCGTGGTCCACGTGGCCAATCGTACCCACGTTGACGTGGGGCTTGGTCCGTTCGAATTTACCTTTTGCCATTTTCAATTCTCCAAAGAGCAATGCCTGTGTTGTGGTTTAACGTCTGCATCCGGTTGCTGGTTCGCCCTGCACAGGCAACGGGGCGGCACCGGATCGCAGACTGCAAAATCTTGCGAAAGAGGGTCGAGGCGGCCGCCGGCACCTGCATGCAGGCGCTGGCGGCAGTCTCTTGCGGGCTGCTTACTTGGCGCGCGAAGCCATGATGGCTTCGGACACGTTGCGAGGCGCTTCGCTGTAGTGCTTGAATTCCATCGAGTACGTGGCGCGGCCTTGCGTTGCGGAGCGCAGCGAGGTCGAGTAGCCGAACATTTCCGACAGCGGCACTTCGGCGCGGATGGCCTTGCCACCGCCCGGGATGTCGTCCATGCCCTGGACCATGCCGCGGCGGGAGGACAGATCGCCCATCACCGTGCCGGCGTAGTCTTCAGGCGTTTCCACTTCCACGGCCATCATGGGTTCCAGGATGACCGGGTTGGCCTTGCGGCAACCTTCCTTGAAGCCGAAGATGGCAGCCATCTTGAACGCCAGTTCGTTCGAGTCCACATCGTGGTACGAACCGAAGTGCAGCGTGACCTTGACGTCGACCACGGGGTAGCCGGCCAGCACGCCTTGCGTGACGGCTTCGTTGATACCCTTTTCCACGGCCGGGATGAATTCGCGAGGAACCACACCGCCCTTGATGGCGTCGACGAACTCGATGCCCTTGCCGGCTTCGTTGGGTTCGATCTTGAGCACGACGTGACCGTACTGGCCCTTGCCGCCGGACTGGCGCACGAACTTGCCTTCGGCTTCTTCCACTGTCTTGCGGATGGTTTCGCGGTAGGCAACCTGGGGCTTGCCCACGTTGGCTTCCACGCCGAATTCACGCTTCATGCGGTCGACGATGATTTCCAGATGCAGCTCGCCCATGCCGGCGATCAGGGTCTGGCCCGATTCTTCGTCGGTCTTCACGCGGAAGGATGGATCTTCTGCAGCCAGGCGCTGCAGTGCGATGCCCATCTTTTCCTGGTCGGCCTTGGTCTTGGGTTCCACGGCCTGCGTGATCACAGGCTCGGGGAACACCATGCGCTCCAGAATGATCTGGGAGTCGATGTCGCTCAGCGTTTCACCGGTCGTCACGTCCTTCAGGCCCACGCAGGCAGCGATGTCGCCGGCGCGGATTTCTTCGACTTCCTGGCGCTCGTTGGCGTGCATCTGCACGATACGGCCGATACGTTCCTTCTTGCCCTTGATGGGGTTGTAGACGGTGTCGCCCTTGCTCAGAACGCCAGAGTACACGCGCACGAAGGTCAGCTGGCCCACGAACGGGTCGGTCATCAGCTTGAATGCCAGGGCCGAGAACTTTTCGCCGTCGTCCGCCTTGCGGGTGACTGGCTTTTCGTCTTCGTCGGTACCGGTCACGTCAGGAATGTCCGTCGGTGCTGGCAGGTAGTCGATCACGGCGTCGAGCATGCGCTGCACGCCCTTGTTCTTGAACGCGGTGCCGCACAGCATCGGGTGGATTTCCGTGGCGATGGTGCGCGTACGCAGGCCGAACTTGATTTCGGCTTCGGAGAGGTCGCCCTCTTCCAGGTACTTGTTCATCAGCTCTTCGGAGGCTTCGGCAGCGGCTTCCACCATCTTCTCGCGCCATTCCTTGGCGGATTCCACCAGGTCGGCCGGGATTTCTTCGTAGCTGAACTTCATGCCCTGCGAGGCTTCATCCCACAGGATGGCCTTCATCTTCAGCAGGTCGACCACGCCGGTGAACTTGTCTTCGGCGCCGATCGGGATCACCACGGGCACGGGGTTGGCCTTCAGGCGCAGCTTCATCTGCTCGTAGACCTTGAAGAAGTTGGCACCGGTACGGTCCATCTTGTTCACGAAGGCCAGACGTGGCACCTTGTACTTGTTGGCCTGGCGCCAGACGGTTTCCGACTGGGGCTGCACGCCACCCACGGCGCAGTACACCATGCAGGCGCCGTCGAGCACGCGCATCGAACGTTCCACTTCGATCGTGAAGTCCACGTGACCGGGGGTGTCGATGATGTTGAAGCGGTGCTCTTCGTAAGAGTTGTCCATGCCCTTCCAGAAGCAGGTCGTGGCAGCCGAGGTGATCGTGATGCCGCGCTCTTGTTCCTGCTCCATCCAGTCCATGGTGGCAGCGCCGTCGTGCACTTCACCAATCTTGTGGCTCACGCCCGTGTAGAACAGGATACGTTCGGTGGTCGTGGTCTTGCCAGCGTCAATGTGGGCCGAGATACCGATATTGCGGTAGCGCTCGATGGGAGTCTTGCGAGCCATGGTGGATCCTTGGATGGGTCGTGTTATTCGGGGGAGGGGCCCAGCATTGTGGCGCTGCAACCCGTCAATTTTGTGACCGCCTCAATCGCCACAAGGCTGCAGGCAAAAATGCCGGCAGCCTTGCGCTTGGCGACGAGGGCAGTTCGTCGATTTAGAAGCGGAAGTGGCTGAATGCCTTGTTGGCTTCGGCCATGCGGTGAACTTCGTCACGCTTCTTCATGGCACCACCACGGCCTTCGGTGGCCTCCAGCAGCTCGTTGGCCAGACGCTGGGCCATCGACTTTTCGCCGCGCTTGCGGGCCGCTTCCTTGATCCAGCGCATGGACAGGGCCAGGCGACGGACAGGGCGCACTTCGACAGGCACCTGGTAGTTGGCACCGCCGACACGGCGGGACTTCACTTCGACCATGGGCTTCACGTTGTTGATGGCAACGGTGAAGGCTTCCAGCGGGTCCTTGTCAGGGTGCTTCTTTTCGATCAGTTCCAGGGCACCGTAAATGATGCGCTCTGCAACAGCTTTCTTGCCGCCTTCCATGATCACGTTCATGAATTTGGACAGCTCTACATTGCCGAACTTGGGATCCGGCAGGATTTCACGTTTGGGGACTTCGCGACGACGTGGCATTTTTCACCTCATATTGCTTCAGTTGGCATCTTTTCAGACACCGCGAGATTCATTCAGAACCCCACTTACTCGACCCACACGGAACACTCCGCGCTTGGGGTCACTTCGTTTGACTGCGCCTGCCAGGCGAATCAAACACCGATGGAGACACAACCGCCAGGGCTTACTTGGCCTTTGGCTTCTTGGCACCGTACTTGGAGCGCGATTGCTTGCGGTCTTTCACGCCTTGCAAGTCGAGCGAACCGCGCACGATGTGGTAACGCACACCGGGCAAGTCCTTGACACGACCGCCGCGAACCAGCACCACGCTGTGTTCCTGCAGGTTGTGGCCTTCGCCGCCGATGTAGGAAATGACTTCGAAGCCGTTGGTCAGGCGAACCTTGGCGACCTTGCGCAGAGCGGAGTTAGGCTTCTTTGGCGTCGTGGTGTACACACGGGTGCACACGCCGCGGCGCTGGGGAGAGTTCTCCATCGCAGGGCTCTTGGACTTGATCTTTTCGACCTCGCGCCCCTGACGGACTAGTTGATTGATGGTTGGCATGAATACGTCCCTAAACGTAAAAAACGAAAACGTGAAACCCTTCGGAATTTCCGAAAAGCCTTCTAATGTAGCAGCATGAGCCCCGGCGGGCAAGCGGCACGCGGTTTTCCCGTGCAACCCGGTCGACCGTCCTTGCGCCTGCCCTGGCGTCTTGCTGCTTTTGGAAGCCCTTACTTGATCCAGAGGCGAATGGCGTCCCAGGCACGGCCCAGGATGCCGGCCTGCGCCACGCCGTCCAGCGCCACCAGGGGCACCTCGGCCAGCGTCTGCTCGCCCAGCACCACCTTCAGCGAACCCACGGCCTGGCCCTTGGTGAAAGGCGCCACCAGGGGATCGGGGCGGGCGATCTCGGTCTTGATCTTGCCGCCGCTGCCCGAAGGCACGGCCACCACGATGGCCTCGCTGCGACCGATCTTGAGGGTATTTTCCGTACCCTTCCAGACGGCAGGGGTGGCCACGGGCTGGCCCGCGTCGAACAGCTTGACCGCCTCGAAGGCGGTATAGCCCCAGTTCAGCAGCTTCTGGCTTTCATTGGCACGGGCGTTCTCGCTGGCGGCGCCGAGCACGATGGACAGCAGGCGGCGCTGGCCCACGCTGGGGAAGTCGCGCTTGGAGGTGGCCACCAGGCAGTAGCCGGCAGCGGCGGTGTGGCCGGTCTTGAGGCCATCCACCGTCGGGTCCCGGAACAGCAGCGAGTTGCGGTTGTTGCCGTTGGAAGCCGGCGTACCCGGGTAGCTGTACTGCTTGGTGGCGTAGTAGTGCATGTACTCCGGGAAGTCCTTCATGAGCCGGCTGGCAAGCACACCCAGGTCGCGCGCGGTGGTGGTATGGCCGGGCTCGGTCAGGCCCTCGGGGTTCTTGTAGGCGGTGTTCTTCATGCCCAGGGCCTTGGCCTGGTCGTTCATCAGCTTGACGAAGTTCTCGGCCGTGCCGCCCACGCCTTCGGCCAGCGCCATGGTGGCGTCGTTGCCCGACTGGACGATCATGCCCTTGATCAGGTCATCCACCGGCACCTGCATCTTGGGGTCGATGAACATGCGCGAGCCGGGCATCTTCCAGGCCAGCACGCTCACGGGCAGCTTCTGGTCCAGGGCGACTTTCTTGGCGCGCAGGGCGTCGAACACCAGGTAACCGGTCATCAGCTTGGTCAGCGAAGCCTGCTCCACGGGCACGTCGATGTCCTTGGCGGCCAGCACCTGACCGGCCGTGATGTCCAGCAGCAGGTAGTTGCGCGCGGCGATCTCGGGCGGCTGCGGGGCCTGCACCTGCGCCCACAGGGCGGCGGGCGCAAGCACCGCGGCGAGGAGGACGGAGCGCAACGTGGGCAAGAGGGACTTCATGGAAACGGGCATTCGGGTGAGAGAAGAGGAGAGAAAACAGCAGAAAGCAGCGAGATAGCGGCGTGCGGTGTGCGCAGCGCACCGGCTGGCCGTGGAGCGTCAGGCCCCGGCCAGCAGGTGGCGGGTCACCAGGTTTTTCAGAAGCGGCAATTGTCCGTGAAAGAAATGCCCCCCACCGGGGACGACTGTCACAGGGAGTATCTGGGGGCGTGCCCAGTCCATCACCGCCGCCAGGGGCACGGTGTCGTCCTGCTCGCCATGCACGACCAGGGTGCGCTCGTGCGCCTCGGGAGGCACCGGGGCCACGGTGAAGCGGCTGGCCGCCGTGCCCACCAGCACCACACGCTCGATGGCGCGCTCGCCCCACAGGCTGGCCAGCGCATGGCTGGTGACGAACGCCCCGAAGGAGAAGCCGGCCAGGGCCAGCGGCCCCTCGGGCGCCGCCTGGCGCACAACCTCCAGGAAGTCCTCGGCTTCGCCCCGGCCTTCGTCGTGCGTGCCGGCGCTGCCGCCCACGCCCCGGAAGTTGAAGCGCACAGCCGTCCAGCCGCTGTGCACGAAGGCCCGCGCCAGGGTCTGCACCACCTTGTTGTCCATGGTGCCGCCAAACAGCGGATGGGGGTGGGCGATGACGGCGATGCCGCGCGGTGCGGCAGCACCCTCGGACAGCACGGCGGCGTCGCGCACCGCCTCGATGGCGCCGGCGGCGCCGGTCAGGGTCAGGCGTTCGGTCTGGGAATTCACGGAATTTGCTACCAGGTCAATAGCGGCCTGCACAAAAGGGACAAGGCAGGCAGCCTGAAATCAGGAGAGGCGACAGCGCTCTGAATGGAAATCAGCGCCCGAGTTCCGGCGGCGTCACCAGGCGTTCGACCACCTGGCCATTCTTGAGGTGGGACTCGACGATCTCGTCGATGTCGGCGTTGTCCACGAAGGTGTACCAGACCGCCTCGGGGTAGACCACGGCGATCGGCCCGCCCGCACAGCGGTCCAGGCAACCCGCCTTGTTCACACGCACCTTGCCGGCGCCGGACAGGCCGGCGGCCTTCACCTGCGACTTGCAGCGGTCGAAGGCCGCCTGCGCGCCATGGTGGGCGCAGCTGTCCTCACCGTTGGTGCGGTCGTTCAGGCAAAAGAAGATGTGGCGCTGGTAATAGCCCGGCTGTGCCGCCGGTGCCGTCGTGGAGGTGTCGGTCATGGCATCATTTTAGAAGCGGGCGTCGCGCCAGCCCGCACCCATAACCCCCACAGGGAGAAGCGGCCCCGCAAAAGGGCCGCGTCCCACAGACAGGAATCGAACCTGCGGGGTCAGAAATCGAAGCTGGCGGACACCTGCCAGGTGCGTGGCGGCGCCACCGCGATGAAGTTGCGCCCGGCAATCGTCCAGTAGGCCTTGTCCGCCAGGTTGGTGATGCCGGCCTGCAGGGTCATGGTCGTGCCGTCGCCCACCGCGGTCCGGTAGCGCACGCCCACGTCGATGCGGTTCCAGGCAGGCACGCGCTGGGTGTTGGCCAGGTCCACGAAGGCGCCGCCGGTGTGCAGGTAGCGCCCCGTGAGCGTGAGCCCCGGCACGGCCGGCAGGTCGAACTCGGCACCCAGGTTGGCCGTGATTTCAGGCACGCCGATGGCCTTCTTGCCATCGGCCGTGCCGCCCGCCGTGCGCGACATGCGCCCATCCGTCCAGGCCACGCCGCCCAGCAGGCGCAGGCCGCGCGCCACCTCGCCAAAGGTCTCCAGCTCCACACCCCGGTTGCGCTGCAGGCCGGCGGCGCGGAACACATTGCGGCCATCCACGAAGGCCGTGGCCCGGCGGATGTCGAAGTACGCGGCGGTGATGCCGTAGCTGCCCTGGTCCCACTTGAGCCCCAGTTCGTGCTGTTTGGACAGGTAGGGTTCAAGCTGCTCGCCCGCATTGGCCGAGCCGGCGGGCGCAATCGCGCCCTGGGCCAGCGATTCGGCATAGTTGCCATAGACCGAGAGCCCACCCCCCAGCTTGTAGAGCGCCGCCAGCGTGGGCGTGACGCGCGACTGGCGGTACGGCGCCTTCTCGATGCGCTGGTGGCGCACGGCCGCCGTGAGCAGCAGGCGGTCGTCCAGCAACGCGACGGTATCGGCCACGGCCAGGCTGTCCAGGTGCAGGGCCGGGCTGTCCACCCCAGGTACGCTGGGGATGCCGTTGGCAAACGGGTCGGGCACGGCCAGCGGCTGGTAGATGTTGCTCACCACCGGCGCGGCCAGCGGCACGGAGATGGAGCGCAGGTTCTGCAGCTGCTGGCGCTGCAGCACCGTGCCCACAGCCAGCTTGTGGCGCGTGGCGCCCCACTGAAATTCGCCGCGCACGCCCAGGTCGGTGACCTGGTTGGCCTGGGTCCAGAGCAGGCTGGAGGCGCTGGTGTAGCGCACCCGGCCCCCGCCGTCGACCGTGGTCTGGTCCACGTACTGGCGCACCGGTGGCGCTTCGCGCAGGCGCCCATGGCGGGCATGGGCCGTCCAGCCGCTTGCGAAATCCCATTCTGCGCTGAGCAGGCCGTAGGTCTGGCGCAGGTCCATGGCTTCCCAGGAGGGCTTGGCGTGCACGTGCGGATCGGGCACCGCCGGCACGGCCGCACCGGCCTGCAACAGCCAGTGGCCGAACAGTGGCGAGGACTCGCGCCGCGTGCTGCCCGCGTCCAGCACCACGCGCAGCCTGTCACCCCGGTAGTCCAGCGCCACCTGGGGTGCGATCAGCCGCCGCTGGGCGCCATCGTAGAGCTTGCCGTCCTCGGCCGATAGGTTCAGGCGGGCACCGAACTGGTTGTCCACGCCAAAGCGCTGGCCGATGTCGGCATGTGCGCCCAGCAGCGACTTGTCGAGCGCCAGGATGGACACGGAGCGCACCGGCGCATCGGTGGCTCGCTTGGGCACCAGGTTGAAGCTGCCCCCCACCGTGGCGCCGTAGCCCGACGCCCCGACCAGGCCACCGGCCGGCCCCTTGAGCACCTCCAGCCGCTCATAGTGGCGCACAGGGATGTTGCTGTACGCGAACAGCCCCTCCAGGCCATCGAACAGGTAGGCATCGCTGTTGGTCAGGAAGCCCCGGATGGAGCTCTGGTCCAGCGGCGAGGTGGCCGACAGGCTGGTGCGGATGGACGGGTCGTTGGCGACCATGTCGTTGACGTTGCGCGCGCCCTGGTTGCGCACCAGTTCGCTGGTCCAGGCCTTGGTGCTGAACGGCGTCTCGAACACATCGCTGTTGCCCAGCATGCCGGTGCGGCTGCCGCGGGCCACCTGGCCGCCGGCGTAGGCGCTGGGCAGCTCGCCCGGCAGCTCCTGGCTGGCCGTCACGCGCACGGCCGGCAGCGTGGTGGTGGCGCCGTCTGCCCCGGCGGGCGCTGCGGGAGCCGACGCCCGGCGCAGCGAATAACCGCCGCCGGGCTGCGCCAGGGCCTCCAGGCCCGTGCCAGCCAGCAGGCGCGCCAGCGCTGCACCCACCGGCCAGGCACCCGACAGGCCCGGCGTGGCCAGGCCGGCCACCAGCGCGGGCTCGTAGCTCAGGTTGACGCCCGCGGCACGCGCAAAGCGGTCGAGCCCGGCACCCAGCGGACCGGCCGGGATGGAGAAGCTGCGGCTCTCTGCGCTGGCGGGTGGGGCCGCGGCCGTGGCGGGCTGGGCAGCCGCTGGCAGGCTGGCCCATGCCAGCATGCAGGCCAGGGCAGCGGCGGTCGGGTGGGAGGGAAAACGGCGGTCGGTACGGGGCATGGCGGCGGCGGTTCCAGGACGGTGGAGGGACCCCGGGGCAGCTGCCCAGGGGAGGCTTTCACCAGGGAGGCCGCTCGAAACGCCCGATCCCCTCACTTTTTCGGGAAATATTTTTCAAGCCGGGGTCGATGGCCCCACCGAGACCCACAGCCGGGTGCGGTAGACCACCTCGACCGGCTGGGTCTGCAGCAGGAACTGCAGCGCCCGGTCGGTATCGCGCACGTGGTAGACGCCCGAGACGCGCAGGCCGGCCACGCGCTCGTCGCAGACGATGCGGCCGTGCCGGTAGCGCTCGAGCTCGGCCAGCAGGTCGGCCAGGCGCATGTCCTGCCCGGCAACCACGCCATCGGCCCAGCCGTCGGCATCGAAGCCCAGCGGTGGCGCCGGCTGGGCCCCCGTGGCGCCGAGCCACCAGGCATCGCCCGGCCTCGCCATGCGGGAGGCGGTGTCTTCGGCCGGGTGCATCTGCACGGCGCCGTCCTGCACGCTGATGCGCGCCCGGCCCGGTTCCAGCCGCACCACGAAGCGCGTGCCCAGCGCCTGCAGCGCACCGAACGGCGTCTGCACCCAGAACGGCCGCCTGGCCGGTGCACCCGCATCGGCGCCGGTGGTCACCAGGATCTCGCCGCGGTGCAGCTTCAGCGTGCGCAGTTCGGGGGACAGGGCCGAGGAGAGCGCCGTGTCGGTGTTGAGCACGACGGTGGTGCCATCGCCCAGGCGCAGCGTGCGCTGCTCACCCACGCCGGTGCTGGCATCGGCCAGCAGGCGCTGCCAGGGCGCATGTTCGCGCACCGTCCAGCCCGCGGCGACGGCCATGCCTGCCAGACCCAGCAGGCGCAGGCCCTGGCGGCGGGGCTGGCGCTGCGCCTCGGCGGCGTGCAGGGTGCCCAGGGCCAGCGCGGGCGGCACGGCGGCGAAGTCACCGCGCAGCGACTGCACACGCTCCCAGGCGCTGGCGTGGACCGGCGCGGCCTGCAGCCAGCGCTCGAAGGCGGCGCGGGCGCGCGGCGTGGGCGTGCTGAAGTCGAGCTTGACGGCCCAGGCGATGGCTTCGTCCACCACGCCCTGCGGCAGCGGGTCAACGCCGGTCTTCATGGGCCGAAACGCAGTGCATAACAGTGGCGCAGCGCCGTGGCCACATAGCGCTCGGCGGTGGCCAGCGAGACGCCCAGGCGCTCGGCGATCTGCGAGCAGGTCAGCCCCTCGAGTTGGGCCCAGAGGAAGGCCGTGCGCACGCGCGGCTTGAGCGCATCGAGCATGCGATCAATGGCGACGAGCGTTTCGAGCAGGGCCAGCCGGTCTTCGGGCGATGGCGCCTCGGCCTCGGGCAGATGGGCCAGGGTGTCCCGCCAGGCCTGCTCCAGCGCCCGGCGGCGCCAGTGGTCGGCCACCAGGCCACGCGCGATAGTGCCCAGGTAGGCGCGCGGCTCACGCGGGGTCTCCAGCGTCTCGCGTGCCAGCAGGCGCATGAACACGTCCTGCGCCAGGTCGGCGGCATCGCAGCTGTTGCCCAGTTGGCGGCGCAGCCAGCCATGCAGCCAGCCGTGGTGGTGGCGGTAGAGCGTGTGGATCTGCTGCAGGGCGGGCTCGGCAGCCGGCATGGGAACCTCTTTTCAGGGGTGCCCGGCACCCGATTTTTAAATGCGAATAATTATCATTGTAGGATTGATGGGCTGCGTTTCGCAATCCGGGGCCAGGCGATGGTGCGCCCGCAACAGCGCTTCGGCCTCTCTCGCGCTGGGCCTGGCATGGCAGATCCGATGGAGATGGCAGTCGGCTAGGTGTCGCGCCGGGCGACGCGCACCACGACGTAGGCCAGCGCCGCATAGGGCCAGACCCAGCCCAGCCACTGGCCCAGCCCGTAGAAGCGGATGAAGCGCCCCTGCTCCCAGGCCTGCAGCGTCTGGGCAAAGTAGGCGCTGGTGGGGGCCTGGTTGAGCAGGCCCAGGTGCCAAACCAGCACCAGCAGCAGCACGGCGGCGCAGGCACGCCGGGGCAGCGCCAGCAGCAGCACCGCGAGCGCCAGGGCGCCCCACACGCCCACGCGCACGGGCAGGCCCATCCACTCCCAGGCATGGGCGGGGCCCCAGCTCAGCGCCGCCGACAGGGCCGTGAGCACCACGCCCACCACCACCACGGCCAGGGCGAACAGGGCCCGGCGCCCCATCTCGCGGATGATGCAGTAGCCCAGCAGGCAGGGAATCAGCAGGCCCAGCGTCACGCACAGCAGCTCGCCACCGGGAGACAGGGGGTCGAGCGCGGTGTCGCGCATGGGCAGCCAGTCGAGGAACGGGGTGTCGGCCAGGATCTCGACCAGGGCCCCTTCCAGCCGCTCGAGCACCTGCCCCAGGCCGAACGGCAGGGCCGCCGGGAACAGCAGGGCCAGGGGCCACAGCGCCAGCAGCACCAGGGCGCCATGCGCATCCTGCACGAACCAGCGGTTGCGAAAGTCGCTCCAGCGGTCGATGGCCCCCAGGCGTTCCAGCGCCGCGGCCGTGAGCGCCCCGGCCAGCGTGCCCGCCGAGTTGAGCAGCAGGTCCATGTTGGAGGGCACGCGCCGGGGCAGGTAGATCTGCAGGAACTCCAGGCTCAGCGACAGCAGCACGCCGGCCAGCGTGGCCAGCACCCATGCGCCCCAGCGCCAGCGCATGCGCAGCAGCGCCAGCGCCAGCAGAAAACCCAGCGGGGCATAGCCCACCAGGTTGGAGGTGACGTCAAAGCCCGTCCAGTAGGGCGGCGGAATCGGCGAGGCCAGGAACACCCAGGGGTCGATGCCCTGCGCACGCCAGCCGTCGAACGGGAACAGGCTGGCAAAGACGATCAGCGCCGCGTAGATCAGCGCCAGGGGACCTGCGGAGCTCTTGTACACGGGGTGGCGTGCCTCGGGGGTCAGAAGGGCTTGACCACCACCAGCACCACCGCAGTCACAAGCAGCAGCACCGGCACCTCATTGAACCAGCGGAACCACCGGTGGCTGCGGCGGCTCGTGCCATCGGCCAGCTTGCGCAGCAGCACGCCGCAGGCATGGTGGTAGCCGATCACCAGCACCACCACGGCGAGCTTGGCATGCATCCAGCCATTGCCCGGCCCCCGGCCGATGCCATAGCCCATCCACAGCCACAGGCCCAGGGCCAGCGCCGGCACGGCCAGCAAGGTGGTGAAGCGCAGCAGCTTGCGCGCCATGAGGATCAGGCGCTCGCGCTCGGCCACCGAGCCCGGCGCCACCATGGCCAGGTTGACGAAGATGCGCGGCAGGTAGAACAGGCCGGCGAACCAGCTGGCGATGAAGACGATGTGGAAGGCTTTGACCCAGAGCATGGCGGCAGTTTAAGGGAACGCTGAACCCGCGCTGGCGATGCACAGCCAGGGCGGGCAAGGTGGACGGTGCCGCAAAAAAAAGCCCGGCAAAAGCTGCCGGGCTTCGAAAGCCCTGCCTGCATTGCGGCAGCCCAGAGCCCCGCTCAGGGAGGAAAAGCGGGGGGCAGCAAGCTGCCCGGAACCAATTTAGCACCAGCCCGCGGGGCATACAAGCAGGGTTTGACACGTGCGCAAGACCCCCTGCGGCAGCCCCGGTACCAGCGCTTGAGGCACAATTTTCCCCATGCACCTCCCAAGCCCCGCCCCCTTCCCGCAGAACCGCCCGCGCCGCCTGCGCCGCGATGCCTTCACCCGCAACCTGGTGCGCGAGCACCGCGTGACCCCGCACGACCTGATCTACCCCGTGTTCGTGCACGAGGGCGAAGGCCGGCGCGAGGCCGTGGTCTCCATGCCCGGTGTGGACCGGCTGAGCCTGGACCTGCTGCTGCCCGTGGCGGAAGACTGCGTGCAGCTCGGTATCCCGGTGCTGGCCCTGTTCCCGGCCATCGACCCGTCCCTGAAGACGCCCGATGGCAAGGAGGCCCTGAACCCCGAGGGCCTGATCCCGCGCGTGGTGCGTGCCTTGAAGAAGGAATTCCCCACCTTGGGCGTGATGACCGACGTGGCGCTGGACCCCTACACCAGCCACGGCCAGGACGGCGTGCTCGACGACACGGGCTACATCATCAACGACGACACGGTGGAGATCCTCACCGGTCAGGCGCTCACGCACGCCGAGGCGGGCGTGGACATCGTCGCCCCCAGCGACATGATGGATGGGCGCATCGGCGCCATCCGCGAGGCGCTGGAGGTACAGGGCCACATCCACACGCGCATCATGGCCTACAGCGCCAAGTACGCGAGCGCTTTCTACGGCCCCTTCCGCGATGCGGTGGGCACGCGCGGCGCACTGGGCAAGGCCGACAAGAACGTCTACCAGATGGACCCCGGCAACACCGACGAGGCGCTGCGCGAGGTGGCCCTCGATATCGCCGAGGGTGCGGACATGGTGATGGTCAAGCCCGGCATGCCCTACCTGGACGTGGTGCGCCGCGTGAAGGACGAGTTCCGCGTGCCCACCTTTGCCTACCAGGTGAGCGGCGAGTACGCCATGCTCAAGGCCGCGGCCGCCAACGGCTGGCTCGACCACGACGCGGTGATGATGGAAAGCCTGCTGGCCTTCAAGCGCGCGGGCGCCGATGGCGTGCTGACCTACTTCGCGCGCGATGCGGCACGCCTGCTCCTGAACCGATAGCACCCGACGTGTCCGATCTGCCAGCTTCCATGCGCATCTTCCACATCCAGAGCAGCGGGGCGCAGGAGCTCGACGCCATCCCTGCAGAGCCGCCGGCCCAGGGCTATGTCTGGATCGCCTGCGCACGGCCGGTCTTCCAGGCCCAGCTGGCCGAGGTGCAGGCCGCCCTGCTGCGGCTGACCGGGCTGCAGCTGGTGGACCTGCACGTGGCCGACCTGCTCAACGTGCAACTGCCCTCGCACTACGACTACACCTCGCAGTACGACCTGCTGGTGTTCCGCCGCCTGACCACGGCCCCCACGGGCGAGGATGCCGTGGCCCCGCCCACCCCACCCCGGCGGGGCGGCCCGCCGGTGCTGCGGCGCATCGACACCAGCGCGGTGGGCTTTGCCGTGTTCGACAATGTGCTGCTCACCGTACACCCGGGCGACTGCAGCGTGCGCGACGCCTATGCGGCGCGCCTGCTGGCGCCAGCGCCCAGCGACCCGCGCGAGGGCCGGGCCAATCCCACGGCTTCGGGGCTGCGCAAGCCCACCTCGCCCGCCGACCTGATGCTGCGGGTGGTGAACCTCATGGTCGATGGCTACCTGGACCTGCGCCGCGAAATCGCGCGCCAGCTGGAGCACTGGCAGACCGAGCTGCTCCGGCCCCGCGCACGCTACGTCAACTGGAGCTCGCTGCTGGAAGCGCGCCTGTCGCTGCATGCCCTGGACGAAATCTGCGAAGACCAGCACACGGCCGTGCAGGACTGGATCGATGCGCTGGAGACCTGGGCCGTGCCCGAGTCCCCCACGGGCCTGCGCGACCTGGACCTGCTCAAGGTGCGCAGCCGCGACGTGCTCGAGCACATCGAGCGCGTGGTGCACCACGTGCGCCGCATGGAGCAGAACACCGAGACCGCGGTGCAGATGCATTTCTCGGTGCAGGGCAACCGCACCAACGACATCATGCGCACGCTGACGGCGCTCACGGCCGTGTTCCTGCCGCTGAACCTGATCGCCGGCATCTTCGGCATGAACTTCGAATTCATCCCGCTGATCCACAAGCAGGACGGTTTCTGGTGGGCCATGGGCTCCATGATCACCATTGCGGTGGTGCTGGTTGCGGTCTTCTGGCGCAAGCGCTACCTGGCCCGTACAGGCTCCTGACGGCCGACGGCCCCGCCCTCGCAGGGGGGCAGGTCAGTTGGTGCCGGATGCCAGCAAAGCGTCCTTGAGCTGGTTGTCCACCGGTGAGGCCCCCAGCCAGATGCGCAACACCATGCCGAAATACTCGGCATCGCCGACGGGCGCACCCTGCGGCTGGCCCTGGATGAAGAAGGTGGTGCCCTTGCCCGGCACGAATTCCATCGCGAAGGTATCGCCCGAGGCCAGCTTGGTACGGCCCGAGAAGACTTCGACCAGGCGGTTGCTCGACGGCGTGTGGCGCCGGATCTGGTCGGGCGTGGCGTTGGCAGACAGGCCCTTGATGAACGACAGCCCCAGGTCCGTGCCCGGGATGTCGCGCTGGGCGACGAACTGCAGGCGCACCGGCCCGCTGGTGGCGGCCAGCGCCTCGTCGGCCGTGCGCACCTTCTTCGGCAGGTACAGCGCCATGTCGTAGACCTTGAACACGGCGCGGTAGCGCGTACCGGCGCCCTGCAGCACCAGGGGCGTGCCCTGCACGTTCTGGGTCGGCTCGAAGGCCGTGGCCGCGATGGCAGGCGCCACGAAGCCCAGGCTGGCGGCCGCCAGGGCCAGGGCACAGGCGCTGCGGGCCATGGGACGGAGGACGGGGTGGAAGGAAAGGGTTGTTGTGTTTTTCAAGGGCTTGTCTCCGCAATGCAGGCCGGCATGCCAGGGGAACCTCCTGGCCGCGCCGCACCTGCGCGGAAATCATAGGCCAGAGCGCGCCACGGGGCCCTATTTGCTTGGCACGGGAATGCCGAACAAAGCCGCGCTGTTGCCAAAAGCCACACTCTGCGCCACCGCGGGCGGCAGGCCACCGAGCCAGCTGCGGTAGCCCTTCATGAGCCCCTCGTAGTGCTGCCAGCGCTGGTTGACCCAGGTGTCCGAGCCGATCACGAAGCGCGCGGGGTACTTGAGCAGCAGGGCGCGCCAGGCCGGGCACAGCTGCTCGTTGTCGCAGACCAGGCCCGGGCGGTAGGACAACTCGCCCACCAGGCCCGGGTAACGCGCCATGAGCGCGTCCACCCGCTCCACCGGTGCGCCGCCGATGCCCGTGTGCGCCCAGATCAGCCGTACCTTCTGCCCCTTGGAAGGGGTGTTGGCCATCAGCAGGTCGATGGCGGCATCGTCCACATGGGCCAGCACCACCAGGTCGCGCTGCTCGGCCAGTGCCATGAGCTTCTTCGCCACCGGGCCGTCGGCATTGGCGCTGTCGTACAGGTGGAACTCGCCGATGCCCTTGTAGGGGCCCGAGGCCGTGCCCTTGGCCAGTTCGGCCTGCACCATCTCGTAGATGGTTTCGTCGCGGAACCAGTTGCTGTAGTCGTCGCGGTTGCGGTACAGCCGCACGAAGGGCACGACGGTGATGCCGGCATCGCGCACCTCCCTGGAGGCCGCCAGCGCCAGCGAACCCGTGTTGGGCCGCGAGTTGGCGACGATGGCGCGCACGCCCGAGGCCTTCATGCGCGCGATCACGTCGGCCGGCGGGTGCGGGCCGTTCTGGCCGTTCCAGGCCTCTTCGTTGTAGTGCAGGTGCGCGTCGAACAGCGGGCCGGTGTAGTCGGCGGCCTGCGCGGCGCCCGCTGCGCAGGCCGCTGCCAGCAGCCAGCCCCCCAGCCCTTGGAAGCGTCGGGCCATGGCGTCAGCCCAGGTGCTTGTCGAAGAAGGCCAGCGTGCGGTCGCGCGCGACCAGGGCCGAGGCTTCGTCGTAGCTGCCGCGCTGGTCGCAGTTGAAGCCGTGGTCGGCCTCGTAGATATGCACCTCCACCTCGGGGTGGGCGCGCGCGAAGGCCTGCACGCCATCCACCGGGATGTGCTTGTCGCGCTGGCCGAAATGGGCGAGCACGGGCACCTGGGGCTGGCGCGCGGTCTCGGTCTCGGTGGTGATGCCGCCACCGTAGTAGGGCACCGCGGCCGACAGGCCCTGGAGCAGGCAGGCCGAGCGCCAGGTCAGCAGGCCGCCCCAGCAAAAGCCCACGATACCGACCTTGCGGCCAGAGCGCTGGCCCGCATAGTCGATGGCGGCCTGGATGTCCGGCAGCACGCCGGGGGCGGGCAGGCCTTCCACCGCGGCCTTGAGGGCGGCGCCGGCAGACACATCCTCTGCGGTGTAGCCCAGCTCCACGCCCAGCTCCACGCGGTGGAACGTGGCGGGCGCCACGGCCAGGTAGCCGCGCGCGGCCAGGCGGTCGGCGATGGCGCGGATGTGGGAATTGACCCCGAAGATCTCCTGCAGCACCACCACGGCGCCGCGCGGCGCGGTGTCGGGCTCGGCCACCCAGGCGGGAAAGACAAAACCATCGGCGGACTTCAGATCGACAAATTGACCCATGCTGCAACTCCTTGAAGACAAAACCGGACAAAGGGAAAAGAGGGGGCGAACCCGGGCCCGCAAAGGCCCTGGGGAATGCTGTAATGCCCCATTCTTGCAGGAGACGCCGATTTGGACAAAGTTGCATTGATCACTGGGGGCAGCCGGGGCATCGGCGCCGCCACTGCCCTGCTGGCCGCCGGCCAGGGCTGGGCCGTGGCCGTGAACTACCAGGCCAACGAAGCGGCGGCCCATGCCGTGGTGGCACAGATCCGCGCGCAGGGCGGCCGCGCCATTGCGGTGCAAGGCGACGTCGCCCACGAGGAGCAGGTGCTGGCCATGTTCGCCGCCGTGGATGCGCAACTGGGCCGCCTCAGCGCGCTGGTGAACAACGCGGGCGTGGTGGACGTGACCCAGCGCGTGGACGAGATGAGCGTGGCGCGCCTGCGCCGCATGTTCGAGACCAATGTCATCGGCAGCATCGTCTGCGCCCGCGAGGCGGTGCGCCGCATGAGCACGCGCCATGGCGGGACGGGCGGCTCCATCGTCAATGTGTCGAGCGCCGCATCGCGCCTGGGCTCGGCCCACCAGTACGTGGACTACGCGGCCAGCAAGGGCGCCATCGACAGCTTCACCCTGGGCCTGGCGCGCGAGGTGGCGGCCGAGGGCATCCGCGTGAACGCCGTGCGGCCCGGGCTGATCGAGACCGACATCCACGCCAGCGGCGGCTTGCCCGAGCGCGTGCGCGACCTGGCGCACCAGGTGCCCATGCAGCGCGGCGGCACGGCCCAGGAGGTGGCGCAGGCCATCGTGTGGCTGATGTCGGACGCCTCACCCTACACGACCATGTCACTGTTGGATGTCTCTGGAGGAAGGTAGAACTGTATGGATCTGAAACCACTCATCACGCTGCTGGCCATCGTGAACCCACTGGCCATCGTGCCCTTCTTCATCCACTACACCCAGGGCTTCTCGGCCGCGCAGCGGCGTGCCACCATCCGCACCGCGGCACTGGCCTCGTTCTGCGTGATCGCGGCCTGTGCACTGCTGGGCCTGCAGATCCTGGAGTTCTTCAACATCTCGCTGCAGAGCTTCCAGGTGGGCGGCGGCATGCTGCTGTTGATCAGCGCGATGAACATGCTCAACGCCCAGCCGGCCGAGGCCAAGCCCATGACCAATGAGCTGGAGGAAGGCGTGGAGAAGGCGGCGGCGGGCTCCAGCATCGCCGTGGTCCCGCTGACCATTCCGCTGCTGACCGGGCCGGCCAGCATGTCCACCGTGGTGATCTATGCCGACCGCGCCCAGACCATCTGGCAGCAGGTGGCGCTGGTGGGCTACGGCGTCGTGATCGCCCTGGCCACGGCCGTGTGCTTCTCGCTGGCCGACCCGATCGCGCGCGTGCTGGGCAAGACCGGCATCAACGTGATGACGCGGCTCATGGGCCTGATCCTCGCAGCGCTGGCCGTGGAGGTGATGGCCGACGGCCTGGGCAAGCTGTTCCCGGTGCTGGTGGCGCGTTGAGCTTCCCCGCACGCACTGTGCCGGCGCGCTTGCTGCTGCTGGAGGACGACCCGGCGATTGCGCGCACCGTGGCCTATGCGCTGGAGCGCGAAGGCCTGGCGGTGGCGCACAGCGTGCTGGTGCACGACGCACGCGAGCAGCTCGCGCGCTCTTCTTTCGACCTGCTGGTGCTGGACGTGGGCCTGCCCGATGGCAGCGGCCTGGACCTGCTGCGCGAGCTGCGCGGCACCGCGACCACGGCCGCCCTGCCCGTGCTCGTGCTCAGCGCCCACGGCGAGGAGATCGACCGCGTGCTGGGACTGGAGCTGGGTGCCGACGACTACCTGGCCAAGCCCTTCAGCCCGCGCGAGCTGTCTGCCCGCGTGAAGGCCCTGCTGCGCCGCGCGGGTACCCAGGCGGTTGCCGTCGCCGCTGCGGCCCCTGCCCCGCTGTTCCACGACGACGAGGCCGGCCAGCGCATCAGCCTGCGCGGCCAGCCGCTGGCGCTGACGCGGCGCGAGTACCGCCTGCTGTCCTGCCTGCTGCGCGGCGCGGGCCGCATCCACTCGCGCGACGCGCTGCTCAACGCCGCCTGGGGCGACGACAGCGAGAGCACCGACCGCACGGTGGACACGCACATCAAGACCCTGCGCGCCAAGCTGCGCGATGTCGATGCCGGCCGCGAGTACATCAGCACCCACCGCGGCATGGGCTACTGCCTGGATCTGTAGACAAGGACTGCCGCCTATGCGCCTGGGCATCCGCCTGCTGTTCGCGTTCTTCCTGATCAACGGCATCGCCGCGTTCTTCGTGCTGCGCGTGTTCACCGCCGAGATCAAGCCCAGCGTGCGCGAGGTGATGGAAGACATGATGGTGGACACGGCCAACATCCTGGCCGAGCTGGCCAGCGACGACCTGGTGGCCGGGCGGCTGGAGGGTGGCGCGGTGGACAGCGCCTTTGCCCGGCATGTGCGCATCTACGCCACGCGGCCCATCGATGCGGCGATCTGGGGCTTTTCCAAGCAGTCGCTGGACTACCGGATCTATGTGACGGACGCCGCGGGCCGGGTGCTGTTCGACTCGGAGAACCGTGCCGTGGGCGCCGACTATTCGCAGTGGCGCGATGTGGCGCGCACGCTGCGCGGCGAGTACGGCGCGCGTTCCACCCGCGACGTGCCGGACGACGATGCCAGCGGCGTGATGCATGTGGCGGCCCCCATCTATGCGCCGGGCCACAGCGCCGGCGAGCGCCGCATCGTCGGCGTGCTCACCGTGACCAAGCCCACGCGCACGGTGCAGCGCTTCATCGACCGGGCCGAGAACAAGGTGCTGGCCAGCGGGGTTTTGCTGCTGGCCCTGTCGGCCGCCGTGGGCGTGGCCGTGACGCTGTGGATGGTGTGGAACGTGCGCCGCCTGCGCGACTACGCCCTCAGCGTGCAGGGCCCGGCGGCCGGCGACCACGACAGCCCCCCCACCACGGCCCTGGCAGTGCCCGAGGTGCCCGGCGAACTGGGCGACCTGGCCCGTGCCATGGACCGCATGCGCGCCCGGCTCGAGGGCCGCGACTACATCGAGGGCTATGTGCGCGCCCTCACCCACGAGCTCAAGAGCCCCGTGGCCGCCATCCGCGGCGCGGGCGAGCTGCTGCAGGACGAGCTGCCGGCTGCCGACCGCGCCGAGTTCGCGACCCAGGTGGTGCAGCAGAGCGAGCGCCTGCAGCGCATCATCGACCGCCTGCTGGAGCTGAGCAAGCTGGAGCAGCGCCACCATGCCGACGCCCAGGCCCCCGTGGCGCTGCAGGACTGCGCGGGCGCTGCCGTGGCACAGACCCAGGGGCGCGCGGGCCAGCGCGGCATCAGCCTGGCCATCACCGGCAGCGGTGCCAGCGGGCCGTGGGAATCGGAACTGGTGACCCTGGCACTGACCAACCTGCTGGACAACGCCATCGATTTCGCCCCCGCCGGCAGCACGGTGCGCGTGGTACTGGCGGGCACCACCGTGGCCGTGCAGGACAGCGGACCCGGCGTGCCCGACTACGCCCTGCCCCGGCTCGGCGAGCGCTTCTTCACCACCGCCCGGCCCGACGGCGCGCGCAGCGGCTCCGGCCTGGGCCTGGCCATCGTGCGGCGCGTGATGGCGCTGCACGGCGGGCAGATGGTGGTGCGCAACACGGCGCCGGGGCTGCGGGTGGAGCTGGAGTTTCGGGGCGCCTAATTCGCAACGGCCAACCGAGGCTGGGCATTCAGGAAGTGCACCAGGTCACCCACTGTGGTGACCTTGCCGTAGAACGGGTTGCCTTGGGTGCATGAAAGCTCACGGCCCGCGCGCTGGGCGATGTCCGGCACCAGCGACAGGTCCAGGTCGTCGGCATCCAGGCGCAGGTCCTTCTGGAGCCGGTCCGTCACCCGCACCGGCAACCGCATCCCCTGCAGCGCCAGTCCGGCCTGAAGCTCTTCGTACACAGCACGCACCACCCAGGTATCCACGCTGCGGCAGTCAAAGGACCGGGCGAACTGGCAGATCGACTCGCCCGCGCGCGCTTGCATCAGCCGCGCGAAGTGCTTTTCGTTCAGCCAGCCGGCGACGGTGACCAGGCCCCACAGCACGATGGCCGAAGCGCACACCGCAAGGGGATGGGTCCAAAGAACCCAGAGCAAGGCGCACGAAACAGCCGCCGCGAGGAGGCGGCCGACCCACCGCCATGGTGGGGGCTGGCGCGAAACAGGGGGCATGAAGCGGGAAGCGCGGCGCATGGCAATCTCTCCGGTACGCCATCCTGGGGCTGGCATCGGGACCATTTTGCCATCGCACCGGCACTTCACACAGCCCTCACAAACTTCATTGCCCCCTCACACCCGCCGCCAACACTGCCTGCACATTCATCACCTGTGGAGGACTCCTTGAAACACCCCTTGTTCATCAAGCTGCTGGGGCTGGCAGCCATCGTGCTGCTGCTCATGGTCGGGCTGGGCCTGATCGAGGACGTGGTGCGCGACCGGCAGCGCTACCGCAGCATGACGGCGCAAAGCGTGGCCGACAGCCTGGCCGGACCGCAGACGCTGATGGGCCCGATGATCCACAGCGCCTGCGTGGAAAGCTGGGATGTGGAGACCGGCAAGGGCGAGGAGCGCCGCACCGTGGAGCAGCGCCGCGAATTCCTGCTCACGGCCATGCCCGAGCAGCTCAAGCTGCGCACCGGCGCCGCGATGGAAGAACGCGCCCGCGGCCTGCACAAGGTCAACACCTTCAACCTCAAGTCGCACATCACCGCGCAGTGGGGTGCGCTTGGCAGCCTGCAGCCGCAAAGCACCATGAAGGGCTCGCGCATGCACTGCGGCGCCCCCATCCTGATGGTGGCCGTGGGCGATGCGCGCGGCATCCGCATGGCCCAGGTCACGCTGGGCGAGCAGGCGTTGCCGCTCAAGCCCGGCACCTTCCACCCCACCTACACGCGCGGCCTGCATGTCAGCCTGCCCGAGTCGGTGCGCGGCCGGGCCGAGGGCCTGACGGCCACGCTGGACCTGGAACTGGTGGGCACCGAGCGCCTTTCCATCGTGCCCCTGGGCGGCAGCACCGAGGTGCAGATGACCAGCGGCTGGCCGCATCCCTCGTTCTCGGGGCGGTTTCTCCCCTCTGAACGCGAGGTGACGAAAGACGGGTTCACCGCCCAATGGCGCCTGTCGTCGCTGGCCACCACGGCCCAGCAGGACATCGCCAACAGCAAGCGCATCTGCGTGAACGGCCAGGACAGCCCGAACGAGTACGCGGCACCGGGCGGCGGCACCGCCAGCGACTGCGCCGACAGCTTCAGCGTGGCCTTCGTCGACCCGGTGAACCCCTACACCCTGGCCGACCGCGCCACCAAGTACGGGGTGCTGTTCATCGCGCTGACCTTCGTGGCCGTGGGCCTGTTCGAGCTCATGAAGAAGCTGCGCGTGCACCCCGTACAGTACCTGCTGGTGGGCAGCGCACTGTGCAGTTTCTTCCTGCTGCTGGTGAGCCTGTCGGAGCACCTGCCCTTCGGCATCGCCTACGGCATCGCGGCCACCGCCTGCGTGCTGCTGCTGGCCTACTACGCGAGCCACATGCTGGGCAGCCTGGCGCGCGGCATCCCGCTCGGCGCAGCCATTGCCCTGCTGTATGGCCTGCTCTACGTGCTGCTGCAGCTGGAGCAGACCGCGCTGGCCGTGGGTGCGATCGCGCTCTTCCTGGTGCTGGCGGCCGTGATGGTGCTGACCCGCAAGGTCAACTGGTACGGACTGACCCCGGCTGCCAACACGCCCCGCCCGCCCGCCCAACCTGGGTTGGCCACCGCCACCCAGCCAGGGAGCCCGTCGTGAACACATCCGCCACGCGACAGCCTCCGTCGGCCTGGGAGCAGCACTTGGCAGCGCCTGCCGCTGCGCCCGCACGGTCTTTGTCGAGTGCCGAGGCCCGGCGCGTGCAACGCCACCGCGACCAGTTGCTGGCCGCCCTGCGGGCGCAGGACCGGGCCGCGCTGCAATGTGCCAAGCAGGCCGTGCTGCGGGCCGCCTATGGCCCACCGGATACGCCGGGCACGCCGGCCTCGGCCGCCCTGCGTGCAGCGCTGCGCGACCTGTCGTGGCACATGGCGATCCTGCGGCTGCCGCGCCACCCGGCCGGCTTGCTGGAGCGCTGAGGACGGGGCCCGGCGGTGGCTCAGGCAGCCACCGGCTGCGCCGGGGACGAGCAGCCCGCGCCGCCGCAGCCATGCACCAGCCCGCCGGGCAGCGCGTCCGGTGCGTTCACCACGCCGGTGGACGCGTCGAAGCCCACACGGCGCAGGTGCAGGGCCAGCGCCGCGTCCATGGTCTGCGCATGCTGGGGAAACCACAGCGCCAGCTCGGCGGCCATCATGCGCAGCACCTGCAGGTCGCCCTGCCCCGCCTGCGCGGCGCCTTCGCGCATGACCTGCAGCACCACCTTGTGCTGCATGCTGTGGCAGTTTCCCGAGGCAAAGCGCGTGGCGGCCATCCACCGATCCTCCATGCCGAAGTGCTGCTCGGTGTGGGCCACGAGTGCCTGCCAGTGGGCCAGCAGCCGCGCGTCGTCCGAGCGCTCCACCTGGGCCAGGAGGTCGACGAACTCCTCGTGGGTTTCGTCCATCAGCGGCAGGTCCAGTGCCAGTGCGTCAGACCATTCCAGTGCTGCCATGTGCCATTCCGTTCTTGCAAACCATTGAAGGGCCAGCTTAGGGACTCCCGGCCCGGGCCGCTTTGACCCAGGTCAGACAGCGCCGCCAATGCAAAAGCCCCGCACGGGGCGGGGCTCTCCTGGGGCACCGCCGCTCCTTGCAGGAGCAGGGGCCGGGTTCAGCGCGCTCAGCTCTGGCCGTACATGCGCTTGGCGTCGTCCACGCACTTGGACTTGGCGTCGCCGCTCATGGCGTCGCAGCGTTCCTTGGCGGCCTTGTAGTTGGCTTCGTTCTTCTCAGCCGTGGCGTCCTTGCGGGCTTCGGCGACCTGGGCGCCCTTTTCTGCGGCATTGTCGGCGGGCTTGGCTGCGGCCTTGGCGACCTTGGCGTTTTCCTTGGCGGTGGTGTGGGCTGCCTTGGCATCCTTCACACACACGTCCTTGGCGTTGCCCTTGAGGTCATCGCACTTTTCCTTGGCCACATCGTAGTCGGCATCGGCACGTGCCACGCGGGCCTTGTTCGTGGCCTTGTCGGAAGGCTTGTGCTGGGCATCCAGCTCGGCCTTGGCGACGTTTTCGGCGCCCTTGGCTTCCTTGACGCAGATGTCCTTGGCGTTGTCCTTCAGGGTGTCGCAGTTCTTCTTGGCGGCTTTGTAGTCGGCCGAGATCTTGTCCTTGGCAGATTTGTACTCGGCGTCGGTCATGGCCATGGCGGAAGTGGCCAGCAGGCCAGCGGCAATGGAAGCGATCAGGGTACGGGCAAATTTCATGGTGTTCTCCTCGGGGTCTCAGGGTGTCTTGTAGGGCGATGAAAGAGCGATGTGCATTCGGTGGCCCGCCAACTGCAGGGTATTGGGCCCTGGAGGGTTCTGGCTACCGGTGCGCCACGGCCATGTCAGTCGTTGAAGCGGAAGTCGGGGTGGCGGCTCTGCCAGTCGCTGAGCTGCTTTTCGGCGGCGTCGCGGGCAATGCCCTGGCGTTCCTGCAGCTTGCCCAGGAACTGCTCGCGCTTGCCATCGATGACGTCGAGGTCATCGTTGGTGAGCTTGCCCCACTGCTCGGTGATCTTGCCTTTGAACTGCTTCCAGTTGCCCTTGATGGTGTCTTCATTCATGGTGTGCATCCTCCAAACATGTCGCTTCAGCCATCCACTCGGATTGCGTGGAACACTTGCGTGATGCGATGGAGAGACTGTAAGAACGGGCCCGCCTGCGGGGCGTAGTCCGCACCATGGAACCCGCGTCGGCGCATGCCTACGGCTTTGCCGGACAAACGCCCGTTAAGGCGTTTGGACCGTTTGTGATCGCCGAAAAAAGCGGGTGTTGCAGCAATGCATCGGAAAAACCCGGCCTGCTCTCTGTGGCGGCACCCGGGCGTTTCTTTTGGTAACGCTTACTAGCATGTAGGGAATGCAACTTTTGTAGGAGGTTGCCTACACTTCTCTACAAATCTTCACAAAAGTCGCTATGACACACGCCCACGAAGCTTCCGATGCGGCGCTGGCAACACCGTTGCCCGCCCGCGCGCCCTCCTCTTTGTCGCCAGCCGATGCAGCACCAGGCGCGTCGGACTCCGTGGGCTCCCCGTGGCTCAAGGTCTCGGCTGCAGTCGCGGCCAGCGCTGCGCTGGCCGCGTGCGGCGGAGGCGAGGCCGAGGCCGAAGCCCCCCAGGCCCTGCGGCAGGCCGACAACGCTCCCCATATGCCGCTGTTGGGCGACATGGGCGGTTCGGGCTCCTTCCGGTCGGACCAGGCCGCCAGCCGCACGCCCACGCCCGATGAGCTGATGGACTGGGCGGAGATGGTGTTCCCGCAGTTCTTCGACTCGCACCAGGCCACCATCACCAACGGCGCGCTCGTGTTCCGCTACTACGGCGGCACGCGCAACTACCTCGGGGTGTACCAGGGCAACGTGGTGGTGCTGGGCCCGCCCACCAACAACGCCGTGGTCAACGTCGGCGCGCTGGCCAGCTTTGGCGATGCGGTCTTCTCCAGCGGCCGGCCGCTCAACGACCCGGAGGCTGCGCGCTTTCTGCTGCAGGCGGGCTTTGCGGCGACCACGCAGGACATCGCCACAGTCCGCTCCATCGGTTTCGAAGCCTGGCTGAATTCGCAGTTCAACGCGCCCATCGGCATCTCGGGCTGGGAATGGCTCAACCAGCGCGGCTATGCCACGGTCGACAACTCCACGGCCTACTACGACAACACCTACCCCGGCGACTGCATGATCTGGTCGCAGCTCATGACTTCGCCCGATGTCCTGCGCAAGCGGGTGGCGCTCGCGCTGTCGGAGATCTTCGTGGTCTCTCTCTCGGGCCTGGACTTCAACTGGCGCAGCCACGCCATCGCGCACTACTGGGACACGCTGGTCCTGCATTCGTTCGGCAACTTCCGCAACCTGCTGCAGGATGTGTCGCTGAACCCGGCCATGGGCTACTACCTCAACACCCGTGGCAACCAGAAGGAGAACGCGGCCACGGGCCGCCAGCCGGATGAGAACTATGCGCGCGAGGTCATGCAGCTCATGTCCATCGGGCTGGTCATGCTCAACATCGACGGCACCGTGCGCCGCGACGGCGCGGGCCAGCCGATCGAGAGCTACAGCCAGTCCGACGTGACCAACCTGGCGCGCGTGTTCACAGGCTACGACTACAACCAGTCGCTGAACCAGCAAGGCACCGTTCCCGGCACCACGCGCACGATCCCCAACACGGCGTTCACGCGGCTGCCCATGTCGCTCAATGCCTCGCTGCACTCCAGTCTGGCGGTCAATTTCCTGGGCACCACCATCCCGGCCAACACGCCGGGGGCTGCAGCCCTGGCCACGGCCATGGACACCCTGTTCTACCACGGCAATGTGGGTCCTTTCATCTGCAAGCAGCTGATCCAGCGCCTGGTCACCAGCAACCCCTCGCCAGCCTACGTGGCACGCGTGGCCACGGTGTTCAACAACAACGGCGCCAGCGTGCGCGGCGACATGAAGTCGGTGGTCAGGGCCATCCTGCTCGACGATGAGGCGCGCTCTTCCGCCGGCCTCACGCAGCCGGGCTTCGGCAAGCTGCGCGAGCCCATGCTGCGCCTTGTGCAGTGGGGTCGCACTTTCAACATCAGCTCCGGCTTCGGCAGCTGGAAGATCGGGGACACCAGTTCCGCCAGTTCGCGGCTGGGCCAGAGCCCGCTGCGCTCGCCCTCGGTGTTCAACTTCTTTCGGCCCGGCTACGTGCCGCCGTCGACCACCCTGGCCCAGAGTGGCGCGGTCGCGCCCGAGTTCCAGCTGGTCAACGAAAGCAGTGTGGGCGGCTACCTGAACTACATCCAGGGCGTGATCCGCAACGGCATCTACGTGAATGCGCCGGACGTTCCCTTCAACAGCAGCAACGGCACCAACGGCTACGACATCAAGGCGCTGTACACCCACGAGATGGTGCTGGTCGTCGACCCCGATGCCCTGGTCGCGCGCATCAACCTGCTGATGTGCGCGGGCCAGCTGTCGGCCGCCACCGTGAAATTGATCAGCGATGCGATCAAGGCCACGCCGGTCACGGCAGCCAGCACCGATGCCGTCAAGCTCAACCGCATCGCGTCGGCGATCTTCCTGGTCATGGCTTCGGCCGAGTACCTCATCCAGAAATAAGAGGACGCGCTGCCATGCACCTGCTCCAACCCGAACTCCACACCCGCCGTGCCTTCCTGCGCCGCAGCGGCCAACTCGGCCTGGCCGGTACCGCCCTGCCCTTTGCGCTGAACCTGGCCGCCATGGGCGAGGCCGCCGCCTTCACGGCCACCGATTACAAGGCCCTGGTCTGCGTCTTCCTCTACGGCGGCAACGACTACGCCAACACCGTGGTCACCTACGATGACCCGAGCTACCTCAAGTACAGCGCCATCCGGGGCGGCAACGGTCTCGGCGGTGGTGGCATCGCCATCCCCAGGGATGCACTGGGCGCCACCTTGCTCAGCCCCACGGCCGCCCTGCCCGGTGGTCGCCAGTACGCGCTGCACCCGGCCATGTCGGGCCTCACGGGCCTGTTCAACAGCGGCAAGGCCGCCGTGCAGCTCAACGTCGGCCCGCTGGTGGTGCCGCTGACGCGCGCCCAGTACAACGGCTCCAACCGCAGCCTCTACCCGCTGCCGCCCAAGCTGTTCTCGCACAACGACCAGCAGTCGGTGTGGCAATCGTCCTCGCCCGAAGGCTCCACCATCGGCTGGGGCGGCAACATCGGCGATCTGGCCCTGTCGTCCAACGCCAACTCGCTGTTCACCTGCATCTCGGTCACGGGCAATGCGGTGTTCCTTTCGGGCGACTCGGCCCTGCAATACCAGGTGAGCACCAGCGGTGCGATCCCGATCAATGGCGTCAAGAACAGCGTCTATGGCTCCACCGCCGTGCGCTCGGCGCTGACCAGCCTGATCCAGCAGACCAGCGGCCAGACGCTGGAGAACGAATACAACAAGGTGACCACGCGCGCCGTGACCTCCGAATCGCTGGTCACCACCGGCATCGCGGGCGTGAACCTGGCCACGCCCTTCCCCGCCAACAACGGCCTGGCGGACCAGCTCAGGATGGTGGCGCGCCTGATCGGCGCGCGCGGCACCATGGGCACCAAGCGCCAGGTGTTCATGGTCTCGATGGGCGGCTTCGACCTGCACGACAACCTGATCTCCCAGCAGCCGGGGCTGATGCAGCGCCTGAGCGATGCGATGACCGCCTTCCACAGCGCCACGGTGGAACTGGGCATCGCCGACAAGGTGACGGCCTTCACCGCGTCCGACTTCGGCCGCACGCTCAACTCCAACGGTGATGGTTCCGACCACGGCTGGGGCAGCCACCACCTGATGGTGGGCGGCGCCGTCAAGGGCAAGGCCTTCTACGGCTCGGCCCCGCCGGTCAGCAACACCAACACCACCGCGCCCGACGACCAGTGGCATGTGGGCCAGGGCCGCCTGCTGCCCAGCACCTCGGTGGACCAGTACGCGGCCACACTGGCCAAGTGGTTCGGCGTAAGCAGCACCGAGCTGGCCGGGGTGCTGCCCAACCTGAGCCACTTCGGCGGCGCCGAATACCCCGTGGACTTGGGTTTCATGAACGCATGAAGTGAACACCCCCTGAGTCGCTTCGCGCCTTCCCCCTCTCTCATATTGCTTCGCAATCTGGGAGGGGGACGCCCCCGGTGCGGCGGGGCGGCCCTTGCACGGGGGCACTGGCTTTGGCGCACGCCAGTTTCGTGCGCAGCGGGTGTCGTGCAGCGCAATGGGCAACTGACCCAGCGAACCAACGACGCCAGCGATTCCGTATTGGGATGGTCCCGCGCGGACTGCCCATAATGCAGCCATGAGCAGCATTCCCAATACACCCATCCGTCCCCGGGTCGTCATCATCGGTTGCGGGTTTGGCGGGCTCGAAGCGGCCCGCGCACTGCACGGCAGCGCCATCGATGTCACGGTCATCGACAAGACCAACCACCATCTCTTCCAGCCCCTCCTGTACCAGGTGGCCACCGCCGGACTCTCGGCGCCGGCGATTGCAGCCCCCGTGCGCCACCTGTTTCGCAAGCAGCCCAACGTGACCACGCTGCTGGGCGAGGTGGAGCGCATCGATGTGGCCGCACGCAGCGTGCTGCTGCAGGGTGGCGATGCCCTGCCCTACGACCACCTGATCGTGGCTGCGGGCGCCACCCACAGCTACTTCGGCCGCGACGACTGGGCCCCGTTCGCGCCCGGCCTCAAGACCCTGGACGACGCTTTCGAGATCCGCCGCCGCATCCTGCTGGCCTTCGAGGCCGCAGAGCGCGAGGGCGACCCGGTGCGCCGCGCCGCCTGGCTCAACTTCGTGGTGGTGGGCGGTGGGCCCACGGGCGTGGAGATGGCCGGCACCCTGGCCGAGATCGCGCGCCACACCCTGCCTGGCGAGTTCCGCCACATCGACCCGGCCAGCGCCAGGATCATCCTGCTCGAAGGCGGCACGCGGGTGCTGCAGGCCATGCCCGAGGCCCTGAGCCAGCGCGCCAAGGAGCAGCTGGAAAAGCTGGGGGTGGAGGTGCGCGTGAATGCCCGGGTCACCGCCATCGACGCCACCGGCCTCACGGTGGCCGGCCCCGCGCCGGGCGGAGACCCTGCCGCCACCAGCTACACCATTCCCAGCCAGTGCATCGTGTGGGGCGCGGGCGTGGCGGCATCGCCGCTGGGGCGGCTGCTGGCCGACGCCACGGGCAGCACCACGGACCGTGCCGGCCGGGTGGTGGTGGAGCCCGACCTCAGCCTGCCCGGCCACCCCGAGATCAGCGTGGTGGGCGACCTGGCCGCGGCCAAAAGCCATGTGCCTGGCCAGGAACCCACGCCCGTGCCCGGTGTTTCCCCCGGTGCCAAGCAGATGGGCCGGGCCGCCGCGGCCAACGTGCTGCGCCGCCTGGCCGGCCAACCCGCCCAGCCCTTCCGCTACCGCGACTACGGCAACCTGGCCACCATCGGCCGCAACGCCGCCGTGGTGGACCTCACCTCGCCCATGGGGCCGGTGCGCTTTTCAGGCTATTTCGCCTGGCTGTTCTGGCTCTTCGCCCACGTCTACTTCCTCATCGGCTTTCGCAACCGCCTGGTCGTGCTCATGGACTGGGGCTGGGCCTACTGGAGCTTCGCGCGCTACGCCCGCGTGGTGACCGGCATTGAAGGCGCCAAGAAACAGCTGCGGGAATAGAACCCACAGCCTGTGCGCACGCACTGCCCAAGCCAGAGCAACCGTGCAAGGGCCGCCCCGCCGCACGGGTTGCGTCCCCCTTCCCGAATTGCGCAGCAATTCGAGAGAAGGGGTGAAGGCGCGAAGCGCCTCAGGGGGATGTACCGAATCAGTACCCAGCGCCGATCGCCAGCGGCAGGAAGGTATCCACTGCCCCCAGGACGCCCGGCGCCGAACCCACCGAGGTGTAGCTCAACTGGCCGTTGCTGATGGACAGGATGGTGCCGGTGTCGCGGTAGAAGCGATAGTACTGGTTGCCGGAGGTCAGCGAAGGGGCGAACGAGGGCTTGAACATGGTGGGGAAGGTGTCTTCCGCATAGTTGAACAGCCGGTCCTCGGCGCGCGTGACCACCGCCTTGAACGGTGCCAGGCCGCCGGCCTGGCCCAGGCCCGTGAAGTTCATCACGTAGCTGATGGCGCCGGTGGAGGGGTCCACCTTGAACAGCTTGTCGAAGGCGGCGCCGTACAGCGTGTTGCTGTCGCCCTCGGCCAGGCCGTAGACCGACGTGGCCAGGCCGAAGCTGCCCACGTTGGCCGACTGCTGGTTGTTGCGCAGGTTGACGATGCCCAGCGAGTCGTTCTCGCCGGCAAAGAACAGCCGGCCGTTGAGGTAGGCCAGGTCGCCCGCCGACTGCGCGGGCAGGGTGCCGGCGATGGTGGACTGCGCGTTGTCGGGGTTGATCTGGTAGAGATTTTTGTTGGTGCTGGAGGCACCGAACAGCCGGCCGCCGCCGTCGAAGGTGAGCGCGTTGGCGCCATTGATGCCGTGCTTGCCGATCAGTGTGGCGTTGCCCGCCGCATCCAGGCGGTACAGCGAAGTGAAGGTCAGCACATACAGCGTGCCGGCGGCGTTGGTGGCGATGTCGGTGATGGAGCCGTCCACCGTGGGGCGCGACACCAGGGTCAGGGACTTGGCGTCCACATCGACGAGCATGATCTTGCCGCTGTCCTGCACATAGAGCTTGTCACCGGCCCAGGCGGTGGTGGCGGTGGCGGTGGCGGCAAGGGCGATGGTGGCGGCGCAGGCGGAGCGCAGCAGCGATGGCTTGAAGAACATACGGAAAATGACCTCGGCAATGAAGTGGTTCGGAGCCTGCGGGGGCCAGGGTGGCTCAGCGTGCGCCACCCCGCCACGTGCCCACAGGGCGGAGAAGAAGAAAAACCAACCTACAGCTTCTCGCTGCGGCAGGCACCAGGCGTTTGTGCACGCCAGGAACGTACTGACGATCCATGCGAAGCCGTGTCGGGCAGCGCCTGCGGTTGCTGCCCGGCAAGGGACTTGAGCGGCCCCGAACAGATCGTCAACACGGTCCGGACCATTATGGAAGAGGGTTGCTTGCCGGGGCACCCTACCAAAGTAGGGTTTGGGCCGAATACACAAAGTGTTTCAACCGCGGCAGGCCACCCGCTGCGGGGGCTGGCGCCTCAGCGCGCCTGCACCACCTGCTCCAGCCATTCGTCGATCTCGCGCGCGGCCTGCTGGGCTGCCTCGGCAAGCGCGCGGGTCCCTCCCGCCGCATCGGCCGTGGCCGCAGGGCGCTGCACGATGAAGACCCGCTGGCCCACCAGGTTCTCGCCCAGCGGGGTCGGTTCGGCCACGGTGGCACGCAGGCGCACCAGCCCCGCGCTCTCGGTGGCGCTGCTGAACACCTGGCTGAACTCTTCGAGCTCCAGGCGCAGCACGGTCGGGCGCTTGTTCGCCACGCGGGCCTGCACGGCCGCATCGCTGGTGTTCAGGATGGCCCGGCGCAGGCCCAGGTGCTCGCGGATGCGCTGCTGCACCAGCACGGCCGGAGGCTGGCTCCAGCGTGCCTGCGCATAAGGCCGGGGCTGCTGGGCATCGGCGTAGGCCAGGCGGTAGAGCACCGAGGTGCTGCTCTCGGGCATGCCGGTGGCTTCCACATCGGCCAGGGCCAGCGGCGGCAGCGGGGCGCGGCGGTCGCTCGGTGCCGTCGCCATGGCGCCGGGGCCGAAGTCGTACTGCACCGCCCGTGTGGGAGGGCCGGGCAGGGCCGAGCAACCGGCCAGCAGGGTGGCGGCGCACACCAGGGCGACGCTCCGGCGCTCCAGGCGTCCCGAGACAGTGCGTTGGATATCCAGCATGGCGATGTACTCCTTGAATGCGTCGGACAGCGCCATCAGCGCGCGGCACCGGGTGCGGCAAAACCCTCTTCGCCCGGACCGGGGGGGATGCGGCCCGAGCCATAGATGAAGGACTGCGGGTTGTCGCTCACGCTGTTGGCGGCCCGGCCGATCTGGCGCGCCGTGCGCGACAGTTCATCGGCCGCGCGGGTGACGCGCGGCAGGGTGTTGCTGCCCAGCGCGTCGGCCGCGCGCGTGAGCGCCTGGGTGCCCTGGGTGATCTGGTCGATGGCCCCACCCTCGGCCGCAAGCCGCTGATTGGTGGCATTGATGCCCGCCGCCATGTCCGACACGCTGGTACCGGCCTTCTGCAGCGACTGCAAGGTCTGGCGGGCATCGCCGGCCAGCGCTGGCAGCGACGCCAGGGCCGGGTCCAGCCGCGTCTGCAGCGTGGTGTCCAGGCGTTTGGTGAGCGCGTTGACACTGCCGGCCGCCTGGCCGATGTTGCCGATGGCTTCGGTGAGCAGCTTCTGGTTGTTGTCGCCGAGCAGCTGGTTGATGCGGCGCGTGGCCTCCTCCACCTGGCCCAGGATGGCCGGCGCCTGCTCGGCCAGGCGGCCAAACGGCGAAGGCTTGAGCGGCAGGCGCGGCAGGCCGCTCGGACCGGGCGGCAGCTCGGGATACGGCGAGGCCGCATCGTCGAGCTGCACGTGGGCCAGGCCGGTGACGCCCTGGTAACCCAGCACGGCAAAGGTGTTGGGGCTGATGGGGGCCTGCTCGTTCACGGCAATGCGGATCAGCACATTGCCATTGACCTGGGGATCGAAGCCGATGCGCGTGACCTTGCCCACGGCCACACCCTTGTAGCGCACGGTGGCCTGGGGCTGCAGGCCGCTCACACCGTCCTTGGTGGACAGCTCGTACTGCTCGTAGTTGGCGTTGTCGCGCGTGAGCCAGATCGCCAGGCCCGCCAGCATGGCGGCCACCACGATGACGAAGATGCCGGCGGCGAGTGCGTGTGATTTGTTTTCCATCAGGCGTCCTTGGAAGTCTGCGTTGGGGCCGCGGCCGGCTGCCCGGGCGAGCCTGCCAGGGGGGCCATGGCGCGCTGGCCACGTTCACCCATGAAGAAGTGCTCGATGAAGGGATGCTTGAAGCGCGCCACCTCGGTGGGTGGCCCGGTGACGATGACCTTCTTGTCGGCCAGTACGGCCACCCGCGTGGACAGGGCGAACAGGGTATCGAGGTCGTGCGTGACCATGACCACCGTGAGGCCCAGCGCCGCGTGCAGCTCGCGCAGCAGCGCGCAGAACTCGTCGGCGCTGTTCGGGTCGAGCCCGGCCGTGGGCTCGTCGAGCAGCAGCAGCGGCGGGTCCATGATCAATGCCCGCGCCAGGGCCACGCGCTTGACCATGCCGCCCGACAGGTCGGACGGCATGCGGCTGGCGTGCTCGGGCTTGAGGCCCACCATCTGCAACTTGACCAGCGCGGCATCGCGCACCAGATCGTCGGGCAGGGTGCCCTGTTCGCGCAGCGCGAAGGCCACGTTGTCGAGCACGTTGAAGGCCGAGAACAGCGCCCCATGCTGGAACAGCATGCCCACCCGGCTGGCCGCGCCCGCGCGCCCCATCTCGGAGGCCGGGCGGCCGAGCACCGTGACCGTGCCGCGCGCGGGCCGCGCCAGCCCCAGTATCTGGCGCAGCAGCACCGTCTTGCCCGTGCCCGAGCCGCCGACCAGCGACAGCATCTCGCCGCGCTGCACGGTGAATTCGAGGTCCTGGTGCACGGCGAAGGCTTCGCTGCTCTTGCCGAACACGCTCCACAGGCCCTTGACCTCGACCACGGGCGGGGTGCCCGGGGGCACGTCCAGCGCCTGCGGCCTATTGCCAATGGCAGCGATGAGAGCGGTGTCTGTCGTGGTGGCCATGGCGTCAGATCCCGATGCTCTTGAAGCCGATGGCAAACAGCGCATCCACGATGATGACCATGGTGATGGACGTGACCACCGAGGCCGTGGTGCCCTCGCCCAGGCTCTGGGTATTGGGCTTGACGCGCAGGCCCCAATGGCAGCCGATGAGCGCGATGCAGGCACCGAACACCACCGACTTGGCCATGGCCAGCCCCAGGTTGCCGATCTTCACGGCGGAGGGCAAGGCCTGCACGAAATACGCGGGCGAGATGTCCATGGCGACGTCGGCGGCCAGCATGCCGCCGGCCAGCGCGGCCAGCGTGGTCCACACACTGATCAGCGGCATGGCCAGCGCCAGCGCCAGCGTGCGCGGCATCACCAGCCGAAAGCCATGCGGGATGCCCATGACGCGCATGGCATCGAGCTCTTCGGTCACGCGCATCACGCCGATCTGCGCAGTGATGGACGAGCCCGAGCGCCCGGCCACCAGGATGGCCGCCAGCATGGGCCCGAGTTCGCGGATCAGCGAGATGCCGAGGATATTGACGATGAACGACTCCGCGCCGAACTGGCGCAGCTGCAGCGACATCAGGTAGGCCAGCACCACCCCGATCAGGAAGCCGACCAGCGCCGTGATGGGCAGCGCCGTGGCGCCCATGCGGTACAGGTGGCCCGACACGTCGCGCCAGGGGCCGCGCTGGGGCGCGCGCGCCAGGCGCAGCAGGTCCAGCACCAGTTGCCCCACCATCTGCAGCATGTGGCGCGCATGGTCCACGCCATGCAGCACCAGCAGGCCCAGGTGGTCCACCTCCTTGGCCAGGCTCCAGGGCTCGGGCGGCGGCGGCTCGGCCACGGTGAACTCGGCCACGCGCTCCAGGATGTCGCGCTGGATGTCGGTGAGCGCCAGGCGCTCGGGCCAGGCGCGGCCCCAGTGGTTCCACAGCAGCTGTGCGCCCACGTGGTCCAGCCACTGCAGTTGGCGCAGGTCCCAGCCAAGCCCGGCACCGCCCGGCTGCGCCTCAAGCTGCGCGGACAGGGACTTCCACTGCCGGCGCGTGCCCAGCTCTGCAGCACCCCAGCGGCCATGCAGCAGCAGCCCCGGGCCTTCGGGGGTGTCGGTGCGGGCAATGCGCGGGGCAGGGTCGGTCATGAAACGGGCGGCGCAAGCCACCGGTAAGGGAGTTGGGGAAGCATGGTAGCGGAGCCGATGGCCCGCAGGTAGGACAAGCCCTTGCGTGCAAGCACGACACGGGCCCGAATGCTTGCAATTATTATCAAATTGCTTGCAATCGCAAATCCTGCAAGCCATGCGAGCTACAAACTTGCTAGCAAGCCGCGTTTACCCCCTCGACACCACCAACGCGCTCCGCACAATGGCGCCGACCCTTCCGATCAACCTGCGCCACCCCTTTGCCACACCGTACTTCCCATGAGCGACACCACGTTTGACCACATCATCATCGGCGGCGGCACAGCGGGTGCCCTGCTGTGCAACCGCCTGAGCGCCGACGGCCGCAAGCGCGTGCTGCTCATCGAGGCGGGTCGCAAGGATGATTACCACTGGATACACATTCCCGTGGGCTACCTGTATTGCATCGGCAACCCGCGCACCGACTGGCTCTACAACACCGAGCCCGATGCCGGCCTGAACGGCCGCACCCTGCGCTACCCACGCGGCAAGACACTGGGTGGCTGCAGCAGCATCAACGGCATGATCTACATGCGTGGCCAGGCGCGCGACTACGACCAGTGGGCCGAGCTCACCGGGGATGCCAGCTGGCGCTGGGACAACGCCCTGCCCTACTTCCGTCGCCACGAGGACCACTGGCGCCTGGACCAGCCCGGCGAGGTCAACGAGAACTTCAAGCGCCTGCACGGCAACAAGTCCACCGGCAGCACCGGCGAGTGGCGCGTGGAGAAGCAGCGCCTGCGCTGGGACGTGCTGGACGCCTTTTCCAAGGCCGCGCAGCAGGCCGGCATCCCGGCCACCGACGACTTCAACGGCGGCAGCAACGAGGGCGTGGGCTACTTCGAGGTCAACCAGAAGAGCGGCTGGCGCTGGAACACGGCCAAGGCCTTCCTGCGGCCCACCTGCTACGGCCGGCCCAACTTCGAGATGTGGACCGCCGCGCATGCCACGCAGCTCATCATCGAGACCCAGGCCGACGGTACGCGCCGCTGCACGGGCGTGAAGGTCTGGGACGGGCATGAGATGGTCACCGCCCACGCCACCGGCGAGGTGATCCTGAGCGCCGGCGCGATCAACTCGCCCCAGCTGCTGCAGCTGTCGGGCATCGGCCCGGCCGACCTGCTCCAGCGGCATGGCATCGCCGTGGTGCAGGACCTGCCGGGCGTGGGCGCCAACCTGCAGGACCATCTGCAGATCCGCGCGGTGTTCAAGGTCAACGGCGTGCCCACGCTCAATACCATGGCCAGCTCGCTCTGGGGCAAGGCCAAGATCGGCATGGAGTACGCGATGAAGCGCAGCGGCCCCATGAGCATGGCGCCGTCCCAGCTCGGCGCCTTCACGCGCAGCGACCCCGGCCAGCCCTGGCCCAACATCGAGTACCACGTGCAGCCCCTGTCGCTCGATGCCTTCGGCGAGCCCCTGCACAGCTTTCCGGCCTTCACGGCCAGCGTCTGCAACCTCAACCCCACGAGCCGCGGCACGGTACAGATCAAGAGCGCGGACTTCCAGGCCGCGCCGGCCATCGCCCCCAACTACCTGAGCACCCCCGAGGACCGGCAGGTGGCCGCCGACAGCCTGCGCGTCACGCGCCGCATCGTCGCCCAGCCGGCCCTGGCGGGCTACCAGCCCGAGGAGTGGAAGCCCGGCGTGCAGTTCGAGAGCGATGAAGACCTGGCACGCCTGGCCGGCGACATCGCCACCACCATCTTCCACCCCGTGGGCACGACGCGCATGGGCCGGGCCGACGACCCGATGGCCGTGCTCGATTCGCAGCTGCGCGTGCGTGGCATTGCCGGCCTGCGCGTGGTAGATGCGGGCGCCATGCCCACCATCACCAGCGGCAACACCAACTCGCCCACGCTGATGCTGGCCGAGAAGGCGTCCGAATGGATCCTGGCGGCGCAGAGGGCGTAAGCCGTCAGCGTATGCCGCCCACGTAGCGGGGTACCTCGACGACCGGAGCAGGCACCAGGCGCTGGCGCACCGCCTGGCTGGCGGCATCCAGCAAGGGGCGACGCTGCGGCGCAGGGGCCGGCTCGTGCACCGCCCGATCGAGCCGGTCGGCCCATTCAGCGAGCTCGGGCACCCCGTCCTCCAGCGCATGCTGGCGTGCGAAGCGCACGACCTCCAGCGCGTACTCGGCGTTGACCGCCATCCACTCGGTGTCGGTCACGCGGCCGGTCTTGCGGCGCAGCAGCACGTGCAGATGCGCTGCGATGGCGAGTTTGTCGCTGTCCTGCATGGTGATGAACTCCTCAGAACGTTGGCAGGCCTACTGACCCAGGCGCTCCCGGTGCTGTGCAATATCCAGACCCGCCTGTTCGCTTTGCTCATCCACGCGCAGGCCGAGCACGAGGTTGGTGATCCACAGCAGCAGCGCCGTGCCCACCAGGCTGAACAGCATCACCGCGCCCACGCCGATGGCCTGGGTCCACAGGCTGCCCGCCACGCCGCCCACGCTGCGGCTGGCCAGCACGCCGGTGAGCAGCGAGCCCACGATGCCGCCGATGCCGTGCACGCCGAAGACGTCCAGGGAGTCATCGGCACGCAGCAGGCGCTTAAGCCCCGTTGCGCCCCAGTAGCAGGCCAGACCGGCCACCAGGCCGATGACCACGGCCGAGCGCAGGGTGACGAAGCCGGCGGCGGGCGTGATGGCCACCAGCCCGGCCACCAGGCCCGAACACAGGCCCAGCAAGGACGGCCGCCCCCGCATGACGGCCTCGCCCAGCATCCAGGACAGCGCGCCGGCAGCGGCGGCCACATGGGTGACGGCCATGGCCAGCCCTGCCCGGCCGTCGGCCGCCACGGCAGAGCCGGCGTTGAAGCCGAACCAGCCCACCCAGAGCATGCCCGCGCCCACCATGGTCAGCGCCAGGCTGTAGGGCTCGAAAGGCTCGCGCCCGTAACCGCTGCGCCGCCCGAGGAACCAGGCGCACACCAGGCCGGCCACGCCGGCGTTCACGTGCACCACGGAGCCCCCGGCAAAGTCCAGGGCCCCCATCTGCGCCAGCCAGCCGCCCGGCTCCCAGACCCAGTGCGCCACGGGTGCGTAGATGAACACCGTCCACAGGCTGATGAACAGCAGCATCGCGGAAAAGCGCATGCGCTCGACGACGGCCCCCACCAGCAGCGCGGCGGTGATGATGGCGAAGGTGAGCTGGAACATGGCGTAGACCGACTCGGGAATGGCCGGCGCGACATGGCTCACCGAGAGCTTGCCGGCCGCCAGCTGGAAGTCGAACCCGGCAAAGCCCATGCGCTCGGTGCCGCCCAGCCAGGCACTGCCCGGGGTGAAGGCCCAGGAGTAGCCGATGGCAAACCACCACAGGCTCACCAGCGCGGCGATGGCCACCACGCTGGCCATGGTGTTGAGCACGTTCTTTCGGCGCACCATGCCGGCGTAGAACAGGGCGATGCCCGGCAGCGTCATGAGCAGCACCAGGGCCGTGGAGGTCATCATCCAGGCGGTGTCGGCGGCATTGATGGCCTCCTTGGCCACCAGGCCGGGGCGCGTCAAGGGTGCGGGTGCAGGCGTGGCCATGGTGGCCGATGCGGCGGCTTCGGGAGCGGGCGCCTGCGCCCAGGCCGTTGCGGTGCAGAGCCCAAGGCACAAGGCCATGACCGTGACGAACCCATGGATGACTGCCCGCATGTGGAAGCTCCCTTTCGCAATTTGTTACAAGGCACAACGCACAAGGCATGCCAAGCAAAAAGCCCCATTTGGGGCAATCCGGGTGCCTCCCCGCCCGATCTGCTCCCCCAAATGGGGGCGGGAAACCCCCAATGCACCAAGCGGGTGCCGCCGTTACAGTACCGTCACTCGAAAGCGCGCCCCGGTGTGCTGGACGAGGGGCCGAGGAGACATCCCTACAAGCACAACCGAACAAGCACCCAACGAGGTGCACCCCCCTTTCAGGCGCTGGCAATCCCAGCGCCTTTTTTATGCCCGCAGCGAAAGCGATATCGCTAGCAAAAACGTAGCTGGCGGGGTGCGACAATCAAGGGATGGAATGGATTTTCATCACCCTCGCCTCGTTGCTGGCCGGTTTTGTGGATGCCATCGTCGGCGGCGGCGGCCTGGTGCTGGTGCCGGCGCTGTTCGCGGCATTTCCCGTGGCGCCGCCCGCCACGCTGCTGGGCACCAACAAGGCGGCCGGCGTCTGGGGCACGGCCATGGCCACCTGGCAGTACAGCCGCCGCGTGCAGATGCGCTGGGCGGCCCTGCTGCCGGCCGCGGCCGCCGGCTTTGCGGGCTCGTTCGCCGGGGCCTGGGCCGTCACCGTGGTATCGCCCGACTTCCTGCGCCGCCTGCTGCCGCTGGTGCTGCTGGGCGTGCTGGCCTACACGCTGGCCAGGAAGGACATGGGGCGGCACCACACGCCGCGCTTCGCAGGCCGCGCGGAAATCGCCGCCGCGAGCCTGATCGGCCTGGCCATCGGCTTCTATGACGGGTTCTTCGGCCCGGGCACGGGCAGCTTCTTCGTCTTCCTGTTCGTGCGGCTGCTCGGCTACGACTTCCTCAATGCCTCGGCGTCGGCCAAGCTGCTCAACACGGCCACCAATGTGGCGGCCATCGCCCTGTTTGCGGCCAAGGGCCATGTCTGGTGGCACTTTGCGGTGACGCTGGCCGTGGCCAACGTGATGGGCAGCCTCATCGGCACGCACATGGCGCTCAAGCACGGCACCGGCTTCGTGCGCGGTATCTTCATCGTGGTGGTCGGGGCACTGATCCTCAAGACGGGCTACGACGCTTTCTGGCGCTAGGTAGGCCATGCCGGGCGCCCCAAAAGCCCGGGAGACTTCTCTAAACCTGTTGTGAATTGGCACACAACCGGCTTTTGCAGGGCCTCCCCTGTGGCGGCGGAAAAATCCCCCTCCTTATAATTGGTGACTATTTCGTGACGGCAGCCATCGCAATCCGCGATGGCATTCGTGCACTCCCACCGTCTCCGGCCTGCTTACCCGCATGCCGGATTTTTTGTACCTGAAATACCCCCGTACAGGATCCATCCCATGCAATTGTTCAAGGCTGTAGCCACCGCCCTCGCGCTCTGCGCCGCCTTCTCCGCCCAGGCCCGGACCCTCGACGAGGTGAAGAAGGACGGCAAGATCCTCATCGCGACCGAAGGACAGTTCGCACCTTTCAATTTCTTCAACGGCACCACGCTGACCGGCTTCGAAGTGGAGACGGCCGAGCTCGTGGCCAAGAAGATGGGCCTCACGATCCAGTGGAAGACCCTGGGTTTCGACGCCCTGCTGACCGGCCTGCGCCAGGACCGCTGGGACCTGGTGATCGCCTCCCACGGCATCACCGAAGAGCGCGCCAAGGCCGTGACCTTCACCGAACCCCACTACTGCTCGGGCGGCATGATCATCGCCATGGACCCGGCCATCAAGAGCGCCAAGGACCTGGCCGGCAAGGTAGTCGCCGTGCAGACCGGCACCAGCTACCTCGAGAACGTGCAGAAGGTGTCGTCGATCAAGGAAATGAAGAACTTCCCCACCGACGTCGACGCCCGCAGCGCCCTCAATTCGCGCCGCGTGGACGCCTGGGTGACCGACCGCTTCGTGGCCAAGGCCGTGTCCGAGAAGAACCCCGGCGCCGGCTTCAAGCTCGGCGACATGCTGTTCATCGAGCGCATCGCCGCTGCCGTGGCCAAGGGCAACAGCTCGCTGGCCGGCGGCTGGAACAAGGCGCTGGCCGAAGTGATGGCCGACGGCAGCTATGCCGCGCTGTCCAAGAAGTACTTCAACGAAGACGTTCGCTGCACGAACTGACCCCTGGTCCTGAACGGGGTTTCCCATGCTCACTGCCCTTTGGCCCGAGCGCTGGTCTCGCCAGCAGCGCAGCAACGCCACGCTCGTCTCGGCCGTCGTCCTGATGGTCCTGGCGCTGGCGCTGCTGGGCAAACTGCTCTCTTTCCTGCCCGAGCCCATCGGGCCCAACGCCCAGGCCTTCTCTGACGGCGCGCGCACCACTCTGTGGCTCACCCTGGTGAGCGGCAGCGTGGGCCTGGTGCTCGGCACCGGCGCCGCACTGGCCCGCACCTCGCGCTTCATGGCCGTGCGCTGGGTGGCCAGCTTCTACATCTGGGTCATCCGCGGCACGCCGCTGCTGGTCCAGATCCTGTTCGTCTACTTTGCGCTGCCGGTGCTGGTGCCGGGGCTGAACCTGCCCGACTTCGCGGCGGCCGTGCTGGCCCTGGGCCTGAACGTGGGCGCCTACAACGCCGAGGCCATCCGCGCCGGGCTGCTGGCCGTTCCGCGCGGCCAGACCGAAGCCGCCCGGGCCCTGGGCCTGGGCCGCATGCATGTGTTCGCCGACGTGGTGTTTCCGCAGGCCTTCAAGATCTCGCTGCCGCCGCTGGTCAGCAACTTCGTGGCGCTGCTCAAGGACTCTTCGCTGGCCTATGCCATCGGCGTGGTGGAGCTCACCAACGTGGGCAACCGCATCCAGTCGGCCACGTTCCAGCCCATTGCCACGCTGTCCACGGTGGCCATCACCTACCTGCTCTTGACCACGCTGGTGACCCAGATCTCGAACGCCGTGGAATACCGCTTCGACGTGGAAGGGCGCAACCAATGAGCCGCCCCACGCCTTTCATCGTCGTCAAGCAGGTCTGCAAGTCCTTCGGCAGCCACCAGGTGCTGCGCGATGTCTCCACCGTGTTCAACACCGGCGAGGTCACCGTGATCATCGGTGCCTCGGGCTCGGGCAAGAGCACGCTGCTGCGCGCCATCAACCGGCTGGAGCCGCACGACAGCGGCACCATCACCATCGGCGGCGAGCCCGTGACCGACGACCAGCACACGCTGCAGAAGCAGCGCAGCGAAGTCGGCATGGTGTTCCAGCAGTTCAACCTGTTCGGCCATATGAGCGTGCTGGACAACGTGACGCTGGCGCCCCGGCGCATCCGCCGAACGCCGCGCACCCAGGCCAATGAGCAGGCCATGGCCCTGCTGCGCCGCGTGGGCATGCAAGACCATGCGCACAAATACCCCTGGCAGCTCTCGGGCGGTCAGCAGCAGCGCGTGGCCATTGCCCGCGCGCTGGCCATGCAGCCCAAGGTGATGCTGTTCGACGAGCCCACCTCGGCCCTGGACCCCGAAATGGTGCAGGAGGTGCTCGACGTGATGCGCGAACTGGCCCGTGGCGGCATGACCATGATCGTGGTGACCCACGAAATGGGCTTTGCCCGCGAGGTCTCCGACCGCGTGATGTTTTTCGACCAGGGGCGCATCGCCCACGACGCAGCACCCGCCGAATTCTTCGACAACCCCGCCAACGACCGCATCCGCGCCTTCATCGGCCGCATGGGCGCCTGAGATCCAGGCCCACCCAGCGCAACAACCACAAGCCCCTACCGGAGTGACCATGAAACTGAACCACACGTTCCTCGCCCTGATGGCCGCCGGCCTGTGCAGCCTGCCACCCGCAGCCTTTGCCCAGACCGCCAAGGACTTCGAAGAGATGCGCAACGAGCTCAAGGCCCTGCGTGCCGAGCTCAACGCGCTCAAGGCCCAGCAGGCCCAGGCGCCTGCCGCGCCCGCCGCCTCGGCATCGGCCTGGAACGACCGCATCGAGGCCGTGGAACTCAAGCAGAAGGACGCCGTGGTGCTCGGCGACATCCCCGGCAGCTTCCGCCTGCCCGGCAGCGAGACCTCGATCCGTGTCTACGGCTTTGCCGAGGCCAACCTGGTCAAGGACTTCAAGGGCACGGCCCCCGGCGACACCTTCACCAACCTGATGGAGCAGCCCCTGGGCGACACGCGCGGCGGCAAGAGCAGTCTGACCGCACAGACCTCGCGCTTCGGCTTCGAGACCTCCACGCCCACGTCGATCGGCACCTTCAACACCAAGATCGAAGCCGATTTCTACGCCTACTGCGGCAGCGAGTGCAACCGCAACCGCCTGCGCCTGCGCCATGCCTACGGCGAGTACGCCGGCTGGCTGATCGGCCAGACCTGGTCGACCTTCATGGACACGGACAACCTGCCCGAGACCGTGGACTTCAACGGCCCGCCCGGCGCCACGTTCCGCCGCCCCGCGCAGATCCGCTACACCTACAACAACCCTGACCTGGCCAAGTTCCAGTTCGCGCTCGAAGAACCCACCGATGGCGCCAAGGGCCTGAACTTCGTGGCCCGCGTGGACAAGGCCTTCGACTGGGGCAATGTGAACGCCCGCCTGCTCTCGCACGAGCAGCGCATCGACGGTTTCAGCAAGCGCGGCCTGGGCCTGGGTATCGGCGCCGGCTACAAGATCACCGGCACCACCACGCTGATGGCCCAGTACACGCGCCTGGACGGCGACGGCGATGGCGCCTACCTGGTGGGCACGAACTACCCCGTGCTCGATGGCGGTACCGTGCGCCTGGACCGCTCGCACGGCGTGGTGATCGGCCTGAGCAATGTGTTCAGCGAGAAGATGCGCGGCACCGTGTCGCTGGGCGCCGTGCGCTCGCGCCACCGCCTGGGCGACGACTACGTGAACGCCTATGGCGGCGAAGGCAACCACAAGCTCTACCAATGGCATGCCGGCATGTACTACCTGCCGATCAAGAACGTGGAGCTGGGCAGCGAGCTGATCGGTGGCCGCCGCACCACCTTCGACGGCCAGAAGGGCGACATGCTGCGCCTGAACCTGCAGGCGCGCTACCTGTTCAACTGATCGATCGTCGGCATCCCTTTCGCCTGACAGGCTGGCCGGAGACCCGGCCAGCCTTTTCTTTTTCTACCTATGCGCTCCGAACGTTTCGGCCTCCTGGCCCTGTTGGTGGTGACCGTGGTGTGGGGCACCACCTTCCCCGCCATGAAGCTGCTCTCTGCCCAGCTCGATGCACTGCAGATCATCTGGCTGCGCTTCGTGATCGCCCTGGCGGTGCTCGCGCCGCTGTGGCGCGGCATGCTGCGCCACGAGCGGCGCTGGGGTTGCGCCCTGGGCCTGCTGCTGTTCCTCGCGTTCTGGCTGCAGATCGAGGGCCTGGCACGCACCAGCAGCAACCGCAATGCCTTCGTGACCGGCCTGAACGTGCTGGTCGTGCCCCTGATCGCGATGGCGCTGATGGGCCGGCGCTACGGCTGGCGCCTGTGGGCGGCCTGCGCCATGGCCTGCGCGGGCATGGCGCTGATGTTCCACGAGAACGAGCCCTGGAACCTGGGCGATACGCTGACGCTGGCCAGCACCGTGTTCTATGCCCTGTACATCCTGGCGCTGGAAGAATGCGCACGGCGCACCGCGGCCCACCCGCTGCGGGCCACGCGCATGGCGGCGGCGCAGGCCCTGGTGATGGCCCTGGCTTCCACGCTGCTGCTGCTCGCGCGTGGCAGCGGGATGGACTGGCTGCCCCAGGCCGCCGGCCGCCTGCCGGCCGATGCCTGGGTGGCCCTGGTCTACCTGGGCGTGCTGGCCAGCGTGGTGGTGGTCACGCTGCAGGCCTGGGGCCAGCAGCGCGTGGACGCCATGCGCAGTGCCATCGTCTTCGGGCTGGAGCCGGTGTTTGCCGCCCTCACGGCCTGGGCCCTGCTGGGTGAGCGGCTGGGCTGGGCAGGATTGGGCGGCGCGGCCCTGATCGTGGCCGCGCTGGTGTTCAGCCAGCTGGCGCCGCCGGCACAGGGCGCCAAGGCCTGACGAAGAAACTCAGGGTGCCGCCGGGCTGACGGGCACATCGGCCGCGAGGCGCGGCTTGCCGATGGGCGCCGCGGCCAGGCCCTTGCGCACGGCGGCCAGGTCTTCCTCGTTCGGGTACTCGCCCTGCAGCCAGTAATCGAACACGCGCCGCGCGATCGGGCCGGCCGCAGCCGCGCCGAAGCCGGCGTTCTCCACGATGACCGCCAGCGCGATCCTGGGTTCCTCGGCCGGCGCGAAGGCCGCGAAGAGCGAGTGGTCGCGCTGGTGCTCTTCGAGCGCCTTGGCGTTGTAGCGCACATTCTGGCCCAGGCTCATGGCCTGCGCGGTACCCGTCTTGCCGGCGGAGGTGTAGGGTGCGCCGGCAAAAATGCGCGTGCCCGTGCCGCCCTTGTTCACCGCCACCAGCGCATTGCGCACGATCTCCACGTTCTTGGGCAGGTAGCCGAGGTTTTCACCCGGGGGCTGCACCACCGGTGTCACGGTGCCGGTGACCGTGTCGCGCACCGCCTTGATGAGGTGCGGCGCATACCGCGTACCGCCATTGGCCAGCGTGGCCTCGGCCTGCGCCAGCTGCAGCATGGTGAAGTTGTTGTAGCCCTGGCCGATGCCCAGGGACACGGTCTCGCCCGGATGCCAGCGCTTCATCTCGGGGCGCTTGTAGGCGTTGCGCTTCCAGGCGGTGCTGGGCAACACGCCGCGCAGCTCGCCATTGAGATCGATCCCCGTGACCTGGCCCAGGCCCAGCGGTTTCATGAAGTCGTGGATGGCGTCCACGCCCATTTCAACGGCCAGCGAATAGAAGTAGGTATTGCTCGAGAACTGGATGGCGCGGTGCATGTCCACGCCGCCCAGCCCGCCTTCGTGGCTGCGGAAGGTATGGCCGCCGAAGGTGTAGAAGCCCGGATCGTTGACCACCATGCTCGGCGAGCGCTTGCCCAGTTGCAGCGCGGCCAGGGCCATGAAGGGCTTGTAGGTCGAGCCCGGCGGGTAGGTGCCGCGCAGCGCGCGGTTGAGCAGCGGCTTGTCGATGGACTCGTTGAGCGCCTGCCAGCTTTCGCTGTCGATGCCTTCGACGAACAGGTTCGGATCGAAGGTGGGCTTGCTCACCAGTGCCAGCACCTCGCCGTTGCGCGGGTCGATCGCCACCAGCGCGCCGCGCCGGTCGCCGAACATGTCCTCGATGAGCTTTTGCAGCTTGATGTCCAGCGACAGCATCACCGTGTTGCCCGGTGTGGCCGGGTGGCTGGCCAGGCGCCGCACGGCATGGCCCCCGGCCGAGGTCTCCATGCGCTCCACGCCGGTCAGGCCATGCAGCATGTTCTCGAAGCTCTGCTCCACGCCGAGCTTGCCGATGTATTCGGTGCCGCGGTAGTTGGCCTCGTCCTCCGAATCCTGGATGCGCGCCTTCTCGGTCTGGTTGATGCGCCCGATGTAGCCGATGGCGTGGGCGCCCGCATCGCCCAGCGGGTAGTTGCGGAACAGCCGGGCCTTGATGTCCACGCCGGGGAAGCGGTAGCGCTGCGCGGAAAACCGCGCCACTTCCTGGTCCGTGAGGCGCGTGCGGATGGGCAGGGACTCGAAATTGCGCGACTCCTCCAGCAGGCGCTTGAAGCGCCGCCGGTCTCGCTGCTGGATGTCGACCACCTTGGCGAGTTCCTCGATGGTGTCTTCCAGCCCGCCGGTGCGCGAGGGCGTGATCTCCAGCGTGTAGGCTGCATAGTTGGTGGCCAGCACCACACCGTTGCGGTCCATGATCTGGCCGCGGTTGGGGACGATGGGCACCACGGCCGTGCGGTTGCTCTCGGCCTGGGCGGCCAGGTCGTCGTGGCGCACCACCTGCAGGTACACCAGGCGCGAGACCAGCAGGCCGAAGGCCAGCAGCACCACGAAGGCGACGGTGAAGATGCGGGCGCGAAAGCGCGAGGAGTCCGCTTCGGCGTTGCGCAATTCAGTCATGCTGCACGCTCCCCACCACCATGCGGCGGGCGCAGGCGGGTTGCTGGATGGTCCACACCGGGCTCATAGCGGGCGATTCTGGTCGCGATCGGGCGGGCGCCGCTGGGGTGCCAGCAGCACCCAGCTGGCCAGGGGCCAGAGCAGCGCCTCCAGCACTGGCGCCACGAAGATCCACAGGCCGGGGAAGATGCCCCCCGAGACCACGCGCACCAGCAGTTCGATGGAATGCGCGATGAGGAACAGCGGCAGCACCTGCAGCGCCTGCGAGGGCACGCTGAACCACAGCAGGCGGCGGTGGATGGCGATGGCGCCGAAGGCCAGCACCGAGTAGGACAGCGCATGCTGGCCGAGCAGCGCGGACTGCTGCACATCCATGCACAGGCCCAGCGCAAAGGCCGTGCCCATGCCGATGCGCAGCGGCTGGTGCACGCTCCAGAACACGATCAGCAGCATCAGCAGGTCGGGCGTCCAGACCACGCGGCCCAGGGGCAGCATGTTGATGGCCAGCCCCACCGCCAGGCTGGCAGCGATGAACACGGGATTGACGGGGAGCAGCAGCGGCTGGCCGCGCGGCATGATCATTTGTGGCGCCCCTTCTTGCTGGAGCTGGGCGTGGGTGCCGGCTCGGGCCGCTCCGGGATGTGGCCCGACAGCGGCTTGAGCACCACCACGTGGCGGGCCCCCTGCACCTGGGCCAGCGGGGCGCAGTAGATGCGCGCAAAGGCCGAATCGGCACGGCGCTCCACACGCACGACCTTGGCCACGGGCAGGCCCGAGGGGTACAGGCCGTCCACGCCGCTGGTGGTGAGCAGGTCACCCTCGCGCACGTCGGCATTGGCGGGCATGAAGCGCAGTTCCATGCCGCCCTCGTTGCCGGCGACCGGATCGCCATAGGCGACGCCGCGCGCGCCGGTGCGGATGTTAAGAACCGGGATGGCCTGGTCGCGGTCCACCAGCAGCGTGACCTCGCTGAGCATGGGGAACACACGCGTGACCTGGCCCAGGATGCCGGCCTCGTCGAGCACCGGGGCGCCGAGCTCCACGCCGCCCATCTGGCCCTTGTCCAGCACCACCCGGCGGGTGTAGGGATCGGCGGTGTCATAGATGACCTCGGCCGCCTGCGATGGCGTGCTGACCCGCTCGCGCAGCGCCAGCAGCTTGCGCAGGCGATCGTTCTCCAGCAGCAGTTGCTCGGCCTGGCTGGCGCGCTCGGACATCTGCGCCATCTTGCTGCGCGCGGCATCGGCATCGTGCTGCGCGGTTTTCAGGTCCTGGAAGTAGCCGGCGCCCCGCCCCGCGAACTCCACCGGCTGCAGCATGAGCCACTGCACAGGGTAGAGCACGGTGGAGACGGCCTGGCGGAACGGCCCGGTCAGCTTGAAGCGGACGTCCGCCACCATGAGGAACAGGGCCAGAGCGCCATAGAGCGCCAGCCGTGACAGGGCCGAAGGGCCTTGCTTGAAGAAGGGAGGCGCACTGCGCTCCAGGGTTCCCAGGGGCATGGCGCTCAGCGTCGGATCTGCAGCGCGTGAGAACGCGGCGGCCAGGGGCACGGCTCAAAAAGCATCGGTGCGGTTGCGGTCATGCCATTTCAGCGCGATGGGGTGCCTGCGCGGCGCGCAGGCACGGGGAACTTACTCGCTTGTAAAGATGCTGCCCTGGCGGTCCATGCGCTCCAGCGCAATGCCGCAGCCGCGCACCACGCAGGTCAGCGGGTCTTCGGCCACCAGCACCGGCAGGCCGGTTTCCTCGGCCAGCAGACGATCGAGGTCACGCAGCAGCGCACCGCCACCGGTCAGCATCATGCCGCGGTCGGCGATGTCGGCACCGAGTTCCGGCGGGGTCTGCTCCAGGGCGTTCTTGACGGCCGAGACGATCTGGTTGAGCGGATCGGTCAGCGCCTCCAGCACTTCGTTGCTGGAGATGGTGAAGCTGCGTGGCACGCCTTCGCTAAGGTTGCGGCCCTTGACTTCCATCTCGCGCACTTCGGAGCCCGGGAAGGCGGAACCGATGTTCTTCTTGATGGATTCGGCGGTGGGCTCGCCGATCAGCATGCCGTAGTTGCGGCGGATGTAGCTGATGATGGCTTCGTCGAACTTGTCGCCGCCCACGCGCACACTGCCCTTGTAGACCATGCCACCCAGCGAGATCACGCCCACCTCGGTGGTGCCGCCGCCGATGTCCACGACCATGGAGCCGCTGGCTTCCGAGACCGGCAGGCCGGCGCCGATGCCGGCGGCCATGGGTTCCTCGATCAGGTAGACGGCGGTGGCGCCAGCCGCTTCGGCCGCGTCCTTGATGGCACGGCGCTCGACCTGGGTGGAGCCGCAGGGCACGCAGATGATGATGCGCGGGCTGGGAGTGAACAGCGTGCGCGGGTGCACCATCTTGATGAACTGCTTGATCATCTGCTCGGTGATCACGAAGTCGGCGATCACCCCGTCCTTCATGGGCCGGATGGCTTCGATGTTGCCGGGCACCTTGCCCAGCATGGCCTTGGCTTCATGGCCTACGGCCTGGATGACTTTCTTTCCATGGGGGCCGCCTTCGTGGCGGATGGCGACTACAGAGGGCTCATCGAGCACAATGCCTTTGTCGCGGGCGAATATCAGGGTGTTGGCTGTGCCAAGATCAATGGCAAGGTCGGTGGAGAAGTACCGACGGAAAGCTCCGAACATTCAAGAATCCTCTCAGGCATGGCGTGCGCATCGGCCTGCCATCGCCGGGTTTACGGGGTCAAATTTCGCTTTTTTCGCACAATGACCGGCATGAGGGAGGGTATTGCGGCAAAGCCGGGATAATACCCTATCCCCTGTGAATAACTCCCCTGGCCCCCCCCCCCCATTCAGCTTTACATCTGGTTTCCCCCGAATTTTTTCCCTATGGCACTGACATCCCTGGACATCGGTCGAATCGCCAACCTGGCGCGACTGGAATTGAGCGCGAGCGAAAGTGAGCGCATGCTCACGCAACTCAACGGCTTTTTCGGCATCGTCGAGAAAATGAGCGCTGTGGATACCGGGGACCTCACGCCCCTGGCACACCCCGTGGCGGCCATCCAGGCGGTCGCCCTGCGCCTGCGCGACGATGTGGTCAGCGAACCCAACCAGCGCGAGGCCAACCAGCGCAGTGCCCCGGCGGTAGAGCAAGGATTGTTCCTTGTGCCCAAGGTGATCGAGTGAGGCCGGCCATGAGCGACAACAAGACCACCGACCTGCACGACCTGACCGTCACCGCCCTGGCCGCGCAGCTGCGCGAACGCCAGGTTTCCGCCGTGGAAGCGGCCCAGCATTTCCTGGCCCGCGCCAAGGCCCACCAGTCGCTGGGTGCCTACGTGGCGGTCAATGAAGACGCCACACTGGCCCAGGCCCGCGCGGCCGATGCCCGCATCGCCGCAGGCACGGCCGGCACGCTCGAAGGCGTGCCGCTGGCGCACAAGGACATCTTCGTCACGCGCGACTTCCCCAGCACCGCCGGCTCGAAGATGCTCGCGGGCTACCAGTCACCGTTCGACGCCACCGTGGTGCGCAAGCTGGCCGAAGCCGGCGCCGTGACCCTGGGCAAGCTCAACTGCGACGAATTCGCCATGGGCTCGGCCAACGAGAACTCGGCCGTGGTCCCCGTGGGCTTCGATGCACCCGCCCCGGTGCGCAACCCCTGGGACACCGCGCGCATTCCTGGCGGCTCCTCGGGCGGCAGCGCCGTGGCCGTGGCCGCGCGCCTGGCCCCGGCCGTGACCGGCACGGACACCGGCGGCTCCATCCGCCAGCCGGCCTCGTTCTGCGGCATCACCGGCATCAAGCCCACCTATGGCCGGGCCTCGCGCTACGGCATGATCGCCTTCGCCTCCAGCCTGGACCAGGCCGGCCCCATGGCGCGCACCGCCGAGGACTGCGCGCTGCTGTTGTCCACCATGTGCGGCCCGGACCTGGACCGCGACTCCACCTCGCTGGACGTGCCTGCCGAGGACTACAGCCGCTCGCTGAACGACTCCATCGACGGCCTGCGCATCGGCATCCCGGCCGAGTTCTTCGGCGACGGCCTGGCACCCGACGTGCGCGCCGCCGTGGACGCTGCGCTCAAGGAATACGAGAAGCTCGGCGCGAAGCTGGTGCCCATCCGCCTGCCACGCACGGAACTGTCGATCCCGGTGTACTACATCATCGCGCCGGCCGAGGCGTCGTCCAACCTGAGCCGTTTCGACGGCGTGAAGTTCGGCCACCGCGCCAAGGACTACGTCGACCTGGTGGACATGTACAAGAAGACCCGCGCCGAAGGCTTCGGCGACGAGGTCAAGCGCCGCATCATGATCGGCACCTACGTGCTCTCGCACGGCTACTACGACGCCTACTACCTCAAGGCCCAGAAGATCCGCCGCATGATCGCCGACGATTTCCAGCAGGCGTTCGCGCAGTGCGATGTGATCGCCGGCCCCGTGGCCCCCACCGTGGCCTGGAAGCTGGGCGAGCATGGCGCCGACCCGCTGGCCGACTACCTGGCCGACATCTTCACGCTGCCCGGCTCGCTGGCCGGCCTGCCGGGCATGAGCGTGCCCGCGGGCTTCGGCGAAGGCGGCATGCCCGTGGGCCTGCAGCTGATCGGCAACTACTTCCAGGAAGCGCGCCTGCTCAACGCAGCGCACCGGCTGCAGCAGGCCACCGACTTTCACCTCCGCCAACCCGGAGGTCTGTGACATGACGACAACGACGACCAGCAAATTGATCCGCGGCTACGAGGTCGTGATCGGCTTCGAGACCCACGCCCAGCTCGCCACCGAAAGCAAGATCTTCAGCCGTGCCTCCACGGCCTTCGGTGCCGAGCCCAATACCCAGGCCTGCGCCGTGGACCTGGCCCTGCCCGGCACGCTGCCGGTGATGAACCGCGCCGCGGTGGAATGCGCGATCAAGCTCGGCCTGGCCCTCGGCTCGCACATCGCGCCCGAGAGCATCTTCGCGCGCAAGAACTACTTCTACCCCGACCTGCCCAAGGGCTACCAGATCAGCCAGTTCGAGATCCCCGTGGTGCAGGGTGGCGAGGTGCAATTCTTCCTCGGCGACGAGAAGAAGACCGTGCGCCTGGTGCGCGCCCACCTCGAAGAGGATGCCGGCAAGTCGCTGCACGAGGACTTCATCGGCCAAAGCGGCATCGACCTGAACCGTGCCGGCACGCCGCTGCTGGAGATCGTGACGGAGCCCGACATGCGCTCCACCGAAGAAGCCGTGGCCTATGCGCGTGAACTGCACAAGATCGTGACCTGGATCGGCATCTGCGACGGCAACATGCAGGAAGGTTCGTTCCGCTGCGATGCCAACGTCTCGGTGCGCAAGCCCGGCGCCCCGCTGGGCACGCGCCGCGAGATCAAGAACCTGAACAGCTTCAAGTTCATGCAGCAGGCCATCGACTACGAGATCCTGTGGCAGATCGAGGAGATCGAGGATGGCCGCACCATCCAGCAGGCCACGGTGCTGTTCAACGACGCCACGGGCGAGACGCGCGCCATGCGCACCAAGGAAGACGCGGCCGACTACCGCTACTTCCCCGACCCGGACCTGCCGCCGCTGCAGATCCCGCGCGAGTGGGTGGATGCGCAGCGCGCACTCATGACCGAACTGCCGCGCACCATGGCCGCGCGTTTCGTGGCCGACTACGGCCTGCCCGAGTACGACGCCACCACGCTGACCCAGAGCAAGGCCATGGCCGCCTACTTCGAGGCAGCGGCCCAGGCCAGCCAGCAGCCCAAGCTGGCCAGCAACTGGATCATGGGTGAGGTCTCGCGCCGCCTGAACGCAGGCGACCTGGCGCTCGACGCATCGCCCGTGACGGCCGCCCAGTTGGGTGCGCTGATCGGTCGCATCGCCGACGGCACGGTGTCCAACAACGCCGCCAAGCAGGTGTTCGAAGCGCTGTGGACCGGCGAGTCCAGCGACGTGGATGCCGTCATCGAGGCCAAGGGCCTCAAGCAGATGAACGACACGGGCGCACTGGAAGGCATCATCGACGAGGTGATTGCGGCCAATGCCGACAACGTCGCGCAGTTCCGCGCGGGCAAGGACAAGGCCTTCAACGCACTGGTGGGCCAGATCATGAAGGCGAGCAAGGGCAAGGCCAACCCGCAACAGGTCAACGACCTGCTGCGCGCCAAGCTGTCAGGCTGACACCGTTCCCCGGGCACCTTCCTTCCATCCCCTGGAAAGTGTCTGCCCCACGGAACCCCGCCCGGGGTTCCAGGGATGTAGGCTCAGCGTGAGCCGCCAGCGGATGCCGGGGTGGCGGCACCGGGCACCGCAACGCCCCGCTGCTCGTCCCACAGCTTGCGCAGCTGTGCCAGCTCCACATCGAAGCGCTGGTGCACCCGGCGCTTCTCGTCACCCTGGCCGGCAATGAAGCGCTGCTGCTCGGCAACGCTGTCTTCGTTCTCGGCGATCCGCGTGCGCAGCACCATCGGCGCCTTGCTCGGGTCCTTCTTGTAGAACTCCATCTCGGTGTCCAGCGTCTTGCGCTGCTGGCGCAACTCGATGAGGCGCTTTTCTGCCGTGGCAGCGACGTCTTCCACCATCTGGATGGCGGCCTTGCGCTCCACGTCGTGGGCTGCCTTGTCGGGGTAGCGCGCCGTCAAGGCACGCTCGCGGCGGCGCTCCTCCAGGGCACGGGAGCGCTCCTCGGCCTCCTTGCGCTGGCGCGCCTCGACCACCGCACGCTCCTGCTCGGACAGCACCGGGCCGACCTGGCGCCGCACCATGCCCGAGGGGGCCAGCTCTCGCTGCTCGCGGTCCAGGCAGTCAGCAATCGGCCGGTCCGCCGTGAGCTTGCGCCCATTGCGGTCCGTGCAGGTGTAGATACTGCCTACGGGGCCCGTAGGCTGCTGCGCCCACACGGATGCCGTGGCCAGGCCTGCCAATGCCAACTCGCCGATGAGCCACGCCGTCTTGTGCAACTAATTACCCTTCATTCACCCCGTACCGCTCGCGATAGGCCAAAACCCGCTCGTGGTGAGCGCGCATCTCCGCCCCCCCTGTTTGCGATAGGTACAGCAATAAGTCTGCCAGCTTGGCGATAGTACAAACCTTCATTCCAAGCTGCTGGCGCACATACTGCACTGCACTGTGCTCCACGTCCAGTCCATTTTCGGTGGCTTTCTCCTGGCGGTCCAGTGCAATGGCCACGGCATGGGGAGTGGCACCGGCGGCCTGGATGAGGGCGATGGACTCGCGCGCGGCAGTGCCGGCCGACATCACGTCGTCCACGATCAGCACGCGGCCTTGCAGGGGCGCGCCCACCAGGGTGCCGCCTTCACCATGGTCCTTGGCCTCCTTGCGGTTATAGGCAAAGGGCACATTGCGCCCATGGCGCGCCAGCTCCACCGCCACGGTGGCGGCCAGCGGGATGCCCTTGTAGGCGGGCCCGAACACCATGTCGAACTCGATGCCGCTGGCGATCAGGGCTTTTGCATAGAATTCGGCCAGGCGCCCCATCTTGCTGCCATCGGCGAACAGGCCTGCATTGAAGAAATAAGGACTCAGGCGCCCGGCCTTGGTCTTGAATTCCCCAAAGCGCAGCACCCCCGATTCGACGGCAAACCGCACAAAGTCCTGCGCCAGCTGGCCCTGATCCGGGCCCTGGCTACCTACATCTACCATGGGAAATTCCTTGTTCAATTTGACCAGCCTCAACCTCAATGGCATCCGGTCCGCCACCACCAAGGGGGTGGAAAGCTGGATGGCTGCCACACGGCCAGATTGTATTTGCGTGCAGGAAGTCAAGGCGCAGGCCGCCGACATTGCCACACGCTTCGAGCGCCTGGCCGAGATGGACGGCCACTTCCACTACGCGCAGAAGAAGGGCTACTCGGGCGTGGGCATCTACACCCGCCACCTGCCCAGCGACGTGGTCGTCGGCTACGGCTCGACCGAGTTCGATGCCGAAGGCCGCTACCTCGAACTGCGCTTTGACACCCCCCGGCGCAAGCTGTCCATCATCAGCGCCTATTTCCCGAGCGGCTCCTCGGGCGAGGAGCGCCAGCTCGCCAAGTACCGCTTTCTCGCCGAGTTCCATCCCCACCTCATGAAGCTCAAGGGCGAGCGCGAGTTCATCCTGTGCGGCGACATCAACATCGCGCACCAGCAGATCGACCTCAAGAACTGGCGCAGCAACCAGAAGAACAGCGGTTTCCTGCCCGAAGAACGGGCGTGGATGACAAAGTTGTTGCACACAACTGATGAAGGCGGCGGCCTGATCGACGTTTACCGTCAGTTACAACCGACCACCACCGACACCGCGTACACATGGTGGAGCAACCGCGGCCAGGCCTATGCCAACAACGTGGGCTGGCGCCTGGACTACCACCTGGCCACCCCGGCGATGGCAGCGCTGGCGCGCACCGAGGCCATCTACAAGGACGTGAAGTTCTCGGACCACGCGCCCATCACCATCGGCTACGACTTCACGATGTGAGCCCGCGGGGGTTTGCCGGCGATCCGCTCAGCGCGGGAACCGCAGTTCGAAACGGATCGTGCCCGGTGCCGGGCACGACGCCCGGACCTCGCCCCCATGCAGGTCCATGATGGCCTTGACGATCGCCAGGCCCAGGCCGCTGGACTCGGCGGGGCGGGCGTGCACGGCCTCGGCCCGGTAGAAGCGGTCGAAGAGCCGCTCCATCTGCGCGGGCGGAATCGGCAGGCCCTGGTTCTCCACCACCATCGTTGAGGCACCCTCCTCCTCGGAGGCCGCCAGGCGGACCACGGTTCCGGGCGTGCTGTAGCGCACCGCATTGACCACCAGGTTGTGCAGCGCGCGCAGGGCCAGCGGCGGGTTCACGCGGGCCATGCCACCGGCCTGCACCACGAAGCGCAAGCCCGCCTCATCGGCTGGGCCCTCGAAGTAGTCGGCGATGCGCTGCAACTCGACCGCCATGTCCATGGGCGTGCGCTCGATCTGCAGCGTGGCATGGTCGGCCTGGGCCAGGAACAGAATGTCGTCGACGGTGCGGCGCAGGCGGTTCAGCTCCTCCAGGTTGGATTCGAGCACCTGCCGGTACTCCTCGGGGCTGCGGGTGCGGCTGAGCGCCACCTGCGTCTGCCCGATCACGGCACCGACCGGCGTGCGGATCTCGTGCGCCAGATCGGCCGAGAACTGCGACAGCCGGCCATAGCCGGTGGCGATGCGGTCCAGCATGGCATTGAACACCGCCACCATCTGCTGCAGCTCCAGCGGCGCATCGTATTCGGGCAAGCGGATCGCCAGGTTGATCGGCTCGATCAGCGAGGCCTGCGCCGCCACCCGGTGCAGCGGCCTCAGGCCATGGCGCAGCACCCAGTAGACCAGCAGCGAACAGGCGAGCACGGCCAGGAAGGTGCTGAACAGCACCTGGTCGCGGCTGCGCCGGATCATCTGCATCTCGCTGGCCAGCGCATGCCCCGCCAGCACCTCCACCATCCGCCCGTCGTGGCCCGAGCGCGCCGCGCCCGCGGCCCAGTGCATGCGGGGCACGCCCGGGGTCTCGCTGTGGCACACATCGGCCCGCGCCAGCGGCCTGTCGGCGGCGGCGGGTACGGCACAGGCCGGCGGCGCCACCTGGCCCGGGTTGACTTCGACCAGCGGCCCCTCGCCCGTGCGGCGCAGGACGAAGACATCGCCCGAACTGCCCGACAGGGCCTCGAGCAGCATCGCCTGGTCGCGCAGCTCCTGCACGCTGCGCGCATCGCCGAGCAGGCGGCGCAACCGCTCCACCCGCATGATCAGCTGCTCGTCGGCATGGGCGAGGATGGCGCTGCGCGCGGCAAAGAAGTAGTTGCCGCCCAGCATGCCGGTGACCAACACCGCGATCAAGCCGCACAGCAGGGTCACGCGCACGGCCAGCGAGCGGGGCAACCAGCGCACCACCATCAATCACCACTCCCGGTCGGGTCCGAGGGCAGGTCGCCAAAGGCATAGCCGACATGGCGCACGGTGTGGATCAGCGGCGCGGCAAACGGCTTGTCGACCTTGGCACGCAGGCGCTTGACTGCGACGTCGACGACATTGGTGTCGCTGTCGAAATTCATGTTCCACACCTCGGAGGCGATCAGCGTGCGCGGCAGCGCCTCGCCCTGCCGCTTCACCAGCAGGTGCAGCAGCAGAAACTCCTTGTTCGAGAGGGCGATCTCCGCCCCTTCGCGGGTCACCTTGCGCCGCAGCACGTCCAGGCGCAGGCCCGCCACCTCGTACACATCGGCTTCGCGGGCCGGCCCCCGCCGCAGCAGGGTGCGGATGCGCAGCACCAGCTCGGTGAACGAGAACGGTTTCACGAGGTAGTCGTCGGCGCCGAGTTCCAGCCCGCGAATGCGGTCGCTCAGCTGGTCGCGCGCCGTGAGGAACAGCACACGCAGATCACCCTTCTCGCGCAGCGCCGGCATGATCTGCCAGCCATCGATGCCCGGCAGGCTGACATCCAGCACCACCAGGTCGTAGGCATGGGCCAGCGCCATGCGCAGGCCCTCGGTGCCCGTGCGCGCCAGGTCCACGCTGTAGCCGCTCTCGCGCAGGCCCTTCTTCAGGTAGTCCCCCGTCTTGGGGTCGTCCTCGATGACCAGGATCTTCATGCCGCCGATTCTCGGGCAAAGCCACGCGGTGGGCGGCGCATGACAGCTTTGTCATGCATTTGTCACCCCTGCCCGGGGCGCGCAATCCTAGACTGCCCCATCACCAGAGAACCCCACCACGAGACCCTTTTCCATGCCCAATCCCCTCTCCCTCCTTGGCATCGCCCACACCGCCATCAGCCTCGTGCCGCTGGGCGCGGCGCTCTACAGCTTTGCCCGCTTCGGCGGCATCGATCCAGCGACCCGCCCCGGCCGCGTGTACCTGGTGGGCCTGGTGCTCTCGGTGCTCACGGCCTTCGGCCTGTCGAGCACCGGGGGGTTCAACGCCGGGCATGCGCTGGGCATCCTGGCGCTGCTCGCAGTCTTCGGCGCCTGGCTGGCACCGAAACTGTCGTTCCTCGGGCGGGCCAGCGCCTATCTGGCAACCTTGGGATGGTCGTTCAGCGTCTTTCTGCTGCTGGTGCCCGGCATCAACGAGACGCTGACGCGCCTGCCGCCCGCCCAACCCCTGGCTTCGGGGCCGGACTCGGCGCTCGTGCGCGGTGCACTGCTGGCCTGGCTGGCCATCTTTGTTCTTGGCTATGCCGCCCAGGTGGTCGTGCTGCGCTCACGCCGGCGGGCGCAGGCACCGCGCCGCTGAAGAAAGGGCTGGCGGCTCAGCGCCGGCCGCGCCTGCGGCTGTGCACGATCAACGCGCCCAGCACGATGCCGGCCGCCAGGCTGGTGTGGCCGCTGTAGCTCACCAGCCCCATGCCCCAGCCCTGGGCCTGCACGATGATGGCCAGCGCCAGAACCAGCGCGCCCCAGCCCAGCAGGCGCCACAGCCGGGTAGCGCGCACGGGCAGTGGCTGGCCGAACAGGTCGTCCTGCTGGCGCTCGGTGCCCAGCGCCAGCGCCGCGAACGCGACGAGGCAGACCAGGAAGGTGGCTGCGTGGACCATCAGGCACCTTCCTTGGCCATGGCTGCGCCGGCGGGCACGTTGGACGCCACGGGCGCGACCGCCGCACGGCGCTTGGGCCCCTGGTGGCGCGCCGTGCGCACCGCCAGCCACACATGCAGGCCGGCCAGCACCCAGAGCATGAGCTCGAAGCCGGCGAACACCCAGTCCCCCTGGGCCAGGCTGCGCCACAGCGGCCGCTCGGTGGTCAGTGCGCTGACCACGGGCAGCAGCGCCAGCGCCGCTGCGCCGACCCAGAACTGCTCGATCCAGGCGCGGCGCGAAGGGCGCAGCATGGCGTGCGCCAGCGTCAGCGCCCAGACGATGAAGAACACGTGCACCTCCCAGGCGGTGCGCTCGGCCATGCCCTGCGGCAACAGGCGGTTGCCCCAGAGGAAGCCGGCCATGGCGATGGACAGGCCCGCGATGCTGGCGATGTTGAGCTTCTCCACCAGGCGGAAGCCGAAATGCGGCCGCTCCGGGTTGCCCAGCTTCTGGCGGCGCTTGACGGTCCACATCACCAGGCCCGTGCCCACCATGGCCGTGCCGGCCAGGCTCACGATGAAGTACAGCCAGCGCATGTGCAGGTCGGAAAAGCGCCCCAGGTGCAGCGAGTACAGCACGCCGCGCGTTTCGGCCGCGGGGCCCACGCCCTCCTTGACCTCCAGCAGCTTGCCGCTCACGCCGTCGAACAGCATGTACTGCGGGCTCATGGAGACCCGGCCTTCCTCGCCACGCGTGACGCTCACGCGCGCGGCCGAGTCGCCCGCATTGGTGGCGGTGACGCGGCCCACGTTGCCCTCGCCCCAGCGGGCCTGGGCCTGGCGCACCATCTCGTCCACCGGCGCCAGCGCTGCCGGTTGGCCCGTGGCCTTGCCGGGCTGGATGAAGGCGCTGAGCTGGGAGGTCATTTCCTGCTTCTGCGCCGGTGTCTTGTACACCGCCTGCTCGCCGAACGGCATGTACAACGCCATCAGCGTGACCAGGCCGGTGTAGGTGATCATGAAGTGGAACGGCAGCCCGAACACCGACAGCGCGTTGTGCGCATCCAGCCACGAGCGCTGGCCCTTGCCCCAGCGGAAGGTGAAGAAGTCGGTGAAGATCTTCTTGTGCGTGATGACCCCGCTGACGATGGCCACCAGCATGAACATGGCGCAGAAGCCCGCGAGCCAGCGGCCCCAGAGCACGGGCATGTAGTGGAACTGGAAGTGGAAGCGGTAGAAGAACTCGCCACCCACGGTTTCGCGCGAAGCCACCTTCTCACCGGTCAGCGGGTCGAAATTGGCGCTGCCGAAGTTGCGCCCATTCGCCGCCGGGCCCTGGCCGCGCGGCAGGCGCCAGAAGCTGTCCACCGTGGTGTAGCGCTCGTCGGGCAGGCGCATGCTCCACTGCGGCGCATTGGGCACCAGCGCGATGAGCTGGTTGGCGATGCGCTGGGCCGACTCGGCCGCATCGGGCACCACCGCACGGTGCGGCAGTTCGGGCCGCATCCACTGCGAGATCTCGTCCTTGAAGTAGCTCACAGTACCCGTGAGGAACATCGCATACAGGAACCAGCCGCACAGCAGGCCGGCCCAGGTATGCAGGTCCGACATGGTCTGGCGGATGCCCGGTGCCTTGGGCTCGTCATCCGGTACGTCGTTGTGGGTCGTCATTGGGAAGCTCCTGCAGAGGACCACACGGTCCATGCGGCCAGCGCCAGCGGCAATGCCACCACCACCAGCCCGGCCCAGGCGCGCCAGGCGCTGCGCACGGCAAACACCCAGATCACCGCGCATGTGTAGATCGCGAAGCTGGCCAGCATGCCCGTGATCACGGCCTGGGGCCGGGCCATGGGCAGGGCCAGCACGGCCACGCTGAACAGCGCCGCCAGCACATAGCCGCCGCCGATGGCCGCCACGATGCGCGACACCAGCGGCCCGGCGCGCCAGATACCGCGCAGCACGGCCATCATGGGGCGCACTGCAGCGCCCCGGACAGTGTGGACTTGCGTCATGTCAGGGTTCACTGCCTCAGAAGTCCACAGCGGCCGACAGCATCAGCGTGCGGGGCGCGCCCACGGTCACGTAGTTGCTGATGACCCAGTAGTTCTTGTCGGACACGTTCTCCAGGTTGGCGCGCAGCACCAGGGGCTTGCCAGCCACGTTGGTGGCGTAGCGGGCACCGATGTCCAGGCGCGTCCAGGCGGGCACGCGCAGGCGGTTGGTGGCGTCGGCGTACATGCCGGAGGTGTTGATCACCCGGCCGTTCACGCTCAGGCCCTGCAGCGGCGTGTCCCAGTCCAGGCCCAGGTTGAAGGTGCGGTCGGGCACGCCGGCCGCATCGTTGCCCCGGTTCACGCCACCGGCAGTGCGCGTGAGCTTGGCATTGTTGAACGAGGCGCTGGCCATGGCACGCAGGCCGCGCTGCACTTCGCCGTAGGCTGTCAGTTCCAGGCCGCGGTTGCGCTGCTCGCCGCCGAAGCTGTAGCGGTTGGTGGCCGGGTCGGTCAGGGCGCTCGGGCGCTTGATCTGGTAGACGGCGGCCTGGGTGGTCAGCTGGCCCCAGTCGACCTTCACGCCGATTTCGTTCTGCTTGGACTTCTGCGGTGCGAAGGTCTCGCCCACGTTGGCCGTGCCCGGGCCGGCCGTGCCGCCACGGGTCAGGCCAGCGGTGTAGTTGGTGTAGACCGAGATGTTCTTCGTCGGCTTGATCACCAGGCCCGCCAGCGGCGTCACGGCGCTGGCCTTGTAGTAGCTGGTGCCCGCGCCGGTGTTGACGTTGAAGCTGCCCTGCTCGATGGTCTGGTCACGCACGCCCAGCGTCAGCAGGTAGCGGCCGCTGTCGAAGGACATGGTGTCGGCCAGCGCCAGGCTGTGCTGCTTGAGCTCGCTGCTCTTGCTGGGGTTGCCACGCGGGAAGTTGATGGTCGGCAGCGGCGCGGGGTTGTAGATGTTGGACGGGGCGTAGGTGCTGGTCAGCTGGTAGAAGTAGCCGATCTCCTGGTCCAGGTAGTTCGTGGCCAGGGCCACGGTGTGGCCGATGCCGCCGGTCTGGAACTTGGTGCGCAGGCCCACGTCGGCCGAAGACGTCTTGTTGTAGGCGTCGTAGTAGCCGTTGGCCACCGTGAAGTTGCCCAGGCCGTCGACGCGCAGCCCGGCGGTCGGGAAATGCTGCTCGTTGGTGTTGTGGGTGTAGCCCACGCCACCGTACACGGTGGTGCTGTCGTTGAGGTCGTACTCCAGGCGCGACATCACGGTGCGCATGTCGTCCGTGAGGTCGGCGCTGGGGTAGATGCTGGTGCGGTTGTCCGGTGCCGCAGGCATTTGCGTGACACCGGCGCGGAAGGCCGTCTGGGGGCGGAACTGCCGGGTCCTGCCCTCGGTGGCGAAGGCGTCCAGCGACCAGCGCAGGCGGCCGCCGGCATAGTCCACGCCCAGCGCTGCCACGTCGGCGCGCTGGCGGCCTCCATCCACATTGCCTTCGCCATTGCGCACCAGCGCGTTGGCACGCACGCCCCACTGGTTGTCCTCGCCGAAGCGGCGGCCCACGTCCACGTGCGCGCCGAACTGGGCCTTGCCCATGTAGGTGGTGGTCAGGCGGGTCAGCGGCGTATCGGCCGCGCGCTTGGTCACCAGGTTGATGCTGCCGCCCACGCTGCCGCCGGGGCCCACGCCGTTGGTCAGGGCGCCAGGGCCCTTGAGCACTTCCACGCGCTCGATCATTTCCAGCGGAATGCGGGTGGATGGGCTCAGGCCGAACAGGCCGTTCAGGCTCACATCGGTGTTGGACACCGTGAGGCCGCGCACCTGGAAGTCATCGCCATAGCCGCCACGCGCCTGCAGCGAGCGCACCGATGCGTCGTTCATCACCACGTCGGCCACCGTCAGCGCCTGCTGGTTCTGGATCAGCTCGTTGGTGTAGTTGGTGGTGCTGAACGGCACGTTCATCTGGTCGGTCTTGCCCAGGATGCCCAGGTCGCCACCGCGCGCGAACTGGCCGCCGTGGTAGGTCTTCTGCAGGCCGCCGATGGCCTCGGCCTGCTCGCGCACCTTGACTTCGTCCAGCGTGGTGCCGGAGGTGCTGGTCTGCGCCGCCACGCCCACAGCGGCCACGGTCAGGCCGGCGCCCAGGCATTGGCGCACCAGCAGGGCCAGGGGATGGGGGGTGAAGCGCTGGGACGCACGGGGGGTCGTGGATTGCATGGTGTGGGCCGAGATAGGGAAATACAGGAAAAGACGAGCGAAAGCCCGGCCGTGGCCGGGTCGGTTTCATGGGGGGAAGTCGTACAACCGGGGGCACCGCGAGGGCCAGCCGGTCGCATTCGCTGAAACAAATCAGAACGACAACTATTCGCATTTTAATTTAGCACCCTTCGGACGGCTAGGTTCGACTCTGTAAAGCCCATCAGCGGCCCCTCTTCACCGGGCCGGGAAAACCCGAATCGGCCGCAAGGCGCGAACGGTTGCTACAAAATTCGCAGCAAAGTAGTTATCAATCTGTTGCATCACTGCAACGAAAACGGGCCTTCCAGGGCACACGCCGCCCCGCAATTGCGCACCTTCCCATCCTCAGCCGGGTCCCCCATCCGCCGCTTTCCAGCCGGATGTCGGAGGACCGGCGCCCCCACCCCCTCCCCTATTCCCCCGCGGGGAACCCAGGTCTCCATCCGTCGTCATACTCACCACGATGGAGGAACCCACCATGCTGCTGCGGCACCGACAACGCCCTTCCCGCCTGCTGATGCTGGCCGCCTGCTGCATCGCCGCCGGCACGGCCACCGCCCCCGCGTTCGCGGGCACCGCCAGCGTCGCCTTCATCGCGCCGGAAAAGTACACCGATGCCAGCTACGCCCACCCCGTGGCCAATGAATCCGACCGCGCCCAGGTGCTGCGTGACCTGGAGCAGCACCTGCAGCGACTGGCCACTCGGGGCCTGGCGCCCACCGACACCCTCAAGGTCGAGGTGCTGGACATCGACCTGGCCGGCCACTTCCCGCCCTTGGGCGTGGGCGGCTCCGACCTGCGCGTGGTCACCGACATCACGGGGCCGCGCATCAGGCTGCGCTACAGCCTGGTGCGCGATGGCAGCGCGCCTGTTTCCGGCGGCGAAGAGGTGCTCAGCGACCTGAACTTCATGGTGCCCAGCAACCGCTATTCGAGCGGGGACCGGTTGCGGTACGAGAAGGCGCTGCTGGACCGGTGGTTCGAGAAGCGGTTTGGCAAGCTGTAGCCGCCAAGGCGTGCGCGGCAGGCACTGGCCGGAGCGTGGTCGATGTCTAATACCGACCAAAGAAATCCCCACCCATGCTCCACTACCTCACCGTTCCCGTCACCGCCTTCCAGCAGAACAGCTCCATCCTCTGGTGCGACGCCACGCACAAAGCCACCATCGTCGACCCCGGCGGTGACCTCGACCTGCTGCTGGCCGAGGTGGAGCGCCTGGGCCTCACGCTCGACCAGATCTGGCTGACCCACGCCCACATCGACCATGCGGGCGGCACGGGCGAGCTGGCCGAGCGGCTGTCGCTGCCCATCGTGGGGCCGCACCCCGGCGACCAGTTCTGGATCGATGCGCTGCCGCAGCAAAGCGCGATGTTCGGCTTTCCGCCGGCGCAGCATTTCACGCCCACGCGCTGGCTGGCCGATGGCGACACCGTGCAGATCGGCAACGAGACCCTGCACGTGCGCCACTGCCCGGGGCACACGCCCGGCCACGTGGTGTTCCATGCGCCGCAGATCGACCGCGCCTTCGTGGGCGACGTGCTGTTCGCGGGCAGCATCGGGCGCACGGATTTCCCGCAGGGCAACCACCAGGACCTGATCGACAGCATCACCGGGCGCCTGTGGCCCATGGGCGACCAGACGGTGTTCATTCCCGGCCACGGCCCGGAGAGCACCTTCGGCCGCGAACGCAAGAGCAATCCCTACGTTGGCGGCACCTGATACCGCTATTCGTCGGCTGTCTTTCCCATCAGCGCGGTGAGCCCCGTGGCCAGGGTGCCGCGCCAATGCAGGTAGTCGTGCCCGGCCGCGTACTCGCGGTGCTGCACGGCATAGCCCTTGGCGCGCAGCACGTCGCGCAGGTGGCGCGTGGATTCGAGGATGCCGACCTGGCCGGTGCGGTTGCCTTCGAACAGGCCGGCCTCCAGGTAGAAGCGCACGGGCCGCACAGGCGCCTGCACGTAGTCGCGCGTGAGCGATGAGGGCTCCTGCCCCGGCGCGCCCCACCAGAACGAGCCGGACTGGCTGTACACGTTGCCGAACCACTCGGGGTGCTGCAACCCCAGGTAGGCAGCCGCCAGCCCGCCGTAGCTGGCACCCGCGACCACGGTACGCGCGGGCCCGGCAGCCACGCCCTGGCTGCGCGCCCAGGGCATGAGTTCGGTGGCCAGGAAGCGGGCGAACGCCGGGTTGGGCGGCAGTTCGTCACCGCGCGCCTGGCGACTGGGGTTGCTGATGAGGATAGCGGCCATGGGCGGCAGCTCGCCGGCTGCGATCAGGTTGTCGAGGATGGTGGGGGTGGGCACCTCCTTCTGGTAGGTGTCGCCGTCGAACAGCACCAGCAGCGCGTTGCCGCTCGCACCCGGTTGCCAGCCCGCAGGGCGGTACAGCGCGACATCGCGGGTATTGCCCAAGGCCTGGCTGGTGATGCGGTGCGCCTGGACCGTGCCCTTGGGCACGCCGGGCCGCTCGGCCACCCAGGGCTGGGGTGGCGCGTCGGGCAGTTCGAACACGGACTCGCCCGCATAGATGTCGATGGGCCGGTCGGGAAAACTGCGCGCGTTGAACGGGTCGCGCTGGGCCGTGGCCAGGATGGCGCGGCGGCGCACCAGGGGCGAGGCATTGAGCTCGGGTACATCGGGCGCGAGCTTGTAGCCCAGGCGTGTGCCGGCCGGCACGCGGTAGCTGCGGTACCAGACGTCCGATGTGCCCAGGCGCGTGAGCTGCTCGTGGTTGCCCGAGGGCGCGCCGAACAGCCAGGCATTGCGCTGCGCGCCGCGCCATACGAAGGTGACGCGCACCGAGCCGTCCTTGGCGGGCTCGGCGTCGGCCTCCACCAGGGGCGCGCCGCGCCCCTGCACCTCGGCCCAGAAAGCATCGGTGCTGCCGCCTGCCGCCAGGGACTGCTGCAGCGCGCGGATGCGCGGGCTGTCGATGCCCTCGGGCGGGGGCACCTGCTGGGCGCGGGTGACGACCTCGGTCACGCGCAGGCCGTAGCTGCCGGCCACGGGCGCGCGCACCTCCAGGGCATAGGGCGGGTTGGTTCCGGCGACGAAGACGAATTCCTGCAGCTCCCCCACGCCCGTGGCCAGCACGCGCTCGCGCTTGCCCTCGGCGTTGGTGAGCACCAGGCGCATGCTGGCGCCGGTGAGGCTGCCGCGCACCATGTCGCCGGGCTGGGCCGTGATGCCATGGGCGCGCGTGGTCATGGCGGCGAGCGAACCCTGCACCTGCCCGCCCGCGCCGAGCAGCGCGTCCGTGGATGTCTGCGCACCCGCCGCAGGCACCAGCAGCAGCGCGCCCACCAGGACACACGTTGCTGCCGCCGCACCACTCTCACCACCCCAGGAAAAACGCCCCATGCAAAGACTCCTCTTTCTTAAAAATCGAATGCTGCCGACAGGCGCACGGCGCGCGGTGCGCCCACGTTCACGCGGCCCGCACCCCAGATGCTGTCGTAGTAGGCCTTGTTGGCCAGGTTGGTGACCGTGGCGCGCAGCACCACGGGCTGCGCGCCGATGCGCAGGGCATAGCGCGCGCCCACGTCCAGCGTGGTCCAGCCGGGCAGCTTGACGCTGTTGTCGCCCGTGAGCCACTGGGCGCCCGTGTGGTTCACCCGGCCCGAGACGGCCAGGCCCTGCACGCCGGGGATGGCCCAGTCGGCACCCAGGTTCAGCGTGAGCTTGGGCACGCCGAACTGGGCCAGGCCCTGGTTCACGCCGCGGGTGGTCTTGGTCTGCTCGGCTTCGGTGTAGGCCACACCACCCAGCAGGCCCAGGCCCTGGGCCACCTGGCCGAAGAGGTTCCACTCCACGCCGCGGTTGCGCTGTTCGCCATCAAGCAACTGGCGGTTGTTGGCTTCGAGCAGTGCGGGCTTGCTGATCTGGAACAGGCTCACGGTCTGCGTGATGCCGCCCGTGATCCACTTCACGCCCACCTCCATCTGTTGGGTCTTGTAGGGCTTGAAGGTCTCGCCCTCGTTGGCGTAGGGCGCCTTCACCGTGGTGCCGGCGCTCAGGCCTTCCACGTAGTTGCCGTACAGCGAGACGTTCTCGCCCCAGGGTTTGGCGACCACGCCGACCAGCGGGGTCACGGCGGTTTCCTTGTACCGGGCGAGCTTCTGGTTCACCTGCTGGGCGCGCAGGCCCAGGGTGAGCTGCAGTTTGTCCTCGGCGAACGACAGGGTGTCCACCAGGCTCAGGCCGGTGAGCACGTCGTCGTTGTACTTGGTGAAGGTGGACGCGGCGGCCCCCGCAGGCATGGTGATGGGCGTGGGGTTGAAGATGTTGCTGGTGATGTTGGCCGTGCCGTTGCCGCGGCTGCCGCCTTCATAGTCGAGCACATTGGCCGCCAGCGTGAGCTTGTGCGCCACGGCGCCGGTGTTGAACTGGCCGCGCAGGCCCAGCTCGGCCGTGGTGGTCTCGTACTCGCCCCAGGAGTTGTAGGCCGTGCCCGTGGCATTGCCGGTAGCGGCGTTGGCCATGGTCCACACGGGGCGGGTGCCGAAGATGAAGCCGTCGTACGAATGCCTGGCGTGGCCGGCCGAGGCAAAGGCCGTCCAGCCGGCATTGAGCTGCGCCTGCCCGCGCACGATCAGGCCCTGGGTCTCGGTGTTGCTGAACACGCCTTCGCCGTAGAAGAAGTTGGTGGAGCCATCGGGTGCGCGCGGCACCGTGGTCCAGCCGGCGATGATGGGCTGCATGGTCACGCCCTTGCGCACCTTGTTGGCCAGCGAGTAGGCGTCGGCCTCCACGCTCCAGCCAGGGCCCTGGTAGTCCAGCGCCAGGTGGCCGATCTCGCGTTTCTTGGTCTGGTGGTCGAGCCAGGTCTCGCCGCCCGAGAGCACGCCGTTGACGCGCACGCCCAGGCGCTGCTCGGGGCCGAAGCGGCGCGCCACGTCGGCATGCACGCCCACGTTGGATTGGGTGGAGTACGTGGTGGTCACGCGGGTCAGCGGGTCCTTGCCGGCGCGCTTGGGCACCAGGTTGATGGCGCCGCCCACGTCGCCTGCGGGTGGCAGGCCCATCATCATGGCGCCGGGGCCCTTGAGCACCTCCACGCGCTCGAACATCTCGGTGGGGGTGTTCTGCTCGGGTGCCAGGCCGTACACGCCGTTGATGGCCAGGGAGTTGGCCGACACGCCGAAGCCGCGGATGATGAAGTTCTCCACCACGTGGCCTTCATTGGTCGTCATGCGCACGGAAGGGTCGTTCTTGAGCACCGCGCCAATGGTCTGGGCCTGCTGGTCGGCAATGCCTTCGGCCGTGTAGGCGGTGGTGTTGAACGGCGTGTCCATCACGCCCACATTGCCCAGGATCCCCAGGCGCGCACCCTTGGCGACCTGGCCGCCGGGCGCTGCGGCAGGCAGGCTCTCCGGGGATTCGGGCGCGGCGTTCACGGTCACCTCCTTGAGCGAGGGCGCCGTGGTGGCCTGCTGGGCCATGGCAGCACCGCTGCCTGCGAGCAGGGTCCACGCGCAGGCCTGGGCGATCTGGCGCAGGGCAAAGGGCTGGGCTTGGAAAGTGCCCCGGGTCGGGCGGCGTGTGGTGTGCATGGTGGTCCTGGAAAGAAGCATGGAAGACGAAGAACCAGGCCCCACCGGAGGCCGAGAGAAAGCGGAATGATTGCGATTCACCCCCAGGGCCGCACCGGCGCACTGGGGACGCGGCGGCCGTGGAATCCGGCAGGCAACCTGGTTGCAAGTTGTGCCGACGATGATTCCACGCGGCCTGCACGCCCGTGTTTGCGCGGGCAACAAAGATGTTTGCCGCAGCGCCCTCAAACCCGGCCACGCGCGAGCTTGGGCGGCATGCCGAAACGCTTGCGGTAGGCCGTGGCAAAGTTGGCCGCGCTGTTGTAGCCCGCCACCAGCGCCGCCTGCGCGACCGAAAAGCCATCGCGCTCGAGCGCCTGGCGCGCGCGCTGCAGGCGCGACTCGCGCACGAAGTCGAACACCGTGGTGCCGTACACCGCCTTGAAGTGCCGCTGCAGGGTGTTGGCATTGGTGCCGGCCTGGCGCGCCAGCGCATCGAGCGACAGGTCCATGGCGCCTTCGGTCTGCAGAAAGGCGTGCAGGTCGCGCATGCGCCGGTGCTCGTGCGGCAGCAGGCGCAGGGCCGGGGGCATGGGCGCCGGGGCCGGCACGGGGGCCGGTGCCGGGCCGCTGGCATGCTGGTCCAGGCTGCCCAAGGCTTCGCCCACCAGCTCCAGCGCGCGGCTTTCCAGGTACAGGTGCAACAGCAGCGGGCTCAGGTCGGGCGCGCGGGTGATCTGCTCGGCCAGCGCGGTGATGCGCGCCGAGGGCTGCCAGTGGTGCATGGCCAGGTGCTGGCGGCGAAACTCGTCGATGGCGTCGGACGCCGAGGGCCCGGCCACCTGCTCCAGCCACTCGGCCCCCAGGCCCACGCTCACCCGCCGGGCGTAGGAACCGCCGCGCGCACGGCGCTCGAAGCGCTCGGGCTGCGCCACCGACACCATCAGGGCGCGCGGCAGGCCGGGACCCGGCGCGCGTGCGCGCTGCGGCACGGCGTTGTCGGCCATGCTGGACAAGGCCACCCGGCGCGGGCCGTAGCTCACGTCGACCGAGCCTTCGAGCAGCACGACGATGCGCAGGCCGGCTTCCATGTCGCCGCTGGCGCGGAAGTCCTGCGTGTCGGCCACGTCGTCGGCGTGCAGGTGCAGGCCCGGGCGCAGCACATGCAGGCGCTTCAGATGGCGCTGCAGCGACGCCTGCATGCCTGCGGACGCAGGCGCCGCAGACGTGACGTTCAACGGGCTGACAACGGACATGGGCGGTCGGGTGGAAAAGAAGGGGGGACAGGGGCGCGGACGCGAGCCGCTGGCGCAAAGGTTTTTCTTTGCGGGGCAAACACGGCGGGCCCGCGGGCATGGGATGCTAGCAAGCTGTCACAATAAATGCAAATGATTCTCAATAGTGAAATTCTCATCCTGAGACATTTCTGCCACGTTTGCACTGACTGACCGCCGACCATGCCCCTCCTCTTCCTGCGCGCCGCGGCGCTGTTCGCCTTTGCCGGCCTTTTCTCGCTGCTGGTGCTGTGGTGCCCGCCCCTGCATGCGCAGCAGGCGCCCGGCGCCACCCAGACGGTGACGGACCTGGCGGGCCGCAGCGTCAAGCTGCCGGCCCGGGTGGAGCGCATCCTGCTGGGCGAAGGCCGGCTGCTGCCCGCGCTGGCCGTGTTCGAGCGCGACGACCCGGCCCGCCGCCTGGTGGGCATGATGGGCGACTACGAGAGCCTGGACGAGGCCGGCTACGCACAGTGGCGCAGCCGCTTCCCGCAGATCGACAAGGTGCCGCGAGTGGGCCGCAACAGCGCCGGCAGCTTCAGCGATGAACAGGCCATCGCGCTGCGCCCGCAGGTCGCCATCCTGGGCCTGGCCGGTGGCCACGGCCCGAGCAAGAACGACCGCGAAACCCTGGCGCGGCTGGAGGCAGCCGGCGTGGCCGTGGTGTTCATCGACTTCCGCCACGACCCGCTCAAGAACACGGTGCGCAGCATGGAGCTCTTGGGCGCGGTGCTGGGCAAGCGCAAGGAGGCCGACGAGTTCGTGGCCTTCTGGCGCGCCCAGCTCGAGCGCGTGGAGTCGCGCCTGCGCAATGCGCCGGCCAGCACCCGCCACCCCACGGTGTTCCTGGAGAACCGCGTGGGCCTGTCCGACGAGTGCTGCGCCACCATGGTGGGCCTGGTCGGCCTGCTCATGGATGCGGGCGGCGCGAACAATGTGGCGCGCGGCCTAATCCCCGGCGAGCACGGCACGCTGAACCCCGAGTTCCTGATCGCCACGCAGCCGCAGCTGTACATCGGCACGGGCATCGGCAGCATGGCCACGGTGCAGAAGTCGCCGCTGCGCATCGTGCTCGGCGCCGACGCCACGCCCGAGGCCGCGCGCGCCTCGCTGGTGCGCGCCACGCAGCGCCGCGGCATCGCCCAGTTGCAGGCCGTGCAGCAGCCGGGCCGCGCCCACGCCATCTGGCACCACTACTACAACTCGCCCTTCAACGTGGTCGCGGTGCAGGTGTTCGCCAAGTGGCAGCACCCCGAGCTGTTCGCCGACCTGGACCCGCGCGAGACGCTGCAGACGATGTTCCAGCGCTTCCAGCCCATCCCGCTGACCGGCGTGTACTGGACCAGCCTCTGATGGTGGGCGCCGATCCCCTGCACTGCAGCGCCCGCCGCGCGCTGCTGGCCACGGGCGCCAGCCTGTGGCTGGCGGGCTGCACCACCGCGCCACCGCAGCCCGGCCCGCTGCTGCAGGCGCCCGCCGTGCAATTGCCCGGCACGCACCAGATGGACCTGCGCGACCCCGTGAGCGGCCACGCCTGGCGCATCTGGGTGCAGCGCCCTGCCGGGCCGGCCCCGGCCACGGGCCACCCGGTGCTGTACCTGCTGGACGGCAATGCCTCGTTCGCGCTGGCCGCGCAGCTGGCGCGCAATGGCGCGGGCCGGCCCGGCGAGCTGCGCACCGACGCGGCCATCGTGGTCGGCATTGGCCACCCGGGCGATGCGACCATCCACCCCGCCGAGCGCCAGCGCGACTACACGCCGCCCGCGCCCGGCGGCAGTGCCACGGCCCAGGCGGGCGGGGCCGAGGTACTGCTCGATTTCATCGCGCGCGAGCTGCAGCCGCGCGTGGCGGCCGCCCTGCCGGTGGACCCGCTGCGCCAGACGCTCAGCGGACACTCGTTCGGCGGCCTGCTGGTGCTGCATGCGCTGTTCACGCGGCCCACCCAGTTCACCCGCTATGCGGCGACGAGCCCCTCGGTGTGGTGGAACAACGGCCAGGTGATGGGCACGGCCGAGCGCTTCGTGCAGGCCCATGCCGGCGCGCCGCGTCCCTTCCGTGCGCAGTTGCAGTTGCGCATCGGCAGCCTGGAGACGGCCGAGGCTGCTGCCACCCCGGCCCGCGCCGCGGTGCAGCGCGAGCGCCGCATGCTGGAACGCACGCAGGCGCTGGCTGCGCAGCTCAGGGCGCTGCAGTGGCCCGAGCTCGCGGTGCAGATGGAAGTGCTGGCCGGCGAGGACCATGGCAGCGTGATGGCGCCCGCGTTGATCGACGCGCTGGCCCTGGCCCAGCAACCGCGCTGAGCCCCCTTGGCGTCCGACTTCCTCCCAACAGTGAATCCCCCCGTGCCTTCCTCTCCCTCCGACACGCTGGCCCAGCGCTACCGGCAGTTCGTGCGCCTGCGGCTGGTGCTGCTGGGCGCGCTGCTCGCGGCGCTGTGCGCGAGCGTGGTAGCCGACATCGCCATCGGTCCCTCGACCTTCGCCTTTGCCGACGTGCTGCGCGGCCTGTTTGCGCCGGCCAGCCTGCCGCAGGCCCAGCAGGTCATCCTTTGGGAAGTGCGCCTGCCCTATGCCGTGATGGCGGTGCTGGTCGGCGCCAGCCTGGGCCTGGCCGGCGCCGAGATGCAGACGGCGCTCAACAACCCGCTGGCCAGCCCGTTCACGCTGGGCGTGTCGGCCGCGGCGGCGGTGGGCGCATCGGCCGCTGTGGTCAGCGGCTTCACGCTGCTGGCCTTTGGCGAAAACCTGGCCGTGCCGCTGTGCGCCTTTGCGGGCGCGGCCTGCGCCACCGCCTTGATCCAGCTGCTGGCCTGGCGCCAGGGCGCGACGGTGGACACGGTGGTGCTGTTCGGCATCGCGCTGCTGTTCAGCTTCGAGGCCCTGCTGTGGCTGCTGCAGTTCATCGCCGACAGCAATGCGCTGCAGCAGATCGTGTTCTGGACCATGGGCAGCCTGGGCCGCTCCACCTGGACCAAGATCGCCATCGTCGGCACCGTGCTGGGCACCTGCATGCTCTGGTCGGCCAGCCAGGCCTGGGCGCTCACGGCCCTGCGCGCGGGCGAGGACCAGGCGCGCAGCGTCGGCATCCCCGTGGAGCGGCTGCGGCTGGTGACGCTGCTGCGCGTGAGCCTGATGGCCGCCACGGCCCTGTCGTTCACGGGCACCATCGGCTTCGTCGGCCTGGTGGGGCCGCACATCGCGCGCATGCTGCTCGGCGAAGACCACCGCTACTACCTGCCGGGCAGCGCGCTCGCAGGGGCACTGGTGCTCTCGCTCGCCTCCATCCTGAGCAAGGCGCTGATTCCCGGCGTGGTGCTGCCCATCGGCATCATCACGGCGCTGGTCGGCGTGCCGCTGTTCATGGCCTTGGTGCTGCGCCAACGGAGGCTGGCATGACGGCGGGCTTTGCGCTCGAAGGCCTGTCCGCCGGCTATCCGGGGCGGCCCGTTCTGCAAGGCGTGGCTGTGAACGGCATCCCCCCCGGCACGCTGGTGGCCGTGGTGGGCCCCAATGCCGTGGGCAAGTCCACCCTGCTCAAGGCGATTGCGGGCCTGCGCCCGGCGCAGGGGCGGGTGCTGCTGGAGGGCGCCGACCTTGCGGGCCTGGTCCCGCGCGAGCGCCTGCGCCGCGTGGGCTACCTGCCGCAGGCCCTGCCACAGAGCACCTCGCTCGTGGCCTACGAAACCTGGCAAAGCGCCTTGCGCGCCGGCCGCAGCGAGTGGAGCGCCGCACGGCGCGAGGCGGCCATCGAGTCGGTCGTGGCATCGCTGGGCCTGCAGGCGCTGGCGCTGCGCCGGCTCGACGAACTCTCGGGCGGGCAGCGGCAGATGGTGGGCCTGGCCCAGGTCATCGTGCGCGAGCCCCGGCTGTTGCTGCTGGACGAGCCCACCAGCGCGCTCGACCTGCGCTGGCAGCTGCAGGTGCTGCAGGCGGTGCGCGCCCTGGTGCAGCAGCAGGGCGCCATCGGCCTGGTGGCGGTGCACGACCTGAACCTCGCGCTGCGCTTTTGCCAGCAGGTGCTGGTGCTGGGCGGCGGCGGCGTGCTGGCTGCGGGCGACCCCGCCCAGGTGCTCACGCCCGCGCTGCTGCAGCGCGCCTACGGCGTGCAGGCCCGGGTGGAGCGCTGCTCCCTGGGCAACCTGCTGGTGCTGGCCGATACCGCGCGGCCCCTTGATCACCCGCTTTCCATCCCAACGACGACCACGACCCCATGATGCGACGCCAGGGCCATGTGCCCACGCCCGAAGCCAGCCGCTACCTGCAGCGCCTGTGCTACCACTTCACGCGCAAGATCAGCGTCACCTACGACGAGCACCAGGGCCAGGCCCACTTCCCCTGGGGGCTGTGCGTGCTGCGGGCTGACGACGCAGCCCTGCATTTCGACTGCAGCGCCGAGGACGATGCCAGCCTGGCGCGCGTGCAGTTCGCCATCGACTCGCATGTGGAGCTGTTCTCGCGCAAGAGCCCCGTGGCGGTGGACTGGCAGCCCGTTCAGGCCGGGTAGCCGGGACGCGCCGCCGGTGATGCGCCGTGGGGCCCTGCACCGTGTTGTGACAACTGGCATACTTTCCCCGGCCTGATCCGCCGATCCACGAACCGCCAGCTTCCTAGGATGTGACATTCTGTTAACAATCCCGGCGGTCGGAGGCGCGTGCCGGGCATCGTCCTGCCATGGCATCCCCCGCAAGCACCGTTTCCACCGCCCATCCCCCCCGCCCGTTCGCCATTCCACAGCGCGGCTCCAGTGTCGCCGGCAAGGCCTACTGGGCCATGGCGCAGCGGGTGGCCTTGACGGCCGCAGCCATCGACTGCGGCTACATCCTGCTCTTTCTCTGGCTGGGCTCGGTGCCGCTGGCGCTGGTCAACCTGGTCAGCATCGGCATGTACCTGGGCGCCTACCAGCTCATCCAGCGGCGCCGCAACACGGCCGGCATCCTGCTGATCTGGCTGGAGGTGATCGTCCACTCGGCGCTGGGCTCGCTGCTGGTGGGCTGGGACAGCGGCTTTCACTACTATCTGTGGCTGTTCATCCCGGCCATCGTGATCGCCAACTCGGGCCGCTACGCCATACCGATGGTGCTGGCACTGCTGGCCTATTACCTGGGCCTGCGCTTCGCGTGCGACCACTGGGGCGCCCTGGCGCCCCTGGCCGGCAAGGGCCAGCAGGTGGTCAACACCATCCATGTGTGCATCGTGTTCGGCATGTTCGCGGCCCTGGCGGCGTTCTACCGCCGCACCATCCTCATCGCCGAGAACCGGCTGCTCAAGCAGGCCACGCTCGATGCGCTGACCGGGTTGAACAACCGCGCCCATTTCCACACCCTCGCGGGGCACACGCTGACGCGTATCCAGCGCACCGGTGAACCGGTGGCGCTGCTGCTGTGCGACATCGACCATTTCAAGCAGGTCAACGACCGCCACGGCCACGCCATGGGGGACCGCGTACTGGTCATGGTGGCCAGCGTGCTCGCGCGCAACCTGCGCGAGAGCGACGTGATCGCGCGCTGGGGCGGCGAGGAGTTCCTGGCGCTGATGCCCGCCAGCCCCCTGTCGTCGGCCCTGGAGGTGGCCGAGCGCATCCGCGTGGCGATGGAGCAGATCGAGATGGACTGCCAGGGCCAGGCGGTGCCTTTGAGCATGTCCTTCGGGGTGGCGCAGGTGGCCCATGGCGACGACCTGCAGGCGGCCATCGCGCGGGCCGACCAGGCGCTCTACCAGAGCAAGAACAACGGCCGCAACCGCGTGACGGCCGGCTAGATCCGGACCGTCAGCCCTTGCGCGCGGCCTCGTACAGCTTCTGCACCTTGGGAACGTTGGCCTGCAACTGCTCGATGCGCGCCGGGCCCGAGGGGTGGGTGGACAGGAAGGCCAGGCCGCCCTGCTTGTTGCCCGTGGCATTGCCCATCTTCTTCCACAGGCTCACCGAAGCCTCGGGCTGGTAGCCGGCGCGCGCGGCCAGCTCCAGGCCCACCAGGTCGGCATCGCTCTCGTCCGAACGGCTGAACTGCAGCGTGAGCAACTGGCCGCCGAGGCTGGCCGCGGCATTGCCCAGGTCTCCAAGGCCCAGCAGCTGCGAGCCCAGGCGCAGGCCGATGTTGGTGGCCTGGGTCTTGGCCAGGCGCTCGCGCGCATGCTCGCGCAGCGCATGGGCCATTTCGTGGCCCATGATCATCGCCGCCTCGTCGTCGGTGAGCTTGAGCTGGTCGAGGATGCCGGTGTAGAAGGCGATCTTGCCGCCAGGCATGCAGAAAGCGTTGATCTGCTTGCTGCCGATCAGGTTCACCTCCCAGCGCCACTGGCCTGCCCGCTCGTTCCAGGGCTTGGTGTGCGGGATCAGCCGCTGCGCGATGGCGCGCAGGCGCTGCAGCTGCGGAAAATCGTCGGGCGCCAGCGCGCGCTTGCTGCGGGCCTGTTCCATCATCTGCTGGTACTGCTGCGCGGCCGACCGCTCCAGCGTCTCGGCCGGTATCAGCTTGCGCAGGGTGGAGGAGGTGCCCACATCCACCTGGGCGATGGCCGGGGCCATGGCGCCCGCCCCCGCAGCCAGAAGAAACGCGCGGCGCGCCGACCACAGGGAGGACGGCGCGGCAATGGGAGGGGGGCAAAGCATGCACATGCAGGAATAATAGACAAAAACCCAGGCACCCATGTCAGACACCTCCCCCACCACCGGCATTCCTTCGGCCCCCCGCCCTTCCTGGCTGCAGACGCTGCGCATCTACCTGGAGCCCGCCAGCCTGCGCATGCTCACGCTGGGCTTCTCGGCCGGGCTGCCGCTGCTGCTGGTGCTGGGCACGCTGAGTTTCCGGCTGCGCGAGGCGGGCATCGACCGCAGCACCATCGGCTACCTGAGCTGGGTGGGCCTGGCCTATGGCTTCAAGTGGGTCTGGGCGCCACTGGTGGACCGCATGCCCCTGCCCCTGCTCACGCGCTGGCTGGGCCGGCGGCGCAGCTGGCTGCTGCTGTCGCAGCTGCTGGTGGTGGCGGGGCTGGTGGGCATGGCACTGGCGGACCCGCGGGAGATGCTGGGTCCCATCGTCTGGTGCGCGCTGGCCGTGGCCTTCGGCTCGGCCACGCAGGACATCGCGCTCGACGCCTTTCGCATCGAGTCGGCCGCCGCGCGCTACCAGGCAGCGCTGGCGGCCTCCTACCAGACGGGCTACCGCCTGGCCATGATCTGGGCCGGCGCGGGCGTGCTGTGGATCGCGGCGCGCGCCGAGGTGGCACCCGCCGTGGGACAGGCCGTGGCCGCTTACCAGAACGGCGCCTGGCAGACGGCCTACCTGGCCATGGCGGCGTCCATGGCGGTAGGCATCGTCACCGTGCTGTTCTCGCGCGAGCCCGCACAGCTCGCACTGCCCCCCGCCAGGAATGCCGCCGAGTGGATCAAGGGCGCGGTGATCGACCCGTTCGCCGACTTCCTCTCGCGCTATGGCTGGCATGCGGCGCTGATCCTGGCGCTGATCGCCGTGTACCGCATCAGCGACGTGGTGATGGGCATCATGGCCAACCCCTTCTACGTGGACATGGGCTACACCAAGGACGAGGTGGCAGCCGTGACCAAGATCTACGGCGTGGTGATGACGCTGGTCGGCGCCTTCGTGGGCGGGGTCCTGTCCATCCGATTCGGCGTCATGCGCATCCTGATGCTGGGCGCCCTGCTCAGCGCCGGCAGCAACCTGCTGTTCGCCTGGCTGGCCGGCCACGGGCACGATGTGACGGCGCTGATCGCCGTGGTCTCGGCCGACAACCTGGCCAGCGGCATTGCCTCGGCGGCCTTCATCGCCTACCTGTCGAGCCTGACCAACGTGAGCTACTCGGCCACCCAGTACGCGCTGTTCAGCTCGCTGATGCTCCTGCTGCCCAAGTTCCTCGCCGGGTTTTCGGGCCGCTACGTGGACCTGTTCGGCTATGCCCACTTCTTCACGGCCACCGCGCTGCTGGGCGTGCCTGTGCTGGCACTCGTGTGGCTGGCCTCACGGGTCAAAATCGCAGCGACCGCGCGCGAATGAATGATTCGGCGCTATGCATTGTATAGCTAAGCAGCAGACCGGCAGGGAGCCAGGTTTACGGGAGCTTTACAGGGGCTTCAACACGGCGTGACGCCTTTGCGCGAGCATAGGGACGTACCCAATACACTGATCCCATGAGCTCCCAACTGCTGATGATCGAAGACGACGCCCGCCTCGCCGAGATGGTGGGCGAGTACCTGGGCCAGTCCGGCCTGGTGGTGACGCACCGCGCCGACGGCAAGAGCGGCCTGGCCGAGCTGCAGGGACCCGATGCGGCCGCCCTGCCCGACCTGGTGATACTGGACCTGATGCTGCCCGACATGGACGGCCTGGAAGTCTGCCGCCGCATCCGCTCGCTGCAGGGCCCGGCCGCACAGGTACCGGTGCTGATGCTCACGGCCAAGGGCGACCCCATGGACCGCATCATCGGCCTGGAACTCGGTGCCGACGACTACCTGCCCAAGCCCTTCGAGCCGCGCGAGCTGCTGGCGCGCATCCGCGCCATCCTGCGCCGGCGCACCGATGGCGGAACGCCCGCCGCCCAGGCCCTGCGCTTCGGCACGCTGGAGATCGACCGCGATGCGCGCACCGTCACCGTGGGCGGCCAGCCGGCCGACCTGACCTCCTACCAGTTCGACCTGCTGGTGGCGCTGGCCGAGCGCGCGGGCCGCGTGCTCACGCGCGACCAGATCATGGAGGCCGTGCGCGGCCGCGAGCTGGAGGCCTTCGACCGCTCCATCGACGTGCACATGGGCCGCATCCGCGCGGCCATCGAGGTCGATGCCAAGAACCCGCGCCGCATCCTGACCGTGCGCGGCGTGGGCTACGTGTTCGCCAAGCAGCAGGACTGACGCCCGGTGAGCCTTTCCAACCCCTTCGCCCGGCGTCTGTACCTGCGCATCTGGCTCGCGGTGGTCGGCGGCATCGCCGTGCTTACGTTGGTCGTGGGCTGGGCCTGGCGCATCGCCGAGGAGCAGAAGGCGAGCAACAACCAGCCCTTCGTGCCACCCTCGCGCGAGATGGTGCTGCGCGATGCCCGGGGCGACGTGGTCTTTCGCGGGCCTGCGGCGCGGCAGCCGTCGGAGCCCGGCGAGAACGTGGAGTTCCACATCGAGTCCGACACCGGGCAGACCTTCGTGCTGCAGATGGCGCCGCGCCCGCAGAACCGCGGCGGCCGCCCGGGCGGCGGTGATGCCGCGTTCTGGACCCGCCCCCCCTTCGGCTTCCTGTGGCTGCTGGGCATCGTGGGCCTGGCCGTGGCGGTGGGCGTATACCCCATCATCCGGCGCCTGACCCTCCGGCTCGAGGCGCTGCAGCGCAGCGTCAAGCACTTCGGCGAAGGCGACCTGTCGGTGCGCGTGCCCGAGCAGGGCCAGGACGAAGTGGCCGACCTGGCGCGCCAGTTCAACGCCGCCGCCGCACGGGTAGAGACCCTGGTCAAGTCGCACAAGTCGCTGCTGGCCAACGCCTCGCACGAGTTGCGCTCGCCGCTCACGCGCATCCGCATGGGCATGGAGCTCATGGGTGGGCAACAGCCCTCGCCCGCCTTTCGCGCCGAAATCCTGCGCAACATCGCCGAGCTCGACCAGCTGGTGGACGAGATCCTGCTGGCCAGCCGCCTGGACGCACGCGAGGCCGATGTGGGCACGGTGGAGACGGTGGACCTGGTGGGCCTGGCCGCCGAGGAATGCGCGCGCGTGGATGCCGACCTGGACGTCGGCGCCAGCCCCGATGCGGTGGACGTGCGCGGCGTCTCCAAGCTGCTGCGCCGGGCCATCCGCAACCTGCTCGAGAACGCCCGGCGCTACAGCACGGGCGAGATCAGCGTGGTCGTGCACCGCAGCCAGGGCCATGCCGAGGTGCGCGTGTGCGACCAGGGTCCGGGCGTGCCCAGCAGCCAGCGCGAGCGCATCTTCGAGCCCTTCTACCGCCTGCCGGGTGCCAGCGAGCGCGCGGGCGGCGTGGGCCTGGGCCTGTCGCTCGTGCGATCGATCGCCGGGCGCCACAACGGCGTGGTGTTCTGCGAGGACCGGCCCGACGGCAGCAACGGTGCCTGTTTCGTGCTGCGGCTGCCGGTCACTTCGGCCAGCGCCGCGCCATGAAGGCGTAGAGCCCGGCGCCCAACACCAGCACCGAGCCCGCCACGGCGAGCGCCCAGTCGAAACCCTGCGCCCGTGAACCGGCCTGCGCGAGCAGCGCAGCCGCCATGGGCGGCCCGGCGATCTGGCCGATGCCATAGAGCGCGGTAAGCAGCCCGGTGAAGCCCGCGCCGGCCTGCGGCCACTGGTGCCGCGCCTCCTGCAGGGCAAAGAAGGTGATGGCCGTGAACGGCAGGCCCAGCAGCAGGCTGCCGAGCGCAAAACCTGCCGGCCCAGGCCACAACACGCCCAGTGCAATGCCGCCCGCCTGCAGCAGGTAGGCGCCGGCCAGCAACCAGCGGCGGTCGCGGTGCGGTGCGATGCGTGTCGACAGCCAGGCACCCAGTGCCACCCCGGCGCCGAACACGGGCCAGAACAGGTCGGGCCATGCCGAGCCGGCCGGCAAAGCGGCGCGCGCGATCACGGGCAGGAAGGTCGCCGTGACGATGTAGCCCAGGCCCGCCAGGCCATAGGCCAGCGCATGCAGGGCCCGCTGCGCCGCGGGATGCGCGGCAGGCAGGGCCTGGACGGCGGCGGGCCCGCCGGCCGCTGCGCCGGGCGCCTCGCCAGCGCGCAAGACCTGCCAGACCACCGCGCACAGCACAGCCGCCAGCGCGGCAAACGTGGCCCAACCGGCCGCAGCGCTCCAGCCCGCCGCGACCATGGCCCCGGTCGGCAGGCCCGTGGCCACGATGCCCAGGCCCGGTCCGCAGAAGATCAGGCCAGCGAGCTGGGGCTGCCCCAGTCGGGTGAGCTGGCCCATGCACCAGTTGGCCGTGCCCAGGAACACCAGGGCACTCGCAACGCCCGCGAGAAAGCGCAGCAACGGCCACGACGCGGGCCAGGGAAACGCCAGCACCCCGGTCAGCAGCACCGTGGCCACCAGCCCGCCGCGCGCCAATGCCGCGTTGCTCGGGACGGTGGTGCCCAGGCGGCGGCCGATCCAGGGCAAGGCCATGTACAGCAGCGCTCCGGCAAGGTAGCCGGCATAGTTGGCCGTGGCCAGCCAGCTGCCGTTGGCGATGTCGACCACGCCGTCGTGCAGCATCATGGGCAGCAGCGGGGTGAAGGCGAAGCGGCCGATGCCCATGGCCACCGCCAGGGCGACCATGCCGGCCAGGGCGACCTGCAAGGGCGCCACCCCGGCAGCTTGCACGCGGGCGGGGGAAGGGGACGAAGACACCTGGTCCATGCGGGGATACCAAAGAGGGTTGCCACGGCGGATGCCGCTGCGTATCATCTTATCAAGAGATTGAATTTTTGTAATTCATACTATTTCAAGATGGTTGAATCTTCTGCATCCTTGCTGGACCTTGCGGCCCTGGACATCTTTCGCACCGTGGCGGCCGAAGGCAGCGTCACGCGCGCGGCCGAGCGGCTGGGGCGCGTGCAGTCGAATGTGACCACCCGGGTGCGCCAGCTGGAGGCGGACCTGGGCACCCCGCTGTTCCTGCGCGAAGGCAAGCGCATGGCGCTCACGCCCGAGGGGCAGGTGCTGCTGGGCTATACCGACCGGCTGCTGGCGCTGGCCGAAGAGGCGCGCCAGGCGGTGCGCCCGGGCCAGCCAGGCGGCCGGTTGCGCCTGGGCTCGATGGAAAGCACGGCCGCGAGCCGCCTGCCGGTACCACTGGCGCGCCTGCACGGCCAATGGCCGGGCGTGGCGCTGGAGCTGTCGACCGCCCCCACCCGCGAACTGGTGGAACGGCTGCGCGCCCATGCGCTCGACGCGGTGCTGGTGGCCTGGCCCCCGGGCCAGGCCCCGGATGCGGCACTCGAGACCCGGCCCGTGTTCACCGAAGACCTGCTGCTGGTGCTGCCCGCCGGCCACCCTGCCGTGGCCGGGCCCGAGGACGTACAGCCCGGCACGCTCGCGGTCTTCGAGCTGGGCTGCACCTACCGCCGCATCGGTCAGGACTGGTTCGCTCCCCGGTCGCAGCCCATGCAGGTGCTGGAACTGGGCTCCTACCATGCCATCCTGGCCTGCGTGGCCGCCGGCAGTTGCGCGGGCATCGTGCCGCGCTCGGTGCTGGCCATGACGCCCCACGCCGGGATGTTGAGCCACCAGCCCATCACCCGCATCGACACCCTGCTCACCTGGCGCAAGGGCTACCGCTCCAGCGCGCTCGATGCCCTGCAGCAGGCACTGTCCGCCGCCTGACCGTTTTCTCTTTCCCCCGTTCCAGGAGTCCGCCATGACCGACCGCAGCCTTCGCACCGCCCTTTCGCTTCGCCTGCCCATCGTCCAGGGCCCGATGACCGGTTCCGACACGCCGGCCCTGGCCGCTGCCGTCTCCGCTGCAGGCGGACTGGGCTCCCTGGGCTGCGGCATGCGCTCGCCCGCCGCCATGATCGAGGCGGCCGCCGAGGTACGCCGGCGCACCGACCAGCCGTTCTGCATGAACCTCTTCGTGCAGGACACGCCCGCGCCCGACGCCACCACCGTGGACGCCGCCGTGGCGCGGCTCGCCCCGCTGTATGCCGAGTTCGGCCAGCAGCCGGCCGTGCCCGCACGCTGGTGCGAGGACTTCGCGGCGCAGTTCGACGCGCTGATCGCCGCGCGCCCGGCGGTGGCCAGCTTCACCTTCGGCATCCTGTCTGCCGCACAGGTGGAGCGCCTGCATGCCGCGGGCTGCTATGTGATCGGCACGGCCACCACGGTGGCCGAGGCCGTGGCCTGGGCCGACGTGGGGGCCGACGGGGTCTGTGCCTCGGGCATGGAGTCGGGCGGGCACCGGGGCACCTTCCTCGGCGATTTCGCCTCCTCGATGATCGGCACCATGGCCCTGGTGCCGCGCTGCGTGGACGTGCTGCAGCCGCGCGGCGTGGCCGTGGTCGCGGCCGGCGGCATCATGGACGGGCGCGGCATCGCCGCGGCCCAGGCCCTGGGGGCCGAGGCGGTGCAGATGGGCACGGCCTTTTTGTCCTGCGACGAATCGGGCATCGGCGCCCCCTACCGCCAGGCGCTGGCGAGTGCCAAGGGCACCGACACGCGCACCACGCGGGCCCTCACCGGGCGCCACGCGCGCGGCATCGTCAACGCGCTGATGGACCGGCTGCAGGCCGATGAGGCCGCCGTGCCGCCCTACCCCGTGCAGAACGCCTTCACGGGCGCGCTGCGCAAGGCCTCGAACGAGGCCGGCCGGGCCGACTACCTGTCGCTCTGGGCTGGCCAGGGCGTGGAGGCCGTGCGGCCCATGTCCGCCAGTGCCCTGGTGGCGCTGCTGGAAGAGGAGTGGAAGCAGGCCAGCGCGCGCGTGGGCGCTGCGCGCTGAAGCACGCGGCTCAGCGCGTCCAGGGCAGGTCGCGCGCTGTCCCCTGGATGACCGGGTGTTCGCGGTGCAGCACCTCGCCGGCCAGCACGCGCTCGTAGTAGCGCAGGTAGCCGCGTGCCATGGCCTCGGCGCTGAAATGTTGCTGCACATGGGCATGGCAGGCGCGCGGGTCGGCCTTGCGGGTGCGCACGGCCTCGGCCAGGGCGCTGGCGCTGGCCGACAGGCTGCCGCACTCGGCGGGCACCAGTTCGGGCAACGCACCGTAGGGCGTGCTGAACACCGGGCAGCCGAAGTACAGGCTCTCGATCACGGCCAGGCCGAAGGGCTCGTGCCAGCGCACGGGAAAGATCAGGCCGCGCGAGGCGTTGAGCAGCTCGTTCTTGCGCGTGCCGCCGACCATGCCGAAGAAGTGGATCTTGCGCGACAGCGTCCAGCGAAAGCCGCGCTTGAAGTTGATGCGGTCACCGCCCAGCACGTCGAGTTCCACGCCCGCCAGCTTGGCCACCTTGATGGCGCCGGCCACGTTCTTCACGCCCCAGGCCGCCTTGCCCAGGAAGTGGTAGTGGTCGCGCGGGCGCTCGAAGTCCACCGGGCCATAGGCCGACCAATCGAGGCCGTTGTAGACGAACTCGGTCGAGCCATAGCGCGCCGCATGGTTGCGCGAGAGGAACACGGTGTTCAGCGGCAGCGGCTTGGGCTTGCGCGCGTTGCCGTGCTCGGTGACCAGGTAGGGGCGCGAAGGCTCGCTGCGCGGGTTGAACTGGAAGTGGGTGATGTCCACGTCGGCCGGAATCTGGCCGTCCCAGGGCTCGTCGGGCTTGATCGGCAACACCTGGGCAAAGTCGCAGCTGCTGCCTTCGGGCACGAGGTAGCTCACGCGGTGGCCCAATTGCACCAGGGTCTTGCCCAGGTCCCAGATCACGCGCTCGGTACCGCCGTAGCCGTACACCGGGATGGGGGAGTTGTTGACCAGCAGGATATGCATCTGGGAAGCCTGTTCAGAAAGGACGGCCGCAGCCGATGCGCGCACGCCGCTCATGCAGGGCCGCCAGCACCAGCGGGCACATGAAGAGGTAGAACATGTTGCCGCTGTTGTGCGCCAGGAAGACCTGGGTCAGGCCGAAGCCGATGTAGGACAGCGGCAGCATCACGCCGACCAGGCACAGCGAGAGCGATTCGCGGTCCATCTTGCCCGCACCGTCGCGGATGCGCCGGGCCGTGGGCCAGAACATCACCAGCGGAATGCCGTAGAAGGCCAGCAGCAGGAACACACCGGGCAGGCCACGCTTGGCAAACAGGTCCAGTACCTCGTTGTGGGCATGGCCGAATTCGAGCACCACGGGGTGCGCCAGGCCGGCGGCCACGCGGCGCGCCTTTTCCTGCTCGTAGCCGGCCCGGCCCCAGCCGGTGAGCGGCCGGTCCCAGCCCATTTGCCAGGCCAGCTGCCAGTGGGCCAGGCGCTGGCCCACCGAGCTGCGGCCATCACCGCGCTGCTGGTAGATCTGCATTTCCTGGCGCGCCTCGTCCACGCGCTGCTCCACGGCTGGCACCTGGGACAGCGCCGCCGCCGCGATGGCCAGCACGCACAGGCCCCAGTACACGCGCCGTTGCCCGGTGGTGCGCACCAGCAGCCAGGCGCACACCGGCAGCAGCAGCACCAGGGCCAGCCAACCGCCGCGCGACTGCGACAGCACCGAGCCCACGGCGCCCAGCAGGATGGCGGCCACCAACAGCAACCGTTGCCAGGCCACCCAGCGCCGCCACTGCACAACCAGCAACAGGCCGCTGAGCACGGCCAGCAGCATGCTCAGGTTGCCGTACTGGATGGCATTGGTAAAACCGCTGGCACGCGGCAGTTGCTGCACGCCAATCTGGTAGATGCCCACCAGGCCGCTGCCCACCGCCCCCACCGCCACGCCCATCCATAGCCAGGAGGCCCGAGGCTCGAAGGTCATGAGGTAGAAGATGCAGGGCAGTGCCAGCAGGTACTTGACCGGGCGATCCATGCTGCCCCAGCCCCAGGTGGCGCCCACGTCGAGCAGCCACAGCGCGGCCATGCACGAGAAGGCCGCCGTGAGCCACCAGGCGGCACGCGGCGCCGGGCGCCGCCACCACACCGGAGCACTGGCCAACGCAGCCAGCAATAGCAGCGCCGCACCATAGGAGTAGCCCGAGGGCAGCCACAGCGCCAGGCCGGGCACCATGAAGGCGCCCACACTGGCACAGCGCCCGAACCAGCGGTAGGTCCGGACCGTCACCGGATCACCCGGCCGGTCAGGCTGTCGCGGTCGTAATGCAGCGCGGCATAGCGGAAGAAGCCCTCCAGCGCCACGAACAGGCAGTACAGAAAACCGGCCCCCCCGCACAGGAAGCCCAGGCGAAACAGGTACAGGCGCAGGAACATCGAGCCGCCCGAGGCCAGGCCGCGCAGCACGCCGCCGCGCTTGCCCAGTTCGGCGCGCTTGGCAGCGCCCAGCATCACGTACTGGGTGAGTTTCTCGAGGCTGGTGCGCACGGAGTTGCGCGTGTAGTGCAGCAGGCGGGCGCGCACCAGGTGCCGCGGCACGGCAGCGCCACCGGGCTCGGGGTGCAGCTGCGCCTGCTCGTGCACCACGCCCGTGAACTCACGGACCATGGAGCGCACGAACAGCCGCTCGATGCGCGACTGCGACAGAAAGTAGCGCAGCTCCTGGCCAAAGGCCACCATGCGCCAGCGGATGGTCCACACGCCGCGCGCGCCGGAGCGCACGATGGCCTGCACTTCTTGCTGGAAGGCGGGCGTCATGACCTCGTCGGCGTCGAGGAAGAACACGTAGTCGCCGCGCGCATGGGCCAAGAGCCGGTTGCGCTGCACGGCAAAGCCCTGCCAGTCGGGGTAGGAATGGACCTCCGCACCCAGCCCCTGGGCCAGGGAGATGGTGCTGTCCGTGCTGCCGCTGTCGACGACCAAGACCTGGTCGGCGAAGGCGGCACTGCGCAGGCAGGCTTCGATACGGTGGGCTTCGTTGTGCGTGAGCACCGCCACCGTGAGCGTGGGCGACGGCTTTGCGTCGCCAGCGGCCGCCGACATCCGTCAGTGGCCGGCGTGTACGTGCTCGCCCGCCTTGAGGCGGTACACCGTGCCGCAGTAGGGGCACTTGGCCTCACCGCTGCGGGCCACGTCCAGATAGACCTTGGGATGGCTGTTCCACAGCTTCATGTCCGCCTTGGGGCTGGGGCAGAAGACCCCGCCCTGGGCGTTCAGGTCCTTGGCCAGCAGTTCGATCACAGCTTGGGACATGGTGTTCAGACCTTTGCGAGCCAGTGGGCGTATTTCGGGTTGCGGCCGTTGACGATGTCAAAGAACGCGCTCTGGATCTTTTCGGTGATCGGACCGCGACTGCCGCTGCCGAGCTCGATGCGGTCGAGCTCGCGGATCGGCGTCACTTCGGCCGCCGTGCCGGTGAAGAAGGCTTCGTCGGCGATGTAGACCTCGTCGCGCGTGATGCGCTTTTGCACGATCTCCAGGCCCAGGTCCTTGGCGATGTGGAACACAGTGTTGCGGGTGATGCCGTTCAGGGCACCGGCCGACAGGTCGGGCGTGTAGATCACGCCGTTCTTGATCACGAAGATGTTCTCGCCCGCGCCTTCGCTCACAAAACCGCTGCTGTCGAGCAGCAGGGCTTCGTCGTAGCCGTCATCCAGCGCTTCCATGTTGGCCAGGATGGAGTTGGTGTAGTTGCTCACCGCCTTGGCCTGCGTCATCGTGATGTTCACGTGGTGGCGCGTGTAGCTGCTGGTCTTGACGCGGATGCCGCGCTGCATGCCCTCCTCGCCCAGGTAGGCACCCCAGGCCCAGGCCGCCACCATCAGGTGGATCTGGTTACCCTTGGGCGAAACGCCGAGCTTTTGCGAGCCGATCCAGGTCAATGGGCGCAGATAGCACGATTCGAGCTTGTTTTCGCGCACCACGGCCTTCTGGGCCTCGTTCACTTCTTCCTTGCTGAAGGGGATCTTCATGCGCAGGATCTTGGCGCTGTTGAACAGGCGGTCGGTGTGCTCTTCCAGGCGGAAAATGGCCGTGCCATCGGCGGTCTTGTACGCGCGCACGCCTTCGAACGCGCCGCAGCCGTAGTGCAGGGTGTGGGTCAGCACGTGGATCTTGGCGTCGCGCCAATCAACCATCTGGCCGTCCATCCAGATCTTGCCGTCACGGTCGGCCATTGAGGGAACTACGGGGCTCATGGGTGTCCTTTGGGTTGCTGTAGGTCGCAAAAGAGCGATTTTACGGGGCTGGCGGCAGCTCGGCCACCGGAGCCGGTGCCTGTGGCGCCTCGTCCTCCTGGGCAGGGCGCACCAGCTCCCACTTCACGAGCTTGCCGTTCTTGAACTCGCAGGTCACGAACGACTGCGATCCGTCCGTCCAGCGGTACAGCTCGGGCTGGGCGCCATCGTCGGACAGCAGCTGCCCCAGCGACCGCGTCATGGCCACCACATGCATGAGGTTCACCCCGGGACGCAGCTTGGCATTGAGCATGACGGCACTGCCCACGTGCCCAATGGGCCGGTCTGCTGCTTTTTTCAGCACTGTCATGAGGCGCGTGAAATGCAGCAGCGCCCACATCATGAGCCCCCCACCCACGGCCGCCACGCCCGGCCAACCATAGGACACATAGCCAAACACCAGGCCACCCACCGCCGCGAGCGGCACAACGATATTGCGAAAATTCATGGGCCGTATTGTCATATGGCCGGCGCGCGCGGCCATCCGTGGAGACCACAGACCTTCCAGACCCTCCTCGTCACCGCCCCCCAAACCCGCGCAGGCCGCACCAGGATGGCATGGACCGCCATTTCGTTGTGCAAACGCTACATCAAATGCAGGCGGGCGTCCCGCGTATGGCGCAACGCTGCGCCGCGGTTTACGCTCGCCAGTTGATACAACCTGATACGCCGGGTGATGCCTGCGGGAACACAAGCCATGAAACTGGACAACATACGCCTTTCCCCCAAGCTGTGGGGTTCCATCGTGGGTCTGCTGGGCGCCATGCTGCTGGTGTCCCTCTGGGCCCAGGCCAGGACCGACAGCGTCGTGGGCGACGCCATGGCCTCGCTGCAGTCCTACGACCAGCGCATCACCCTGGCCCTGCAGTGGAAGGGCGCCACCGAAACCACGGGCGAGCGCGTGCTGGCCAGCAACGCCACCCTCGACGCGGACCTGACCACCCTGTTCGATGGCCGCGTGAAGGCCGGCGTGACCGGCATCTCTGCCATCCAGGCCAAGGTGGTGGAGCTGGCCACCAGCCCGGCCGACAAGGCGGCGCTGGAGCGCGTGGCGTCGGAACGCACCAAGATCCTGGCCCTGAACAAGCAGGCCCGCGAGATCAAGCAGGGTGGCGATGCCGCGGCCTTCAAGACCTTCGTGGAGAGCCAGTACCTCGCGGCCATCGGCAGCTATGTGGACTCGCTCGAGGCCTTCGTGCAGCTGCAGCAGTCGCAGCGCGACGCCGCCAAGCAGGAGGCCGGCGCGGCCCTGGGCCGCGCGCGGGTGCTGGCCTGGGGCATCCAGGGCCTGGTGTTCATCCTCGGCCTGGTACTGTCCTTCCTGCTGGTGCGCTCCATCAGCCGGCCGCTGGACCGCGCGGTGGAGCTGGCCGACGCGATTGCCGGCGGCGACCTCACGGTGCAGGCCAAGGACGACCGCCAGGACGAATTCGGCCACCTGCTGCGCACGGTGTCGCAGATGGCCGAGCGCCTGCGCGCGCTCGTGTCCGAAGTGCGCACCGGCGTGGACTCGATGTCCAACGCCTCGGTGGAGATCGCCACCGGCAACCACGACCTGTCGTCGCGCACGGAGCAGACCGCAGCCAACCTGGAGGAAACCGCCGCCAGCATGGAGGAGTTGACCGCCACTGTGACCCAGTCGGCCGACACCGCCCGCCAGGCCAACCAGCTGGCATCCACCGCGGCCCAGGCCGCCGGTCGAGGCGGCGAGGTGGTGGCCCAGGTGGTGACCAGCATGCAGACCATCACCCACAGCTCGCGCAAGATCGCCGACATCATCGGCACCATCGACGGCATTGCCTTCCAGACGAATATCCTGGCACTGAATGCCGCCGTGGAAGCCGCGCGTGCCGGTGAACAGGGCCGCGGCTTTGCCGTGGTGGCCAGCGAGGTGCGCGGCCTGGCGCAGCGCAGCGCCGAGGCCGCCAAGGAGATCAAGGGCCTGATCACGGCCTCGGTGGAATCGGTGGAGACCGGCTCCGAGCAGGTCACCCAGGCCGGCCAGGCCATGGACGAGATCGTCAGCAGCGTGCGCCGCGTGTCGGACCTGATCGGCGAGATCACCGCCTCCTCGTCCGAACAGCGCGACGGCATTGCCCAGGTGAACGTGGCCGTGACCCAGCTTGACCAGATGACGCAGCAGAACGCCGCGCTGGTGGAGGAATCCGCCGCGGCCGCCTCGTCGCTGCGCGACCAGGCCCAGCGCCTGGCCGAGGTGGTGTCGGTGTTCAATGTGGGCTACCAGCCGGCAGCCGCGCCAGCGCCGCGGCCGGCAGCGGTCCGTGCCCCGGCCCCGCGCCCGGCGGCGTCGCCTGCCGGCAAGGTCACGGCGTCCACCAGTGCACCCCGCAAGCTGCAGGCCCCCAAGCCGGCGCCAGCCACCACCCGGGCACCGGCGCCGCCTGCCAAGGCCCCCGCAGCGGCTTCGACCAGGGCCAAGGGCTCGGACGACGACTGGGAATCCTTCTGACCGGAGAGGCTGCAGGCAGGCGAGGCATGCGCAACCTGGCCTGGCATGCACTTCATCCGGAGGAATGCTCCGCAGCCCAGCGCACCCGCCAACCCGCGGCCCACTCCAGAACCTTGTCGGCGGGCATGGGCCGTGCAATGAAGTAGCCCTGGGCCAGGTCGCAGCCCGACTTCTGCAGAAAATCCCAGTCGTCGGCGTCTTCCACGCCTTCGGCCACCACCTCCATGCCCAGTTCCTTGGCCAGTCCCAGGCTGGCAAAGAAAATGGCGCGCAAGGTTTCGTTGTGGTGGGCACCGTGCACGAAGCTCTGGTCGATCTTGAGCTCGTCGAACGGGACATCGCGCAGTTGCACCAGGGAGGAATGGCCGGTACCGAAATCGTCGATGGACAGCTTGAACCGGCGCAAGCGCAGGCGCGTGAGAATTTCCAGCGGCGCGCGCAGGTCCTTCATCAGCTGGCTCTCCGTCACCTCCAGGACGATGGACTGCGGCTTGACCCCGGCAGCGGCGGCAGCGGCCGTGATCCTTTCGGGGAATTCCAGCGCATGGAGGTTGTCCATGGACACGTTGACGGCCACCTTGAGCGCCAGGCCCTCCCGCGCCCATATGGCGCTGTCTTGAAGCGCCTGTGCCAGTACCACCTCGGTGAGCGCGTCGATCAGGCCATGGGCCTCGGCCATGCCGATGAACTGGTCCGGATACACCAGGCCGTCCTCCGGATGGCGCCACCGCACCAAGGTCTCCATGCCGACGACCTCTCCGCTCGAGACCGAGACCTTGGGCTGGTAGTGGTTGACCAGTTCTCCGGTCTGGATGGCCTGCGCCAGGCGTTCGACGACATAGCCCTTGCCCTGCAGGTGCTGGGCCAGCTGTGCCGAGGGCACCCACCGCTCCACCAGCTGGAACAGCGCCTGCGGCGGCACGGGCTTTTGCAGGCTGCCCAGCACGTCGATGTGGTGGGCCTGCACCAGCCTGCGCGCAGAGTGCAGAGTGCGTTCGTCCTCGCCGCTGACCAGTATCAGGCTGCCCGCATACCCGTGCTCCACCAGCTTGCGCACGAACTCCATGCCGTCCATGCCAGGCATGTTGAGGTCGCACAGGATGAGCTGCGGTGCCAGCACGGGATCGTCCACCCGTTCGAGTGCCGTCTGGCCGTTGTCGCAGGTATCGACCTGGGTGAATCCCAGGTTGGCCAGCTGCCGGGCCAGCAGCATGAGCATGAAGGGCTCGTCATCGAGCACCAGGATGCGGATGTCGGATCGGGCACTCATGGCGTGCCGTCCTGCGGTTCGCTGGCCAGGATCTCGGCCAGATGCCGGTCGACGGTGGCCATCTCCAGCTTGAAGTGCTCGAATGCCAGGGACAGGGCGTCGATCTGCCCTGCCGCACCCACCTGCTCCATGTCGGCACACAGGTCACCCAGCGCCATGGCGCCCACCGAGCGTGCGGCCGACTTGAGCTTGTGCACGGCGGCCACGGTCTTGGCGGCGCTGCCGGCGCAGTAGGCCTGCTCCACTTCCTGCGCAATGCGCGCCGCGCTGCTGCGAAAAGCCTGCAGAAACTCGCGGATGAGTTGGGGGTCGTCTCCCACCAGGCTGCGCAGGACCTGGACATCCACCGGCCCTTCGGGCAAGGGGGACCCGTCGATGCCCTGCGCCCCCGGGGCCAGCGCTGCGGCGGCGGCCCTGGGCAACCAGCGCTCCAGCAGGTCCTGCAGGTCCGCCAGCGGAGCAGGCTTGCTCATGTAGTCGTCCATGCCGGCGTCCTTGCACCGCTGGGCCTCCGTCTTGAGGGCATTGGCGGTCAGCGCCAGGATGCGCACCGGCGGCTCGGCCGCCTCGCCGGCATGGATGCGTGCGTTGGCGCGCTCCTGCTCCTCGGCACGCACCACCGAGGCCAGCTGGTAGCCGTCCATGCCGGGCATGTGCAGGTCGGTCACGATCAGGGCATAGTCACCGCTGCGCCAGCGTATCAGTGCCTGCAGGCCGTCGCTGGTCAGGTCGGCGGTCAGGCCCAGCAGCGCCAGCTGCTGCATGATGACCTTCTGGTTGATCTCGTTGTCTTCCACCACCAGGATCAGCCGACGTTGCCGGCGCGCCTCTTCGCGCGACAGCGCCGCCGGCCCCGGTGCATGGCGCGCAGGCAGCAGCGCACCTTGCTCATCCTCGTAGGGAACCCGCCCGGCGGCAACGGCCACCGCGCGCAGCAGGGCGCTGCGGGTCAGCACATTGCCGTCCACGGACACCCGGTCTGCATCGAACTGCGGTGGATAACGGTGCGGGCCGTGGCCGATGACCACGAAGTGGTGGGCCAGTCCCGGATTGGTGCGTGCAACGGCGCGCAGGCGGTCCAGCGAGACCGGGCTGTCGGCATCGGTGTTGACCACCCAGACCCAGGGGCCGGGCGCCAGACTCGGCGCCAGTTGGCGGGCCGCCTCCAGGCTCACCACGTGCCGGGTGTGCGCCCCCGCATTGGCCAGATAGGTCACCAGGTCTCCAGACAGCGTCTTGCCATTGCCGATGATGAGACAGGACAGGCCCGCGACCAGGGAGGGTGACGGCGGTGCATCACCTTGGGCGGGTGCGGCACAGGCCAGCGGCAGCCGCAGTGTGAAGGTGGAACCGGCGCCCGGCGCACTGACCACGGAAATGCGGCCCCCCATGCGCTGCGCCAGGCTGCCGGAAATGGCCAGACCCAGGCCGGTGCCGCCAAAGCGCCGGGTGGTGGACACATCGGCCTGGGTGAAGGCCGTGAACAGGGTGGCCAGTGTGGCCTCGCCCATGCCGATCCCATTGTCGATGACCTGGAATTCCAGGGTGACGCTGTGCGTACCCTTGTCCACCAGCACGGCACGCACGGCGACGCGCCCGGCGACCTGCCCCCCCGCCGAAAACTTGATGGCGTTGTTGACCAGGTTGATCAGCACCTGGCGCAGGCGCAGGGCGTCGCCCAGCACGACGGGGGGAATCTCGGGGTCGGTGAACAATGTCAGTTCAACGCCTTGCTTCTCTGCCAGGCGGTTGAGCATCACGCAGACCTTCTCGACCACCTCCCCCACGGCCATGGGCTCGGTTTCCACGTCAAGGTGGCCGGCCTCGATCTTGGAGAAGTCCAGGATGTCCTCGATGATGCTCAGGAGCGAGAACGCGGACTCCCGGATCAGGTCCACCATCGCCACCTGGGGGTTTTTCAGGCTGGAGCGCGCCAGCACGTCGATCATGCCGATGACGCCGTTCATGGGGGTGCGGATTTCATGGCTCATCGCCGCCAGAAAGTTGGACTTGGCCTGGGCCGCTGCGTTGGCGGCATTGCGCGCCACCTCGAGTTCTGCGCTGCGCTGGCGTTCGCGCGCATGGGCGGTTGCCAGGTCGCCGTACAGGCGGCTGTTTTCCAGCAGCAGGACGACCAGCACGAACGACGATGCCAGCAACCCATAAACGCGCCCGCCATAGAAGCCCAGGTCAAAGCGCGCCCCGTTCAGCACCGACGCCAGCGCAATGTCCAGCAGCCAGGCCACCAGCGTCACCATCAGCCACAGGTCCAGCACGCTGCGCGCCTTGCGCCACAGCGCCAGCAGCGCCACCAGCGACAGGGTCCAGGTGCACACCGCCACCAGGAGCTTGCCCGAGTCGTCCTGGTTGCCGCGCATCAGCACCGGCAGTGCATCGTGGCCCAGGGTGCTCAGCAGCAGCAGCGCCAGTGCAAGCGCCATGGCGCACAGGATGGCCCAGGCAATGCCACGGCGCGCCGAACCGCCCACCGATGCCTGCACGCCCGGCCCGGCGGCCACGGGGTCCTTCAGGTGGACATAGGCCAGCACGAACAGCGGAAAGCCGCCATGCCACAGGAAGTACAGCCAGGCCGTGGTTTGCGAGCCCGATCCAAGCAGTCCGGTGGGGGCGAAAAGGCCGGGGAAGCTCAGGCCATGCGCCATGGCCATGAAGGCACAGAACAGGTAGCCCGACCCCAGCACCAGCAACGCACGCGAACGCAGAAAACTGTACTGGCCGAGCAGCAGCACGGCGGTGATCAGGTCATTGGTGACCAGGGCCGTCTGGTAGACGGGAATGAAGGCGCCCACCGGCGGCAAGGCCACGCGCGCAAAGGGCGCGATCGCCAGAAAGATGAGAAGGGACGCACCCACGGCTGCAACGGCCATGCGCCGGTGGCGCGTGTCCGCAGCCAGCGTGGACAGAAATGCCGACCTGTTGTCCGACGGCGTATCCCAGGAATGCTCGATGGCCAACACAGCCTCCCTCTGCAATCGTTATCGACGCCGCAGGTGCCTCTGAAGCGGGCCTTGGCGGGCGCCGTGTAGGTTCCGGTTGACCGGGCCAGCTTAGTGCAAGTGCCCGATGGGAGCAAGAAAAAATGGCGCAGCGGCTCAGACCAGAGCCGTGCGCCAGAGCGCCCCCTTTCGGGAGAAGGGGCGCGAAGCGCACCAGGGGCTGTGCTAGCCCATCTCGCGCACGACGTTCATCGCCTCTTCCACGCGCTCCACCGCGTGGATGGTCAGGCCCTCGATGGGTTTCTTGGGTGCATTCGCCTTGGGCACCACGGCCACGCTGAAGCCGAGCTTGGCGGCCTCCTTGAGCCGCTCCTGCCCGCGCGGCGCGGGCCGCACCTCACCGGCCAGGCCGACTTCGCCGAAGGCCAGGAAGCCGCGCGGCAGGGCCTTGCCGCGCAGGCTGGAGGTGATGGCCAGCATCACGGCCAGGTCGGCCGCCGGCTCGCTGATGCGCACGCCGCCCACGGCGTTCACGAACACGTCCTGGTCCAGGCAGGCCACGCCCGCGTGGCGGTGCAGCACGGCCAGCAGCATGGCCAGGCGGTCCTTGTCCAGGCCCACCGAGAGGCGCCGCGGACTGGGGCCGCCGCTGTCCACCAGGGCCTGGATCTCCACCAGCAGCGGGCGCGTGCCTTCCAGGGTGACCATCACGCAGCTGCCCGGCACGGGCTCGCTGTGCTGGCTCAGGAAGATGGCGCTGGGGTTGCTCACGCCCTTGAGGCCCTTCTCCGTCATGGCGAACACGCCGATCTCGTTGACGGCGCCGAAGCGGTTCTTGATGGCCCGCACCAGGCGGAACTGGCTGTGCGTGTCGCCCTCGAAGTAGAGCACCGTGTCCACCATGTGCTCCAGCACGCGCGGGCCGGCAAGCGCTCCTTCTTTCGTGACGTGGCCCACGAGCACGATGGCCACGCCCGAGGCCTTGGCCGCGCGCGTGAGGTGGGCCGCGCATTCGCGCACCTGGGCCACGGAGCCGGGGGCCGAGGTGAGCTGGTCGGAATACACGGTCTGGATGGAGTCGATCACGGCCACGGCGGGCTGCATGGAGTCGATGGTGGCAAGGATCTTCTCGAGCTGGATCTCGGCCAGCACGTTGACCTGGCTGTGGTCCAGCCCCAGGCGGCGCGAGCGCAGCGCCACCTGGGCGCCGCTTTCCTCGCCGGTCACATACAGCGTGGGCAGGCCCACGCGCTGCAGCGCGTCGAGCGCCTGCAGCAGCAGGGTGGACTTGCCGATGCCCGGATCACCCCCGATCAGCACCACCCCGCCTTCCACGATGCCGCCACCGAGCACGCGGTCGAGCTCGTCGATGCCACTGGGCGTGCGCTCCACGTCGCTGGCCTCGATGGCCGACAGCGGCATCACCGCCTGGGCCTGCGCCAGGCCCGCGAACTGCGGCGTGCTGTAGCGGTTCTTGCCCGGCCCGGCGTCGGCCACCTGCTCGATCAGCGTGTTCCAGGCACCGCAGGCCGGGCACTTGCCCAGCCAGCGCGGGCTGGTACCACCGCATTCGGTGCAGCTGAAAAGGGTCTTGTCTTTGGCCATGGCGTGGGGTGATGGAGCAGGAAGGGGCGGGCTGGTGACTATAGCGGTCGCAACAGGGGCCTGCAGCCCCGGCGCACAAGCCGTACGATGGCGGCCTTGCACCTCGACGAATATGCACCCCCATGCAGCAGACCCCCATCAACCCCTTCAAGCAGGCCATGGCCCAGGGCCGCGCCCAGATCGGTCTGTGGCTCGCCCTGGCCGATGCCTACAGCACGGAGATCCTGGCCGGCACGGGCTACGACTGGCTGCTACTCGACGGTGAGCACGCGCCCAATGACCTGCGCTCGCAGCTGCACCTGCTGCAGGCCGTGGCCAGCGCCACGAGCGCCCTGCCCGCTGGCGCGCAGCCACCGCACCCCATCGCACGCGTGCCCGTGGGCGACACCGCGCTGATCAAGCAGTACCTGGACATCGGCGCCACCACGCTGCTGGTACCCATGGTGGACACGGCCGCGCAGGCACGCGACCTGGTGCGCGCCACGCGCTACGCCCCCGAGGGCGTGCGCGGCATGGGCAGCGCCCTGGCGCGCTCCTCGCGCTGGCAGGCCTACCCGAACTACGTGCACGAGGCCAATGCCCAAGTGTGCCTGCTGGTACAGGCCGAGACCGTGCAGGCCATGGAGAACCTGGACGCGATCGCCGCCGTGCCCGGCGTGGACGGTGTCTTCATCGGCCCGGCGGACCTGTCCGCATCGATGGGCCACCCGGGCAACCCCGGCCACCCCGACGTGCAGGCCGCCATCACCGAAGGCATCGCGCGCATCCTGCGTGCGGGCAAGGCGCCCGGCATCCTGGCCACCAACGAAGCCCAGGCCCGCCACTGGCTGGCGGCGGGCGCGCTGTTCGTGGCCGTGGGGGTCGATACCATGCTGCTGGCCGCGGCGGCCAGGCAACTGGTAGCGCGCTTTCGCACGGGCGAAGCCGCCGCGACCAGCCCGAATGGCTACTGACAACGACAGAGAAAGCAACGCGACGATGAAAGCATGTATCTACGGTGCCGGCGCCATTGGCGGCTGGATCGGCCTGGCCCTGGCGCAGGCGGGCAACGAGCTCAGCCTGGTGGCGCGCGGCGCCACGCTGGCGGCCCTGCAGGAACACGGGCTGCGCCTGCGCCGCCCCGATGGCAGCGTGGCGGCAACCCCGGTACGCGCCAGCGACAGCCCGGCGGCCCTGGGCGTGCAGGATCTGGTGGTCATTGCGGTGAAGGCGCCCGGCCTGCCCGAGGTGGCAAGCGCCCTGGCGCCGCTGATCGGCCCCCACACGGTGGTGCTGACCGCCATGAACGGCGTGCCCTGGTGGTTCCTCGATGGTTGCGGCGGAGCCGCCCGGGGCCGTACGCTGGAGTCGGTGGACCCTGGCGGCGCAATCGCCCGCGCCATCCCCGCCGGCCAAGTGCTGGGCAGCGTGGTGCACACCAGTTGCTCGCTGGAGGCGCCGGGCTTCGTCAAGCAGCACTTCGGCAACCGGCTGATCGTGGGCGAGCCCGATGGCAGCGCCAGCCCGCGGCTGCAGGCGCTGGCCGATGCGCTGCAGCGCGGCGGCATCGAAGTGGAGGTCTCCACGAACATCCAGAAGGACATCTGGTTCAAGCTCTGGGGCAACCTCACGGTGAACCCGATCAGCGCCCTCACGGGCGCCACCACCGACCGCATCCTCGACGACGACCTGGTGCGCGGCTTTGTATCGGCCGTGATGCTCGAAGCCAAGGCCATCGGCGAAAAACTGGGCCTGCCGATCGACCAGCAGCCCGAGGACCGCCACGCCGTGACGCGCAAGCTCGGCGCCTTCAAGACCTCGATGCTGCAGGACGTGGAGGCCGGCAAGCCCGTGGAGATCGACGCCCTGGTGGGCGCCGTGCACGAACTCGGGCAGATCACCGACATACCCACGCCCCACACGGCTGCCTTGCTCGGTCTGTCCCGCCTGATGGCCCGCACCCGCGGTTTGTACTGATTTTTCACCTCACCACGCAACCATGCTCAAGCTCTATTCCGCCCCCGGCACCTGCTCCCTGGCCGCAAACATCGCACTGCACGAGGCCGGCGCTGACCACGAACTCGTGACCCTGGACTTTGCCAACCAGCAGCAGCGCAGCCCCGAGTACCTGGCCATCAACCCCAAGGGCCGCGTGCCCACGCTGGTGACGGAGCATGGCGTGCTCTCCGAAACCGTGGCCCTCCTGCTCTACGTCGCGCAGCGCTTTCCCGCCGCGAAGCTCGCTCCGCTGGACGACCCCTTCGCGCTGGCGCGCATGCAGGAAGTCAACAGCTACCTGGCCTCCACCGTGCACGTGGCGCACGCGCACAAGCGGCGCGGTGCGCGCTGGGCCGACGAGGCCAGCTCCATCGCCGACATGCAGCGCAAGGTGCCGCAGACCATGACCGAGGCCTTCAATGTCATCGAGAACCACTACCTGCAAGGCCCCTGGGTGCTGGGCGAGTCGTATTCGGTGGCCGATGGCTACCTGTTCACCATCGCGTCGTGGCTCAAGACCGACGACGTGGACATCGCGCTGTTCCCCAAGGTGGCGGAGCACACGGCGCGCATGCTTGAGCGCCCGGCAGTGCAGCGCGCGCTGGCCTGATTTCTCCGGCCCTCAAGAAAAAGCCCTCGCAGCCTGAACGGCTGCGAGGGCTTTCTTTTTGCGAGTGCGCCCCAACGAGGCTAGCCGGTTGAAGGCAAAGCCGTCAGTTGACCTTCAGGATGCGCCAGTCGACCCGGTTGTCTGCGCGGTGCACGATGTCCACCTTCTGCGTGGTCGCCCAGGGGATGATCTGGTTGTACAGCGGGATGTGCGAGATCAGTTCGTGGTCGGCGATCAGGGCCTTCTCGATCAGGCCGTTGCGCGTGGCGGTGTCGGTTTCCTTCTTGATGCGCTCGATCAGCGCATCCTGCTGCGGGTTGGAGAAACGGCCCAGGTTGAAGTTGCCGTCGCCGCCAGCGCCGCTGGAGCGGATCAGCGACTGCAGCGAGTAGAAGGCGTCAAACGTCGGCACGCCCCAGCCCAGGAGGTAGATGCTGGCCTCATTGCGCTGGATCATCGGGAAGTAGGTGGCAAACGGCAGCGAGCGCAGCTTGGCCTTGATGCCGATCTTGGCCCACTGGGCGGTGATGGCCTGGCACAGTTGCTCGTCGTTGATGTAGCGGCCTGCGCTGCAGGCAAAATCCACCTCGAAGCCCTGCGGGTAACCGGCCTCGGCCAGCAGCTTCTGCGCGGAGGCGGGGTCGAAGGGCCAGCGCGCGTCGGCCTTGGGCGTCCAGCCGTTGACCTGGCGCGCGATGATGGCGCCCGTGGGCTGGGCCAGGCCGCGCAACACCACGCGCTGGATGGCGCTGATGTCGATGGCCTGGTAGAGCGCCTTGCGCACGCGCACGTCCTTGAGCGGGTTCTTGCCCTTGACGTCGGAGCCCGGCAGCTCTTCGCGGAACTGGTCCAGGCCCAGGAAGATGGTGCGGTTCTCGGCGCCGTCGAGGACCTTGAGGTTCGGCGTCTGGCGCACGCGCGACAGATCCTGCAGGCCGGGGTCGAGCACGAAGTCGAGCTCGCCCGAGAGCAGCGCGGCGGTGCGCGTGGCGTCGGATTTGATCGGGGTGTAGACGATCTGCGTCACGTTGCCGCCGTACTTGCCCTTGCCCCACCAGGTGGGGTTGGCCTTGAGCACCAGGCGCTGGTCGGGCGTCCACGACTCGAGCACGAAGGGGCCGGTGCCCAGCGCATTGCGGTGCGAGAACGGCTCGTCCTTGGTCTTGATGTCCTTGGGTGACACGGCATTGTTCTTCTCGGCCCAGGCCTTGCTCAGGATGCGCAGCTCGGTGAGCTGGTTCACGAGCACGGGGTTGGGCACCTCGGAGAAGATGTCGATGGTGTACGCGTCGACCTTTTCCACGCGGTCGATGCCCTGGGTGTAGACCGCGAAGTTGGAGGTCTTGGCCTTGGCGCGTTCGAGCGAGAACTTGGCGTCGTCGGCCGTGAACTCGCTGCCGTCGCTGAACTTGACGCCCTTGCGCAGGGTCAGGCGCAGCTGCGTGGGGCTCACGCGCTTCCACTCGGTCGCCAGCGAAGGTTCTGGCTTGAAGGTCTTGCTGTTGTATTCGACCAGCGTGTCGTACACGGCGGCGTGCAGGGTGTTGTTCACGCCCACGTTCTGGGCATGGATGTCCCACGAGGACAGATCGGTGGAGCGCGACCAGCGGAAGGTGTTGGCGTGGCTGGCCAGGGGCAGCGCACCGGCAAGGGCGGCGGCCAGCAGGAGGGATTGGAATCGCATGAGGGAGAAGTGCTTGTGCAGAAAGTCTTTGTGCGCTGCACTATGGACTGCACCGCCCCCGGGGCGAACGAATTTCTCGTTGTAACCTTATGCGCCGCGCCCCCAGGGCGCCTGCCGGGTTTCAATGCAGCAGCAACCCCACGGCCAGTGCGACCATCATGGCCGCGACCACGGCATCGAGCACGCGCCAGGCGTGCGGCGATGCGAACAGCGGTGCCAGCCAGCGCGCGCCCCAGCCCAGCGAGGCAAACCACACCAGGCTGGCCAGGCTGGCCCCGGCCGCGAAGCCCATGCGCAGCGAGGGCGGGTAGGGGCTGGCGATGGCGCCGAGCAGCAGCACCGTGTCCAGGTACACATGGGGATTGAGCCAGGTGAAGGCCATGGCGGTGAGCACCACCGGCTGCCATCCCACCGCCCCCGCGCCCTCTGCGCCGACCTGCATCGCGGCAGGCCGCCAGGCCCGCAGCAAGGCGCGCCCCGCATAGGCCAGCAGAAAGGCTGCCCCCAGCCAGCGCGCGGCCACCAGCAGCGCCGGGTGGGCCTGCACGGCCGAGCCCAGCCCCCACACGCCCGCCTGCACCAGGATGGCGTCGGACAGCGCGCACACGGCCACCACGGGCAGCACATGCTCGCGCCGCAGGCCCTGGCGCAGCACGAAGGCGTTCTGCGCACCGATGGCGATGATGAGGATGGCGGTCGAGGAGAAGCCGTTGGCAAAGGCCGTGGAGAGATTCATGGCCGGATGGTGCCGCGCTGCTAAGAGAAAGAAAAGCTATACTTTTTTTCTACCCGTAAGCAAAACTGAATGCACCTCGACACTGCGCAATTGACGGCCCTGGCCGCCGTGCTGGAAGAAGGCAGCTTCGAGCGTGCCGCCCTGGTCTTGCACGTCACACGCTCGGCCGTGTCCCAGCGTGTCAAGTTGCTCGAAGAGCGTGTGGGCCAGGTCCTGGTCCGCCGCGCCGCGCCCTGCACACCCACCGAGGCCGGCCAGGCCCTGCTGCGCCACGCCCAGCAAATGGCACTGAGCGAGGCCGATGCCCTGCGCAGCATTGCGGGCACCAGCGCTGGCCTGGCACCGGTGCGGCTGGCGCTGGGGGTGAACGCCGATTCGCTGGCCTCGTGGTTCGTGGACGCCATGGCCCAGGCCGCTGAGCCAGGCGAAGGGTTGGCCCTGCCCATCACCTTCGACATCCATGTCGAGGACCAGGACCATTCGTCCGAACTAATGCGCCAGGGCCGCGTGATGGCCGCCGTGACCGCCGACCCTCAGCCCGTGCAGGGCTGCCAGGTGCTGCGCCTGGGCACCATGCGCTACCACGCGCTGGCCAGCCCCGCGTTCATGGACCGCCACTTCGCGCACGGCGTGACGGCGGCGGCACTGGCCCAGGCGCCTGTGCTGGTATTCAACCGCAAGGATGCGCTGCAGGAGCGCTTCATGCGCCGCATCGCGCGGCGCGCACTGGCGCCGCCCGTGCACTGGCTGCCCTCGTCCCAGGGCTTTGTCGCCGCCACCCTGGCCGGCCTGGGCTGGGGCATGAGCCCCGACCAACTGGCACGTGAGGCCATCGATGCCGGCCGCCTGGTCGAACTGGTGCCCGGCAAGCCGGTGGACGTGGCCTTGTACTGGCAGTTCTGGCGCCTGAACGTGCAGGCGCTGCAGCGCATGACGCAGGCGGTGCAGCAAGCGGCGTCGACGGCCTTGCTGCCGTAGGAGGATCAGGCCGGCAGATCCTCATGGTGGTCGGCCACGCCCTTCTTCCAGTACGCGGCGATGCGCATGCGCTTGGGGTTCACACCCGGCTTGGCCAGCACCACCTTGCGCAGGGCCGCCATGTCGGCGTGCTCGCCAGCCGCCCAGATATAGCCATCGCCCTCGGGAATCGCCAGCGCCTCGGCGGCATCAGGCAGCGAAGCCACCCATTGCAGATCCAGCCGGGCCGCCGTGGCCAGGGCACGCTGGTCGGCCGGGTTGCGCACCTGGATCCGCACGGTGGCACTTGCTTCGGCCGGCAGCTCGGCCAGGCGCCGCACGATGGCGGGCACCGCCGTCTCGTCGCCCAGCAGCCAGTGCCAAGCAAAGGCGGTGGGCACCACCATGCTGCCGCGCGGGCCGGCCACGCCCACCCAGTGGCCCGGCTGGGCGGCCGCCGCCCAGTCGGAGGCGGGGCCTGCATCGTGCAGCGCCACCTCGACGTCCAGCTCGCCCTTGGCCGCGTCGTAATGCGCCGGCGTGTAGTCGCGCAGCACGGGCCGCGGCTCGGGCATCACCGGGCGGCCATCCTGCATGGAGGGAAGGCTCGCGCGCTCCTGGCCAGGGTGCGGCAGGATGAGCTTGAAGTGGTCGTCGAAGCCCGCACTCACGAAGTCGGCCATGTCCGGCCCGCCGAGGGTCAGGCGCACGAAGCCGGGGCTGACCTCGGTACGGCGCAGCACCTGCGCATGGCGTGCCTTCAGGGTGTGGCGGACTCGGGTGATGGCCAGGGCATCGGCCGGCGCGGCAGGGGATTGGTGTTCGGTGCTCATTAATTACAATGTTGTTGATTCAATCAACCAAATCATCCGCCAACAAGTTGACTTTGTCAACCGGTTGGTTTTGCCATGCACCGCAACCGCCCCCCCGCCGATGTCTTTGAAGCGATGCACGACCTGATGCACGTGTACCGCGCGCACATGGTGCGGGCCATGGTGGCCATCCACCCGGACCTGACGATGAACGAGGTGCGTGCACTGGGCTTTATCGGCCGCCACCCGGGCGCGACACAAAAGGATTTGGTGCGCCACAGCGGTGCCGACAAGGCCCAGGTGGCCCGCATGGTGGCGCAGCTGGCCGAACGCGGCTGGATCACCAGCCACCCCAACCCCGAGGATGGCCGCAGCCGCATCCTGGCGCTGAGCCCGGAGGGCCAGGCCCTGCAGGAGACGGTGCGCGGTCTGCGCCAGACGCTGTCGGCGCGGCTACTCGCCGGATGCGACGCCGACACCCAAGCCCAACTGCTATCGCTGCTGGAGAGGCTGCGCGGCGAGCTGGACGCCTTGCCGGCGTGCGGCCAGCGGGGCTGACGCCGGCCCCGCGCCAGCGATCTTTGTTGGCGCAGACGATTTGCCTGGTGACGCTGCGGCTTCGGGGCCACAATCGCACCAGCCGGTAAAACTTTACGTGCAATCGTTAAAATTTGCGTGTAACTTCGAGTTTTTGCGGCCCCGCGCCGCCAGGTAGCGCTTGCCCGGGTGGGCGGCGGCAAGAAAGGTGTGGCAAGTGGGAGCGTCAACGGCGAAGCAGCAGCAGGCCCTCGCGTTGCGTCCTGCAACGGAGCAGGACGCCGCGTTCCTGTGCGCCGTGTACCGCTCGGTGCGCGAGCCGGAGTTGCTCACCATCGGCTGGCCGGACGCGCAGATCCAGGCCTTCTGCGAAATGCAGCACCGCTTTCGCACGGCGGGGTATGGACAGTACCTGCCTCCCGTGGAAACGACCCTGGTGCTGTGGGAAGGCAACCCTGCGGGAATGCTTGCGGTGTGCCGCAGCGCGGAGCGCTGGGTGCTGGTGAACATCGAGCTGCTTCCCGTTGCTCGCGGCAAGGGCATTGGATCCGAACTGATTGCACGGCTCCAGCAGGATGCCAAGGACGCTGGCGTGGGTCTGCGGCTGCAGGCCGCCAGCACCAGCCCCGTGGTGCGCCTATATGAGCGCTGCGGTTTTGAGAGCGTGACCGATGACGGCATGGTGCGGCAGATGGAATGGCCGCATGGCAAGCCACGGCGGGCTTCCCCGAGGAAGCCTGGCAACCGTGGCACGAATGAACGACAGACAGTGGACTGATTGAACCAGGAACAACGACCCATGGAATTCGAAGACACCGCGCCTTTGGCCCCACAGGCCCCGGAATCCGAAAGCCGCCGCCGGTTTGTGGCTGGCGCCGGGGCGATGGCGGTTGCCGCCGCCCTGGGCGCTCCAGGCCTTGTCGGTGCGTCCCCCTCCTCACCCCTGGCCACGATTACCGCCACGGGTACGGGCCGCGGCACGCTGCGGGTCGGCATGCTGCTGCCCGAAGGGCGCGCCTACCCCCTGCTCGGAGCACAGTTGATGGCCGGGGCCCAGGCCTTTGCGCAGCAGCAGACCGCTGGCCCGCAACTGCGCTTCAGTCCCGTCACCTATGGAAACCGCGCAAGCCAGGCGCAACATGCCGCAAAGGAGTTGCTGGCGAATGGGCAGGTGGACGTGCTGGCCGGTTTCGTCGACACCGGCACGCAGGGCGCCCCGTGGGAGCCCCTGCTGGAACGCTACCAGGTGCCTCTGCTGGTGGGTGACACCGGCGCCAATGCGCTCGATCCCCAGGCGCGTTCGCCCTGGGTGGTGCACAACAACCTGGGCTACTGGCAGGCCGCCTGGGCCGCCGGCCGCTGGGCAGCCAAGGCGCTCGGCCCGCGCGCCATCGTGGCCGTGGGCCCAGCAGACAGCGGGTTTGACCACCTGCCCGCCTTCGAGCGCGGCTTTGCATCGGCCGGCGGCCGGGTGCAGAACACGGTGTTCACGCGCGCAGCCGATGGGACCAGCCAATTGGATGAGCTGGCGCTGCTGGTGCGCCAGACAAGGCCCGACTTCGTCTTTGCGCTGGACTCGGGGCACCGGGCCGCAGCCTTTGGGCAGTTCTGGGCCCTGTCGGGTATTGCCAGCCAGGTGGCCCTGGTGACAGGTGGCATGCTCGCGGAAACCATGGCGGCCGCCCACCAGCCCGCCTCGGGTCAGCTGATCTGGACCACACGCGCCTGGCAACCACAGGCCGGGGACGCCAGCAGCGTGGCGGCCATGCAGGGCACGCACCTGCCCACGCCGTTCCACCTGCTGGGCTACGAAATGGCCCAGCGCATGTCCGCAGCGGCCACGCTGTCGACCGCTCGCGGCCTGCCCCTGGCCCAAGCCATGGCGACAGCCGTGCTGCAGACGCCGCGCGGCGAAGTGCGCCTCAATGCAGACTCCGGAGAGACCGTGGCCCCAGTCTATTTGCAGGGCCTGCACCTGCCACCAGCCCTTTCCGTGGCGACGCTGCCTCCGGTATCCGCGGCATCCTGCAAAGGGCTGTGCACAGTCCTGTCCAGCCGCGTCACGGGCACCTACCTGGCGGCCTGAAAAGTTCAAGAAAGCGACCAACAATGTCAGAACCATTCATTGGCGATATTTCCATGTTTGCAGGCAACTTTGCCCCGCGGGGCTGGGCGTTCTGCAATGGCCAATTGATTTCCATCGCCCAAAACACGGCTTTGTTCTCTCTGCTGGGCACGACCTACGGCGGCAATGGACAGACCACCTTCGCGTTGCCCGACCTGCGCGGGCGTGCGCCAGTGCATGTGGGCACGCTCCCGGGGGGAGACACGTATGCCTGGGGGCAGGCCGGAGGTGCGGAATCCGTGACTTTGCTCTCTGCCCACATGCCACCCCACACCCACAGCCTGGCGGCAGGCGCGGTGGGTACCCAGGCTTCGCCAGCCGGCGGCCTGCCTGGCACCACGCCAGCGCGTGATTTTCGCTATTCCAGCGCGAGCGCCGACGCCACGCTGCACCCGGCCACCCTGCAAGCTGCCGGAGGCTCGCAGCCCCACAACAACCTCTCGCCCTATCTGGGCATTAGTTTCATCATCGCGCTGGAAGGTGTCTTCCCGTCGCGCAATTGATCTTCGAGGCCTCCATGTCTGAACCCCTTCTCGGCGAAATCCGGATCCTTCCTTATAGTTTTGCCCCCCGAGGCTGGCTGCGTTGCGAAGGCCAACTCCTGGCCATTTCGCAGAACACCGCCCTGTTTTCGATACTCGGCACCACCTACGGTGGCAACGGTCAAACCACATTCGGGCTGCCCGACCTCCGAGGACGCAGCCCTGTCCATTGGGGTCAGCGGCCAGGCTTTCAGACCTATGTTCTGGGCGAGGTAGCTGGGGAAACCACAGTCAGCCTCGCCGCGACCGAGATGCCATCGCATACCCACGCGGTCTCAGCCGTGGCCAGTGTAGGCACCAGCGAAGTCCCCAATTCGAGGACGCTGGCGCAGTCCAGCATCCGCAGCGATCTGTATGCCGACATCCCCAGCAACATGACCACGATGTCACCTACCACCGTGAGCGCTGCTGGCGGCTCCCAGGCCCACAACAACATGCCGCCGTACTTCGCACTGGCATTCTGTATCGCGACCGAGGGCATCTATCCCTCCCGCAACTGACCCTATCGCTCAGCCATCTCACCGGAAAATCCCATGTCTGAACCCTATATCGGCGAAATCCGCTTGGTCGGCTACAACTTCCCCCCGCGCGGCTGGGCGCTGTGCAATGGCCAGTTGCTCTCGATTGCACAGAACCAGGCACTGTTTGCCCTGCTGGGTACATCGTTCGGGGGCGATGGAGTCACGACATTTGGCTTGCCCAATCTGCAAGGCAGAAGACCCATCGGCACTGGGCCACAAAGCGGTGGTGGCCCTACCTATACCCTAGGTCAAGCGGGCGGAGAAGAGTTCACCACGTTGACCCTGCAGCAACTGCCGATGCACAGCCACGGTTTTGCTGCATCCACCAGCGTCGGCAACCAGGCATCGCCCTCGGGGGGCACCCTGGCCGCCTCTGCCGTGGATGAACCCTATGCCACCACCGCCAACGGTACGCAGAGCACGCCGGTCGCCATCGCCGGGAGCGCACAGCCCCACGAAAACCGTCCACCGTATTTGGCTATGAATTTTGCCATCGCGCTGACCGGCATCTTTCCATCGCGCAACTGAGCTGCACAAGAACCAACAAGGCGCGCAGGCGCTGCAAGGCCCATTTGGCCGACCAAGGAGCTGATTTCATGCAACGATGGATCCAAACCCTCAAGCCGACCTGGTGGTCCGGCCTGGGCATGCTGGTTCTGGCCCTGGGGGCCAGCGGCCATGCCATGGCGGCCACCATCACGGTCAATACGCTGGGGGATGGCAACACGGGATGCACCCTGCGCAGGGCCCTTTCCAATGCCAACGCCGCCAACCAGGGGGCAGCAGAATGCACCCGAGGAGACGCTGCCGGCAACGAAATCCGTTTCGATCCTTCGGCCCAGGCGATCGTGCTGACCGCGGGCAATGGTCCCTTGACCATCACGCGCACGCTCACCATCACAGGCAACGGTGCGGCCGCCACGAGCATCTCGGGAGGCGGCCTGGTCCGCGTGCTGGACATCCCCGTGGGCAACAGCGTGACCCTGGCCCTGAGCGGGCTCACCGTGCAAAACGGCAAGGCACTGGCCAGCAGCACCATGAGCAATGCGGGCGGGCTGTTCATCCCCGTGGGTTCCACCGCCAACCTGAGCAATTGTGCCTTCCGCAACAACGACGCCCAGTCCAGCGGCGGCGCCATCGAAAACCGCGGCGCGCTGACCATCAATTCCTGCACCTTCACCGGCAACACCGCTGCCGGTGAAGGCGGCGCCATCCGCAACATCGGCACGATGACGGTGGACGGGTCCATCTTCAACAGCAACACGGCCGACCGCGGCGGCGCGGTCTGGGTCAACCGCACGGCGGTGACCAATATCGACCTGCTCAATTCCAAGTTCGGTGCCAACACCGGTGGCAGCATCGGCGGCACGGTGGTTCTGGGCACGGCCGTGATGAATGCCACGGGCAGCAGTGCCAGCTTGACCACCACGGGCAGCGTGTCGCAAGGACAAGCTTATCCAGAGGGTCCTCCAACCATCACGGTCCAGCCCACTACCCCTGTCACCGTGGGCAGTGCTGCCACACTGACCGTCGCATTGACTGGCAGCAGTGGCACGCCCACGGGCACGGTGAACCTGCTGTCCGGCGTGGATGCCATTGCCGCTTGCGCCAACCTGGCCCTGAACAATGGCACGGCCAGTTGCAGCCCGACCAATCTGGTCGTGGGTGTGCACACCATCACGGCCCAGTACCCCGGCGACAGCACCTACCAGGCAGGCACCTCTGCGGGCGTGGCCCAGGTGATCAACGGCTCCACGAATGCCGACACCAAGCAGGTCACGGTGAGCGGCCCGCAGAATGCCGAGGTCTGGGTGGACAGCGCCAACAAGGGCACCATCACGGCCACCGGCAAGCTGACCGTTGTGCTGGACACGCCAGCGCCGGATGGCGCCAAGCCTTTCCTGGTCGAGACCAAGATCGCAGGCGGGGGCAGCACGCTGGTCAGCGGCACGCTCACGATCACGCGTGATAGCACGCCACCGGCTTTCTCCAGCATCGTGCCAGCCGACAATGGCTTCCTGGGCAGCACCAGCACCATCGACTACGTGCTGAGCGAAGAGGTGGTGGCCGGCGCCACCATCGTGTTCACACGCACCGGCGGCGCTGCAGACCCGACACCGCGCACCTGCACGTTGCAGGGCACGGCCCTGAATTTGGGCGCCCACCAGATCGCCTATGCCGCCAACGCCAATGGCTGCACCACGACACTGACCCTGGTCAGCGACGCCATCTACACCATCGCTTTCAGCGGCACGGACAAGGCGGGCAACGCATCGGTCGCCACCCAGGTCACTAGCGTCACCTATGACACGACGGCCCCCACGGCCACCTTGACCCTGGCCCCCACCTCCACCAGCCGCACGATCACCGTGGCAGCCGGCGCCTTCACCGGCAGTGATGCCGGATCGGGCATCGCCGCAGCAGGCTACTGCCTGCAGGAGACCAACGTGTCGACCAACTGCGTCTGGGGTGCGGTGCCGACGAGCTACCCGTTCGCCTCGGATGGCAGCAAGACCCTGTACGGCTTTGTCAAGGACAATGCGGGCAACGTCTCTGCAGCCGCCTCCGCCAACATGCTGGTGGACTCTGGTGTGCCAGCGGCCCCGACCCTGAACACGACGCCCACCTATGCCATCGGCAATTCCACCGCGCTGACCGTTCAGAGCGTCGAGAATGGTCTCCAGGTCTGGGTTGGCAACACCAACACGAACCAGGTCATCGCGAACGGCACGGCCACCATCACTATCGACACCAGCGGCATCACCAACGGCCAGCAGACCACCTTCCGGATCACCTTGCGCGATGCGGCGGGCAATGTGAGCGCCGAGCTGGTTCTGCCGCTGACGCGCGACACCACCGCGCCGGTATTCAGCGCAACGACCCCGGCCAACAATACTGCCATCAAGGCCAATGCCACGCTGGGCTTCACGCTCAGCAAAGCCGTGGCCAGCGCCAGCATCACGGCAACCCGTACCGGCGGCACCGTCGATGGCGCGCTCCACACTTGCACGCTGCAGGGTACGGCCCTCAGCGCTGGCGCCCATGTGGTGGCCCTGGCCGCCGATGCCAATGGCTGCACAACCCCGCTGGGCTTGGTCGATGGTGCGATCTACACCTTCGCGTTCGACGCCACCGATGCGGCGACCAACGCCGCCGTGACGGCTTCCATCACCGGCGTGACCTACGACACCAGCGCTCCATCGGCCCCGGTGGTGACCAGCCCTGCCAACAACGCATCGGCCGAAGGCAACTCGGTGGTCATCACCGGCACGGCAGAAACCGGTAGCCGGGTGGAGGTGTACGAAGGCGCCACCCTGCTGGGCAGCGCCACGGCCACGGGGGGCAACTTCTCGGTCACCATGGCGGGCCTGAGCTTCACAGTGCACAACTTCACGCTCAAGGCGATCGATGCCGCGGGCAACGAGAGCGGCACCACGGCACTGGCCTATACGGCCCAGGTGCCCAGCAGCGGTGGCGGATCGCCCCCGCCCGCGGTGATCACCCAGGGCACGGCAACCGTAGCGCCGGGCGCGCCCGTCACCATCGGCGGCAGCGTGCAGGTCACGGCATCCCCGGGCAGCACGATCACGCTCAACCCGCAATCGGGCGGCTCCACCATCACCCTGCCCCCAACAGGCAGCGGCGGTACCCCAACGCCCGTGACCCTGGTGATCGGCGGCCAGACCTTCAGCATCCAGCCGCAGCCCAACACCTCCACGGTACTCAGCGTGGTCACCTTGACGGGGGCCAACGGGCAGCCGCAAGTGGCCCTGGTGCTCAACCCATCGACCTCGGGCGACTCGCAGGTGACGCTCAGCGGCACGGTGAGCCAGGGCACGGTGGTGGCCCTGCTGTCCACCAGCACGGGCAACCTGCCGCTGACGGCGCAGGGCGATGGCGTGGTGTCGGTCACGCTCATCACCACCCCGCGCGCTGCCGCAGGCACGCCGCAATCGTGGAGCGTGTTCGTGCGCACGGGCCGGGTGGCACTGCCACCAGCCGCCAATGGGGCCGCCGCCGTGACGGTGTACAGCGGTGAAGTGGCGCGCCTCGACGGCACTGGCAAGGTGCAGAGCGTGCGCCTGGGCACCGTGGCCGGCAACGGCCTGGGCGACCCGGTGCAGCGTGCGGACCTGCCGGCCGGCATCAACACCAGCGTGGGCTTCGTGCGACTGGCAGGCGTGCCGACGCGCACTGGCGGCAGCACGCCGCTGGAAACCCTGGTCAACGCGGGCCTGCGCACCGTCGGCATCACCAGCGGCGCACAGGCTGCGGACGGCAGCGTCACCTGGACCCTGGGCGGCACAAGCTTCCCCGTGGTGGCGCTGGAAGTGCGCGTGGTGCCCACCCGCGCCGATGGCGTGACCGTGGCGGACGATGGCAGCATCGAGGTGGCCACGGCAGGCCTGGTGACCCGCTTCGGCCCGGCACTGCAGTCCCTGCCCGCCATGGGCCAGGCCCTCACGGCCCTGGGCGCGACGACGGTGATGCAGCCCAATGGAGCCCTGCGCGTCTCTCTGGGCAGCACCGTCTTCCACCTGCGCGCGCAATGGCTGCCGATGGGCCGCACGGGCAATGCCCCGGGCTTCGTCTTCCACAGCACGACCGGCCTGGTCTTCACGGATGCGAATGGCGTGAGCCAGGCGCTGCAGGGCGACGTGGCCGACTACGAAGGCCTGACCAGCCTGCTGCAGTCGCTCCTGGGTGCCGGCACCGTCCTGCGCACCGGCCTGGACCTGCAGACCGAGCTGGCGCTTGGCAGCCAGCGCTTCCTGCTGGTTCCCGATCTGGCGCTGCTGCCTGCGGGCACCGGCCCCGCCAACAGCAACTGGTGGTTCGAGGGCGCCAAGCTCTTCGTGCGCTACCCCGGCGGGCTGGTGCAGGGATTTGCCGTGACGGCGCGCTGAGCACGCCGGCAAGAACCCGGTCCAGCCGCGCAAAGCGGGGGGCGCCCAAGGCGCCTCCCGCTTTTTTTTGGGATGGACGAAACACCGGCAGGTGGGCCGCCCGAGCCGATACGGGTGTGGTGAATGAACATGCGCCCGACAGGCGCGGCGCTCAGCGCGCCTTCATGCTGGACTGCATGGCGCGCACCGCTTCAGGCAGCGAATTCACATGCGGCAGGAAGTGGTCGATGGCGAACCCCAGGGCCACAGCACACACCACGGCACCGAGCATGGGCTTCCAGGTCAGGCGCACCGCAGCGCTGAGCCAGCCCTCGCGCTCCACGCCCATGGCGGCGCGCGCCGTCACCACCGAGAAGGCCAGCTCCACCGCCACGGTGAGCAGCACATCCCAACCGAAGAACAGCATGGCCAGCGCACCCGCGCCGAAGACGATGGCCGAGCCGATGAGGAAGATGGCCACGATGGGAATGACCACCACCGCACCCTCGTCGGCGCCCGACACCGCGTCGGCCGCGCCGCTGGCCAGGTCGCCCAGGCCGGAGCCGGCGTCCGACAGGCCGGTGCCGAAGTCGCCGGAGCCGCCCGAACGCGGCATGGGCATGCCTTGCCCACTGCCGCCACGCCAGGAGACGGCATCGAGCGCGATGTCCGCCACATCCCCGGCGGCCTCGACCGCGTCCCCGGCACCGCCGTCGGAACCGTCGTCCTCCCGCTGCACCAGGCGCGCCGCCCACATGCGCAGCACCAGCAGGTAGCCGATGTAGCCCACCGACAGGGTGATGAAGTAGCGCAGCGCCAGGGTCTCCATGCCCAGCAGCATCTGCACATGCGAGGTGCACCACATGATGAGCAGCGTGAAGCCGCCGATCAGGAAACCATGCAGGCGCAGGCTGTAGCGCTGTTGCAGGCTGTCCGCCAGGTGGTGCCGGGGCTGCATGCGCACGGAGCGCCAGTTCGACGCCTTCTTCTTGCGGGACGGGTTGCTGCTGCTGCTACTACTGCTGCTGCGCTTGTCGGCCATGGCGTGGCTCCTGTCGGCTGGATGGAGAGGGGAATCCGCCGCGCAGCGTACCCTATCTGCACCGGTTCATCCCCCGGTCCGCAGGCCCGACCGTGAACAGATGCTCAATTGGTGTGAACAGCCCTAATCGACACTGACCGGTACGCGCTGGGCCAGCGCGCACATCAGCTCCCAGGACACGGTCCCCGCCGGCTGGGCCACTTCATCAATGGTCAGCACGGCGCCGTTGCTGGCGCGGCCCCAGAGCGTGACCTCGCTGCCAAAACCCGCCTCCATGCCCGACTGCAGCAACGGCGTCAGGTCCACGGTGACCATGTCCATGCTCACCCGGCCCACAATGCGCGTGCGCACGCCATTGACCAGCACCGGCGTGCCAGTGGGGCAGTGGCGTGGGTAGCCATCGCCATAGCCGCAGGCGGCCACGCCGATGGTCAGCGGCCCCTCGGCGGTGAAACTGGAGCCGTAGCCCACGGTGTCGCCCGCCTGCAGCTGCTGCACGGCCAGCAGTTTCGTGGACAAGGTCATGGTGGGCGCCAGCCCCCAGTGCCCGGCCGTATTTTCCGGGTGATCGGGCGCATTGCCGTACAGCACGATGCCCGCGCGCACCCAGTCGGCGCGCACCCCCGCGTCGCTGCTGTGGCGCAGCGTGGCGGCGCTGTTGGAGAGTGTGCGCTCACCCGGCAGGTCTGCGGTGGCCGTATTGAACGCGGCCATCTGGTGGGCGATGCCGCGCGGGCCGTCTGCGTCGCTGAAGTGGGTCATGAACGAGATCTCGTCCACCTGGGGCAGCGCGTTGAGCCGTGCCCAGGCAGCGCGGTAGCGCTGTGGCGTGAAGCCCAGGCGGTTCATGCCCGAGTTCATCTTCAGGAACACGCGGTGCGGTACCTGGGTCTTGTGGGTGGCGAGCATGTCGATCTGCTCGTCGCAATGCACGGCATGCCAGAGCCCCAGGCGCGAGCACAGCTCCAGGTCGCGCAGCTCGAACACGCCTTCAAGCAGCAGGATGGGCCCCCGCCAGCCCAGCTGGCGCACGCGCTCGGCCTCGGCCAGGTCCAGCAGGGCAAAGCCATCGGCCCCGCGCAAGCCCTCGTACGCCCGCTCGATGCCATGGCCATAGGCATTGGACTTGACCACGGCCCAGACCTTGGCGTCGGGCACGCTCTTGCGCACGCGCTCCAGGTTGTGGTGCAGGGCGGCTGTGTGGATGGTGGCTTGTATCGGGCGGGGCATGGGGTTTGACCGGGTGGGATGTCCTGGATTCTGGCACCGGGGCCGTTTACCCACGTGATATAACCATCTGTCGGCCAACAGGCTCCCCATATTTAACAGGGCATCAGTCCAACTGATGCAGCACCAGCCATTCGATGAAGCGCGGTTTCTACACCATCATGTCGGCGCAGTTTTTCAGCTCGCTGGCCGACAATGCGCTGTTCGTGGCCGCTGTCGAACTCCTCCGTTCGGAAGGTGCTCCCGAGTGGCAGCGCGCCGCATTGGTGCCCATGTTCGCACTGTTCTACGTGGTACTGGCGCCCTTCGTGGGCGCTTTTGCCGACGCCCTGCCCAAGGGCAAGGTGATGTTCGTGAGCAATGCCATCAAGGTCGTGGGCTGCCTGATGATGCTGTTCGGCTCGCACCCGCTGATCGCCTACGCGGTGGTCGGGCTCGGCGCTGCAGCCTACTCCCCGGCCAAGTACGGCATCCTGACCGAACTGCTGCCCGCCTCCCAGCTGGTCAAGGCCAACGGCTGGATCGAGGGGCTCACCATCGCCTCGATCATCCTCGGGGTGCTGCTGGGCGGCCAGCTCGTGGGGCAGAACCTCTCGGGCATGATGCTCAACATCGACATCCCGATGATCGACACGGGCGTGGACACGCCCGCCGAATCGGCCATCGCCGGGCTGATCCTGATCTATGCGCTGGCGGCCTGGTTCAACACCCGCATCCCGCACACCGGCGTCGAAATGCGCCCCATGCGCGCCGACCCTTCGCGCAGCATCCTGGCCAACACCATGGCACTGCTGCCCGACTTCTGGGCCTGCAACAACCGCCTGTGGCGCGACAAGCTGGGCCAGATCTCGCTGGCCACCACCACCCTGTTCTGGGGCGCGGGCGGCAACCTCAAGTTCATCGTGCTGGCCTGGGCCGGTGTGGCACTGGGCTACAACACCACGCAGGCCTCGGCCCTCACGGGCGTGGTCGCCATCGGCACGGCCGTGGGCGCCGTGGTGGCCTCCATGCGCATGCGGCTCGATATGGCCACCCGCGTCATCCCGCTGGGCATCGCCATGGGCCTGTTGCTGATACTGATGGTCTTCATCAAGAACATCTGGCTGGCCATTCCCTTCCTGATCCTGCTGGGCGGCCTGGGCGGCTACCTGGTCGTGCCCATGAATGCGCTGCTGCAGCACCGCGGCCACAACCTGATGGGCGCCGGCCGCTCCATCGCCGTGCAGAACTTCAACGAGCAGGCCTGCATCCTGGCGCTGGGCGCCTTCTACAGCCTGTCGCTCAAGTTCGGCCTGTCGGTGTTCGGCGCGATCACCATCTTCGGCCTGGTGGTCGCGGGCATCATGTGGATCATCCGCCGCTGGCACCAGCGCAACTGCGTGAACCACCGCGAAGAGGTCGAGCACCTGCTGCACATCGCCCGCCAGGACGCGCACCACTAGGCTCCCCCTGAGGCGCTGCGCGCCACGGTGCGTCCGCCAGAGGCGGCCGCTCTTCGCTACCGTCCAAGCCTGCGCAGGCAGGCTTGGAGCCGCGGCACTCAGCCCCCTCTCCCGTATCGCTGCGCGGGAGGGGACGCCACCCGTGCGGCGGGGCGGCCCTTGCACGGTGGTACTGGCTTGGGCTGCGCATCTGCATAGATTGCGCCCTCAGTGATGCCGCGTGAGAGCGATGCAGACAGGCGAACAAGCCGCGCAGCGGCTACCATGGACTTCTTAAGTCACCAAGGAGCCCTGCATGCCCGACAGCATCTACGATTTCGAAGCCCAGCAGATGAATGGCCAGAGCGTGCCGCTCGCGCAGTACCAGGGCAAGGTGATGCTCATCGTCAACACGGCCAGTGCCTGCGGGTTCACGCCGCAGTTCGGCGGGCTCGAAGAGCTGCACAAGGCGTATGGCGACAAGGGGCTGGTGGTGCTGGGCTTTCCCTGCAACCAGTTCGGCAGCCAGGACCCGGGCAGCAACGACGAGATCGCCAGCTTCTGCCAGCTCAACTACGGCGTGAGCTTTCCGATGATGGCCAAGATCGACGTCAACGGGGCCAATGCATCGCCCCTGTACAAATGGCTCAGTGCAGAGGCCCCGGGCCTTCTGGGCAGCAAGGCCATCAAGTGGAATTTCACCAAGTTCCTGGTGGGCAAGGATGGCAAGGTCATCCGCCGCTATGCCCCGCAGGACGCGCCCAAGAAGCTGGCGGGCGACATCGAGGCGGCGCTGGCCTGACAACAGGTTCTAAGGTTCAGCCCTGGGCTGCCAGCGGCAGAGCACGCGTTCACGGCCCGTGGTCGGGTGGCGGTCGTGCCCGTGCTCCTGCAAGCCGCAGCGCGTGTAGAAGCGGCGCGCCCGCAGGTTGCTGCTGGCCACATGCAGCGACCAGCCCTGCGGGCAGAGCGTACACACCCGGGCCACCAGGGCAGCGCCGATGCCACCCCCTTGCACGCCGGGGTCGACGAACAGCTGGTGCAGGTGCGACGCCTGCATCTCCAGCACCAGGAAGGCCACGGTGGTTCCGCCCTGCTCCCCCACCAGCGTGAGGCACGGCGGACCGAACTCGGCCTGCACCCGCGTGAGCCAATGCGCCAGGGGCGCGACCCCGGCCACGGACGGATTGGCCGAAGCCCAGGCCCGCCGCCACAGGGCGGCCAGCGCCGGGGCGTCCGCCGCGGTGGCAGGGCGCACCCGTGACAGCGCGGCAAGATCGGGTGGGATGGGGGAATCCATGCCACCAGTATCGCGCCATCCCTGCATCCATCGCCTCACGGCATCTGCGGCAACCCCTGGGAGGGCCCCTCCGCCGGCGTGCGGGCACCCGCCCCTTTCTTCGGCAGCCCGAACAGTGGCCGCAACCATCCCACACGCTGCACCACGGCGGTGACGGCCCAGCACGCCAGCGCCGTGCCGGCCAGCAGGACCAGCGGCTCCAGCACCGGGCCGAGCTGCCACCGCGCCAGGGCCACCACCATCACGATGATCGCGGTCTGGTGCAGAACATACCAGGGGTAGATCGCCTCCTGGGCCCAGCGCAGCCAGGGCCAGGGCCGGTTGAGCCGCTGGTTGGCCCAGCCCAGGATGGCCAGCAGCATGCTCCACAGGTACAGGTCGGCCAGCACGCGCACGGCGGTGCGCGCCAGCCAGCCGCCCTGCTGCACGGCCACGCCGCGCAGCGCGGTGAACAGCACCAGCACAAGCAGCGCCCCGGCCAGGGTGCGCCAGCGCAGGCGCACCAGCTCGGCCCACAGGCCGGCATCGAGCCCGATCCAGTAGCCGTACAGGAACAGCGTGAAGTACACAGCATGCAGCCAGGCATCGTGGATGAGGTCGTGCGTGGGCGGGAAATGCCGCCACAGCAGCACCGAGTACAACGCCAGCGGCAGCACGGGCACGGCCCACAGCGCCGAGCCCCGCAGGCCCGTGAAGGCCCGGCGCAACCGCTGGCCCGCAGCCGACTCCAGCCAGGGCAGCAACAGGGCCAGCACCAGGGTGTACGCCCACAGGTAGGCCAGGTACCACAGGTGGTTCCAGGTGACCCCGGCCTCCCAGCCATCGAAAGCCCCGGCCGGCCAGGTGCTGCCGCCGTAGTAGCGCAGCAGGAAGGCACCGAAGCCCGGGGCGATGAGCCCGTTGGCCACGCCCTGTGCATAGGGCTGGTAGGGAACCACCACGGCCATGCCGAACGCCAGCGGCAGCAGCAGGCGCCAGCTGCGCACCCGGACGATCCCGGCAACGGTCTGGCCTCGGCGCACCAGGCCGAACGCCAGGCCCGAGACCAGGAACACCAGGTCCATGCGCCACAGGTTCAGCGCCCGCATGGGCGCCTGCAGCCATTCGGCCGCGTGCGGGCTCTTGAGGTGCCAGTGCCAGTCGGCCACGTAGTACATGGCAACGTGGTAGACGATGACCAGGGCAAAGGCCAGGGCGCGCAGGGCATCGATGTCGTGGCGCCGGGAGGTGGGGTGGGATGGAGCAGTCATGGGCCCATGCTCGGCCGCCTCGGGGCCACGGTGCGCCGCCGCGGGACCGGAACCACCCCTTTTGGGACGAGCGGTGGCCGGCAGGGATGGGCCCGGGCACCGGCTTTGCGCGTCCTGCCTACACTTGCGCCATGTCCCCGCCCACCCTGCCCTGGCCCGAACGCTACCGCCCCCTGCGCCGCAGCGCCGAGGTGGCGTTCTGGACGGTCCTGCTGCTGGTGCAGGCGGCGTTCAACAGCGTGGTGACGCTGATCGACCTGCGTTCGGCCGGGCGGCCGGTTGCCGCCTGGGAGCCAGCGCTGTGGGAGCTGTCGAGCGTGCTGGTGGTGGGGCTGCTGATCCCCGCCATCGTGGCCTTCGAGCGGCGCTTTCCACTGCACTGGGACACGCTGCGCCGCCACCTGCCCTGGCACCTGGTGGGCAGCGTGGCCTACTGCAGCATCCACCTGGCCGGAATGATGGCCCTGCGGCACCTGGCCTATGCCAGCATGGGCGCAGAATACCGGCTGAGTGGCCCGTGGTGGGCACAGTGGGGCTACGAGTACCTCAAGGACGTGCGCACCTATGCGCTTATCGTCGGCAGCCTGGTGGGCTACCGCTTTCTGCTGCTGCGGCTGCAGGGCGAGGCGCGGGTGCTGGACCGGCCCGAAGAATCCCCTGCCACCCCGGTGGGGCCGCCGTGCGCCACCGGACCGGCGGCGCACGAACCGCCACCGCCCCTGCCGACCTCACGCCCGGAACGCTTCCTGGTGCGCAAGCTGCGCCGCGAATTCCTGATCGCCGCCAGCGACATCGCCTGGCTGCAGGCCGAGGCCAACTATGTAGGCCTGCACGTCAACGGGCACGACTACCTGGTGCGTTCCACCCTGGCGGACTTCCTCACGCAACTGGACCCGGCGCGCTTCGTGCGCGTGCACCGCAGCTATGCCGTCAACCTGGACGCAGTGGCCGAGATCGAGCCACTGGACAGCGGCGACGCCCGCCTGCGCATGAAAGATGGCAGCACCGTGCCGTGCAGCCGGCGCTACCGCAGTGCGCTGGCCAAGCCAGGCGCAGCAGGCTGATCAGCCGGACGCAGCAGCGCTGCGCACCCGTTTGAAGTGCTGGGTCAGAACGCCGTTCGGATAGGCCTGGTGCGCCCGCAGCGCCCAATGCTGTTGCGCCATCGCCTGCGGCGCACCCCACAGCGGCAGGCCCGCCCCCAGCGTCACGGGAATGGTGGCCAGCATCAGGTGGTCCACCAACCCTGCACGCAGGAACTGCCCCGCCAGTTGGCCGCCGCCCACCAGCCAGACCTGCTGCAATCCTTGTTCCGCCCACTGCGCCACCAGCTGCTGCGGCTGCGCAGCACCCCAGCGCGCGCTGGGCGGCAGCGTCCCCTCCGAAGGCGCTTGCTGGTGGCTGAGCACCCAGGCCGGCCGATCGCCATAGGGCCAGTCGCCGAAAGAGCGGGCCACGGCATAGGTGCTGCGCCCCATGGCGAGGCCATCCACCCCGGCCATGAACTCCGCCAGGCCGTAGTCGGTGCCAGCCTGTTCGAAGGGATGCAGCCAGTCGAGCTCGCCGCCCGGACCGGCAATGAAGCCGTCCAGCGTTGCGGCCACGTAGTAGCTGACTTCGGTCATGCGCAGGGTGCCTCATCGTTCAAGGAAGGGGGGCGGGAGGCCATCTCCGCCTCCACCTGGCGCAGCATGTCGGCCAGGGTCTTGCCAGGCTCCTGGCGGAAGCGCTCGGGCAGCACGGTGAGCTCGGCAATGCGGTCGATGCGGAAACCCCGGAAGTCTTCGCGCAATTCGCACCAGGCCGACAGCGTCCAGACCTTGCCCCAGTAGAAGCAGCCCAGGGGCCGCAGGCGGCGCACGCTGGGTCGCCCCTGCACGTCGGCATAGTCGATCTGCACCACATGGCAGCTGTGCACCGCCTCGCGCAGCGTCTGCAGGGTGGCCTGGGCCCGCGGCCCTAGGCCCACCGAAGGCGCATAGAGCGCCTGCGACTCCGCGGCCACCCGCGCCTCGGGTGGCAGCACCGAGAGGATCTTGCCCAAAGCCCCCTCCACCTCGCGCGCCAGCCCGGCATCGAGCCAGGCCTGGGCCAGCCGCGCGGCGGCCACCAGGGCGTTCGCCTCGCCCTGGCTGAACATCAGCGGCGGCAGGTCGAAACCCGCCCCCAGGCGGTAACCCACGCCCGCCTCGCCCTGGATGGGCACGCCCTGGTGCTGCAGGTCGGCCACGTCGCGGTAGATGGTGCGCTGCGACACCTCCAGCCGCTCGGCCAGAAAGGCCGCAGTGGACAGGCGCCGACCGCGGATGAGCTGGACGATCTGGAACAGGCGGTCGGCACGGCGCATGAAAAAGGTCCGGAATAAAAGACGCAAAAGGAATGAAGACGGACAGGCCCTTAGCCTGCAGACGCGCCACGGCGGCGTGGGCGCGGGACGGGGGCTGGGACCGCCGGGTCCTGCACGCGCAGCAAGCGGCCCTGCTGCTCGATCACATGGCCTTCGGCCTCGAGCCGCTGCATCTGGCGCTCCACGCCGCCCGGGTACTTGGGGTTCAGGCTGCCGTCGGCCTTGAGCGTGCGCCAATACGGCGTGCCGTCCGGCTGCTCGGCGCCAGCGCCCTGGGCCTCTGCCAGTTGCTCGGCCTCGTCGGCAGCGCGCGCCACCAGCGTGGCGAAGATGCCGGTGGTGACCACGCAGCCCACGTCGGCGCCCTGTGCCTGGGCCATGTCCGCCGCCAGGGCCCGCACCGTGGTCCAGCGCCCTGCGGGAACACGGCGCATGGCGGCATCCACGTCGAGCGGCGAAGGCACCAGCATGCGCCCCTCGCCCAGGCGTGCGCGCAGGGGCTCGGGGATGGGCTTGACCTGCGGCAGGTGCCGATAGCCGGCAAGCTTCTCGCGCCAGGAGGTGGTGGCCATGGCAGCAGCGGTGCAGCGGCCTAGACGCCGATGTGGATGGCCACGCGGTCGGGGCCGGCGTAGGCCTCGAAGTCGGTGGTGAAGCGGCGCCGGATCTGCGGGTTCTCGCCGAAGTAGCGCCAGACCTCGCCCCAGGCATCGATCACCATCTGCGGCATGGTGCCCTGGCCGTGGAACACCAGGTAGTCGCCCGCCTCGATCTCCACCGTCGTGGCCCCGCCCGCGATGTCCGCGCCCTCGGGGGCATCCACGCCCGCCGTGACGTCGAAGGCGCCATGCTCGTTGGATTCGTAGGCGCTGTAGACGCCGAAGATGCGGCCGTCCGCCCCGGGGCGCGGCAGCTTGTGCTCCCAGCTCTCGCTGAAGAAGCGGTCCCACAGGCCTCCGATGCGGGAGGTCTCGGGGTTCATCTCGTCGCTGTTGCGGGTGCGCACGGCAATGCCGGCAACGCGGAAGGCACGAATCTTTTCAGAAACGGGTGGCATGCGGATTTCTCTCTCTCATTGGTTGTAGTGAGCCCCGATGGTGCCGGCCTGCTGCTGACAACCTGGTGTCAGCAGGATGGCGCCACCGGGGACAAATTGCAACCAAGTGGGAGAGGAAAGAGTGCCGTTCGAGGCACTGCAATGGCTGCTGCCACTGCAGTGTCAGCAGCAGCCCCCAGGGAAGCCGCAGGCGCCTTCGCGGCGCCCCGGCTCAATCGGCCGCGGGGGCGGGGGCAGCACCCGCTGCGGCGACCACCACGGCGCGGTAGCGGCGGGCGCGCTCCAGCGTCTGGCCCACGGCCCGGGCCGCCATGCCGTACATGTCGGCAAAGGCTTCCAGGGTCTGGCCGCTGGCCTCGAAGGCGCGCAGCAGGGCTTCGTCGCGGGCATTGCGTGCCGACCACTCGGCAAAGGCCTCTTCGAGCAGGGCATTGGCCTCGTCGTCGCGGCCGGACACCAGCTCGGTATAGGCCTCGCGCGTCAGGCCCGAGGCTTCGAAGGCCTGGACCATGCGGTTGCGCAGCTTGGGCAACAGGTCTTCGGTGGCGCGGGCCTTGTTGTTCTTTCGGCGGCGGTAGACCTCCAGCAGCGCGTGGTGCACGTGCTCCGGGGCCATGGCCTCCACCGGCTGGCCCGCCAGGTCATGGCGCTTGTCGCCTGCGGCCACGCTCTGCAGGTAGCGGGTGGAACGGGTGTGGATGCCCAGTGCCACCTTGAGCGCTTCGCGCTCGAACAGCGCGGGGTGGGCCGCTTGCAGGTCCTGGAAGATGCCGCGCTTGAGCGGGCGAAACACCGCGCCAAAGAGCTGCGGGTACAGGCCGGCCAGCTGCTCCAGCACCGGGTGGGTGCGCGGCGGCGTGCGCTGGCCCGACGGCCCTGCCGGTGCGCCTTCTGCGGCCTGGGCAGCCGCCTCCGGGGCACGCTGGCGTGCGCCGCGCTGGCCATTGCCGTTGTTGTTGCTGCTGCGACCACCCCGGCCGCCACGGTTGCGTCGGGCCTTGTCGGCAGGCGCAGTGGTGGCGCCCTCCCCGGCATCGGCCACGGCGGGCGCGGCCGATGCGGCCTGGTCTGCCGTGGGGGCAGCGGCGGCGGGCGCGGCGATCTTCTGTTCTTGTTCTGGCACGTTGTCGGTCATGGCGTAGCGGAAAAGGGAAGGGGGCAAGAAAACCCTCAATCATGCCAGCCTTGGCGGCTGGCGCCTAATGCGGGCCCTGGCCGACCATCCGGCCGGCGCGCCATCGCCGCTCAACGCCCTGCGGCGATGGCTTCGTCCAGCACCTCGATCCAGTGGCGCACGGGGGTCGCCGTGCCGCTTTGCAGGTGCGTGATGCAGCCGATGTTGGCCGAGAGGATGGCCGCGGGCGGCTGCTCGCCAAAGGCCTCGTCCAGGGCCCCGAGCTTGCGGTCGCGCAACTGGTAGGACAGGCTGGGGTTGAGCACCGAGTAGGTGCCGGCCGAGCCGCAGCACAGGTGCGATTCGTTGCGCGCCACGCGCAGCGTGAAGCCCAGCTTGGCCAAGTGCGTTTCCACCCCGCCGCGCAGTTTCTGCCCGTGCTGCAGCGTGCAGGGGGGGTGGTAGGCGTACTGCACGCCGTCCGGCAGCCTGACGCGCCCCGCCAGGCGCTCGGCCAGCTCGGGCAGCAGGTCCGGCAGCAACTCGGACAGGTCGCGTGTGAGCGCGCTGATGCGCGCCGCCTTGGCCGCGTACTGCGCGTCGTCCTGGAGGATGTGGCCGTACTCCTTGACGGTGACGCCGCAGCCCGAGGCGTTCATGACGATGCACTCCACCCCGCCCGCCTCGACCAGCGGCCACCAGGCATCGATGTTGGCGCGCATCTGCACCTTGCCGCCCTCCTGGTCGTTGAGGTGGAACTTGACGGCACCGCAGCAGCCCGCCTTGGCCGCCACCAGGGTCTGTATGCCCGCCGCATCGAGCACGCGCGCCGTGGCGGTGTTGATGCCGGGCATCATCGCGGGCTGCACGCAGCCGGCCAGCATGAGCACCTTGCGCGCATGCAGCCCCGTGGGCCAGACGCCCGGGTTCTGCGGCGCCGGCACCTTGGCCTTGAGCGCCGCGGGCAACAGGCCGCGCAGCATCTGCCCGGCCTTCATCGCCGGGGCGAACAGGGGCGAGGGCAGGCCTTCCTTGAGTGCCCAGCGCAGGGCCTGCTCGCCCAGGGGGCGTGGCACCTTCTCGTCCACGATCTTGCGGCCGATGTCCACCAGGTGGCCATACTGCACACCGCTCGGGCAGGTGCTTTCGCAGTTGCGGCAGGTCAGGCAGCGGTCCAGGTGCATCTGGGTGGCACGCGTGGGCGCCTGCCCCTCGAGCACCTGCTTGATCAGGTAGATGCGGCCGCGCGGGCCGTCGAGCTCGTCGCCCAGCAGCTGGTAGGTGGGACAGGTGGCGGTGCAGAAGCCGCAGTGCACGCACTTGCGCAGGATGGCCTCGGCCTGCTGGCCATCGGCGCGGGCGCGGTATTCAGGAGACAGTTGGGTTTGCATGGTGCATGCCTGACAGTTGAAGGGTTCGGCCGCGGCCGACGGATCGGCTCGGCCCTACCAGCCCGCCGCCATGCGCCCGGGATTGAAGATGCCGGCCGGATCGAAGCTGTGCTTGAGGCGCCCATGGATCTGCTCCAGGGCCCGTGATGGCAGGGGAGCATGCCCTGCGCCGCCGGGCTCGCGCGCCGAGGGCGCGCGGAACATCGCCGCGCTGCCACCCACGGACCGCGCCGCTTCGCGCAGCGCATCGCCTGCGGATTCGGGCGCCTGCACCCAGCGCAGCGCCCCATGCCATTCGACCAGGGGTTGCCCACCACCGGGCAAGGCCATCGCGGGCGCGGTGGCCGGCAGCGACAGGCGCCACAGCGCCTGCCCGGGCGCACGCGCGGCAAACCAGGGCAGGGACTGGTCGCGGCAGGCGCTCCAGTCGGCGGCCACGGCGGCACCCTCCAGGCGCTCGCCGCCCATGCTGCGGCAGGCGGCCTCCACGGCGGCCACGGCGCCGCGCACGCGCAGGTGCAGCGCACCATCCTGCCAGCGACTGGCATTGAGGGGCAGGGGCTGACCGCCCCAGGCATGCAGGCGGCGCAGCGCCTCGTCCTGCCCGCATGCGAAGCGCAGCGTGGCCTCGGCAGGCGCCACCGGCAGCACCTTGAGGCTGACCTCGGTCAGCAGGCCCAGCGTGCCCCAGGAGCCGGCCACAAGGCGCGGTACGTCGTAGCCTGCCACGTTCTTCATGACCTGCCCGCCAAAGGTCAGCAATTCGGCCCGGCCGTTGAGCAGCACCACGCCCAGCAGGTAGTCGCGCACGGCGCCCACGCTGGCGCGCGCCGGACCCGAGAGGCCGGCCGCCACCATGCCGCCGACCGTGGCGGCATGCGGCTGCGCACCGAAATGCGGGGGCTCGAACGGCAGGCATTGGCCCTGGGCGGCCAGGGCCGCTTCCAGCTCGGCCAGCGGCGTGCCGCTGCGCACGGTGACCACCAGTTCGCTCGGCTCGTAGTCGACGATGCCCCTGAGCACCCGGGTGTCCAGCACCTCGCCATGCAGCGCCAGGCCGTGGAAGTCCTTGCTGCCGCCGCCGCGGATGCGCAAAGGGGTCTGGTCGGCAGCGGCGGCGCGCACGCGTTCGGTGATCTGGGAAAGGGCGAAATCCATGCCGTGCATCGTAGCGGCTGCACCCTGCCAGGGCGCCTGGCGTGGCCGTGAATTTTTTGAACGGCCAGCGTGAGGCCCGCGATGGGCGCTGGGCCGCGCGCAGCCCTCCAATGAAAAACCCGCCGAAAGGCGGGTTGCTCAAAAAGAAGCCCGCCGGGTGGCGGGCCAAGGGATCCGAGGAGGATTCCGAGGAGACTCTCGCAGAAAAACCAGACTCAAAATTCGGGAGAGACCCGGCTGCGGCGCCACCAGACACCGCAGCCCTGGGCCTATCCCATCACCATCAACGGTTGTAGGCCGTTTCGCCGTGGGACGTGATGTCCAGACCTTCGCGCTCGGATTCTTCCGAGACACGCAGGCCCACCAGCAGGTCAGCGATCTTGTAGGAGATGAAGGCCACGACGCCGGACCACACGATGGTGAACAGCACGCTCTTGACCTGGATCCACACTTGGGCGCCCATGGCGAAGGTGTCAGGCGTCAGGCCGCCCGTGCCACCCAGGCTCTGGGAAGCGAACACACCGGTCAGGATGGCACCCAGGATGCCGCCCACGCCGTGCACGCCGAACACGTCAAATGCGTCGTCCACGTTGAGCAGGCGCTTGAGACCACCCACACCCCACAGGCAGACGATACCGGCGATCAGGCCCAGCACGATGGAACCCATGGGGCCCACGAAGCCGGCAGCAGGCGTCACCGCCACCAGACCGGCCACGGCACCCGAGGCAGCACCCAGCGACGAGGCCTTGCCCTTGTGCAGCGCTTCGCCGGCGATCCAGCTCAGCGTGGCAGCGGCAGTGGCCAGCACGGTGTTCACGAAGGCCAGGCCGGCACCGGCGTTGGCAGCACCGGCGGAACCGGCGTTGAAGCCGAACCAGCCCACCCACAGCAGCGAGGCACCCACCATGGTCAGCGTCAGGCTGTGGGGCGTCAGGGCTTCCTTGCCGAAGCCGATGCGCTTGCCCACCATGTAGGCACCCACCAGGCCAGCGATACCGGCGTTGATGTGCACCACCGTACCACCGGCGAAGTCCAGCGCGCCGTCGGCACCCAGCAGGCCGCCGCCCCACACGATGTGGGCCATGGGCACGTAGCTGAAGGTGAACCACAGCACCGAGAAGATCAGCACGGCGGAGAACTTGATGCGCTCGGCGAAGGAGCCGACGATCAGGGCCACGGTGATGGCCGCGAACGTGCCCTGGAAGGCGATGAACACGTACTCGGGGATGGTGATCAGGGCACCGAAGGTTTCCTGGGTCACGCCCTTGAGGAAGATCTTGTCCAGGCCGCCGAAGAACTTGCCCTCACCCGAGAACGCCAGGCTGTAGCCATAGATGGCCCACAGCAGCGAAATCAGCGAGAAGACCACGAAGACCTGCATCAGCACGGACAGCATGTTCTTGGAACGGCCCAGGCCGCCGTAGAACAGGGCCAGGCCGGGAATGGTCATCAGGATGACCAGCAGCGTGGAGGTCAGCATCCAGGCGGTATCGCCGGAGTCGACCTTGGGTACGGGGGCTGCAGCTGCAGCGGGAGCGGCCTCGGAGGCGGCGGCTGCAGGAGCAGGTGCCGCCGCAGCGGGGGCGGCAGCAACGGGTGCGGCGGCAGCCGGCGCGGACGCCGCAGCGTCGGCGGCAGGCGCCTGGGCCAGCGACAGTCCACCGACGGACAGCAGGCTCAGCCCCAGAATGCAGGAAGCAAGCAGTTTTTTCATGGCTCTTTTCTCTTGTGTGTGATGCGGCGTACCCTTTAGAGGGCTTCCTTGCCGGTTTCGCCGGTGCGGATGCGCACCACCTGCTCGAGGTGCGTCACGAAAATCTTGCCGTCGCCGATCTTGCCGGTGCGGGCAGCGGCCTCGATGGCCTCGATCACGCGATCCACCAGCTCGTCCGCCACGGCGGCTTCGATCTTGACCTTGGGCAGGAAGTCGACCACGTACTCTGCGCCGCGGTACAACTCCGTGTGGCCCTTCTGGCGTCCGAAACCCTTGACTTCGGTCACCGTAATCCCCTGGACCCCGATGTCCGACAGGGCTTCACGCACCTCGTCGAGCTTGAAGGGTTTGATGATGGCTGTCACCATTTTCATTTTTGGTTCCTCCGGGAAGGGGCGCACCATGCGCCCCTCAAAGATTTACAGGGTTTTGGTCAGCGTGACGATCACGCGCGACTTGTTGACGGGACCGAAGTAGTCCTTCTTGGTGGCGCCCACCACGGCAGCACCCAGCGACAGGCCCGAACCGAAGTCATAGGCCCCGCCGACGCTGTAGTCCAGGTAGTTGGGGGCAGCGATGTCGCCACCGAAGCGTGTGTAGCCCACCGAGGCCTTGGCGGTGATCTTGGGCGCCACTTCCTGGGAGAACGCCAGGTTCAGGTAGCCGGTGTTGCGGCCCTTGAAGCCCGGACCGGCGTAGGCGAAGTAATCCTTGGACAGGGTGTGCGAGTACTTGGCCGTCACGGGGCCGAAGGTGGCGGCGCCATAGACTTCGGTGGTGTTGCCGTTGCTGTTGCCGGGGTAGATGTAGGTCAGGAGGCCCACGTCCAGGTCGACGGAGCCGGCCTTGAACTTGTAGCCGCCGTAGATGTCGGACTCGATGGAGTTGCCCGAGAGCCAGTCGACGCTGGAGTTCCAGTTGCCGACATAGAAACCGGATTCGCCGAAAGCGTAGTCGAAGCCACCCTGGATGGCGGGCTTGACCGCCTTGACCTTGGAGGCATCCTGGTCCTGGCCACGGAACTTGTAGTTGGTGGTCAGGCTGACGTTGCCCGTCAGCTGGGCGCTGGCCAGCAGAGGCAGGGTTGCGACAAGGGCAGCGCCCAGGAACTTGATGGATGCGCGGGTCATGTTTCCTCCGGTTGGACAAAGTAGGGACAAGCGCTTTAAGCATGGACCGTGCCATGCGCCATCGACACGCAATTCGCCCGGGGCCGGGACAGATGGGGATTCCCTATTAAAGTGAGGGTTGAGGGGATTGCTAACACGCACCACCATGGTGCGATCGTGAAACATTTCACGCCAGCGCACCATAAAACGCACCCATCTGGGGAGAAAGTCGTCCATGAGTCTTGCTTTGGTGCAAAGCCGCGCCCTTCTGGGGCTGCAGGCACCGGCCGTCACCGTTGAAGTGCACCTGGCCAATGGCCTGCCCAGTTTCACCCTGGTGGGACTGGCCGAGGTGGAGGTCAAGGAGGCCCGCGAGCGCGTGCGCTCGGCGTTGCAGAACGCCGGGCTGGAGTTCCCCCACAACAAGCGCATCACGGTGAACCTGGCGCCGGCCGACCTGCCCAAGGATTCGGGCCGCTTTGACCTGCCCATCGCCCTGGGCATCCTCGCCGCCAGCGGGCAGATCGACGGCAGCCGTCTGGCGGGCCATGAATTCGCGGGCGAACTCTCGCTGTCGGGCGAACTGCGTCCCGTGCGTGGCGCGCTGGCCACCAGCCTGGCGCTGCAAACCCAGCAGATCAGCGCCCAGTTGGTGCTGCCGCCGGGCAGTGCCGAAGAGGCCGCCCTGGTGCCCGATGCCCAGGTGGTGCGTGCGCGCCACCTGCTGGATGTGGTGCGCGCCTTCCTGCCACCCGGCACGCCGCCGCCCGAAGGGGACGGCGATGGTTTCACGCGCCTGCAGCCCACGCCCATGGTCACCGGGCTGCAGGGCCCCGACATGGCCGACGTGAAAGGCCAGGCCATGGCCAAGCGCGCGCTGGAGATCGCAGCGGCTGGCGGCCACAGCGCCCTCATGGCCGGGCCGCCCGGCTCGGGCAAGTCCATGCTCGCACAGCGCTTTGCCGGCCTGCTGCCGCCCATGACGGTGCAGGAGGCACTGGAGAGCGCCGCCATCTCCAGCCTGGCCGGCCGCTTCAGCCCCGAACGCTGGGGACTGCGACCCACGGGGCAACCCCATCACACGGCCAGTGCCGTGGCGCTGGTGGGGGGAGGTTCGCCGCCACGGCCTGGCGAGATCTCGCTGGCGCACCATGGCGTGCTTTTTCTCGATGAATTTCCCGAGTTCACCCGGGCTGCGCTTGAGGCGCTGCGCGAACCCCTGGAAACCGGCCACATCACCATTTCGCGTGCCGCACAACGGGCCGATTTCCCTGCCCGCTTCCAGATGATCGCGGCCATGAATCCATGCCCCTGCGGATTCCTTGGCTCCACCCAACGCGCCTGCCGCTGCACACCCGACCAGATTGCGCGCTACCAGGGCAAGCTCAGCGGACCCCTGCTGGACCGCATCGACCTGCATGTGGAGGTGCCCGCCGTGCCTTCGGAGCAGCTGCTCAAGGCGCCGCCCGGCGAATCCAGCGCCACCATCCGCGAGCGCGTGGTGCAGGCGCGGGCCCGGGCCCTGGCGCGCCAGGGCAGGACCAACCAGGCGCTGCAGGGCCAGGAGATCGACGAACACCTGCACCTGGACGATGCCGCCGCCAAGTTCCTCAACACGGCGGCCGCGCGCCTGGGCTGGTCGGCGCGCAGCACGCACCGCGCGCTCAAGGTGGCGCGCACCATTGCCGACCTGGCCGGTGCCGAGGCCACCGCCGTCGGCCATGTCGCCGAAGCCGTTCAATACCGCCGCGTACTGCGCAGTCCGGCTTGAACGCTATAGTTTCGCCACCTCCAGCAGCATCACCCCCATGGCCAGCGCTTCCTCCCCCACCCTCGCACCCACCGCCACCGACGTGGTCGACAACAGCTACCTGCGCACCCTGGTGGGCTACAACGCGCGCCGGGCGTCGCTGTCCATCATCGAGGTGTTCATGGAGCGCATGGCGGTCTATGGGCTCAAGGTGGTGGATTTCTCGGTGCTCTCGCTGGTGGCGCACAACCCTGGCATCACCTCGCGCCAGCTGTGCTCCACGCTGGGCGTGCTGCCACCCAACCTGGTGGGCCTGATCGCGGCGCTGGACCGGCGCGGCCTGATCGAGCGCCGCCCGCACCCGAGCGACGGGCGCGCGATGGGCCTGCACCTGACGCCTGCGGGCGAGGACCTGTGCGATCAGGCCGAGCAGACCGCGGCCCAGCTGGAAATCGACGCCACGGCGCGCCTCACGGCCACCGAGCGCAAGACGCTGATCCGTCTGCTGCAGAAAGTCTACGACTGAGGCACCCGGTCAAACCGCAGCGGGCTTCTCGGCGGCCTTGTCCAGCCCCAGCAGACGCACCGCATTGCCCTTGAGGATGCCGGGCATCACCTCGGGCTTGAAGCCGGCTTCCTGGAAGTCCTTCATCCAGCGCTCGGGCGTGATCAGCGGGTAGTCGCTGCCGAACAGTATGCGGTCCTTGAGCAGGGTGTTGGCGTACTGCACCAGCTGCTTGGGAAAGTACTTGGGGCTCCAGCCCGACAGGTCGATCCAGACGTTGGGCTTGTGCGTGGCGACCGAGAGCGCCTCGTCCTGCCACGGAAAGCTCGGGTGGGCCATGACGATCTGCATGTCAGGGAAGTCGATGGCCACGTCATCCAGGTGCATGGGGTTGCTGTATTCCAGGCGCAGGCCGCCGCCGCAGCGCATGCCGCTGCCGATGCCGCTGTGGCCGGTGTGGAAGATGGCGGGCATGCCGTACTCGGCGATCACCTCGTAGATCGGCCAGGCCATCTGGTCGTAGGGGTGGTAGCCCTGCACCGTGGGGTGGAACTTGAAGCCCTTGACGCCGTGCTCCTCGATCAGGCGGCGCGCCTCGCGCGCCCCCATCTTGCCCTTGTGCGGGTCGATGCTGGCGAAGGCCATCATCATGTCGCTGTTGGCCTTGGCGGCCTCGGCGATCTCCTCGTTGGGGATGCGCCGGCGGCCCATCTTGGACTCGGCATCCACGGTGAACATCACCAGGCCGATCTTCTGCTCGCGGTAGTAGGCCACCGTCTCGGCAATGGTCGGGCGCCGGCCGTTCTTGAAGTACTTGTCGGCGGCGCGGTCGTACTCCTCGCCATAGTTGTCGAACGGGTTCCAGCAGCTCACCTCGGCGTGGGTGTGGATGTCGATGGCGATCAGGTTCTCGTGGTCCATATGTGTCTCCTATGGGAGCCGGGCTTGCATGGCGCCGCCCTTCAGCATGCACCACCACAGGGGGCGCAGATCAAGGGTAACTACCAATAAAAAACCGGGCTGGCTTGCTTGAATTGGTTATTAACTATAACCACAATCCATCCATTACGAAAGCCACCATGACCCATCCAGACATCCATTTCGAGCTCTCCGGCGATGAGCAGGAAGTTGCCGTCATCCGCCTGACCCGCAGCGCCAAGCGCAACGCCTTGAACGACGGCCTGATCCTGGCCCTGCGCGACCTGTTCGAGACCATGCCCGCTGGCGTGCGTGCCGCGGTGATCGACGGTGAAGGACCGCATTTCTGCGCCGGGCTCGACCTGTCCGAGCTCAAGGAGCGCGACGCGGGTCAGGGCCTGTACCACTCGCGCATGTGGCATGCGGCGCTCGAGCGCGTGCAGTACGGCCCCGTGCCCGTGATCGCGGCACTGCACGGCGCGGTGGTGGGCGGCGGGCTGGAGCTGGCCAGCGCCTGCCACATCCGCGTGGCCGACGAGTCCACCTTCTATGCGCTGCCCGAGGGCTCGCGCGGCATCTTCGTGGGCGGCGGCGGCGCGGTGCGCATCCCCAAGCTGATTGGCGCGGCACGCATGACGGACATGATGCTCACCGGCCGCGTCTACAACGCGCAGGACGGAGAGAAGGTCGGCTTTGCCCAGTACCTGGTGCCCGAGGGCCAGGCCTTCGCCAAGGCGCTGGAGCTGGCCAGGCGCGTGGCGCAGAACGCGCCGCTGACCAACTACGCGCTGATGCACGCCCTGCCGCGCATCGCCGAGCAGCCGGCCGACCAGGGTTTCTTCACCGAAGCCATGATGGCCGCGATCGCCCAGAGCGCGCCCGAGGCCAAGTCACGCCTGGCGGACTTCCTGGAAGGCCGAGCCGCCAAGGTGCGCAAAGACTGAGCCCCCATCCCCTACCGCCGGACCTCCATCCCATGAGCGATCTTTCCACTCCCCTCGCGCCGCCGCGCTACCGCCCTGTCCCCTTCGGCGTCACCCGCGTCAATCTGCGCGAAGGCGCACCCGGCGTGCGCTACCTGCAGGCCGATCTGCCCCTGGGCGCCCATGCGCGCCGGGTGACGGACTACCTGGTGCACTGGGCCGAGGCGGAGCCCGAGCGCAGCTTCCTGGCACGCCGCACGCAGCAGGCCGACGGCACCACCGGCGATTGGCAACACATCAGCTACGCCCAGGCACTGGACGCCGCGCGCAGCATCGGCCAGGCGCTGCTGGACAGGGGCCTCTCCGCCGAGCGCCCGGTGGTGGTGCTCAGCGAGAACAGCCTGGAGCATGCGCTGATGGCGCTGGGCTGCATCTATGCCGGCGTGCCCTACTGCCCCGTGTCGCCCGCCTACGCCACCGTGAGCCAGGACTACGACAAGCTGCGCCACGTGCTGGACACGCTGACGCCGGGCCTGGTGTTCGCGGCCGATGGTGCGCGCTTTGGCCGCGCCATCGAAGCCACCGTGGCGGCGGACGTGGAGATCGTGCTCGCCCAGGGCGCCATCGACGGCCGCAAGGCCACCACCTTCCAGAGCCTGCGCAACACCCTGGCCACGCCGGCCGTGGATGCGGCCATGCACGCCACGGGCCCGGGCACCATCGTGAAGTTTCTGTTCACCAGCGGCTCCACCAAGATGCCCAAGCCGGTGATCAACACCCAGCGCATGTGGTGCGCCAACCTGCAGCAGATCACGCAGTCGCTGCCGGTGCTGGCCGAAGCGCCACCGGTTCTGGTGGATTGGCTGCCCTGGAACCACACCTTCGGCAGCAACCACAACTTCGGCCTCACCCTGCAGCACGGCGGCACGCTGTATATCGACGACGGCAAGCCCACGGCCGCGCTGATCGGCGAGACGCTGCGCAACCTGCGCGAGATTGCGCCCACCGTGTACTTCAACGTGCCCACCGGCTTCGAGATGATCGCCGAGGCGATGAAGACCGACGCCGTGCTGCGCCGCACGCTGCTGTCGCGGGTGCGCATGTTCTTCTACTCGGGCGCCGGCCTGGCCCAGCCCATCTGGGACAGCCTGCATGCCACGCAGGAGGCCGAACTCGGCGAGCGCATCGTCATGTCCACGGGCCTGGGGATGACCGAGTCGGCCCCCTCGGCGATGTTCTGCAACAGCCCCGACGTGCGCTCCGGCCACATCGGCGCGCCCGTGCCGGGCATGACGCTCAAGCTGGTGGACGTGGACGGCAAGACCGAGGTGCGCTACCGCGGCCCCAACGTGACGCCCGGCTACTGGCGCTCGGACGCCGCCACGCGCGAGGCCTTCGACGACGAAGGCTACCTGTGCACCGGCGACGCGGTGCTGTGGATCGACGACAACGACATCCACCGCGGCCTGCGCTTCGATGGCCGCATCGCCGAGGATTTCAAGCTCTCCACCGGCACCTTCGTGAGCGTGGGCCCGATGCGCGCGAAGATCGTCGTGGCCGGCGCCCCGTACATCCAGGACGCGGTGCTCACCGGCCTGAACAGGAAGGAAGTGGGCGCGCTGCTGTTCCTCTCGCCCGCCTGCCGCGAGGTGAGCGGCCTGGCTGCCGACGCCCCCTGGGCCGAGGTGATCGCCAGCACCGGCGTGCGCCAGCGCATCCAGGCCGTCATCGACCACCTGGCCCGCGAATCCACGGGCAGCGCCAGCCGCGTGGCGCGCGCACTGCTGATGGCCGAGCCGCCCTCGCTCGACAAGGGCGAGATCACCGACAAGGGCTCCATCAACCAGCGTGCCGTGCTCAAGCACCGCGACGCCCTGGTGCAGGCCCTGCACGACGGCAACGCCCCCGGCGCCATCGTGCCCAACGCCTGACGCGCAACCCCAAGGAGCCATCCATGCAGATCCAAGGACAGACCGCCCTCGTCACCGGCGCCGCATCGGGCCTGGGCGAGGCCACCGCCCGCGAGCTGGCCCGCCTGGGCGCCAAGGTCGCGGTGCTCGACGTGAACACCGCCCTCGCCACCCAGGTGGCCGAGAGCATCAACCGCCAGCATGGCGCCGGCACGGCCGCGGCCTGCACCTGCGACATCACCCAGACCGAGAGCGTGGCCGCCGCCCTGGCCCAGGCCGAAGCGGCCCTGGGCCCGGCGCGCATCCTCATGAACGTGGCCGGCATCGGCAGCGCCAAGCGTGTGGTGCAGCGCGACGGCAGTGCAGCACCACTCGAGGACTTCGCCCGCGTGGTGGGCATCAACCTGATCGGCAGCTACAACATCAGCCGGCTGTTCGCAGCGGCGTGCGCCAGGCTGGCCCCCTTGGACAACGGCGAGCGCGGCGTGATGATGTTCACGGCCTCGGTGGCGGCCTTCGACGGCCAGGTGGGCCAGCAGGCCTACAGCGCCTCCAAGGGCGGGCTGGTGGGCATGACCCTGCCCATGGCGCGCGACCTGGCGCAGCACGGCATCCGCGTGTGCACCGTGGCCCCGGGCCTGTTCGCCACGCCGCTCATGAAGGAGCTGCCCGAAGCCGTGCAGCAGTCGCTGGCCGCGAGCATCCCCTTCCCGCCACGCCTGGGCAAGCCCGAGGAGTTTGCCGAGCTGGCGGCCCACATCGTGACCAACGGACACCTCAACGGGGAGGTGATCCGGCTCGATGGCGCCCTGCGCATGGCGCCCCGTTAGCCCCCGTTCCCCGCCCCGTCAACACACCATACCTATACCGGAGACAACCATGACGACGACACGACGCCACTTCGTTCACACCCTGGGCAGCGCCGCCGCCCTCGCGGCGCTTTATCCCCTGTCCTCCTTCGCGCAGGCGCTGGACCAGGTCAAGATCATGTACGGTTTTCCGGCCGGCAGCGCGGGCGACAGCGTGGCCCGCCGCGTGGCCGAGAAGCTGGGCGGCACGGCCTACAGCAAGAACCCGGGCTTCGTCGAGAACAAGCCGGGCGCCGGTGGCCGCATTGCGGTGGAAACGCTGAAGAACTCCCCCGCCGATGGTTCGGTGCTCACCCTGGCACCGGTGTCGGCCCTGTCGGTGTACCCGCACATCTACCCCAAGCTGAGCTACAAGCCCGAGGACGTGGTGCCCGTCTCCATCGGCGCGATCATGCACCACGGCCTGGCCGTGGGCCCGGCCGTGCCGGCCGAGGTGAAGACGCTCAAGGACTTCCTGGCCTGGGCCAAGGCGAATCCGGACAAGGCCAGCTACGGCTCGCCCGGCGCTGGCTCCATGCCCCACCTGCTGGGCGCGCTGCTGGGCATCCGTGCGGCAGTGGATCTCAAGCACGTGCCCTACCGTGGCACCGTGCCCAGCATCACCGACCTGGTGGGCGGCCAGATCGCTGCCGCCATGAACCCCAGCGGCGACTACCTGCAGTACATGAAGACCGGCCGCGTGCGCGTGCTGGCCACCTCGGGCAAGAAGCGCTCGCCCTACCTGCCCGATGTGCCCACCTTCATCGAGCTGGGCTACCCCGACGTGACCTCCGAGGAATGGTTCGGCTTCTACGCCCCGGCCAAGACGCCCGCCGCCACGCTGGCCAGTGCCAATGCCGCCATCACCGGCGCGCTCAAGGACAAGACCGTGATCGACGCGCTGGGCATCGTTGGCCTGGTGGCCCACGGCAGCACGCAGCAGGAGATGCTGGCCGACCAGAAGGCCGAGTTCGAGCGCTGGGGCCCGCTGGTCAAGCAGATCGGGTTCACTTCGGAATCCTGAGTCTGGATTGGCGTCCCCTGGAGGGACGCCCCGGTGGCGCGGGTCTTTGGCCGCGCCAGTTGCCAAGCCGCAGGTACACGACGGATATTGGAAGCACGACCCGCATGCAAGCACACCAGACCCTGGCCGATATCCAGCACCTGCTGTCCGAGGTGCTCCAGGCCCCTGCGCAGTGGCAGGCGCTGGCACCGTTTGCCGACACCGATGGCGACCTCGCGGCGCAGGTGCTGGACGAGGCCGCCAAGTTCGTCGACAGCGCCATCGCTCCGCTGCAGCGCATCGGCGATGAAGAAGGCTGCCGCTTCGAAGCCGGCACCGTCACCACGCCCGCCGGCTTTCGCGCGGCCTACCAGGACTTCTGGCAGGCCGGCTGGCCCTCGCTGGCCTGTGCGCCCGAGGATGGCGGCCAGGGCCTGCCGGCGGTGCTCGACTGCGTGCTCTTCGAATGGCTGGCCGGTGCCAACCACGGCTGGACCATGGCGCCCGGCCTGCTGCACGGCGCCTACGAATGCCTGCGCCACCATGGCAGCGAGGCCCTGAAGGCGCAGTACCTGCCCCGGATCGCCAGCGGGGAGTGGCTGGCCACCATGTGCCTGACCGAAGCCCATGCGGGCAGCGACCTGGGCCTGGTGCGCACGCGCGGCGTGCCGCAGGCCGACGGCAGCGTGCGCGTGAACGGCAGCAAGATCTTCATCTCCGGCGGCGAGCACGACCTCACCGACAACATCGTGCACCTGGTGCTGGCGCGCCTGCCCGACGCACCGGCCGGCCCCAAGGGCCTGTCGCTGTTCCTCGTGCCCAAGCGGCTGGGAGATGGCGCGCGCAATGCCGTGGTGTGCGAGCGCATCGAAGAGAAGATGGGTCTGCACGGCAGCCCCACCTGCGTGATGCGCTTCGACGACGCCACGGGCTGGCTGGTGGGCGAGCCGCACAAGGGCCTGGCCGCCATGTTCGTGATGATGAACGCCGCGCGCCTGCATGTGGGCCTGCAGGGGCTGGGGCTGCTCGAAGCCGCCTGGCAGAAGGCCAGCGCCTATGCGCAGGAGCGCCGCCAGATGCGCGCCCCCAAGGCCGGGGGCGGCACGGCATCGCCGGGCCCGGACCCGATTGCCGAGCACCCGGCCATGCGCCGCATCCTGCACACCCAGCGCGCATGGATCGACGGCGGGCGCGTGCTGGCCTACCACACCGCCCTGCAGCTCGACGGGGCGCGCCACCACCCCGATGCCACCGAGCGCGCCGTGGCCCAACGCTGGTGCGCGCTGGTCACGCCCGTGCTCAAGGCCGCGCTGACCGATCAGGCCTTCCACGGCGCAAGCGCCTGCCTGCAGGTCTTTGGCGGCCACGGCTATGTGCGCGAGTGGGGCATGGAGCAGATCGTGCGCGACGCTCGCGTGGCCATGATCTACGAGGGCACCAACGAGATCCAGGCCATCGACCTGCTGGTGCGCAAGGTGCTGGCCGATGGCGGCCAGGGCCTGTGCGCCCTGCTCGCATCGCTGCGCCATGGCCTGCCGCAGGACGAGGCGGCCAACACCCGGCGCAACGCACTGGCGGACACCACGCGCGCCCTGGTGGCCGCGGCAGCCACCGATCCGCAGCTCCCGTACTGGGTGGCCGACGACTACCTGCGCGCCATGGCCCTGGTGCTGCTGGAATGGGCCTGGGCCCGCATTGTGGCCACCCCCGCCAGCCAGGGCCCGCGCTGGGCCGAGCCGGCCCGTGCCTTCGCCACCTGGGTGCTGCCCGAATTCGACATGTGCCTGGCCATCATCCGCCAGCGCCTGTCCACCGCCGCTGCCGACGTCCATCGACGTCACGCGCCCGCCATGGCTGCCGCCTGACGGTCCACGCCTTTTCTCTCTTCGCTTTCCCCATCCCACAGCGCTTCGAGGCCGCGCTGCGGGTCTGCCTGCCTGCGCCTTGCGACAACTTACGAGGAGACAACACCATGAAGAGGAACGAGGGTATCTGGAACCTGCACGGCCTGGGCCGCCCCCTGGCACTGGCGGCATTGCCCGCGGCGGCACTGCTGGTCGCCGGTTGCGGCGGATCGGACGGTGGGCTGCGGCAACTGTCTGCGGCCTCGCCGGGCACGCTGCAGTCCTGCGCCAACCTGGCCACCACGCTGGCGCTGCCCAACACGCGCATCGCCTCCGCCGTGCCCGTGGCCGAGGGCGAGCTCAAGGCCACCGGCGTGAACACCCCCATCCCGGCGCACTGCCTGGTCAAGGGCGCGATGAACCAGCGCACCAGCGCCGTCGATGGCGCGAGCTATGCCATCGGCTTCGAGATGCGCATGCCCGTGGCCTGGAACGGCCGCTTCCTCTACCAGGCCAATGGCGGCCTGGACGGCAGCGTGGTCACCGCACTGGGCGCAACCAGCGGTGCCTCGCCCGTGGCGCCCGCGCTGAGCCAGGGCTTCGCGGTGCTCAGCTCCGACGCGGGGCACAGCGCACCCACGCCCTTCTTCGGCGTGGACCCGCAGGCCCGGCTGGACTATGGCTACACGGCCGTGGGCAGCCTCACACCCATGGCCAAGGACCTCATCAAGAGCGCCTATGGCAAGGCGCCCGACCGCTCCTACTTCGCCGGCTGCTCCAACGGCGGGCGCCATGCCATGGTGGCCGCCTCGCGCTATGCGGACCAGTACGACGGCATCCTCGCCGGCAACCCGGGCTTTCACCTGCCCAAGGCGGCCACGGCCCAACTGTGGAAGGCCCAGCAGTACGCCAAGGTCTCCACTCCCGACGCCAGCGGCCAGCCCGACCTGAACACTTCGGTGACGGCCGCCGAGTACAAATTGCTGGGCAGCCGCATCCTGGCCAAGTGCGACGCGCTGGACGGCGTGACCGACGGCCAGGTCAACGACGTGGCGGCCTGCCAGGGCGCCTTCAACCTGCAGACCGATGTGCCGAGCTGCGCGCCCGGTGCCGCGCGCGATGGCAGCTGCCTGACCCCGGCGCAAAAAACCGTACTGGCCGACATCTTCGCCGGCCCCAAGAACAGCAAGGGCGAAGCGCTGTACACCGGCACCTGGTTCGACCCGGGCGTGGGCGGCGCCAACTTCGCACAATGGCACCTGGGCTCGCCCGCCACGCGCGACGCCGGCGCCGTGGCCTTCATCTTCACCTCGCCGCCGTCCACGGTAGCGGCCTTCAGCGCCACCACGGGCCTGCAGTACGCCCTGGCCTTCAGCATGGAGACCGACTACCCGAAGATGTTCGCCACCAGCGCGCTCTACCCCGAGTCGCCCTGGTCCTTCATGACGCCACCCAACGAAGCCGATCTCGGCACCCTCAAGGAACGCGGTGCCAAGATGATGGTCTACCACGGCGTGGCCGATGGCGTGTTCTCCCCCGTGGACACCGCCAACTGGATGGACCGGTTGCAGGCCCACCACAAGGGCGATGCCGCGGGCTTTGCGCGCCTGTACATGGTGCCCGGCATGAACCACTGCTCGGGTGGCCCGGCCACCGACCAGTTCGACATGCTGGCCCCGCTGGTGCAATGGGTGGAACAGGGCAAGGCGCCCGACACCGTGCTGGCCCAGGCGCGCGGCGCCGGTGCCAACGTGGTCAACACCGAGCTGCCCGCCAGCTGGTCGGCCAACCGCACGCGCCCGCTGTGCGTCTACCCCAAGGTGGCGCGCTACAACGGCACGGGCGATGTGGAGAACGCCAGCAGCTTCAGCTGCCGGTGAGCGGCTGATTGCGGGGGCGACAGGCTCCCGGGAGTAGCCGCCAGGTCACAGCGGTAACAGGGGGTGAGTGCGATGGCGCCCGCCCCCTGGCCGCTGGCACACTGCGCCCATGTTGTGAACCCACGAAGGACCACGCCATGGAAACCCAGGAACTGCACCGCGGCCGCCTGATCGACCACATCCAACTGGTGGTGCGCGATCTGTCGGCCAGCCAGGCCTTCTACACCGCCATCTTCGAGGTGCTCAAGGTGCCGATGGGCGGCACCGCCGAAGACTATTTCTGGGCCGACGAGCTCTTCGTCTCCACGTCCAAAAGTGCTGCGGCACAGGGCCACCTCACGGGCCGGCACCACCTGGCCTTCCAGGCACAGGACGAGGCCATGGTGCAGGCCTTCTACAAGGCGGCCCTGGCCCATGGCGGCAAGGACAATGGCGCCCCGGGCGAGCGCCCCTACCACCCCGGCTACTACGCGGCCTTCGTGCTCGACCCCGATGGCAACAACATCGAGGCCGTGTTCCACGGCAAGGCCCAGCGCAGCGCGCCGTCGGTCAAGATCACGTTCTAGCTTCCACGAAGCGGTGGATCGTGTGCCCGTGCGAGTCCACGGCCACCGTGACCGGAAAGTCCACCACCTCGAACTCATGGATGGCCTCCATGCCCAGGTCGGCAAAGGCCAGCACCCGTGCCTTGCGGATGGAGCGCGACAGCAGGTAGGCCGCGCCCCCGGTCGCCGCGAGGTAGGCCGCGCCATGGCGGCGAATGGAGGCGATCGCATCCGGCCCGCGCTCGGCCTTGCCCACCATGGCCAGCAACCCGGTCTGCGCCAGCAGCGGCTCCACGAAGCGGTCCATGCGCGTGGCGGTGGTCGGCCCGGCCGGGCCCACGGCTTCGCCGGCCACGGCGTCCACCGGGCCCACATAGTAGATGGTGCGGCCGCGCAGGTCCACCGGCAGCGGCTCGCCGCGCTGCAGCAGGTCCACGAGGCGCTTGTGCGCGGCATCGCGCGCGGTGAGCAGGGTGCCCGTGAGCAGCAGGGTCTGGCCGACCTTCCAGCGGCCGACCTCGGCACGATCCAGCGTGTCCAGGTCCACGCGCACCGCATCGTCCACCGTGAAGTGGTCGGGAATGTCGTCCCAGGCGTCGAGCGACAGGTCCGGCAGCGGCGCCGGCCCCGTGCCGTCCAGCGTGAGGCGCAGGTAGCGTGTGGCCGCACAGTTGGGGATCAGCGCCACCGGAATCGTGGCCGCATGGCAGGGTGCGCTGCGCACCTTGACGTCGAGCACGGCCGAGAGGCCGCCCAGCCCCTGGGCGCCGATGCCCAGCGCATTGCTGCGCGCGTGCAGGTCCAGGCGCAGCGCCTCCTCGGGCGTGGCCGCGCCGCGCGCCTGCAGTCGGTCGATGTCGATGGCATCGAACAGCGACAGCTTGGCCTGCAGCATGGCCTGCTCGGGGCTGCCGCCGATGCCGATACCCAGCACGCCGGGCGGGCACCAGCCCGCGCCCATGCCGGGCAACTGGGCCAGCACCCAGTCGGCCACGCTGTCGCTGGGGTTGAGCGTGGCAAAGCGCGCCTTGACGTCACCGCCGCCGCCCTTGGCCACTACCAGCAGTTCCAGCGCATCGCCCTCCACCAGGTCGCAGTGCACGATGGAAGGCGTGTTGTCGCGCGTGTTGGTGCGCGCACCCAGTGGGTCGGCCACCATGGTGGCGCGCAGCGGGTTGGCCGGGTCGCCATAGGCCGTGCGCACCGCTTCGTCGGCCACCGCCTGCAGGCTGCGCAGCGCGGCGCCGTCGTGGCGCACAAAGGCCACGCCCAGGCCGATGCGCAGGAACACCTGGGCCACGCCCGTGTCCTGGCACAGCGGGCGCCGGCCCAGCGCCGCCATGCGGCTGTTCACCAGCAGCTGGCCCATGGCGGCACGCGCCGGGGCATGGGTCTCGGCCGCATGCGCGCGGCGCAGCGCGCGCACGAAGTCGGGCGGGTGCCGGTGGCTGATGAACTGCAGCGCCTGGGCGATGCTGGTGGCCAGGTCTTCCTGCGCGATGCGGGTCATGGGCTGTGTTTCTTGCTCAGTCGATCTGGATCTTGGCGTCGGTCGCCACCTTGCGCCACTTGTCCACCTCGGCCGCGGTGTGCTTGGCGAATGCCTCGGGCGCGTACTGGGCTTCGGGCAGCAGGTGGATGCCCTGGGCCACCATGCGCGCCGTCCAGGGCTTGTCGGCCAGGGCCTTGAGGTAGGCCTGGTGGAGCTTTTGCACCACGTCCTTGGGCACCCCCTTGGGCGCATACAGGCCATACCAGGTGGCGGCCTCGAAGCCGGGCAAGGTCTTGTCGGCCAGCGGGGCCACGTTGGGGTACTGCTGCGGCATGGGCGTGAGCGAGGTCAGCGCAATCGCATTGAGCCGCCCGCCCGTGACCTGGGGCAGCGCGGTGTTGCTCTGGTCGAACATCGCCTCCACCTGCCCGCCCACCAGGTCGTTCATGGCCGGGGCCGCGCCCTTGTACGAGATGGACGTGACCTCGATGCCGGCGCGCGACTCGAACAGCGCGGCGATCAGGTGCGAGGTGGAGCCCACGCCCGCATTGCCGAAGTTGATCTTGCGCGGGTTGGCCTTGGCCGCCGCGATCAGCTCGGCCGCCGTCTTGTAGGGCGAGCTCTTGGGCACCAGCAGCACCAGCGGCGTGTCGGGGAAGCGGAACACCGCCTCGAAGTCCTTCACCGGATCGTAGGCCAGCTTCTTGTACAGCGAAGGCGCCGCGCCCATGTAGCCCATGTGGCCGACCAGGAAGGTGTAGCCGTCGGGCGCCGACTTGGCGGCCTTGGCCGCGCCGATGGTGCCGCCCGCGCCAGCCGCGTTCTCGATCACGATGGACTGTCCGATCTGGCGCCCCACCTTGTCGGCGATGTCGCGCGCCATGGCGTCGGTGGGCCCGCCCGCTGCGAACGGCACGACCCAGGTGAGCGGCTTGGCAGGCCAGGCCTGCTGGGCGTGGGCGAAGGTGGCGGCGCACAGCAATGCGGCGGCGGCACCGAGGACTTTGGCGGTGTTCATGGACTTGTCTCCTGCAACGGTTGTGGGAAGGAACGGAAAGCGCACGCGGATGCGGTGCGTCAGTGGCCGAGCGCGGCCGATGCGGCCAGGGCGCGGTCCACCATGGCGGGCGCCAGGCCCAGGTAATTGGCGGGGTCGGTGAGGCGGTCGATCGCCGCACGGTCGAAGTGGCGCACCACCTCGGGCAATGCGGCCAGCGCCTCGGCCAGGGTGCCGCCCTCTTCGTTGACAGTGCGGCAGGCGCCATAGACCACGTCGTGCGCCTGCTGGCGGCCCATGGCCGGCGCCAGGCCCATCATCACGGCCTCGGCCACGATCAGGCCGCGGCTTAACCGCAGGTTGCTGCGCATGCGCGCCGCGTCCACGATCAGGCCGCCGAGCGCGAACTTGGCCTGGTGCAGCGCGCCCGCGGTGAGGATGAAGCTCTCGGGCAGCGCCAGCCATTCGGCATGCCAGGGTCCGGTGGCGCGCTCGAAGTCCTGCACCATGGCATCGACCATCAGCCCCGCGTGCTGGCGCACGGCCTTGGAGGCCGCCAGCATCAGCTCGCTGGAGATCGGGTTGCGCTTTTGCGGCATGGTGCTGCTCGCGCCGCGGCCCTTCACGAAGGGCTCGTAGACCTCGCCGAACTCGGTGGAGGCCATGATCATGATGTCCAGCGCGATCTTGCCCAGCGAGCCGGTGACCAGGGCCAGCAGGTTCACCGCCTCGGCGAAGCCGTCGCGCGCCACGTGCCAGGTGGTCACGGGCACGGCCAGGTTGAGCTCGTCGGCCAGCGCGGCCTGCACTTCGAAGCCCTTGTCGCCCAGCGAGGCCAGCGTGCCGGCAGCCCCGGCAAACTGCACCACCAGCACGCGCTTGCGCAGCTCGGCCAGGCGCTCCTGGTGGCGGTCGAACATGGCCAGCCAGATCGCCACCTTGTAGCCGAAGGTGACGGGCAACGCCTGCTGCAGGTGGGTGCGGCCGGCCATGGGGGTGTCGCGGTGCTTGGCGGCCAGCGCGGCCAGGATGCCGCGCAGTTCGCGGATGTCGGCCTCCACCAGCGCCAGGCCGTCGCGCAGCTGCAGCACGTTGGCCGTGTCCATGATGTCCTGCGTGGTGGCACCCCAGTGCACGTAGCGCCCGGCCTCGCCGCACATCTCCACCAGCTGGTGCACCAGCGGCAGGATGGGGTAGCCGACGATGTCGGTCTCGTGCCGCATGTGGTCGAAGTCCACGCGGTCCAGGCGCGATTCGTGCGCGATGGCTTCGGCCGCGTCGGCCGGGATCACGCCGCAGCGCGCCTCGGCCCGGGCCAGCGCCACCTCCACCTCGATGTAGCGGGCGATCAGGGTGTGGTCGGAGAACACCTCGCGCATGCGCGGCGTGCCGAAGGCGTCGCGGAACAGCACCGAGTCGAGCACCGTGCTGGCAGGGGTAAACAGGGAAGAGGACATGGCAGGCCGGATATGTTGATAAAATACGAACATATATAAATGTTCGAACAAATGAACTGTAAATATGTTCGAACAAAACTCAATTTGGGGTTTTCCCTGAGCAGGAGCCTGCCCGCATGACCGCCGCCAAGAACCCCGATCTCGCCCGCGAACTGTCCGAGGGGATTGCCTCCGGGCGCTTTGCCGTGGGTAGCCTGCTGCCCACCGAGTTCGAGCTGTGCGACCAGTACGGCCTGAGCCGCTATGCCGTGCGCAAGGCGCTGGACGAACTGCAGGAGCTGGGACTGATCTCGCGGCGCAAGAACGTGGGCACGCGCGTGGAGGCCACGCGGCCGCGCGCCGGCTTCACGCAGTCCATCGCCACGGTGCAGGAGCTGGCGCGCTTCGGCGCCGAGCACGTGCGCACGGTGCAGTCGGTCAACGAGGTGGTCGCGGACCTGGCGCTCGCCAAGGACCTTGGCTGCCCCGGAGGCACGCGCTGGCTGCACATCGCCTGCCTGCGCATGGAAGGCGGCAGCGCCAAGGCGCGCCCGATCTGCTGGCTGGACCTGTACATCGACCCGGCGTATGCCGACATCGGCCCCATCGTGCGCGACGCGCCCGAGACGCTGGCCAGCTCCATCATCGAGGAGCGCTACGGCCGGCGCATCGCGCGCATCCGCCAGGACATCGAGGCCGTGCTGGTGCCGCGCGAGCACGCCGAGGCCCTGCGCGCCGAGGCCGGCGCACCGGCCCTGAAGATCACGCGCCACTACCTCGATTCGGCCGACCAGGTGTTCGAGATCTCGGTCTCGCTGCACCCCGCGGACCGGTTCAAGTTCTCGCTGGAACTGAGCCGTTCGCGAGAATGAGGGCGCTGCTGCAAGCCTGCTGACAAACCGCTGTCAGCAGCAGGTCATCACCATCGGGGCTTCTTCATTCACACCCAAGGAGCCCTTCATGAAAAACGCCATCAGCTGGTTCGAAATCCCCACCACCCAACTGGACCGCGCCCAGGCGTTTTACGAGGCCGTGCTGGGCCAGACCATGCGCCGCGAGTCCATGGGCCCGAGCGAAGGTGCGGTGTTTTCGTACGACCCGGAGTCCGACGGAACGGGCGGTGCGCTGATGATGGGGCCGACCGCGCCCCAGCTGGCAGCAGGCGCTGGCACCCTGGTCTACCTGGATGCGTCGCCCTCACTCGATGCGGCCCTGGAACGGGTGGTGGCGCAGGGCGGCAAGGTGGCCCTGCCGCGTCAGGCCCTGCCACCAGGCATGGGCTTCTTCGCGCACATCCAAGACCTGGATGGCAACCGCGTGGGCCTGCACGCCGAGGCCTGAGGAGTATGGGCATGGCAGCAGCAACCGCACTGGCCCATCAGCCCACCCTGTGGGCCGAAGCAGCCCATCCCGCCATGGCCGCGCCACGCGGCAACTGGATCGCCGTGGCCTGCGCGGACCATGCGCGCCGCGGCTGCGCCGAGCCCGACGCCGGCTACATGCAGGTGTGCCATGGCAAGATCGCGCCGCTGCGGCGCGTGAAACCCGGCGACAGGCTCGCCTATTACGCGCCCACGGTCACCATGGGCGGCAGCGACAAGCTGCGGGCCTTCGTGTCGCTGGGGCTGGTGAAGCCCGGCGATCCCTATGCCTTCGACATGGGCGGCGGTTTCATCCCGTTCCGAAAGGACGTGGACTACGTGCCCGCCCGCGAAGCGCCGATCGCGCCGCTGCTCGACCACTTCGACTTCGTGCAGGACCGCGCGCGCTGGGGCTATGCGTTCCGCTTCGGGCTCTTCGCCGTCAGCGACCACGACATGCGGCTGATTGCCGATGCCATGGGTGCCAGCGCGGATTCACTGCATCTCTAACGCTATGGATGCGCCGGCCCTGCGCGCACGCGCGCCAGGGCGGCGGGCACATCGGTCCAGGCCGGGCGGCCCGGCGCATAGCGCTGGCGCATGTAGCCCGCGAGTTCGGCGATCTGCGCATCGCTGAGCGCATCGCCAAAGCCGGGCATGAAACCCAGTTCGCGCGAAGCGGGCTCGCGGATGCCGTGGACGATGACCTGCAGCAGGTTGTCGGGCCGGTCGCTGTGCAGGTTGCTGTTGAGCGCCAGCGGCACGTTGGCGCCCAGCAGTTTCGGTCCGTCGCCATCGTGGTGGCAGGCGGCGCAGGCGCCATTGAACAGGCGCTGGGCCAGGCCGGGCTGGGGCGCCAGGGCGGCCGCCTGCGCGACGGCGGCCCGGGCCGTGGCCTGCACCGCGTCGGCAGCAGGTTCAGTGGTCGCGCTGAACGAGGCCAGGTAGGTCGCCATGGCGCGGATGTCCTCGTCGGGCAGCTTCGCCAGCTCCTGCACCACGGGCGCCATGGGGCCGGAGGCGCTGCCATGCTCCGGGCTGTGGCCCTTGCGCAGGTAGCTGTACAGGGCGTCGGCGCTCCAGGGCACGGGCGCCTTCGACAGGCCGGTGAGCGCGGGCGCCTCCCAGCCATCGACCAGCGCACCCGAAAGGAAGGCCGCGCCGCCCATCTCGGCCCCCAGCGCATTGCGCGGCGTGTGGCAGGCACCGCAGTGGCCGGCGCCCTGCACCAGGTAGGCGCCGCGGTTCCATTCGGGCGGGCGCGTGGGGTCGGGCTTCCAGGGCGTGGCGTCGTGGAACAGCGCGTTCCAGCCGGCCATGAGCGGGCGCACGCTGAACGGGAAGGCCAGTTGCGTGGCCGGCACCTCAGAGCGCACCGGTGGCTGGGCCATGAGCCAGGCGTACAGCGCCGTCAGGTCGTCGTCGCCCATCTTCGCGAACGAGGTGTAGGGGAAGGCCGGGTACAGGTGCTTGCCGTCGCGCGAGATGCCCTCGCGCATCGCACGCTGGAAGGCGCTGAAGGACCACTGGCCCAGGCCGGTCTCTGCATCGGGCGTGAGGTTGGTGGTGTAGACGGTGCCGAAGGGCGTGTCCATGGCCCGCCCGCCGGCATTCGGCGTGCCGCCGGGCGCCGTGTGGCAGACCACGCAGTCGCCGGCGGCAGCCACCAGCCGGCCGCGCTCGATGGTGGCTGCGTTGTAGACCGATGCGCCGCCCGCCGCCTGCGCCACGGGGGCGATGGCCGGGCGCCAGCCCAGCAGCGCCGCGCCCATGGCCAGGCCACCCGCGGCCAGGGCCAGTGGGCGCGCCCAGGGGCTGCGCCGGCGCGGCCAGGTGGCGCTGGTGGGCACCGCCGGGGCTGGCAGTTCCAGCGTGGGCAGCACATCGGCCGGTTCGGCCGGCGACCCCGCAGGGGCGGCACCGCCCTGCCCTGCGGCTGCGCCCAGCGGGTTGAGCCCGGCGCGCACCACCTCGGGCGTGAACGGCGGCGCACGGAAGCGCACGCCCGTGGCGTCGAAGATGGCATTGGCGATGGCCGCCGTGCCAGGCACCGAGGACGACTCGCCCGAGCCCAGCGGCGCCTCGTCCTGCCGGGGCATGTGCATGACCTCGATCACCGGCACCTCGCGGAAGCTCAGGATCGGGTAGCTGCCCCATTCGCGCGTGTCCACCGCCTGCGTGACGGGGTCGAAGCGCACCTGCTCCTTGAGCGCGCGGCTGGTGGTCTGCACCACGTTGCCATGCACCTGGTGCTCCACGCCCGCGGGGTTGACCATCAGGCCCGCATCGTGGCCCACGACCACGCGGCGCACATGCACCTCGCCGGTCTTCCGGTTCACGTCCACGTCGGCCACCCACGCGGCCCAGGCCGCGCCAAAGCCGGGCCACTTGCTGTGGATGTAGCGTGCGTAGGCAAAGCCCTGGCCCTGCACCCAGTCGCCCTCGGCGCCCTGCAGTGCGCCGGGCCCGGGCACGCGCGGGCCGGTGTGGGGCAACCAGCCGGCCTTCTCGGCCGTGGCCTTGACGAGTTCCGCCGCGCGCGGGTCGCTGAGCAGTTGCAGGCGGAACTCAACCGGGTCCACGCCAGCCGCGGTGGCCAGCTCGTCCACATAGGATTCGTGCGCGAACGAGTTGGGCAGGGCCGAGACACCGCGCAACCACGAAGCGCGCACGATGGGCGCCATGTCGTTCACGGCCACGCGCAGGTTGTCGTAGTCGTAGGGCGGGCGCGCCGTGCGGTCGCCCATCTCGTAGGCCTGGGCCAGCGGCTCGATGGTGCGTGTGAGCAGCAGGGCCAATGTGGGCGCGCCGTTGGAGGGGTAGGAGGTCTCGAAATCGTAGGCTGCCACCGAGCCGTCGGCATTGAGGCCGCCGCGCACCTGCATGAGCTGGGCCGTGCCCTTGGGCTCCCACAGGTGCTCCTGCTCGCGCGTGAGCTGCACGCGCACCGGCGCGCCCACGGCACGCGAGAGCAGCGCGGCATCCGCCGCCACGTCGTCGGCGCCGTTGCGGCCGTAGCAACCCGCGGCCTCCATGCGCACCAGATCGATGTCCACGTCGGCCAGGCCCATGAGGCGCGCCAAGTCGGCGCGCAGCACATGGGGGTTCTGCGTGCCGGCCCAGACGGCCATGCGCGCGCGGCCCGAAGTCTCGTCCTGGCGCCACTCGGCCACCGCGCACGAGGGCCCGATGGAGCCGTGCAGCTGGTAGGGCCAGACATAGGTGCGCGGCAGGGACTGCGCGGCACCGGCCAGCGCGGCGTCCACATCGCCTTCGTCCACCAGGCGGCGCTGGGTGGAGGGGTTGGCACGGATGGCCTGGGCCAGGGCTTCGGGGCTGTCCTGCCGGGGAAAGCCCGGCCAGGACTTCCACTGCACGCGCAGCGCGCGCATTGCTTCTTCTGCCTGCTCCTCGCGCTCGGCGACGATGCCCACGAAGTCGCGCACCACCACCACCGCGCGGATGCCCGGGATGTGGGCAATGGACGACTGGTCCACCGATTCGAGCGTGTTGCCGATGAACTCGCCATGGTCGGCCCCCGCATACGGCGGGCGCACCACGCGGCCGTGCAGCATGCCGGGCACGCGCATGTCGTGCACGAAGACCAGCTCGCCGCTGACCTTGGCCGGTATGTCCACGCGCGGCACCGACTGGCCGACCACGGTGTAGTCGGCCGTAGGCTTGGTGGGTGTGGCCTCGGCCAGCTCCAGTGCAGTGTGTGCACCGGCCAGCAGTTCGCCGTAGGCCACCTGGCGGGCCGGGTCGGCCGCCACCTGCACCACGCCGGCCTGCACCTGCAGCGCATCGGCCGCCACACCCAGGCGCTCGGCGGCCCGGGCCACCAGCCAGTGGCGCGCCTGGGCCGCGGCGATGCGCAGCGGCTTCGCATGGATCTGGATCGAGGCGCTGGCGATGGTCGCGCCCTGGTTGGGCGCACGCGTGGTATCGCCCAGCACCATGTTCACGCAGGCCAGCGGCACGTCGAGCTCTTCGGCCACGATCTGGCCCAATGCCGTGCGTATGCCGGTGCCCAGGTCCACATGGCCGTTGAGCGCGGTCACGCTGCCGTCGTCCCAGACGGCCAGCAGGATCTCCACGCCCTCGGCCGGGTTGCCGGCCACCAGCGCGGGCTGTCCCTTGACGGGCGGCGGCGCGGGTGGCGGGTTGCGCACGACCAGCAGCACGCCCTGTGCGGCATGGAAGTCGGCGCGCGTGAGCGGGCTGTGGGCGCGCAGCGCTGCAGGGGATGCGCTCATGCCGCCACCCCGCGCACCAGCACCGCCGCGCGCTGCACCGCGCGGATGATCTCCACATGCGTGCCGCAGCGGCACAGGTTGCCCGAGAGCTCGCGGCGGATGGCGGCCTCGTCGGGGTCGGGATTGCGTTCGAGCAGCGCCACGGCCATCATCACCATGCCGTTGAGGCAGTAGCCGCACTGGGCGGCCTGCTCGTCGACGAAGGCCTGTTGCACCGGGTGCAGCAGCCCTTCGCATGCCGCACCACGGCAGCGTGCGGGCAGACCCTCCAGCGTCGTCACCGCGCGGCCCGCCACCCCGCGCGCAGGGATCACACAGGCACGTGCCGCCACCCCGTCCACCAGCACCGTGCAGGCGCCGCACTGGCCCAGGCCGCAGCCGTACTTGGGGCCATTGAGCGCGAGGTCGTTGCGCAGCACATGCAGCAGCGTGGCACCCGCGCCCGGGGTGCCGGCTGGCAGTTCACAGGGCTGGCCGTTGACGGAAAGGGAGAGAACGGTGGCTGGGGTCTGCATGGGTCCTTGGATGAATCGTCAGCGGCGCAGGCTGCCGGTGCGGGTGTACATCTCCAGGTCCACGAAGTTGGACCCATTGTGGTTGTTCGGACCGTACTGCACCGGGAAATCGCCGAACTTGGTGGTACCCATGTCTTCCATGGCCTTGATGAAGGCCTCGCGCGTGAGGTTGCGCCCCGCGCGCTTGAGCCCTTCGACGAACACGCGCGCGGCGATATAGCCTTCGAGCATGGTGTAGCTGTCGATCTTGGCGCCGGCGTCGGTGCGGTCCTTGCGGTAGTCCACGACGATGGGCAGGCGGCTGGCCTGTGGCGAGGGCACGATGCTGGCGGTGACCAGGCCTTCGATGCCGCCGTTCAGGCGCTGGGCCGAGCCCGGGGCATCGGTGATGCCCACCGAGATGGTGTACAGCGGCGCCGCCCCTCCGCCCGCGCGGTAGTCGCGCAGGAACACCTCGACCATCTTGCCGGCCACGATCATCACCACCGCACCGGGCTGGGCCTTGGTGAGCTGGGCCACCTGGGCTTTTGCATCGGTGGCGGCGATCTCCATGGGAACCGACTCGACCACCTTGACCTTCAGGCCCTGGGCGATCTGCAGGCAGGTCTCGAGGTTGGACTTGCCGAAGGCGCTGTTCTGGTAGATGACGGCGATGTTGCTGATGCCCAGCGTGGCCAGGTGGCCGACGATCTTGCGCAGTTCGGTCTCGTAGCTGGCGCGCACGTGGAACAGGTAGCGGTTGTGCGTGGTGCGAAACGAGGTGGTGCCCACCAGCGGTGCGAACATGGGAACGCCGGCCTTCTCGGCCAGCGGCATGGCGGCGATCAGGTTGCCCGTGGCCACGTAGCCGATCAGGGCGAAGACCTTTTCCTCATCGATCAGGCGCGCCGTGTTCTCGGCGGTCTTCTTGGGTTCGTAGGCGTCGTCGAGCGAGACCAGTTCGAGCTTGCGCTCGAACACGCCGCCGGCCTTGTTGATGCGGTCGAAGTACAGGGAGATGCCGGCCTTGTAATCCACGCCGAAATCCTTGGCAGGCCCGGTGAAGACGGCCGACTGCCCCACTTTGATGCTTTTGTCCGTCACCCCGGTCTCGGCCGCCATGGCCGTCGTCGCCGAACTGCCCAGGGCCGTCGCCGCCATGGCCATCAGCACGGCCCTGCGGTCGGTGCGCCCATCCCTCATCCCACAGTACTTCATGAAACGCTCCTTACATCAAAGGTGGCAGTTTCCCCGCAACACGAGGGACTGTGCAACCATTTACAGGGGGTGTTGCGAAACCGTCAAAAACGGCTTCCGGCGCTGCCGGTCAGGCGGCAGCCCCCGATGGTTTGCAAGTCCCGTGCCCATGGCCCAGGCGGATTTGGATTCAATCGGATAACTAGGCGGGGAGCCGCAGACAGTGCTGTAGCACGGCAAGGCGACCCAACTATCGTTTACGTTTGAAGGCAAATCCGCATCAGGCGATGTCCAGGTCGCTCGACTGGATGCGCTTAATCCCCTTGGCCTTCATCTGCTTCCAGGCCGCCTCCAGCGAGCCATTGAGGTCGATGCCGCGGCAGGCGTCTTCCACCACGTAGGTTTCGAAGCCCAGCCGCTTGGCGTCCAGGGCCGTCCAGGCCACGCAGAAGTCGGTGGCCAGGCCGGTCACGAACACGGTCTTGATGCCGCGCTGCTTGAGGTAGCCCGCCAAGCCCGTGGAAGTCTTGCGGTCGGCCTCCTCGAAGGCCGAGTAGCTGTCCACATGCTCGTGGAAACCCTTGCGCAGGATCACCTGGGCCTGGGGCAGTTTCAGGTCCTTGTGCAGTGCGGCATCGTCGGTGCCGCGCACGCAGTGGTCGGGCCACAGCACCTGCTGGCCGTAGCTCAGTTTCGTGGTCTCGAAAGGCTTCTTGCCGGCATGCGTGCTGGCGAACGAGGCATGGCCCGGCGTGTGCCAGTCCTGCGTGACGACCACGTTCTCGAACGCGGCAGCGATGCGGTTGATGACCGGCACCACCTCGTCGCCCTTGGCCACCGGCAGCGTGCCACCGGGCACGAAGCAGTTCTGCACGTCCACCACGATCAACGCCGCTCGCTCGCCCGGCTTGATCTTCGTCTGTGCCCACGACAGGGGCATGCCTGTACCGGCCAGCGCGAAGGCGGCGGCCGATTGGAGGAAGTGGCGGCGGGGGGCAAGGCGCATGGTGACAACTCCGGTAGGGAACACACACACAAAATGGCAAGGGCCGGATGGGCCAATGCCAGGGAATAGCCTCAGACGCTCAGGTAGGACCTGCGCACCTCGTCGTTGGCGGCCAGCTCGGCCATGGACGCCTGGTAGCGGATCTGGCCCTTCTCGAGCACGTAGGCCCGGTCGGACACAAGCTCGGCGAAATGCATGTTCTGTTCGGACAGCAGAATGCTCACGCCCTGGGCCTTGAGCTCCAGGATCATCTGCGCCATCTGCTCCACGATCACCGGGGCCACGCCTTCGGAGGGCTCGTCCAGCAGCACCAGGTAGGGGTTGCCCATCAGCGTGCGCGCCACGGTCAGCATCTGCTGCTCGCCGCCGCTCATGCGGCCGCCGGGGCGCTGGGGCATCTCGCCCAGGTTGGGGAACAGCTTGAACAGGGCCTCGGGCGTCCACAGCGGCGCGGCCGTGCCGTCGGGCCAGTGGCGCGCCGGCTGGCGGCCCACCTCCAGGTTTTCCATCACCGTGAGGTCGGTGAACACACGCCGGTCCTCGGGCACGAAGCCCAGGCCCAGGCGCGCCGCATCGTGCGGGTCGCTTTTCGACAGGTCCTTGCCCATGAAGCCGATCTGGCCCTTGCGCTTGGCCAGCATGCCCATCAGCGTCTTGAGCGTGGTGGACTTGCCCGCGCCGTTGCGCCCCATCAGGGCCACGACCTCGCCGCGGCGCACGTCGAGGTCCACGTCGTACAGGATCTGCGCCGCGCCGTACCAGGCCTGCAGGCCCTTGGCCTCGAGCAGCACTTCCTTGGGTTCACTCGTCGTTGTCATCGTCATCATGCGGTCTCCGCAGGCGTGGCCACGGGGGCGGCACCGGCTGTCTTTTTCTCGAAGGTCTTGCCGGTGCCGAAGTACACCTCCTGCACCTTGGGGTGGTCGCGCAGCTCCAGGGGCTTGCCCTCGGCGATCAGGCGCCCGCGCGCCAGCACGATCATGCGGTCGGCATAGGCGAACACCACGTCCATGCTGTGCTCGGTGAACAGCACGGCCATGCCGCGGTCGATCACCAGCTGCTTGGTCAGCGCCATGAGCTCATTGCGCTCCTTGGGCGCCATGCCGGCCGTGGGTTCGTCCATGAGCAGCAGCTTGGGCGCATTGGCCATGGCGATGGCCAGTTCCACGCGCTTCACGTCGCCGTAGGCCAGCACGCTGCAGGGGCGGTCGGCCTGGGCCTTCATGCCCACCTGTTCGAGCAGGGCCAGGGCCTCGTCGCGCTTGTGGTCGGAGGCCTTGCGGAACATCGAGAACAGGCGGCTGTCGTTGGAGATCAGCGCCATCTGCACGTTCTCCACCACGGTCAGCGAGGAGAAGGTCTCGGCGATCTGGAAGGTGCGGCCCACGCCCATGCGCCAGATGTCGCGTGGCTTGCGGCCCACGAGCTCCTGGCCGTTGAGCTGGATCGAGCCCACGTCGGCCGCCAGCTGGCCGTTGACCATGTTGAAGGTGGTGGACTTGCCGGCGCCGTTGGGGCCGATCAGGGCCAGCAGCTCGCCGGCTGCCAGCTCGAAGTGGATGCCGTCGACGGCCTTGACTCCACCGAAGGACTTGCCCAGGCCGGTGACTTTGAGCAGGCTCATGCTGCCTCCTTGGCTTCGCGCTTGTTGTCGAAGAGTTGCTTGATCGCACCGGCAATGCCCTGCGGGAACAGCAGCACCAGGATCAGGATGATGGCGCCCAGCATCGCGCGCCAGTAGTCGGTGTTGCGCGCCACGGTGTCGTGCAGCCAGGTGAAGGTGACAGCCCCCACCACCGGACCGGCCAGCGTCTGGATGCCGCCCAGCAGCACCATCACCAGGCCGTCGACCGACTTGCCCACGTGCAGCGCCTCGGGCGAGATGCTGCCCTTGGAGAAGGCGAACAGCGCACCGCCCAGGCCCGCGAACAGGCCGGCGATGACGAAGGCCGTCCATTGCATGCGCTTGACGTCGATGCCGATGGCATCGGCGCGCAGCACCGAGTCGCGCCCGGCGCGCAGCGCATAGCCAAACGGCGAGAACAGCACCCGGCGCAGCGCCAACACACCGCCCACCACCAGGGCCAACGTGAGGAAGTAGTAGTTGCGCTTGTCCGACAGCCATTGCGCCGGCCACACGCCCGTGAGGCCGTTGCTGCCGCCGGTGAAGCCATCCCACTGGTAGCAGATGGCCCAGGTGATCTGCGCGAAGGCCAGGGTCAGCATGGCCAGGTACACGCCCGACAGGCGCACGCAGAACCAGCCGTAGAGCAACGCACCCGCTGCGGCAGCCAGCGGTGCCAGCACCAGGGCCGCTTCCATCGGGATGCCGGCCGAGCGCACCAGCAGCGCCGCTGCATAGGCCCCGAGGCCGAAGTACGCGGCGTGGCCGAAGGAGTGCATGCCCGCCGGCCCCATGATGAAGTGCAGGCTGGCGGCGAACAGCGCCGCGATCAGGAGGTCGATCATCAGCACCGTGAGGTAGGGCGAGCCGGTGGTCACGAAGGGCAGCAGCACCAGCGCGGCCACCAGCACGGCCGCACCGATCTTGTACCAGGGCGGCGAAGCGCGCAGCGGTGCCTCGGGCATGCCGGTGTTGCGGCTGGCGGCCTGGGGCCTGCCCATCAAGCCCCAGGGGCGGGCCACCAGCACGGCGGCCATCACCAGGAACTCGACCACCAGCGTGAGCTTGGAGAACGAGACGCTGTAGCCGAAGATCTCGACCACACCGAGCCAGATGCAGATGGCCTTGATCTCGGCGATCAGCAGCGCGGCCACGTAGGCGCCCGGGATGGAGCCCATGCCGCCCACCACCACCACCACGAAGGCAGCGCCGATGGTGTTCAGGTCCATCTCCAGCGTGGCCGGTTCGCGCGGCAGCTGCAGCGCACCGCCCAGCCCGGCCAGCAGGGCGCCTAAGGCGAACACAGCCGTGAACAGCCAGGCCTGGTTCACGCCCAGGGCGCTGACCATCTCGCGGTCCTGCGTGGCGGCGCGCACCAGCGTGCCCCAGCGGGTGCGGGTCAGCAGCAGCCACAGCAGGCCCAGCACCACCGGTCCGACGACGATCAGGAACAGGTCGTACGAAGGGAATTGCCGCCCCAGGATGTCCACCGAGCCCGACAGGCCCGGCGCACGCGGGCCGAGCAGCTCCTCGGGGCCCCAGATCCAGAGCGCGGCGTCCTTGATCACCAGCACCAGCGCGAAGGTGGCCAGGAGCTGGAACAACTCGGGCGCCTTGTAGATGCGGCGCAGCAGCACCACCTCCACCAGAGCGCCGAGCGCGCCGACGACCACGGCCGACAGCAGCAGCGCGGGCCAGAAGCCCATGCCGGTGCCCAGCTTGGCCACCAGCGAGTAGGCGACGTAGATGCCCACCATGAAGAACGAGCCATGCGCGAAATTCACGATGCGCGTGACGCCGAAGATCAGCGACAGCCCGGCGCCCACGAGGAACAGCGAGGAAGCCCCCGCCAGCCCATTGAGCAGCTGAACGATAAAACTCGAAAAACTCATTCCAGATCCTTCGGGGTCACGGCAAAGGTTGTCCCTCGGGCATGTCATCTGCCCGTTGTGTGCTTGTGGGGTTGCAATATGGCTGCAGCGGCCGGCAGGCGCAAGGGCCTGCCGAAACCGCAGCCAGCCGGGGCCGGCGCTCAGTCGGCCGGGCGCATCTTCTTGACTTCGTCGTTCGAGGGCTGCACCTTGGCGCCGTCCACGTAGCGGTAGTCGACCATCACGCCCTTGCCACCCTCGTTCTTGGTGCGGCCCACGTAGCCGCCCATGGTGGACTGGTTGTCCTCGGGGCGGTAGGTGATGCGGCCGAACGGCGTGGGCACCTGCAGGCCCTTGAAGGCCACGACGAGCTTCTCGGTGTCGGTGGAGCCGGCCTTCTTGATGCCCTCGCCCAGCGACTTGATGGCGCTGTAGCCCACGACCGAACCCAGGCGAGGGTAGTCGTTGAACTTGGCCTGGTAGGCCGTGTGGAAGGCCTTGTGCTCGGGCGTCTGCAGGCCGTACCAGGGGTAGCCGGTGACGATCCAGCCAGTGGGGGCCTCATCCTTGAGCGGGTCCATGTACTCGGGCTCGCCGGTCAGCAGGCTGACCACTTCCCGGTCCTTGAACAGGCCGCGGGTGTTGCCTTCGCGCACGAACTTGGAGAGGTCAGCACCGAACAGCACATTGAAGATCGCGTCGGGCTTGGCGTCGGCCAGGGCCTGCACCACGCTGCCCGAGTCGACCTTGCCCAGCGGGGGCGCCTGCTCGACGACGAATTCCACGTCGGGCTGGGCCGCCTTGAGCAGCTGCTTGAAAGTGGCCACGGCCGACTGGCCGTATTCGTAGTTGGGGTAGACCAGCGCCCAGCGCTTCTTCTTCAAGGCCACGGCCTCGGGCACCATCATCGACACCTGCATGTAGGTGGAGGGGCGCAGGCGGTAGGTGTAGCGGTTGCCGTTCTGCCAGACGATCTTGTCGGTCAGCGGCTCGCCGGCCAGGAAGAAGAATTTCTTTTGCTTGGCGAAGTCGGTCAGCGCCAGGCCCACGTGCGAGAGGAAGGAGCCGGTCAGCACGTCGACCTTCTCGCGCGAGACCAGTTCCTCGGCGGCGCGCACGGCATCGCCGGGGTTGCCGTTGTCGTCGCGGATCACGAGCTGGACCTTCTTGCCCAGCAGGCCGCCCGCGGCGTTGATTTCGTCCACCGCGAGTTCCATGCCCTTCTTGTAGGGCTCGAGGAAGGCAGGCTGGGCCTTGTAGCTGTTGATCTCACCGATCTTGATGACATCCTGGGCCATCGCAGGAGCGATTGTGGCGGCCAGCGCGGCAGCGGCCGTAGCACGCATGAGGGTCTTTAGCATCGTCATGGAAACACTCCTGATGGATTGGATGGGAGAGAAACAGCGGTGGCAAACAGTATGGGGGAGACGGCGGGTCACGGGTATGGCAATGCGCTCAGCGCAGGCCGTCCTGGCCCTGGATTTCTGCGGTGGTGAGCCCGCCGATGCGCGGCAGCGGGCGCCCGCCGGCCGTGACCACCACGGCCACCACGATTTCATGGGCGCGTGGCGCATCGGCCACACGGGCCTCCATGGCGTCGAAATGGCTGCGCACGTAGGCGGCATCCTTGTGGCCCAGGGGCACATCGATGGCGGCGCCCAGGCCGCCGATCTTCTTGCTCGACGGCACCAGCGCGGCACCTTTTTCCACGGCCACGCGCAGCGGTGCGCCCAGCTTGGGGTGCAGGATGGCGGCGGCATGCTCGAGCTCACCGCCTTCGCCCACGATGGCGGCCTTGCCATAGCTTTCGGCCTGGCCGGGCGCGATGCCCAGGGCGCGCACGCAGCGCTCGCCCAGCAGGGCGCCGAGCTCCTCGCCGATGGCGATCAGTTCGTCGAGGTTCTCCGCATAGCGGCCGGCATAGGGGTTCTCGATGACGGCCATGGCCAGGGCCTTGCGCACCGGCGGGTTCACCTCGCGGCCCATTTCCACGCGCACTTCGTCGGTCTGGACGATGATTTTCCGGATCTTGGCTGGCATGTTCTTGCTCCTTGGTCTCTCGTATCGTTATGGATGCCGGGGTTCAGCGCAGGCCGTTCCACTGGCTGATGTCGGCGGCCTTGAGCCCACCCACGCGTGCATGGATGCGCGCGCCGGTGGTCATGGCCAGGATGAAGACGATCTCGTCGGCCCGCGGCGCGCCGGGCACGCGCACCTCGATGGCATCGAAATGGCTGCGCACATAGCTGGCGTTGATGTGGGTCAGCGGCACATCGAGTGCGGCGCCCGGCCCGCCCACCTTCTTGGTGGAAGGCACGATGGACAGCGCGTTGCCGGGCTGGCCGGTCTTTTCCTCGGCCTGGCCCTTGGCGTAGGCGTTGCGGTCGCCCTTCCAGCCGAGCAGTTCGCGCATGGCGTAGCCGCCGGGCACGTGCCACAGGGCGCCATGCTCGAGCTCGCCGGCGGCGCCGACGATGGCGCCCTTGCCATAGGTCGCGATGCGCTCGGCCGGCACGTCCATGGCCGCCAGCAGGCGCTGCGCCATGTCCAGGCCTACGCCCTGCAGCGCGTCCATCATGGGCAGGATGTCGGCCTCGTAGCGGCCCGCATAGGGGTTGGTGAGCACCGCGCCGATGGCACCGCGCAGCAGCGGTGCACCGGTCTCGGGCCCGAATTCGTGCCGGATTTCTTCAACATGGGTGAAAACGCGTCGGATCTGGATCATGGGATGGCCTGTGCAATTCATTAAGCAAATACTGAACCAACTTCAACAGCGGCGCTGGATTTCCCCGGTGCGGCCTGCTCCAGCAGGCCGGTGGCCGATGGCGTCGCCATCCATTGCCCCTGGCACGAGAGCAGCGCGCACCAGAGGCGCCCGCGAGACTGCAATTCTTGCGCTTTTTCGAGACCGGCCTGCAAGGCCTCGCGCACCAGGGCCTCGGGCAGGTCCGGAACCTCAATCGTCACGGGGATGGTGCCCAGGTCGCTGTCGTCCTGGACCTCGCAAGCCGGCCTGCGCACGATGCGGGCATCGCGCACGTTGACGGCATTCGCCACCACGGTCGCAGCGGCGTCGGCCTGGGCGGCCGTGGCCGCCAGGATGGTGACGCTGTCGGCAATGCCCAGCGAGTGGCTGCGCCCGCGCCAGCCACTGGTCGCCACGCCACGCACCGGCATGGTGCTCGCGATGCGAAAGGCGCCGTCCAGCAACAGCCCGCCCTGCAGTTGCACCGCGTCGAGCCCGGCGATGTCGGCATACACCCCGATGCGGGCCGACGCGCCCGGTGCCAGGTGCAGCGCGATGTCTCCGCCATTGTTCACCCAGGCGCGCTGCACGCCGTCCACGGCATAGCAGGCCAGCAGCTCCTGCGCCACCGCGCCCGCCACGGCCGCCATGGGCGTGATGAAGTCCTGGCGGAACGGCTGGCAGGCGCTCCACATGCGGCGCGCCACGGGGCCCTGCAGCGGGCAGTCGCCCGCGCCCACCGGCGCGCGCAGCGTGGGCAGCTCGCGCACCAGTTCCTGCAGCAGCCCCTCGAAGCGCACCCAGGCGCGCGCGTGCGCCGCGGCCACGGCGAGCGCATCGCCCTCGGCCTGCACGATCACGTCCATGGGGCCGTGCTGCAGATGCCAGCGGCCGGCGGACAGCAGTTGTCGGGTGGCTTGCATGGTGGGGTGTGCCTTCAGCCCAACAGCGGGGGACGGCCCAGGGGCCAGGGGTTGGCCGATGGCAGCGCCAGCCAGGACACCGACTGCGGCGCACCATCGTTGTGCCAGGCACCGCGCTCGAGCACCTCGCGCAGGCTGCGCACCTGGTCCATGTGGCCGCCCAGCAGCTCGTAGTCGCTGCGGCGCATGCTGAATTCAATGGGCGCTACGATGGCCGGCGTGGGCACGGTGCCAAAGCTGTTGTCGGGCATGCGCAGCACATCGGCCATCACGGTGATGCCGCCGCCGGGCCAGACATAGGCCGGGGCGCCACCGCAGGTCACGTTGACCAGCGCATTCTTGATGGAGCGCGTGAGCAGCACCGGGTTTTCGGTGACCCCGGCACGCAGGCTGCCGCCGGCCCCGCCCAGGAACAGCACCGAAGTCAGCGAGGGCTCGCAGTTCTCGCCGATGCGGTCGACGATGCGGCGCACCGCGTCGGGCATCTCGGCCTCCACCGGCACCAGCGATTCGTCGAGCACATACCAGCTGGCGTGCTCCCCGGTGGTCGAAGTCATCAGCAGGCGCAAGCCGGGCCAGGCGACCGCCTCGTCCCAGCCTTCGATGATGGACAAGGGGTCGGCGATATCGGTGCCGCCCCAGCCCGTGCCCGGGTTGGCCACCTGGAAGTAGCGGCCCGGCGTGGACTTGCGCCCGCGCATCTTGATGCCCGAGGACTGCATGTCCAGGCAACGCCCGGCCTGGTGCTCGGTGAGCACGCCGGTGATGTGGTCGTCCACCACCACCACCTCGTCGGCCTGGCCGAAGAACTGGCGCGCAAAGATGCCGATGGCGGCCGAGCCGCAGCCCACGCGCATGCGCTGCTCGGCCACGCCGTTGACGATGGGCGCCTGGCCGGCCTGGATCACGAGTTGCGAGCCGCCGTCGATGGTGAGCTCCACCGCCTGCTTGTTGCCCAGGAGCTGCATCATCTCGTTGGCGATGCGCCCTTCCTTCTTGCTGCCGCCCGTGAGGTGGTGCACGCCACCGAGCGACAGCATCTGCGAGCCGTATTCGGCGGTGGTGACATGGCCCACCACTTCGCCCTTGCAGCGCACGTTGGCCTGCTCGGGGCCGAGAAAGCGGTCGGTGTCGATCTTCACCTTGAAGCTGCAGTAGCTGAAGATGCCTTCGGTGACCACGGTGACCATGTCCACGCCATCGACCTGGGAGCCGACGATGAAGGGCGCGGGCTTGTAGTCGGGGTAGGTGGTGGAAGAGCCCACGCCGGTGACGAAGACCTCTTCGGTCAGCAGCAGGTCACCACTCCAGGCGGGCTGCGCTGCGGGTGCCTCCTGGCCCTCGGCACCGGCGTCGGCGGCGCGGCCCGCAAACGGCACCAGCACGGCCTCGCCGTCCTCCATGGTCTTGCGCAGCAGCACCACGGGATCGACCCGCACCAGCACGCCGGCCTGGTTGGCATAGCGGTCGCAGGCGCCGCTGCGGCCTTCGGAGATCTGGCACAGCACGGGGCAGGCGTTGCACTCCACCTTGGCCACGTTCATGCGCTCGTTGCGCGGCCGGGCGCGCTCGAGCACCTGCGGCAGCTCGGGTGCATCCATGCCGGGAAGGCCGTCGGTCTTGGTGTGTTCAGTCATCGTGGCAACCCATTCCTCGCACCGTTTTCTGTGCTTGTACGTTCATGGCGTTTTGTGTAGCATTCACTTAACTTAAATGTTGTGATCACTACATTTGAGGCGAATGTAGCGCAATCATTCGCAGTCCGCAATAGTGTTTGCGCGCCCCCGGAAATGGTGCACAAGGAGCCCCAAAATGACGCACGTAGTCACAGACGCATGCATTCGGTGCAAGTACACCGATTGCGTGGATGTATGCCCGGTCGATTGCTTCAAGGAGGGGCCCGAATACCTGGTGATCGACCCCGACGAGTGCATCGACTGCGCGGTCTGCATCCCGGAGTGCCCGGCCAATGCCATCTATGCCGAGGACGACCTGCCCGAAGGCATGGAAATCTTCCTCCAGTTCAACAAAAAGCTGGCTCCGGGACTGCCCACTATCACCAAAAGAAAACCGCCTTTGCCAGATGCGGAACAATGGAGGGTTGTGAGCCACAAGCTTTCCGGCCTGGATGTCAGCCTCTGACACCTGCGCCCCAGCCTTTCAGCCAGCTTTTACACCCCATTTCTCAACTTTTAGCCGACGTTACGACCATGAGCGCCTTTCTTGAAGAACGCGTCCTCTCCGTCAACCACCTGACGGACCGCCTTTTTTCCTTCACCACCACGCGCGATACTGCGCTGCGGTTCTCCAATGGCCATTTCACGATGATCGGCCTGCGCGTGAACGGCAAGCCCTTGCTGCGCGCCTACAGCATCGCCAGCGCCAACTACGAGGAGCACCTGGAGTTCCTGTCGATCAAGGTGCCCGACGGCCCGCTGACCTCGCGCCTGCAGAACATCCAGGTGGGTGATTCCATCGTCGTGGGCAAGAAGCCCACCGGCACCCTGCTGATCGACTACCTGCTGCCCGCCAAGCGCCTGTACATGCTCTCCACGGGCACGGGCCTGGCCCCCTTCCTGAGCCTGATCCGCGACCCCGAGACCTACGAGAAGTTCGAGGAAGTGGTGCTGGTGCACGGCGTGCGCGAGGTCCAGGAACTGGCCTACCACGACTACATCACCAAGGAACTGCCCGAGCACGAGTTCCTGGGCGAGATGGTGAGCAAGCAGCTCAAGTACTACCCCACGGTGACGCGCGAGGAGTTCAAGCACCAGGGCCGCGTGACCACCGTGATCGAAAACGGCCAGCTCGCACGCGACCTGGGCCTGCCGGCCCTGAACCCGGTGGAAGACCGGGTGATGATCTGCGGCAGCCCGGAGATGCTGCGCGACCTCAAGCACATGATGGAAGTGCGCGGCTTCAAGGAAGGCAACACCACCAAGCCCGGCGACTTCGTGATCGAGCGCGCCTTCGCGGAGCAGTAATATCCCGGCAGGCCCGGTCCCTGCATGGCAGGGGCTGCCCTGCCACCCAACGGATCATCCATGTCGGCCACACCCACCAAGACCCGGACTGCTTCCACCCGCGCCCCCTCGACACGCCGCACCGGCGTGCGCGAGCAGGCGGCGCAGACCACGCGCGACAACATCCTCAAGGCGGCGATCAAGGTGTTCGCACGCTACGGCTACGAAGGCGGCAGCGTGGAGAAGATCTCCAAGGCGGCCAAGTCCTTCGACCGGATGATCTACTACTACTTCGGCAGCAAGGAAGGCCTCTTCATCGAGGTGCTCGAAGAGATCTACCGGCGCATGAACGACGCCGAGACGACCCTGGAGATCCGCCTCGAGACCCCCGTCGAGGCGCTCAAGGCGGTGGTGCGCTTCGTGAGCCAGTACTACCGCAAGCACCCCGAGTTCGTCACGCTGCTCAACACCGAGAACCTGCACAAGGGCAAGCACATCTCCAAGTCGATGCGCGCGCGCGAGTATTCCTCGCCCGCCGTCTCGGTGATCGAGCAGGTGCTGGCCGCGGGCGTGGCCAGCAAGGAGTTCCGCGCCGACCTGCGCGCGCGCGACCTGTATCTGCTGATCGCCTCCATGGGCTACTTCTACCAGTCCAACCGCTACACGCTCTCGGCCTTCCTGGGCGAGGACATCGACCAGCCCGAGGCGGTGGCCCACTGGGACGAGTTCATGATCGACACCGTGCTCAGGACCGTGCGGGCGTCCTGAGGCGCCAGGCGCCCTCCCCCGGCCCCAAGGCCCATGTCTTGCAGGAACCTCCTGCCGATCCGCGGATTCGGCAGGGCGCAGCCTGGCTGTCTCGCAAACCCGTCTGATTTTCTGGCGACAGCACTTTGCAGTGCTTGCCATCTTGCACGACGCAGGCCTCTTATGTAGTATTCACTACACGAATTGCAGCCCCACGATCGCCGCAGTTTGCCCGTCCATCCCTCCCCCGACTGGAACCCTCCATGGCAGACCTCTCCACCACCGCAAGCTCCGGCAAAGTCGTCATCAAGAACATCGGCCTGCTGCTCTCGGGCGACCTCGAACGCCCCATCCTCGACGCCGACACCATCGTCGTGAACGACGGCCTCATCGTGGCCGTGGGCCGCGAGAAGGACTGCGACACCGAACACGCGCGCACCACCATCGACGCGCGCCAGACCTGCGTGGCGCCCGGCCTCATCGACAGCCACGTGCACCCCGTCTTCGGCGACTGGACGCCGCGCCAGAACCAGATCGGCTGGATCGACTCGACCATGAACGGCGGCGTGACCACCATGGTCTCGGCCGGCGAGGTGCACCTGCCCGGCCGGCCCAAGGACATCGTGGGCCTGAAGGCCCTGGCCATCACCGCGCAGCGCGCGTTCGACAACTTCCGCCCCGGCGGCGTGAAGGTGATTGCGGGCGCCCCCATCATCGAGAAAGGCATGGTCGAGCAGGACTTCAAGGACATGGCCGACGCCGGCGTGACCCTGCTCGGCGAAGTGGGCCTGGGCACCGTCAAGGCGGGCTACGAGGCCCAGCAGATGGTGGCCTGGGCGCGCAAGTACGGCATCCAGAGCACCATCCACACCGGCGGCCCGTCGATTCCCGGCTCGGGACTGATCGACAAGGACGTGGTGCTCGAAGCCGATGCCGACGTGATCGGCCACATCAACGGCGGCCACACCTCGCTGCCCTGGAAGCACGTGTGCGAGCTGTGCGAGAAGTCCTCGCGCGCCATCGAGCTGGTGCACAACGGCAACGAGAAGATCGCCATCGAGGCCGCACGCGCCGCCATGGAGCTCAAGTGCCCGCACCGCGTGATCCTGGGCACCGACGGGCCCGCGGGCTCGGGCGTGCAGCCCCTGGGCATGCTGCGCATGATCGCGCTGATCGCAAGCTTCGCCAACATCCCGGCCGAGCTGGTGTTCTGCTTTGCCACGGGCAACACGGCGCGCATCCGCAACCTCAACTGCGGGCTGATCGAAGTGGGCCGCGCCGCGGACTTCGTGTTCATGGACCGCGCCCAGCACACGGCCGGCGCCACGCTGCTCGAAAGCGTGCAGCTGGGCGACATCCCGGGCATCGGCATGGTGATGATCGACGGCCTGGTGCGCTGCGGTCGCAGCCGCAACACGCCACCCGCAACGGAAATCCCCGTGGTGCTCTGAGCCCCAGCCTGGACGCCTTCGGCACACGCCCTTCATAGCCTGCGCAGGCCCACGTGCCTGCGCCACTTCTTTCTTTGTACTGATGGAGTTCCTCCCATGAAAGCAATCGTCGCCGTCAAGCGCGTGGTGGACTACAACGTCAAGGTCCGAGTCAAGTCGGACCAAACGGGTGTGGACATCGCCAACGTGAA
>NZ_JBWKNZ010000018.1:0-140243 GCF_059415825.1 Acidovorax sp. GW821-FHT10A04
CTAGTGGAAAATGAGGCTCAGTGCTGCGAGATGGGGCTGGCCCGTATGCTCGTGGGTGTTTCCACACAGCCTCGGCCCGAAGCGGACATTGGCTGCTCAATCAATCAACCCAACCGACCTTCGTACCAATCTGGCTCCACACACCACGCAGGACACTAGAGTCTTCCGATGTAATGACGATCAGCGATAACAGATGGTCTGAGTTAAAAACTGTCTTCACTCCACCTACCAGGTAGACGACCTCTACAAAGTCCTCACCCTCGACAAACGGAGGCGATGGCATCCCCTTAACGATGTGACCTTGATTCGCAACTTCGCCCACAAAATGCTCGACGCACGGGCGCCACTCAGAATTTGTGAACGAGTCTCCCCATTCGTACAAAAGCCATAGGGCATCAGGGTCGTGATGCACCGAGCCCAAGCGGTACAGCGCGTACATGTTTCCTAGCTTCAGGTGAGTTTAGAACTGTCGCCAGTGTCGCCTTCTGGCCGATAGCTGAAGTCTAGCTGCTCACGCCAATTTACTGTATCACCCAAGAAGGCGACGGCGAGGCTGACGGTACCTCAGATCAGGGGTCCGGGTGTCCGCGGCAGCAGAACTGTCTGTCCCGCTCTCGCCTTTTCCTGCGGTTCATGCCAGCTCGACACCAGTGTCCAGTAACGATCTTGTACGCAGCCTGTATTGCGCAGTCAGGAAACGTACCCCGCCTCTTTCAGGTAGTGGGCAATCAAAGCATCTATATCCTCATCGCACACTTCGTACTCCTTTCCCGGACTTAGCCATCTGCGGACAGTCATCGACGCTGCCGGGCTGATGTCCGGGTACTCAAGCGTAAGAACATTCCCAAGTTTTCTGGCATCCATCGAAGAGTCAATTTGCATCAAGGACCTAAACACCACCGATGCTCGCACTCCATTTGCACGATCTTCCATCATTGAGGCACCTTAGATTCTTCCATCGTAAGCTATCGAAAATTGGCCCAGATCATCGCAGTTGAGGCCGCACGAAAGAGGATGCGTGGCGCCTGAATGGCTGCTTCTGGCCGATAGCGGAAGTCTAGCTGGGCGCAGCAGTGCCCTGTATCACCCAAGAAGGCGACTAGACGAGCCGAACAGATGCTCATCGTCAGCGACCTGGAAATGCACACGAGAGCCGATCTCTGTGTCCAGTTCCCGCCGTTACCGCTGTCCAGGTCAATTCGCCCCCACTGTCCAGCAGCGACCGAAATACGCACCTGCCGGACTCCCATTGCGGGCCGTGCCATTGGCGCGCTCCTCCCCCACCACACCGGGCCTGGTGCCATCCATCACACGGCCTCGGCATTGGTTGGAGGGCATTCCAGGTAGCTGCCCATGCCCGCATGGGGTCAGAACGCCCTGGCCAACTCCAGGCCGCTGAACTTCTGCGACGACATCGCCTTGGCCACCGGCGCTGCACAGAGAAACATGGGGCGCACCCCCAGGATCGACTCGGACCAGACTGCGGGCGAAAAAATGGCCCGTTCATCCGGCGGCTTCTCGATGCTCTCGCACAGGGGCCCGACCGTGGTCTCCCGCCACCTTGCGCACAGAACACAGCGCTCGCCATGGGTCACCATGCCCGCCGTCGGCTCGTCCACGCTTGCACGAGCGGTTGGCAACACGACGAAGTAGCCCTGTGGCGAATCCAGAGGAAGATACGCCAGACCGGTGATGCCTGCGGCCTCGAGCCCATCGATGAATCGCTGGTTGCACAGCTTGAAGTCGTCCGAAGTGGAGACGACATTCCTGCCCGAGCTGAACTTCATCTGCGGCACCCCGGCCTGCGCCAGCGCATGGAGCTCATCGACTTTTCCACACCTCGGACAGACGAACGGCCTGTACTGCTGGCGCACCACGCGCCTGCCACGAGGGTCGTCCTCGGAGAACAGGGCGCAGCTCAACTGAGGATCTCTGGCGATGAGTTCGTAATAGACCATTTGCGATTGTCTTCACAGGGAATGGACGGGGATTGTGCGGCGACCCCATCGGATTGCTGCACCGATCAACATGGCTGCAGGCACCCGGCGGCCAGGCAGCGCAGCCCCCTGTCGGAATAGCAGCAAGCTGTGGCTTGCCTCACGTGGATGGAGGAGCCTCTTGAGCCCACTTGCTTGCCTTGAGCCGATGGCTTGCACCATCCGCGATGACGAACCGGGCCAGGCAGGATTTGCAGCGATGGATGCTGAAGGCTTCTTCCGCATGCAGACGGCCGTAGCGAAGGAAGTGCGACCTTCGGCTGTGACAGACAGGGCAGCGCTTGAACTGGAAGCCGGACCAGAAAGTGATGGCGATGGTGGCACAGTAGCCCAGCGCGAGCAGCGCGGCTGCAGCCAGTGTCCAGAGGAGCCATTGCATGGAAAGCATCGCAAACCACTGCGCACTAGGTGCGGGGCACCTGGACATCAACGGCCCCGGCCCTGGCGCGGGCGATCGCGTCTCGTCTGGCTTCGCCCAGCATGCGCCGGATCGCCTTGGCTGCTTCGGCTGCCGGCCGTGCGACCTGGCCATGGCCGTCCTCGGCCAGGCGGCTGGCCAGGGCTTCGTATGCAGGACGGGCGTGGCGCCTGAGGAACAGGGCCACGTACTCGCGGATGTAGAAATCGGTGTCCGAGGCGAGCGCTTGCAGCACAGGCAGGTTGTCAGGATTGAGCTGGGGCAGTAGCAGCTCCACCGTGGCGGCTGCGTCGGCGTACGCTTCCTGGTCCGCGCGGGGCGCCATTGCGCCCAGCAGGCGCGCCACGACTTCGGCCTGCCGCGCCGAAGGCGGAATGGTGGCCGGCACCAGGTCTTCGATGTGTGTGCCGCCTGCCAATGCCGCCCGCAGGGCCGATGCAAAGGCGGCAAGGCTCGGGTAGCGCAGTGATTGCCCGTCCACGCGATTGAACTGCAGCACCATGCCGGCCGCAGGGCCGCGCACCACATAGCAGTGCGGCATGGAGTTGTTGGCGTCTTCCAACGCGACCAGGCCCAGGGCTTCGCCCCACGCCGTGCCGCGCACGGCCCGCGAGTATTCACGGCAGGCGTCGCGGCCCAGCACCGCAATGCCCAGCGGTTGGGACTGCAGGCTGGCCGCCTGGTCCAGAAACGCCAACAGCTCCGCTGGCGCATCGGCCAGCGGGTCATCCAGGTTCGTTGGGGCCATGGGCTGCATCTCCTCCTCGTGGGCGCAATCTACCTCAGCCCGCGCGCGCCACCAAGAAGCCCCCGGGGCAGAGGCTTGCCTGTGAGCCATGGCGGCGCCGTCCTACCCAAGGTGGCGCGCCAGCACGTAGACTGCCCGAACGCCACACCACGCCCCGCCATGAACACCCCACCTCCCCGCCGAGCCCCGCAACGCGACCTGACCCAGGGCCCCATCGCCCGCACGCTGATCGCCTTTGCGCTGCCGGTGCTGGGCTCCAACGTGCTGCAGTCGCTCAACGGCTCGGTCAACGCGATCTGGATCGGCAACCTCCTGGGGGAGGAGGCGCTCACGGCCACCTCCAACGCCAACCTGGTGCTCTTTTTGCTGCTGGGTGCGGTGTTCGGCGTGTCCATGGCGGCCACCATCCTGATCGGGCAGGCCTATGGCGCGCGCGACATCGAGCGCGCCAAGTGCGTGGTGGGCACGGGCGCCACGTTCTTCCTGGCCGTATCGGCGCTGATCGCGGCGGCGGGTTGGGTCTGGACGCCCGAGATCCTGGGCCTGCTCAAGACGCCCGAAGCCGCCCTGCCCTCGGCCGTGGCCTACCTGCGCGTGATCTTCGTGGCGGTGCCGATCATGAACTCGTTTGCCTTCGCGATGGCCGTGCTGCGCGGCTCGGGCGACTCGCGCACGCCGTTCTGGTTCATGGCCCTGTCGGTGGCGATCGACGTGGCGCTCAACCCGCTGCTGATCCGCGGCGCGGGGCCGCTGCCGGCCATGGGCATCGCGGGCTCGGCCCTGGCCACGCTGCTGGCGCAGGGCATCAGCTTTGCCGGCCTGCTGGTGCTGCTGGCGCGGCGCCAGCACCCGCTGCTGCCGGGCCGGCACGAGCTTGCGCACTTTCGGCCCCGGCCGCAGCTGTTGCGCACCATCGTGGTCAAGGGCGTGCCCATGGGGCTGCAGATGATCGTGATCTCGTCGGCGGCCCTCGTCATGATGGGCCTGGTCAATGGCTACGGCGTGCACACTGCGGCGGCCTATGGCGTGGCTGCGCAGCTGTGGACCTATGTGCAGATGCCCGCGCTGGCCACGGGCGCCGCCGTGTCGTCCATGGCCGCGCAGAACGTGGGCGCGGGCCGCTGGGACCGGGTGGAGCAGATCGCGCGCGTGGGCGTGCTGTTCAACCTGCTGCTCACGGGTGCGCTGGTGCTGGCGCTCTACGCGGCCGACCGCGCCGCGTTGGGCCTGTTCCTGCCGGGCGACAGCGGCGCCGTGGCCGTGGCGGTGCACATCAACAATGTGGCGGCCTGGTCCTTCGTGCTGTTCGGCGTGACCATCGTGCTCTTCGGCGTGGTGCGGGCCACGGGCGCGGTGCTGCCGCCGCTCATCATCTTGTTCATCTCCATGCTGCTGGTGCGTGTGCCGTTCGCCAGCGCACTGCAGGGCACCTGGGGCGCCGAGGCGATCTGGTGGAGCTTTCCGCTGGGCTCCATCACCTCGGTTCTGCTGGCGGTGCTGTACTACCGCTACGGCGGCTGGCGCAAGGCCTCGCTGGCAGCGCGCAAGGAGCCATCGGAAGAACCCGCCACCGGCACCGCGGCCGACACCGGCGTGGCCATGCCGGCCATGGACCGTGAGGCGAACTACGACGGGCCGGCCGCTGTGGTCACCAAACCCTAGAGCTCAGAGCCCGCCCAGGCAGGCCTTCAGCGCCTGCGCATGCGCCGCCCTGCCCTCGGCGGGCGTCCTGTCCACCACCGGCAGGCCGGGGCGGTCGCGTTCACCCGTGACCAGCACCGCAGACACCCCGCGGAACACCCAGCGCCGGTCCTGCCAGGCAAAGTCCAACGTCTCGACGATGCGCGTGCCGAACTTGGCCTCCTCGGCCTGCGCCTGCGCATCCGCGGGTGGATCCTTGAGCACCAGGGCGTAGCGCAGCATCACCCGGCCCAGGAGGGGCCGCACCGGGTGCGAGGTCATCACCAGGTCGTGCGACATGCCCGCCAGCGCGTAGGTGGCGGGCGCGTCGTCGCCCTTGAGCAGCATCACCCGCTGCAGCGGCCGCAAGGGCTGTGTGTAGATGAACCGGCAGCGCGCCACGATGCGCTCGAACCCGGCGCTCACCACGGGGTCGATCCAGGGCCGGACCGGCTCGGCCGGCACGCCCCCATCGGCAGCGTGCGCGCCGCCGGTCACCATGGCCAGAAGCAGTGCCGCCGCATGGCGCACCACATCACCCCTCAATGCCGACAAAGCCGGCATCCGGGTAGCGCGCGCCAGCCACCTTGGAGGGGTCGAACAAGCGGTCCAGCTCGGCCACCTCGGCGGGGCTCAGTGCCACCTCGGCCGCATGGGCGTTGCTTTCCAGGTACGCAATGCGCCGCGTGCCCGGGATCGGCAGCACATGCGGGTGGCTGACCAGCAGCCACGCCAGCGCAATCTGCGAACTGGCCAGCCCACGCGCCCGTGCAAACGCATCGAGCGCCTGCACCAGCTGCCGGTTGGCGGCCGCGGCATCGCCCACGAAGCGCGGGTTGTTCTTGCGAAAATCGTTGTCCGCCAGCGCCTTCACGTCCACGGTGCCGGTGAGGAAGGCGCGGCCCAAAGGGCTATAGGCGACAAAGGCCGTGCCCAGCTCGGCGCACAGCGCCAGCATGCCGTCCTCGGGCCCGCGGCTCCACAGCGAATACTCGCTCTGCAGCGCTGCAATCGGGTGCACCGCATGGGCGCGGCGCAGGCTGTCGGCAGACACTTCCGACAGGCCGATGGCCCCGACCTTGCCGGCCGCCACCAGATCGGCCATGGCGCCCACCACCTCCTCGATGGGCACATCGGGGTTGCGCCGGTGGCAGTAGTACAGGTCGATGCGCTCCACGCCCAGGCGCTTGAGCGACGCCTCGCAGGCCGATCGCACATAGGCAGGCGAGTTGTCGATGCGCCGCTCGTACTGCCCGGCCTGGCGCACGATGCCGAACTTGGTGGCCACCTGCATGCGCGCGCGGGCTGCAGGGCCAGCATTCGTGATGAAGCGGCCCAGCAGCGATTCGTTGTGGCCCAGGCCATAGGTGTCGGCGGTATCGAAGTGGGTCACACCCAGCTCCAGCGCACGCGCCAGGGTGCGCAGCGAGCTCTCGTCGTCGCTCGCGCCGTAGAACTCGCTCATGCCCATGCAGCCCAGGCCGATGGCGGAGGTCAGGGGCCCATGGGCTCCCAGGTGGCGTTGTTGCATGGCAGGGGTCCTGTCGTCGGTGGGGGGTGCGGCCGCGCTCTGGCAAAGTCTGCCCGCGGCGCCCGCATGGTAACGGCAGGCGGGCTTTTCTGCAGGCCCTCTTTGCAAGCGCCTGCAACGCAGCGGCCAGGCCCTGCCCGGCACCCCCTACAGCGCCTGCTGCGCCTCACGCACCGAGTCGCGCAGCATCTGGCCGGAGGCCAGCGAGCCCAGGCAGCTGAATCCGCCGTCGATCGGGATGATCACCCCATTGATGTACTGGGCCGACGGGCTGGCCAGGAACAGCGCCAGGTCGGCGATCTCCTGGCGGCTGGCGCCCCGGCCTGCGGGAATGCCCTCGAGCAGCCGCGCCCAGCTGGCCTGGCCATGGGGCGCGAGCTTCTCCATGCCCACCGTATCGGCCACGGGCCCGGGGGCGATGCCCACGCAGCGGATGCCTTGCTCTCCCCACTCGACCGCCAGGGAGCGCACCAGCATGTCGATGCCCGCCTTGGCGGCACACACATGGGCCTGCGCATAGGTCGGCAGGGTCGATTGCACGGCAGAGATGGCCAGCACCAGCGCGCTGGGCTTGCGCAGGAAGTCGTGGGCCGCGCGCACCGTGTTGAAGGTGCCCACCAGGTCGGTGTCCACCACGGCGCGAAAGCCGTTGGCGCTCATGCCCGTGGCCGTGGCCACAAAGTTGCCTGCCGCGCCCGCCACCACGATGTCGAGCGGCCCGGCCCATGCGTGGGCCTGCTCGGCCACCGCACGCAAGGCATCGTAGTGGCGCACGTCGGCCGCCAGCCCGATGGCGCGGCCCCCTGCGGCCTCGATCTCGCGCGCGGCCCGGGCGGCCTTGTCGCCATCCCGGCCCACGATGGCCACGGCCGCGCCAGCGGCGGCATAGGTCGCGGCAATCTGCCGGTTGATGCCGCTGCCGCCCCCGGTGATCAGCGCGGTCTTGCCGCGCAGCAGGTGGGGCTGGAAAGTGGTGTTGTCGTGCATGGAAAAATCCTCTTGCGTCATTCAGGTTCTGCAGTGGGGTGCTTCAGCAGCAGGGCTGGTGGATCGGTCTGCGGATCGGTCTGCCATGGCGCCGCCCGCAGCCGTGCGCGCAGCACCTTGCCCACGGGCGACTTGGGCAGCGCCGGCACGAAGCGGATGCGCTTGGGCACCTTGTAGGCCGTGAGCCGTGCACGGCAGTGGGCGATGAGCTCGTCGGCGCCGGGCGCCGGGTTGCGCGCGACGACAAAGGCCTGCAAGGCTTCGCCCGTGGCCTCGTCCGGCACGCCGATCACCGCGACCTCGGCCACCGCGGGGTGCTCGGCCATGGCGTCCTCCACCTCGTTGGGGTAGACGTTGAACCCCGAGACCAGCACCATGTCCTTCTTGCGGTCGACGATGTGGATGTACCCGTCCTCCCCGATCACCGCGATGTCGCCGGTGCGCAGCCAGCCACCGGGGTCCAGCGCGCCCTGGGTCTCGGCGGGCGCATCGAGGTAGCCCTGCATCACGTGCGGGCCCCTCACCAGCAGCTCGCCGGGCTGGCCGGCCGGCAGCGCGCGGCCATCGGCATCCACGGCCATGACCTCGCTGCCCGGCAGCGCCAGCCCCACCGATCCCGCGCGGTAGGGCTCGGCCGGCGGGTTCATCGCCACGATGCAACTGGTCTCGGTGAGGCCATAGCCCTCCAGCACCGGGCAGACGCTGGCGCGCCAGGCCTCGCCCGTGGCCGGCCGCAGGGCCATGCCGCCCGACATGGCGTAGCGCAGCGTGTGACGGTGCGCGCGGAACCAGGGCTCGGCCAGCAGGCCGGCGTACAGCGTGTCGACGCCCGACATCCAGGTGATGGGAAAGCCCTCGAACGCCGGCCGCAGGTTCGCCAGCGGCCGCGGGCTGGCCACCAGCACGGCGTGCGCACCCGCGCGGTAGAAGCTCAGGAAGTTCATCACGAAGGCGAAGATGTGGTACATCGGCAGCACCGTGAGCACCGTGTCCGACGGGCGCAGCCCGATGCCCTGCGACTCCATGAAATCCCCGGTCATGCGCAGCACGGCCAGCAGGTTGGCATGGGTGAGCGCCGCCCCCTTGCTGCGCCCGGTGGTGCCGCCGGTGTACTGGTACAGCGCCACGCGGCTGCGCCGCCCGGTGCGCAGGCCGGCCGCGCGCCCCTGCTCCAGCGCAGCCACGAAGGAGCCGGGTGTCGGCGCCGCCGACGCCGCCGCGGGCGCGGCCACGAAGAAGTCGTGCGCACCCGCCACCAGCAGCTGCACGCCCAGCGCCTGGGCCACGGCAGTAGCACCGGCCAGGGCCGGCTCGCCGGCCACCAGCACCTTCGCCCGGCAGTTCTCCAGCTGGGCCTGCAGCTCGCGCGCGGTGTACAGCGGGTTGACATTGCTCACCACCATCGCGGCCTTCCAGGCCCCGAGCACGGCTACCGGGTAGTGCAGCAGGTTGGGCAGCTGGATCGCCACCACATCCCCCGCGCGCAGCAGCGGGTTGCCCAGCAGCCAGGAGGCAAACGCGTCCGACAGCGCCTGCACCTGCGCATAGGTCAGCCGGGCGCAGGCCCCGTCCGCCCGCAGTGCCGAAAACGCGGTCGCGCCGGCATGCGCCAGGCCCGCAGGTGCCAGGGCCTGGTCCACCGAGTCCGCTGCACTACCGCTGCTCCATTGTTCTGCCATGGTGTCTCCGTCGTGTAAATCGTGGATGCCGTGCATGCCCTAGACCTCCAGCCATTCCCTGCGCACCAGGGCGTTGGCCTGCAGTTCGGCGGGCGTGCCCTGGTAGACGATGGCGCCGTGCCCCATCACGCAGACGCGCGTGGCGATGCGCAGCGCAATGGCCAGCTTCTGCTCCACCAGCAGCACGGCCAGGCCGCGCTCCTGCAGGCGCCGCAGGTAGCCGGCCACCTGCTCGACCACCTGGGGCGCCAGCCCCTCGGTGGGCTCGTCGATCATGATCAGCGCCGGGTCGCCCATCAGCGTGCGGCACAGGGTCAGCATCTGCTGCTCGCCGCCGGAGAGCACGCCGGCCGGCGTGGCCCGGCGCTCGTGCAGGCGGGGGAACATGCCGTACATGTCCTCCAGCGACCAGCGCTCCGATGGCCGGCCGCGCTTGCAGCCCAGCAGCAGGTTCTCCTGCACGCTGAGGCTGGCAGAGACGTCGCGCGTCTCGGGCACGTAGCCGATGCCCAGGTGCGCGATGCGGTGCGGTGCCAGGCCCCGCACCTCGGCTCCGCGAAAGCGCACCGACCCCGTGGCCCGCACCTGGCCCATGACGGCCTTGACCAGGGTGGAGCGCCCCACCCCATTGCGCCCGAGCAGGCCGACGATCTCGCCCGGCGCCACGCACAGGTCCACGCCGTGCAGCACATGGCTCTTGCCGTAGTAGGCGTGCAGCGATTCGATCTCAAGCAGCGGCATTCAGGCCTCCGTCGCGATGGTGGTTGCCGCGGCGCCCGCGGCAGCGGTGGCAGGCGTGCCCAGGTAGGCCTCCTGCACGCGGGGGTTGTCGCGGATCTCAGCCGGGCTGCCACAGGCGATCACCTCGCCATACACCAGCACGGCAATGCGGTCGGCCAGGCCGTAGACCACGGCCATGTCGTGCTCCACCATCAGCAGGGTGCGCCCACGCGTGACCTCGCGGATCAGCTCCACCGCGGCTTCGGACTCCCAGCGGCTCATGCCGGCCGTGGGCTCGTCCAGCAGGATCACCTGGGCGCCCCCGGCCACGGTGAGCCCGATCTCCAGCGCGCGCTGCCCGGCATAGGTCAGCTCGCCTGCCAGGGTGTGGCGCTGCGGCGCCATGCGTGTCAGCTCCAGCATCGCCTCGACGCGCTCGTGCACCTCGCGCAAGCGGTGGATGCTGCGCCAGAACGCATAGCCCTGGCCGCTGGACCACAGCACCGCGCAGCGCAGGTTCTCGTACACCGTCATGCGGTGGAACAGGTTCGACACCTGGAAGCTGCGGGCCAGCCCGCGGCGGTGGATCTCGAAGGGCGGCAGCTGCTGGATGGGCCGGCCATGCAGCAGGACTTGGCCCGACGAGGCGGCGAGCCGGCCGCTCACCAGGTTGAACAGGGTCGACTTGCCCGCACCGTTGGGGCCGATGATGGCAAAGCGCTCCCCTTCGTTCACCGCCAGCGACGCGCCGCGGATGATCTCGGTCTTGCCGAAGGCCTTGCGCAGGTCCCTGAGCTCCAGCACGCATTGGCTGTTGCTGTGGTTCGTGCTCATGCGCCCTCCCCGCTTGCGCGCGCCGCGCCGGCCGCCTCGCACGCCAGGGTTTCGCGCAGCGCCGCATGGGCACGCGCCACCGCGAGCAGGCCCAGGGCCAGCGCGGTGCCGATGGCGATCCAGCCGGCCGGCCCCTGCAGCGCCGCCAGGCCCCTGGGCAGCGCGCCCATCGGGCCCAGCGAGGCCTGGTACACCGTCTCCACCAGCGCCACGAAGGCCGTGGCCAGCCAGGCCAGTGCCGCCAGCAACAAGGCAAAGGCCGGCCCGGTGCGCCGCCAGCTGCCCCCCGCCAGATGCCGGCCCATGCCGGCCAGCAGCTCGGCCGCGCCCCCCGGCACGAACATCACCGTGAGGATGAAGAACACCCCCAGGTAGAGCTGCCAGGCCTGCGTGACCTCGGACAGCAGCACCGTGGCGGCCACGCCGATGACGGCGCCCAGCACCGGACCGAAGAAATAGCCCACCCCGCCGATGAAGGTGAACAGCAGGATCGCCCCCGAGCGTGCGGCGCCCACGTTCTCGGCCGTGACGATCTCGAAGTTGATGGCCGACAGCGCCCCCGAAACGCCTGCGAACAGGCTGGAGACCACCAGCGTGAGGTAGCGCGCCCAGCGCGGGTCGTAGCCGATGAAGGCCACGCGCTCGGGGTTGTCGCGCACCGCATTGATGATCTTGCCCAGCGGCGACTGGGTGAAGCCGTACATCGCGGCCGCGCACACGAACAGCCAGGCCCCCGCCAGGCCATACACCTGCAGCTGTGGCGCGAAATTGAGCCCCAGCGGCGCCGCGCCGTACACGCGGTTGGTGGAAACGCCGCCTTCGCCCCCGAAAAAGCCCGGGAACATCAGCGCGCAGGCGAACACCAGCTCCACGATGCCCAGCGTGATCATCGAGAAGGTGGTGCCCGCCTTCTTGGTCGACAGGTAGCCGAACAGCAGGCCGAACACCATGCCCGCCACGCCGCCGACCAGTGGCACGGCCACCACCGGCAGCGGGATGGTGCCAGCCGCGCCCAGGTTCATCGCATGCGCGGCGACATACGCGCCCAGGCCCGCATACACCGCATGGCCGAAGGAGAGCATGCCCCCCTGCCCCAGCAGCATGTTGTACGACAGGCCGAACAGCGCCACGGTGGCCATCTGCGTGAGCAGCGACAAGGCCACCGGGCCGCGCAGCAGCAGCGGCGCGCAGACCAGGGCGGCGGCAAACAGCAGCCAGGGCAGCGGCAGGCGCCATGGCAGCCTGGGGGGTGCACGCAGGGCGCCAGCGGCCACAGGGGAGACCGGCGGTGCGGTGGGGGTGATGGGGGTCGAAAACAAGGCCATGTGGAATCTCCCGGGTCACAGTTCGCGGGTGCCCAGCAGCCCCCGGGGCCGCACGACGAGCACCAACACCAGCAGCAGGTAGGGCAGCACGGGGGCCAGGTCGGACACGGTGGTGCGCAGCACGGCATGGGCCGGGGTGGAGGCCTGCACCGTGTAGCCCACCGCGGCCAGCAGCGTGGCCGGCGAATGGTCGATGGACACGGCAAAGGTCTGCACCACCCCGATGAGCAGCGACGCCAGCAGCGCGCCCGCCAGCGAGCCCAGCCCGCCCACGACGACGATCACGAAGATGATGCTGCCCACCGTGGCCGCCATGTGGGGCTCGGTGATGAAGGCATTGCCGGCGATGGCACCGGCCAGGCCGGCGAGCGCACAGCCGCCGGCAAAGGCCGCCATGAACACGCGTGGCACGTCGTGGCCCAGCGCCTGCAGCATCTGCGGCTGGGACAGCGCCGCCTGGATGACCAGACCGAAGCGCGTCCTGCGCAGCCCCAGCACCAGCGCCAGCATCATCAGCACGGCCACCAGCATCATGAAGGCCCGGTAGGCCGGGAAGCTGGTGTTGTAGACCTTGAACAGCGCGCCCTGCAACGCATCGGGTATGGCATAGGGCACGGCCGCGCGCCCCCAGACCAGTTGCACCGCCTCGACCACCACGAAGGACAGGCCGAAGGTCAGCAGCAGCTCGGCCACATGGCCAAAGCGGTGCACCGCGCGCAGGCCGAAGCGCTCGACCAGCGCCCCGAGTGCGCCGGCCAGCAGCGGCGCCAGGCCGAGGGCGGCCCAGAACCCGGCGCGCCGGCTGATCTCGTAGGCGAAGTAGGCCCCCAGCATGTAGAAGCTGGCGTGGGCGAAGTTGAGCACGCCCATCATGCTGAAGATGAGCGTGAAGCCGGCGGACAGCATGAACAGGATCAGGCCGTAGCTCAGGCCGTTGAGCAGGGTGACGAGTGCGAACTCCAAGGGACCTCCGGGCGGGTGCGGGGTTGGGCCGGCCGCGTCAGCCGGCACGGGCCGGGCGGCGCATCTGGCAGGAGTGCGGCTGCGAGGCGACGTAGGCGTCGAGCCGGGCATCCAGGCGCCAGCCGTGGCCGGTCTTCTCCTGCTCCACCTGCACCTTCTTGCCGTCCACCCTGGACCAGGTGGAGATGTACAGCGGCTGCAGCAGCTGGTGGTCGCCCGCGCGCATCTCCACCTCGCCATTGACGGCCTTGAACTTCATGCCCTCCAGCGCGTAGGCGATGCGCAGTGGCTCCAGGCTGTCTGCGCTGCTGATCGCCCGGGCCAGCATCTGCACCATGGTGTGGATGCCGATGGCGACCAGGTCGTCGCCGTGCTGGCGGCGAAAGGCCTCGGCTAGGTCCTTGCCGGCAAAGGTCTCGTTGTTCGGTGTCCAGTAGGAGATCTGCCGGGTGCTGCCCGCGGCCGCCGAGCCCATGGCCGTGGGCACACCCGAGGAGGCCGCGTAGTAGGTGTAGAGCTGCGCCTTCAGGTCCGACTCCAGCGCCGCCTTGATCAACAGCGCCAGGTCGGTGCCCCAGTTGCCGGTGATGATGGTGTCCGCCCCCGAGGCGCGGATCTTGGCCACGTAGGGCGAGAAATCCTTCACCGTGGCAATGGGGTGCAGGTCGTCACCGACGATCTGCACATCGGGCCGCTTGCGCTTGAGCAACTCCTTGGCGGCCTTGGTGACCTGGTGGCCGTGCGAGTAGTTCTGGTTGATCAGGTAGACCTTGCGGATGCCAGCGTCCCTGGCCATGTAGGAGGTCAGCGCCTCCATCTTCATGTCCGAGTTGGCATCGAAGCGAAAGTGCCAGAAGCTGCAGCGGCTGTTGGTCAGGTCCGGGTCGATGGCCTGGTAGTTCAGGAACACCACCTCCTTGCCCGGGTTGCGCTCGTTGTGCTTGTTGACCGCTTCGATCAGCGCCGCTGCCACGCCCGAGCCATTTCCCTGCGCGATGATGCGAAAGCCCTGGTCGATGGCCAGCTTGAGCTGCACCAGCGACTCCTGGGGGCTGCCCTTGCCGTCGAAGGGCGTCACCTCGAAGCTGTGCCTGCCCGCCCAGCGCTGGGCGTTGGCCATCTCGGTGGCCATGCGCAGGGTGCTCAGCTGGTTCTGCCCCAGGGGTGCAAAGGCCCCCGAGAAGGTTTCGATCATCGCAATGCGCACCGTCTCGGCGTGGGCGGTGGCACACATCAGCAGCCCGGCCAGGGTGGCGGCGGCGGCGCGGGTGATCCAGCGGCGAAAGTTCATGGTCTTGTCTCCTGCGTTGTTCTTGGATGGACCGGGGCAGCGGGCCCCGGAGTGCGCCCGGGGGCTCAGGGCACGATGGGGTTGGCCAGAAAGCCCAGGTAGTCGGCCCGCATCAGCACGGTGTCGCCGGGCTGCAGGTGGGTCTTGTCGTTGCGCGCCTCGGTCAGCGAGCGCTCGACCACCAGGCGCGGGTTGGCCCAGCGCAGGCTGGCCAGCCACTCCACCACGCCGATGAACAGCTGGCGGCCCGAGGGCGGGCGAAAGGCCACGCCGTCCGTGGTGCCCGACAGCACCAGGGTGCGCGCCGGGATGCCCTGCTCGCCGATGGGCAGCCGGGCCTGGCCCTCGCCGTAGCGGTACAGCCGGTTGCGGCGCGAGAACGACTCCTGCACCATCTGGTCGATGTCCCAGGTGAGGTCCTTGGGCAAGGCGATCTGCCGCAGCCGGCCGTTGACGTACAGGCGCATGTCCAGCTTCTTGTAGAAGCTGCGCAGGTCGCGCGGCACCACGAACAGCGCCCCCACGGGCATGGGCGCCAGCGACTTGGCGCGCGAGAAGCCTTCGCCCGAGTGCGTGTCCGACAGGTCGATCTCGCGCAGCATCACCGCGCGGTCGGTGTAGTCCGATGCCAGCACCAGCCCATAGCTCTCCTTGCTGGCCCCCTGCGCCACCGGGCGCAGCGCGACGAAGCCCAGCTCGATCTCGTAGTCCAGCAGCGCCCCCGCCACCGGCACGGGCGCATTCCAGGGCTGGGCCGGCCGCAGCTTGGGGAAGACGAAGGGCTTCTCCAGCGTGGTCTCCTTGGCATGCTCGCGGTAGGTTCCACCCATGGCGATCTGGGCCTCGGTGCCGTCAAAGGGCAGCACCAGCTGCGCAGCGTCCAGCGACGCGGCGGGCCCCGCCTGGCTGGCGATGGCCTCGTAGCTCGACTGCGCCCACAGGGTGATGGGGTCGGGCACGCTGCCGGGCTTTTGCAGGGCGCTGATGTCCACCCCGGTGACCTGGCCGTTCTCGTAACGCTCCACCCGCACCAGGCGCAGGCCCTGCGGCGTGCGGTAGCGCGCAAAAGTCAGCGCCTCGCTGGCTGGCGCCACGGCCACGGCGCCCAGGCGCGCGCCTTCGATGCGCTCGTTCATCTCCAGGTAGCGCGAAGTCGCGGGCGGCTCCTTCTGGCTGATGGCATAAAACCATGCCAGGAAGGTCAGTACCAGCAGCCCGCCCAGGGCCGCGCCAATGATCTTGCGTACGCGCATTGCATCCACCTCGTGTTGAAACAGGGGTGGATTTCAGCAGCGTGTGCGTGAAGCAACCGTGAGCCCTGCACGCGGGCTGCCTGCAGGCCTTGCGCGGGCCCGGCGCCGGTGCGCGCTCAGCGCAGGGATGCGGGCACCGGCAGCGCCGGCACGGTGACGCGGGCCAGCGCGGACTGCGGCCCGATCTGCAGCACGAAGGCCCAGCCGAAGCGATCGCAGATGCGCTGCGCGATCAGGCAGCCCAGGCCGAAGCCCTCCTGCGGCTCGGGCGCCAGCGTGTTCTCCACGGTGATGGCGGTCGCGCTCAGCGTGACGGCGATGGGCGGCTCGCCGCCGTGCGCCACGGCGTTCTTGAGCAGGTTGCCGACGAGCACGTGCAGCACGGTCTCGGGCGCCGCCAGGTGCAGCGGGGCGAGCTCGTTCACGGCGATCCGCCCGGCCTTCTCGGGCCCGTAGAAGTGCGTGAACAGCTCCGTGACCCAGGCCTGGTCCACCACCACGGGCGCAGCAGCCGTGGCACCCGCACCCCCCGCTTCCAGCGAGAGTTTCAGGAAGGTCTCGATCAGGGCATTCATGTCGCGCAGTGCCCGCTCGCCGCGCTGCAGGGCGGTCTGCTGGCGTTCGCTCGCCCCGTCGGCCAGGCGCTCGAGCACGGCCTGCATCACCGCCGCGGGCGTGCGCAACTCGTGGCTCGCAAAGCGCGCAAAATTGCGCTCGCGCTCCAGCACGTCGGCCGTGCGCTGGAAGGCACTGTTGAGCTGGCCCACCAGCACCGCCAACTCGTGCGGCGCGCCCTCGGGCAGCGGCAGAGGCTCCAGGCTCTGCGGCGGCCGGGCATCGACCTGCATGCCGATCTGCGCGATGGGCGCCGCAATGCGCCGTGCCACGCGCGCGCACAGCCACAGCAGCAGGCCGGTGAAGGGGATGATGCCCATGGCGTACCACGAGAACACCTGCCACTCCAGCGTCTCCTGCGGCTTGACCTCGGAGTGGTTCTCCACCACGTAGAAGGGCTCGCCCGCGGCCTCCTGGTGGGCCAGCACGAAGTAGTCGCGCGCGCGCGGCCCGAGCTCGAAGATGCCGCGCTCACCCGGTGCCAGCATGGCCCGGATCTCCTGCGGCAGCAGCTCGTAGCGCGGGTAGAAGAAGGTCACGGGGTCGATCTGCACGGGCTCGGTGGCCGGCCCCTGGGCCGCCCAGTACTCGCCGATGCGCGCCAGGCGGCGCTCGGTCTGGGCCTCGCTGCCCAGCTGCAGCGTGGCGGTGACGAGCACGGCGTTGACCACGAAGCTGGCCAGCATCAGCCCGACCAGCGTGTGCCACATGCGGGTGAAGAGCGTGCGCGCCTTCAGTCGCATGCCGGCGCCTCGATGCAGTAGCCGCGCTTGCCCTGGGTCTGGATCATGCCGCCAGCGCCGGCCTTGTCCATGAGCTGGCGCAGCTGGTAGATATGCGCCCGCAGCGCGTCGGCCGAGGGGCGCTCGTCGTCGCTCCACAGGGCCTTCTCCAGCTCATGGCGCGTGACGACGCGGGGCGCGTGGCGCAGCAGCATCTCCAGCAGCCGGGTCTGCAGCGGGGTGATGGTGAACTGGCCGCCGCTGCGGGCCACCGAGACCTGGTGGCGGTTGAGGTCGAGCGTGAGCGCGGGCGAGCGCACCACGCCCGCATGGTCGGGCATGCACAGGTAGCGGCGGATGCCGGCGCGCACGCGGGCGATCAGCACCCGCATCTCGAAGGGCTTGACGATGTAGTCGTCCGATCCGCCTTCGAGCCCGCGCACCACGTCCTCGGCGCAGCCCTGCGCGGTCATCATGAGGATGGGTGCGCGAAAGCCCTCGCCACGCAGCCGCGCGCACACGTCAAAGCCGTTGATGCGCGGCAGGCCCACGTCCAGCACCACCGCGTCGTAGGGCGGCGATGCGCTGCGCGCCAGCCTGAGGGCTTCCTCGCCGTCGGCCGCATGGTCGGGCTCGAAGCCGGCATCCTCCAGCGCCTCGTACACCAGCGCCGCCAGATCACGGCTGTCCTCCACCAGCAGCACCCGTTCATTGCCCATATGTGCCCTTGCCGAATCACCCGGGTGCGCATCCCCGCATGCCTGCCGATGGTCTCCTGGCGGGATGCTCCCATCCAGCGCGCGGACCCTGCGTTGTTGTCTGCCCCCTTGCACCCGGTCGATGGCTGCAGCCATCGCAGATTACGCCACGGCGACCGTGAAGCAATCGTGAGAACCCCCACCGAGCCGATCCGCCGCGCCCTCGTGCCGTCCAGCGCCATCGGTCACCGGCTGCGCCGGACCATCGCCACGATGGTCTCGAACAGCTCGGCCTGCGCCGCCTCGGCACCGATGTCACCGCCCACGGCGGCATCCGACAGCGCATCGGCCGCGCCCAGCACGGCCCACATGCCGGCGCGCGCCAGCCCCCCGGCCCCTGCGAACGGCGACAGGATGTCCAGGCACCTGGCGATGAAGGCCTCCTGGTACTGGCGCTTGACGGCCGCCATCTCGGGCGAGCCCTGCAGCGCCGCCAGCACCTGGGGGATCTCGCGCCCCTGGGTCAGCACGCAGCGCACATAGGCCGCGGCAATCGCGCCGGCCTTGTCCTTGAGGGTGGGCCGCGCGGCGGCGATGGCGGCGTCCATCACCGCCGTCTGGCGCACATCGAAGTCCTGGTACAGCGCGGCCAGCAAGCCCTCGCGCGTGCCGAAGTGGTCGTATACCACGGGCTTGGTCACGCCGGCCTCCTCGGCCAGGCGGCCCAGGCTGAGCGCGTCGGCGCCCTCGGCACGCAGCAGCGCCCAGGCCACATCGAGCAGCTGGCGCGCGCGCTCGTGCCGCGCCATGCGGCGGCGGGGTGCGGGCTCGGGCGGTGGTGCGGCAGGCGGCGTGCGGGGCATGGGCTCCAGGGAACTTACGGAGATGGGGCGAACAGGACGCGGCCCAGCGCCTGCGCTGCCGTGAGGTGCGAGGCCGCGAACTCCTTGTCGTGCGACTGTAGCAGCAGCCTGGAGCTGGCCACGCGTGCGCCACAGTAGCCGAAGATGCCGTGGTCGATCTGGGTGGCCATCGCGCCCGCATAGCCGTGCCGCTCGTAGGTGCCGTCACCGGCCCCGCCGATGCCCAACAGGTGCACCTGCAGATGGCCGAGCTTCTTGGTGAGCTGGCCGTCCTCCCCTTCCTCATAGGCATAGCCCTGGGTCAGGACCCGGTCGCTCCAGCCCTTGAGCAGTGCCGGAAAGGACCACCAGTACACGGGGTACACCAGCACCAGCGCATCGGCTCTGTCCAGCCGCAGCTGCTCGGCCGCCACGTCGGCGGGCGCCGGGGCCTGCTTCAAGTGCAGCGCCAGGTCGGCAGCGGTGAAGCGCGGGTCGAACCCCTCGGCCGCCAGGTCGGCGATCTCCGTGGTGTGCTGCGGGCCGGGCTGGCCCGCGCTGGCAACGCCCTGCGCCACCTGGGCGGCCACGGCATGGGTCAGGGAAGCGGGATGGGGGTGCGCGACGACGATGAGTGCGTGCATGGTGAAACTCCATTGGATTGCTATATACCCATGGTAACTTACCATTGGTATATAAAGCCGTCCACGGAGTTTCGCCCCAACGCCTCCACGGGTATCGCAAGGGGCGGCAGCAGGCGATCGATCAGCCGCAGTGCTCCAGCTCCAGGATCGCAAAGCCGATGGATTCGATCTCCTGCTCGACCGCCGGGCTGGCCGATTGCATGTGGCAAAAGCTGCACTTCTCGGCCTTCAGGTCGCTGGCCGCCAAGCCTTTTGCCGCCAGGTAGCGCCGCCCGTACTGCAGCACCTGTTCATGGTCGCCGACGGTGGCAGGAACGAGGATGTCGAAATGCATGCGCAGCCCGTCGGGGCGCTGCACATAGGTGTCGTAAACGGAGATCTGCATGGTGCAAACAGGGGGTGGGTTCAGGGAACCCCAGTGTCGCCAGCCCGCCGCCGCCGGGGTGCGCCAAGCGTCCAGGACAGATGCCAAATCGTCCACGGCCTGACCCGGGGGCAAGATGTAACCGACGTGTCCGTTCGCCACAAACGCCGCCCGAACGGGCGTTTGCGCCTGCGCCGCTGCTACATTGCGCCGAGGAGCCCCCCCATCCATGCACAGCAAGCCCGCAGCCGCCACCCAGGCCATCGCCAGCCCCCACGCCCCCACGGTGGTTACCAGCTACCTGCGCCAGCCCGCCGTCCAGATCGCCTGCCTCATGGTCTTCGCCCTGGCCCACCCGGCCATCTTCGACGACCGCCAGCCCGTGCTGGCCTGGGTCTCGGCCTGGGCCATCCCCATGGCGTTCGCGCTGTCCGCCTGCGCGCTGCATGCAGCCCTGCGCCAGCGGCGCTCGCCCGCCGCCTGGCCCGGGCGCTTTGCCGCCGTGGCCTGGGTGATGATGGTGCTGTCCATGGCCGCGCCGTGGACGCAGCAGTGGGGACAGCGGCTGCAGGGGGCCTGAGCCGGCCGCCTGTTTTCGCTACAACCCGATCTTCGCCTCGTTGAAGCACTGCACCTCGCCGCGCTCGCGCTGCCGGCCCAGGGCCGTTTCCGCATCCTGGGGCAGCTCGCAGCCCGTGGCCTGCCCGAGTTTCTGGCAGTGGTCCGCCTTGCGGGCCCGGGCACCCGAGCCCACGGCCTCGAGGCAGCGCGCATAGCTGACGGTGCGGTCCACCTCGCGGGCGTGGACCTCGGCGCGCTGCTGGGCGTCCAGGGTGTCCAGGTGCGCCTGCTCGGCGGGCAGGACCACCGCGTAGCGGTAGAGCGCACTGCCCCCGGCCACCACCGCGAAGCCCAGCGCCACCACCGTGCAGACGACCATCCTCGTGTTCACGCCTATCACCCCCATGAGGGGCTCGCCCCTCTGTTGAGAAGCACTCTAGCATCGGGCCCGCGGCGGCGCCATGACCCGAAAAGGTGGCTGGCGCGGGCGGCGGGTGGATGCGGCTATCATCCTCGCACGCCGGCTTGCGCGGCGCAGGCGGCGCCCGCAGCCCGCCTGCCCGACGACCAGCCCGTGTCATGGCCCCACATGAACATGGCAGACATGCTTCCATTCCTCAAGAAAAATCCCGCCCCCCTGCCCCGCGCCGAATCGGCCCTGCCGGTGATCGCACCGATTGGCGCCGATGTGGACACCCGGCCCTTTCGCGTCACCGACCCGCACTACATCGCCATGGCACTGCAGGCCCTGGCCGATGACGGGGACCTGGTGTGCTTGTACCCCTCTGCGGGCGAGGCCTTCCTGTCCGGCCGCATCACCGAGGTGCGGCCGCAGGCCGGCGAACTCGTGATCGAGGTCAAGGGTGCGCGCGCTCCCCAGCCGGAGCCGGGCTCCGTGCTGCTGGTCTCCATGCCCCTGGGCATTGCGCTGCAGTTCCGTGCCAGCGGCCGCTGGGCCGACGCCGCACCCGGTGCCCCGCTGCAGCTGGTGGCCGCGCTGCCGGACCAGATCGTGCACCTGCAGCGGCGCCGCTTTCCGCGCCTGGAGACCCCGCTCGGCCAGCCCTTTCGCGCCGAGTTCATGCTGTACGGCGAGAGCTTCTCCATGGGCGTGGACGACGTGTCCATCGGCGGCCTCGGCCTGCGCTCCTCGGCGCACGAAGGCCGCCTGCTCATGCCCAGCCAGCAGCTGCGGCGCGTGCGTGTGGAGCTGGGCCACGGCGCCAGCCCCCTGGTGGTCGACCTCGAAGTGCGCTCGCGCCGTGCCTTCCGCTCGTTCCTGGCGGGCGAGCAGCTGCATTTCGGCTGCAGCTTCATGGACCTCACACCCGCCGACCACGAGGCGCTGCAACTGCGCCTGGGCCGGCTCGATGCGGAGAGGACCCGGGTGGCACCGCCCAGGCTGGGCTGACAGCAGCGCTTGGCGCCCAGCGCCTGACCGTAAAGCGGCAGGCGCGGCGGCGGCCCTGGGCATGCGCAGCTTGCTTGCGGGCGGCGCCCAAAGACAAAACCCGCCAGCGCTTCGCAGCACTGGCGGGTTTGTTTTATCTGGGGTGGCTGATGGGGCTCGAACCCACGACAACAGGAATCACAATCCTGGACTCTACCAACTGAGCTACAGCCACCGTTTGAGATTCAAATTATAACCCGGGTTTTTACCCCCGGCGCCAAATTCTTCAATTTTCTGTCTGGGTGACGCTGAACTCCGAGGGACGGGCCACCTTCATCTCGACCTTGAAGCGCTCCTTGAGCATCTCGTAGTAGGCCACGCCCTCGGCCGTGCTCCACCACTGCATGAGCTGCATGCGCTCCTGCTGGGCGCGCTGCGCCTCGGGCTTGTCGCGCGGCACGATGCGGTTGACCTTGACCACGGCAAAGCCCTGGCCGGCGCCCAGGTCCACGCTGGTCCATGCGGGCAGCTTGTCGGCGTTGGCACGCAGGGCGGCGTCGATCAGGGGGCGCGGGAAGTTCATGGGCGTGTCGCGGGCGATCACGGCGGGGGCGGTCAGGCCGCTGGCAGTGTCGGGCTTGGCGGTGTACTCGGCCAGCCTGGCCTCGCCTTCCTTGCGGGCCAGCTCGGCGGCCTTCTCGGCCACGTACAGCGTGCGCACCTTGTCGCGCACCTTGTCCAGCGGCAGGGTCTCGGCCGGGGTGTACGAGGCGATGCGGCCCGATGCCATCTGGCTGGGGCCCACTTCCACGGCTTCGGTGTTGCGCTTGTTCTGCACCGAGTCGCTGGAGAACAGGGCTTCGAGGAACTTGGCGTTGGCAAACGGGCCGGTGGCGCCGGGCACGGGCGTGCGCGTCACGCCATTGGCGGTCTGCACCTTGAGCTTGAGCTTCTCGGCCACGGGGGCCAGGCTGTCGGCCTGCTCGTACACGCCGTTGGCGAACGATTCGGCGACTTCGGCGTACTTGCGCTGGGCCTGCTGGGCCTTGAGGTCCTTCTCGATGGCGGGGCGCAGTTCTTCGAACGGCGGCACGCGCGAGGGCTTGATGTCGGTGGCCTGGATGATGTGGTAGCCGAAGTCGGTTTCCACCAGGTCGCTGATCTCGCCCTTCTTGAGGCCGAACGTCGCATCCTCGAAAGGCTGGACCATGTCTTTCCTGCCGAAGAAGCCCAGGTCACCGCCTTGCGCGGCCGAGCCATCCTGCGAGTTCTTCTTGGCCACGTCGGCAAACGTGGCGGGCGCCTTGCGCACTTGGGCCAGCAGTTCGGTGGCGCGTGCCTTGGCCTTCTCGCGGTCGGCGGCAGGCATGTCCTTGCCGGCCTTGATCAGGATGTGGCTGGCGCGGCGCTCTTCCTTGGAGCCCAGGGTCGCTGCGTTTTCCTTGTAGTAGGTGCGCAGGTCGTCTTCATTGAGCGTGATGCTGTCGCGCACGGTGTCCAGGCTCAGCACCAGGTACTCGACGTTGGCCGATTCGAGCTGCTTGAACTGGGCAGGGTGGGCCTTGTAGTAGGCCTCCAGGTCGGCGTCGGTGGGCGACACCTTGGCAGCGAAGTCGGCGGTGTTGAAGCGGGCCACCTGGATCTCGCGGCGCTGGTAGAGCGCGTCGAGCGACTGGGCGATCTGCGCATCGGTCACAAAGGCCGAGCCGACCACGCCACCCAGGATCTGGTTGACCGACAGGTCGTTGCGCACGCGCGCCTCGAAGCCGGCGGGCGTGAGGCCCTGCTGGGCCACCAGGGCGCGGTAGCCTTCGGTGTCCATGGTGCCGTCGGGGCGCTTGAGCGCGGCGATCTGCGGAATCTCGGCCAGGCTGCGCGCCAGGCGGGCATCGCTGGTGATCATGTGCATCTTCTGCGCAGCGGCCGCCAGCACGCGTTCGCGCACCATGCGCTCGAGCGTGGCGTAGCGGGCGCCGGCCGAATCGAGCATCTTCGGGTCCATGGTGGGCTGCTGCGCGCGGATGCGGTCGCTCTCGACGCGGTGCGCATTGTCCCATTCGGTCTGCGTGATCTTGTTGCCATCCACACGGGCAACCACGGCACTCTTCTCGGAGAAGTAGTTGCTGTCGATGCCTACCAGCACAAACGAGGGAATGACCAGCAAGAACAACAAGAGCATCATGATCTTGGAGTGCTTGCGGATGGATTCAAACATGATCGAACTTTCAATGACAAAAAACAAAAAGGCGAACTTGCGTTCGCCTTCGTGTTCGGTGGTGGTGGGTCCTGACGGTCTCGAACCGCCGACCTACTCCGTGTAAAGGAGCCGCTCTACCAACTGAGCTAAGGACCCCGCCTCAACAACAAACGTGTCTTCAGTTCAAGGCGTCTTTCAGAGCCTTGCCTGGACGAAACTTCGGCACTTTAGCAGCTTTGATCTTGATCGTATCGCCCGTACGGGGATTACGGCCGGTGCGGGCAGCGCGCTTGCCCACGGCAAAGGTGCCAAAACCGACGAGCGAAACGGTACCACCCTTTTTCAGGGTCTTCTTGACGGCCTCGATCGTGGATTCCAGGGCACGCGCTGCAGCGGCCTTGGAGATGTCGGCGTTGTTAGCGATGTGCTCGATCAGTTCGGTTTTGTTCACAAGAAGCCTCTCGGGAAAAGCGTTGATGAATGAAGTGTGTCTTGGGTATCTGGTCTTCACACGTCAGAAGGCACAACCGGTGAGGGCTGGGTGTCTGCAGACGGGGGAATGACTGGCGTACACAGCAGGGGCTGCTGCATCAGATTAAAGCCATCGACTTTCAAGGTGTCAATACAACACGCTGCATTGCCACAGCGATGGATTGAATTCTAGTCGTATTTCACACCCTGTCTGGGCTTGCGGCGCGCTTTTGTCTCAAACGCGCCGTATGCGCGCGATTCCCGATTGACAGCCGCGGCCCCTGTCAGCAAGGCCTCGGCGCGCGCCCCAGAACGGGGCATGCGCCCCTGCAGAGCCATGCCGGTTTGCGATTTCGGATAGACGAAAAAATCACTTCACACGGGCACGGATTTCGGGCAACGCCTTTTGCAGGTAGTAGACCATGGACCACACCGTGAGCACGGCCGAGGCCCAGATCAGCCAGGTGCCCCATACGCCCGTGTCGATCACCCCGAGGATGCGCCCGTCGTACAGCAGGAAGGGGATGGCGACCATCTGCACCGTGGTCTTGACCTTGCCGATCATGTGCACGGCCACGCTCTTGCTGGCGCCGATCTGCGCCATCCATTCGCGCAGGGCCGAGATCGCGATCTCGCGCCCGATGATGATCAGCGCCACGAACACGTCGGCGCGCTGCAGGTGCACCAGCACCAGCAGCGATGCGCACACCAGGAACTTGTCGGCCACCGGGTCCAGGAAGGCGCCGAAGGACGAGGTCTGGTTGAGCTTGCGCGCCAGGTAGCCGTCGAGCCAGTCGGTGGCGGCGAACACTACGAACATCACCGTGGCGATCAGGTTGCGCGTGGCCGGCTCCACCGGCGCATAGAACACCCCCACGATCAAAGGTATCGCGACAATGCGCGTCCACGTCATCAAGGTGGGGATGGTCCAGAACATGCGCCGATTGTGCACCACTGCAGGATAGCCTTCGGGGCCGCAATGGCGCTTCATGGCGATAGCCATTCTCGGGCCAACTGGCCAGGTTCGGCGCAAGCTACCTCAGCGCTTCATCGCACGGCATGCCGGCCACGGCGCGTGAAACTGGCGCGGCCCAAGCCAGTGCTCCCGTGCAAGGGCCGCCCCGCCGCACTGGGAGCGTCCCCCTCCCGCATTGCGCAGCAATGCGAGAGAGGGGTGAAGGCGCGAAGCGACTCAGGGGGTGCTTCATCTCAATGCCCGGTAGATCTCTTCCGCCAGATCGCGCGAGATGCCGTCCACCGTCGCCAGGTCTTCCACGCTGGCGCTGGCCACACCGCGCACGCCGCCAAAGCGCTGCAGCAGGCGGGCGCGCTTCTTGGGGCCCACGCCGGGGATCTCCTCCAGTTGGCCACCGCCCACGCGCACCTTGGCGCGCGCAGCGCGCATGCCGGTGATGGCAAAGCGGTGGGCCTCGTCGCGGATCTGGGCCACCAGCATCAGCGCGGCCGAGTCCTTGCCCAGGTAGACCTTCTCGCGGCCATCGGCAAACACCAACTCTTCGAGGCCGACCTTGCGGCCCTCGCCCTTCTCCACGCCGACGATGCGGGTCAGGTCCAGCCCCAGCGCAGTGAACACCTCGCGCGCCACGCCCACCTGGCCCTTGCCGCCGTCGATGAGCACCAGGTCGGGCAAGCGCGCCACGCCCTTGGGCTTGACGGCCCCCTCGGCGTTCTCGGTGTCGGGCGGCGGTGCGGCAGCAAAGTCGATGCCGCCGGCCTCGCGCGCGGCCTCCACCACCTTGCTGTAGCGGCGCGTGAGCACCTGGCGCATGGCGGCATAGTCGTCGCCGCCGGTGATGCCTTCTATCTTGTAGCGGCGGTACTCGCTGCTCTGCATCTTGTGGTGGTGGAACACCACGCACGAGGCCTGGGTCGATTCGCCCGCGGTGTGCGAGATGTCGAAGCACTCGATGGTCAGTTGGTCCAGGTCTTCGGGCGGCAGGTCCAGCGCCTCGGCCAGGGCGCGCGTGCGCGCCTGCTGCGAGCCCTCCTCGGCCAGCAGCCGGGCCAGTTGCAGGTCGGCATTCTTCTGCGCCATGTCCAGCCAGGCACGGCGCTGCTCGCGCGGCTGGTGGAGGGCATTCACGCGCACGCCGGTCTGCTCCGACAGGGCCTCCATCAGCGCCTTGTCCACCGGCTCGCTGCACACCAGCACCGGCGGCACGGGCACGCCGATGTAGTGCTGGGCGATGAAGGCCTCGAGCACCAGCGCCTCGACGCGGCGCGTGCGTACAGCAGGGGCAATGCCGCCCTCGCCGGCCCCGGCGTCTTCTTCCTCTGCATGGATGGCCGCGGCGTCCTCCACATGCACCGGAAAGTAAGGCCGATCCCCCAGGTGCCGCCCGCCGCGCACCATGGCCAGGTTCACGCAGGCGCGGCCGCCCTGCACGCGCACGGCGAGGATGTCCACGTCCTTGTCGTCCGCGGTCTCGATGGACTGTTGGTGCAGCACGCGCGACAGCGCCTGCATCTGGTTGCGCACATCGGCCGCCTGCTCGAACTCGAGCTTGTCCGAGTGCGCCATCATGCGCACCTCCATGGCCTTGAGTACTTCCTGCGTCTCGCCGCGCAGCAGCGCCTCGGCGTGCTGCACATCGGCCGCATAGGCCTCGGGCGAGACCAAGTCCACGCACGGGCCCGAGCAGCGCTTGATCTGGAACAGCAGGCAGGGCCGCGTGCGGTTGGCGAACACCGTGTCCTCGCAGGTGCGCAGGCGAAACACCTTTTGCAGCAACTGGATCGACTCCTTCACCGCCCAGGCGCTCGGGTAAGGCCCGAAGTAGCGGTGCTTCTTGTCCACCGAGCCGCGGTAGTAGGCCATGCGCGGAAACACCTGCGAGGGCGAGCCCTGCCCCACCGCCGTGCCCGGCGCGCCGGTGATCTTCAGGTAGGGGTAGCTCTTGTCGTCGCGGAACAGGATGTTGAACTTGGGGTTCTGCGTCTTGATCAGGTTGCTTTCAAGCAGCAGCGCCTCGGCCTCGGAGCGCACCACCGTGGTCTCCATGCGCACGATCTTGCTCACCATATGGCCGATGCGCGTGCCGCCATGGTTCTTGGTGAAGTAGCTCGACACCCGGCGCTTCAGGTGCCGCGCCTTGCCCACGTAGAGCAGCGCGCCCTGCGCGTCGAAATAGCGGTACACCCCCGGCAGCGGCGGCAGCGCGGCCACCTGGGCCAGCAGTTCTTCGGAATGGGCTCGCAGTGCTTCTTCGTCTTCGGACATGGGGGCTATTGTCATGGCAATGCGAAGCGCCCTGCCCGGCACCGCGTATCGCCAGGCCGGGCGCCCTGGCGTGGGGGGGATGCCCGGACTCCGGCGCCGGCCGCACAGCGCATAGCCATATGCGGTTTTCATGCTTCGCGGCGGGCCGCGTGGTGCTACCTTTGCGGCCAGTTTCCACACAAACGCCCGCGCCCCATGACCTACACCCCTACTTACCTGCAGGCCCGCTACGGCGCCCAGGCCGCCGCCTGGCCCGTTCCCCGCCACCCGGTGGTTGAGCACATCCTGTCGCACCGCTCGGTGCGCAACTTCCTGCCCGACGCGCTGCCAGCCGACACCGTGCAGACCCTGGTGGCCGCTGCCCAGTCGGCCCCCAGCAGCTCCAACCTGCAGACCTGGAGCGTGGTCGCCGTGCACAGCCAGGACAGCCGCAACCGCCTGGCCGAGCTGGCCGGCAACCAGGGCCATATCCGCACCGCGCCCCTGATCCTGGTGTGGCTGGCCGACCTGTCGCGCATCGCCCGCATTGCGCAGTACAAGGACCAGCCCGCCGACGGCCTGCCCTACCTGGACACCTACCTCATGGCCGTGATCGACGCCGCCCTGGCCGCGCAGAACGCGGTCGTCGCGGCCGAAGCCCTGGGGCTGGGCACCGTCTACATCGGCGCCCTGCGCAACCAGCCCGAGGCGGTCGCCCAGGTGGTGGGCACACCCGCTGGCGTGTTCCCCGTCTTCGGCCTGGTCGTGGGCCACCCCGATCCCGCCCGCCCCGCCGCCATCAAGCCCCGGCTGCCGCAAGCCAGCGTGCTGCACCACGAACGCTACACCGCACCCGCCAGCCTGGCCGCCGAGATCGGCGACTACGACGCCCAGTTGCGCGACTTCCAGGCCAGCGAAGGCCTGCCCGAGGTGGACTGGAGCGATCTGGTGCTGCAGCGGCTGGCCAATGCCGACTCGCTCAAAGGCAGGCACCGGCTGGTGGATGCGCTCAAGGGGGCGGGGTTCGCGCTGCGCTGATCCATCACGCGCTTGGACGCGCAGGACAATCCGTGTAAATTCCTTCCAGGAAAGCGGGAGGGACGTAATCCATGGGCGACAAGTACGCCAGCACATCGCCAGCAGGCTCACGAAGAGCTGACGAACGCTTTCCCACCCCTACCGCGCCGACAGCTACACCCGCCTGATGACGCAGCCAGGCCGCCCGGTGCCGCCGGGCGCCACGGCGCTCAAGGACCGCGCGCGGTTGCGCTGCGCAGCCGGACCAGACTCCTTACCATGAAAGAGAGAGGGACCGCATGAACCGATCCGTCACCCGCCTGGCAACCCTGGCCGTGGTGCTGACCCTGTCGCTGCTGGGCGGGGCAGGCAACGGCGCCCACGCTGGCGAAATCGACGAACGCAAGCAGATCATGGAACGGTTCACAAGGCTGTTTGCAGCCGGCGACTACGCCGCGCTGGATGCCTGGTACGACAAGGCGCTGCAACAGGACACACGCACCGCCGGCGGGCACCGCCTTGCCAACCGGCTGGTGCGCTCCATCGCCTTCGGCCCGGGGCCAGGCCAGTCTCCTGCAGACGAGCCTTACTGGCAAGCACAGCAGCACCAGGCTACCCGGTGGCTTGCTGCGCGCCCCCAGTCCATCCTGGCCACCATCGCCCTGTCGAAGGTCTACGCCTACCAGGCCTGGAGCCTTCGGGACAGCGACGCGGGCAAGTCCCTGGAGCTCAACCGGCAAGGCCAGAAGCTCTTGCTCGCCCAGTCGGAGCGGGGCCGCAAGGACCCCAATTGGTGGGCCGTCCTGCTGACCCAGGCGCATAACACCCGCATGCCCGCAAAGGAACAGCGCCAGCTGGCCCAGGACGCCATAGCCGCCTTCCCCCAGCACCCCGACATCTACACCAGAATCGCCACCACCCGCGTTCCGCAGGAGGGCGGCAGCCACAAGGCGCTGGCCGACCTGGCCGGCCAGGCGGTGGAGAACACCAAACCGCACGAAGGGCAATCCCTGTACGCGCTGCTCTACTGGAGCGTGCAGGACCAGTTGGCCCCAAACGGCCAGGCCGCCTTCACCCACCGGCAGGTCGACTGGCCGCGCATCCGCGCCGGTTTCGACGACCTGGTGCAACGCCACCCTGATCCTTACAACATCAACACCTACGCCCGCCTGGCCTGCGTGGCCGCCAAGGACAAAAAGGCCACGGCAGAGGTGCTGCAGCGCATGGGAAACAACATCGTCCAGCAAGCTTGGTCCAGCCGCGAAGAGTTCATGGGCTGCCAGGCCTGGGCGGGGGGCGCTGCTGCCCGGTGATGCCGCCTTGTGCTGCCGCGCCAGCGCAGCGCGGATGCACGCGAAAAAAGGGGATACCTGCTGGTGGATGCGCCCAAGGGCGCAGGGCTTGCACTGCGGCAGCATGCGGCGTTTGCGCGCGGCCGCACTCCACTCATGCGGCGGTGCCAGCCCGTGCAGTGGCTCGCCCCCGCGCACCCGCCGGCTCGGCCCGCCGCTGCAAGGCAGCGCGCAACGCCAGCGCCGCCACACCCAGGGCCCGGTCCGTGCGCCAGGCCAGGTAGGTCTGCATCTGCGCCACGCCCTGCGGGCCCAGGGCCGTGGCGGGCAGGGGCAGCAGTTGCCCTTCGGCCAGTTCGCGCTCCACGACCCACTGCGGCAGGCGGCCCCAGCCCACGCCGGCGAGGATCAGGGCACGCTTGGCGTCCTGCGTGCCCACGCGCAGGGTCTGGGGCGACAGCACGCCGAAGTCGCGCCCTTCGGACAGCGCGCTCGGGTCCTCCAGCACGATCTGCAGGTGGTCTGCCAGGTCCGCGCCCGCCAGGGCCTGCCTGCTGCGCCCACGCCTTGCCAGAGGGTGGCCCTGCGCGGCCACGGCCACGATGGGCACGGCCTGCAGCGCCTCGGTCTCGATGCGCGGGTCGCGAAAATCCTCGCCCGCCATGATGGCCAGGTCGCAGGCCTCGTCGCGCAGCGCCTGCAGCGTGCCGCCCAGCGGCGCAGTGGCCAGGCGCAGCCGCACCGAGGGCAGGGCCGCGCGCAGCTCGCCCAGCGCGGCGGCCGCCAGGGGCAGCGGGTAGAGCGTGTCCACCATCAGCGCCAGCTCGGTCTCCACGCCTTCGCCCAGGCCGCGGGCACGCGCGCGCAGAAAGTCCACCTTGAGCAGCACGGCGCGCGCATCCTCCAGCAGGGCGGCGCCCGCTGCCGTGAGCGTGGGCCGGTGGCCGCTGCGATCGAACACAGCCACGCCCAGTTGGTTCTCCAGGTTGGCGATGGCATGGCTCACGGCCGACTGGGCGCGCAGCAGCCGTGCGGCGCCCGCGCGAAAGCTGCCGGCCTCGGCCACGGTGACGAACATGCGGATCTGGTCGAGGGTGAGGGCGTCGAGCATGGAGGGCCTTGTTGATCTGTTTCATAGATCAGGATGGCCTGAATTTTATGGCTTCCGTAGATCACTCCATGTACCGATACTTGGCTCCATCCCGATCCCAGAAGAAAGACGTTGGCGCCACCATGACCCAGGTTCTCGTTCTCTACTATTCGTCCTACGGCCACATCGCATCCATGGCCGCCGCCGTGGCCGAGGGCGTGCGCAGCCTGGGCAGCGGCACCGAGGCCGTGGTCAAGCGCGTGCCCGAACTGGTGCCCGAGCAGGTGGCGGCCAAGGCCGGTTACCAGACCGCCTCGGATGTGCCCGTGGCCTCGGTGGCGGAGTTGGCCGACTACGACGCCATCGTGATCGGCACCCCTACCCGCTTCGGAAATATGGCCGCGCAGATGAAAAACTTCCTCGACCAGGCCGGAGGCCTGTGGGCGCGCGATGCACTGGTCGGCAAGGTGGGCAGCGTCTTCACCTCCACTGGCAGCCAGCATGGCGGGCAGGAGTCGACCATCCTCTCCACCCACACGGTGCTGCTGCACCTGGGCATGGTGATCGTGGGCCTGCCCTACAGCTTCAAGGGCCAGTTGCGCATGGACGAGGTCACCGGCGGCTCGCCCTATGGCGCCAGCACCCTGGCCGACGATGGCCACGGCGGCGACCGCCAGCCCAGCGCCAACGAGCTCGAAGCCGCCCGCTACCAGGGCATGCACGTGGCGCGCATCGCCAGGGCGCTCGGGTTTGCGCAAGGGGTGGCGTGATGCAGGGCAGTGCACCACCACCCGCCCTGCCCTCCACCGACTGGCGCGCCGTCGCCGTGGTGGTGGCCGCCGGCGTGGCCGCGTCCTTCCACCTGGGCAAGGTGGCCATTGCGGCACCGCAGCTGCAGGCCGGCCTGGGGCTCAGCCTGTCCATGCTGGGTGCCCTGGGCGGCACCTTTGCCATGCTGGGTGCCGTCGGCGGCGTTCTTGCGGGGTCGGTGGTGGCACGCGCAGGCGCGCGCCGCATGCTCGTGCTGGGCCTGGCGGCCACGGTGCTGGGCACCCTGCTCGCCGTGCTGTCCGCCAGCTATGCGGTGCTGCTCGCCTCGCGTGTGGTCGAGGGGCTGGGCTTCGTGCTCATCACCGTGGCCGGGCCCACCGTGCTCGCGCGCCAGGTGCAGGCCGCCGACCGCAGCCGTGCCATGGCGCTGTGGAGCTGCTTCATGCCCACCGGCATCGCGCTGGCCATGCTCACCGGGCCGTGGTTCGGCGGCTGGCACAGCCTGTGGACCGCAGCGGCTCTGGGCTCGGGCGCCATCGCGGTGCTGGTGCTGTGGACCGTGCCCCGCGCCATGGACACGCATGGCGCGGCCGCCGGGCCGCGCGCACGCATTGCCGAGGTGGGGCGCGGCCCCGCGCTGGCCTTGGCCACCACCTTCCTGCTTTACAGCCTGATGTTCTTCGCGCTGTTCAGCTTTCTGCCCGTGCTGCTGCAGCAGCGCCTGCAGGTGGACGCCAGCACGGTGGGCCTGCTCGCGGCGCTGGCCAGCGCGGCCAACATCGTGGGCAACCTCGCCGCCGGCGCGCTGCTGCCGCGGCTGGGCCGCACGGTGCTGGGCACGGCCGCCGCGGCCGCCATGGGGCTGTGCGCCCTGGGCATCTTCGTGCCGGTGCTGCCCCCATGGGCCGCCTTTGTGCTGTGCCTGGTGTTCTCGGCAATGGGCGGGCTGGTGCCGTCCAGCCTGCTGTCGTCGGTGCCGCAGGTCACGTCGACACCCGCCCAGGGCGCGCTGGCTGTGGGCCTGCTCATGCAGGGCAGCAACCTGGGCCAGGCCCTGGGCCCGCTGCTGGTGGGCAGCGCGGTGGACCACCATGGCTGGTCGGCTGCGGCGGTGTGCGTGGTGGCAGCGGCGCTGGCGATGGCCTGCACCGTGCGCTGGCGCCGCACGGGCACGTAGCGCCGCGTCAGGCCGCCCCTTCAAGGGTCGCCAGCACCCGGCGTGCCACCCGGTCGAACTCCGCCGGGCGCTCCTTGAGCCAGGCATGCAGGTGGTGGCCCGCGCCATCGAGCCGCAGCACCTCCACATTGCTGGCCTTGCGGGCGCGCCGGACGTACTGGTCCTCCACCTGCCGTGGAATCACCGCATCCTCGGCACCCAGCACCAGCAGCAGCCGACCCTCGAAGCGTTCGAGCGCGTCGAATGCGGGTGAGGCCGCAAAGTCGATCGTCGCGCGGATCACTTGCTGGAACGCAGGGCCGAAGGGCACCTTCAGCGCCGCGGCCTCGTACGCGGCCGGGCAGTACAGCACCAGCGCGGGCGGTGCCAACGCATCGATCAGCGAACACGCGACATGCCCGCCCATGCTGGAGGCGATCAGCGATACCGGCCTGGGCACGCCAAGGTGCTCCACCACCGCCAGGGCCTGTTGCGCCCGGTCGCTCAGGCCCGAGTCGGCCATGCGGCCTGTGCTCTCGCCCTGCCCCGTGAAGTCGAAGGCCACACTGGAATGCCCCTGCCCGGCCAGGAAGTTAAGCAAAGGCTGGTACCCCAGGCGCGACGAGGTGCCGCCGCCATGCAGGGCCAGGGTGCACGGCGCGCTGAGGTATGGGCTGTGGGTGGTGGTTCCGTGCAACTGCGCGTTGCGAAACGGGAACTGGAAATGGGAGTGCGCCATGGTCAGGCAAGCCCCTCCGGTATCTCCCGCACTACAGGCCCACTGCTCGCCAGCACCGAAACACACTCCTGGTACCCCGCAACCAGAAACTCGCGCAACGCGAGTTCGGGCTGGTTGTAGAAATCAGCACGCGTAGCTTCCAGGTCCAGCCATCCCCCGGACTGAACTTCGAACAGCCATGTAGTACGCAGTACCGAGGGATCCGCGCCGGCCCACATGCCAGCCAGGTTCAGCTCATCGAGAACCCTGTGTCCGGCATCGTCTGAGAACTCCACGCGCGCCCGGCGGCCGGACCTTTTGGACACCACATCGATCACCGTGGCACCTGCATCACCCCAGCGAAGGCCCACCACCCTCATCGCGTCGTCGTTGAAGGGCACCGCAATAGGCCGCAGATCGGCAGCACGCAGGCCTGGAGAAGAGTTTGTCATGGCGCACAGCTTACAGAAATGGGTACGCAACAAGTCCCTTGCATGTTGCAACTGCAGCGACTACCTCACCGGGTTAACCCGCAAATGCATACACAAAAGTTTCGCCCATCAAAACTTCGACCGAAGGCTTTGACGGGAAGAACGGCAATCCCTAGATTGCAGGCAGTCCTGTCGTTTCACTCCAAGAAACACCGAGAAGAACTGCCATGCCCTCTGCCGCCCTGCGCCCCAGATCCGTCGTCACCCGAAGCCAGGATGGCGCCAGCACCTCCTCCGTGGAGCGCGCCATGCGCGTGCTGCGCGTCATGTCCGAAGGCGGCAGCACGCGGCTCACCGACATTGCCGCCGCGGCCGGGCTGGACAAGGCCACCGCGCTGCGTCTGCTCGACGTGATGGTGCGCGACGGCTTCGTTGCCCGCGATGCGCAGAGCAAGCAGTTCTCGCTGGGCCCCGAACTCATGGTGCTGGGCGCGGCCGCGCTGCGTAGGTTCGACCCGCGCCAGCTGGCCCAGCCCAGCCTGCTGCGGCTGACCGGCACGTTCGAGGACAGCGCGGTGCTTTCCATCCCGAGCGGCGTGGAGTCGCTGTGCATTGCGGTGGAAGAAGGCACCTACCCCATCCGCGCCAACTACCTGCGCGTGGGCAGCCGCCGCCCGCTGGGGGCGGGTGCAGGCAGCCTGGCGCTGCTGGCCTTCATGCCCGACGCGGAGCGCGAGGCTGCGCTGGAGATACTGGCCGCGCAGCTGCCCGCGCGCTACCCGCGCATCACCGTGGCCCTGCTGCACGAGCGCATTGCCCAGGCGCGCGAGCGCGGCTACGTGGTGCTGCTCGACGTGGTGGTGGAGCGCATGGGCGGCATCGCCGCGCCCATCTTCGACCCCGATGGCCGGCCCGTGGCCGCCCTGAGCATCGCTGCGCTCAGCGACCGCATCCTCGGTCGCGAAGCCGCTTTGGCCCAGGCCCTGCGCCGCGAATCCACGGTGTGCCAGGTGCGCTGGGCCGAGGCCCTGCGGCCCGACCGCGCGCCGCAGGCACCCACCGCGGCAACCACCACCCGCCGCACCAAGGCCGCAGCAGCATGACCAGCACCCACCCCGCCACCGCCTACATCCGCGCCGTGGGCAACACGCCCTTTGGCCGGCACGAGGGGCACAGCGCCCTGGACCTGATGGCCCGCGCCGCCACCCAGGCGCTGGATGGCGCGCAACTGCGCCGCGGCGACATCGACGGCGTGCTGTGCGGCTATGCCACCACCCTGCCGCACCTGATGCTGTCCACCCTGTTCTGCGAGCGCTTTGCCCTGCAGCCCCGGTACGCGCACAGCCTGCAGCTGGGCGGCGCATCGGGCGCGGCCATTCTGGTGCTGGCGCGCGAGCTGGTGCGCGCGGGCCGCTGCCGCCATGTGCTGGTGGTGGCGGGCGAGAACCGGCTCAGCGGCCAGTCGCGCGACAGCGCCATCCAGACCCTGGCCCAGGTGGGCGATGCGGACTACGAGGTGCCCAACGGCGCATCGGTGCCCGCCTACTACGGCCTGCTGGCCTCGGAATACATGCACCGCACCGGCACTACGCAGGCCGACCTGGCCGAACTGGCCGTGCTCATGCGCGCCAATGCCGCGCGCCACCCCGATGCGCACCTGCGCACCCCCATCACCGTGGCCGATGTGCTGGCCGCCAAGCCCATTGCCGCGCCGCTCGGCCTGCTGGACTGCTGCCCCATCTCCGACGGCGCCATGGCCGTGGTGGTGTCGGCCGAACCCGGCGCGCATGCCCGCATTGCCATCACCGGCAGCGGCCAGGCGCACCGCCACCAGCACCTCACGGCCATGGCCGACGTGATGCAGTGCGGCGCGGGCCAGGCCGCGCAGCAGGCATTCGCGGAGGCCGGCCTGGCCCTGGCCGATGTGGACTACCTGGGCATCTACGACTCCTTCACCATCACCCTGGCCATGCTGCTTGAAGAGATCGGCTTTGCCCCGCGCGGCGGCGCGGCGGCGCGGGCGCGTGCGGGCGACTTCGCGCCCACCGGCGTGCTGCCGCTCAACACCCATGGCGGGCTGCTGTCCTTCGGCCACTGCGGCGTGGCCGGCGGCATGGCCCATGTGGCCGAGGCCTGGCGGCAGATGGCAGGCCAGGCCGGCGCACGGCAACTGACCCCGCCGCGCCACGCCTTCGTGCATGCCGACGGGGGCGTGATGTCGTCCCACGTCAGCCTCATCCTGTCGCGGGAGGCTTCATGACCGACACCACCCACCCAGCACTCGCAGTCCCCTTCACCGAGGGCCTGGCCCAGGGCCTCATCCGCTACCAGCGCTGCAGCGCTTGCGGCGCGGCGCAGACCCTCGCGCGCTATGCCTGCCAGCACTGCGGCCACGGCGCGCTGCAATGGCACGACGCGGCGGGCACGGGCACGGTGCGCGCCGCCACGGTGGTAGCCCGCGCCCCGTCGGACGAATTCCGCCCGCTGGCGCCCTACACCCTGGTGCTGGTGCAACTCGACGAAGGCCCGCGCCTCATGGCGCATGCCGCGCCCGGCGTGCGCATGGGCGATGTGGTGCGCGCGGGCTTCTTCGAGCACGCCGGCCGCACCCTGGTGCGCTTTGCCCCGCCCTGAATCCTCGCCTCCTCCGCTTCCTGTTCTCGCATTGCCAACCAAGACCATAAGGAGACAAGCAATGAAAGCACCGAGCACTGCCCGCCGCCACCAGCTCACCGGCCTGCTGGCCCTCGCCCTGCTGTGCAGCACCGGCGCACCGGCCGCCTGGGCGCAGACCTACCCCGACAAGCCCGTCAAGCTCGTCGTGCCCTACCCGCCTGGCGGCCCCACCGACATCGTGGCCCGCGTGGTGGCGCAAAAGCTGCAGGACGCGCTGGGCCAGCCCTTCGTGGTCGAGAACCGCCCCGGCGCGGGCGGCAACCCGGGCGCCGAGGCCGTGGCCCGCAGCGCGCCCGACGGCTACACGCTGGTGGTAGCGACCACCGCGCACGCCATCAACCCCTCGCTGTTCAGCAAGCTCAACTACCAGCTCATGAAGGACTTCGCGCCCATCTCGCAGCTCACCGCGGGCCCCCTGGTCATCGTGGTCCCGCCGGCGCTGCCGGCCAGCAACGTCAAGGAGCTGATTGCGCTGGCCAAGTCCAAAAGCGGCGGGCTCAACTACGGCTCGTCGGGCAACGGCCAGTCCACCCACCTGTCGGCCGAGCTGTTCGGCGCCACGGCGGGTGTGAAGATGTCGCACGTGCCCTACAAGGGCAGCGCCCCCGCCCTCACCGACGTGATGGCAGGGCAGACGGACCTGATGTTCGACACCATGCTCTCGGCCCTGCCGCACGTGAAGGCCGGAAAGCTCAAGGCCCTGGCCGTCACCAGCGCCCAGCGCTCGCCCGTGGCACCCGATGTGCCCACCGTCGCCGAAAGCGGCCTGCCCGGCTACGAAGCCATCGCCTGGAACGGCCTGCTCGCCCCCGCCGGCACGCCCGCGCCCGTGGTCGCCAGGCTCAATGCCGAGCTGAAAAAGGTGCTGGAAAGCGCCGACGTGAAGCAGCGCTTCGAGGCCCAGGGCTTCACCCCCATGTGGAACACCCCCACCGACTACCGCGCCTTCATGCAGGCGGAGGTCGACAAATGGGCCAAGGTCGTGAAGACCTCGGGCGCAACGGTGGACTGACCCTCTTCCCCAACCGACCTCACCCACCCAGCCAAGCCATGTCCCCCTCCCTGCTCTCTTGCGCCCTCAACCCCCAGTCCGTGGCCATCATCGGCGCGTCCGACAACATCCACAAGATCGGCGGGCGGCCCATCCACTACATGCAGCGCCACGGCTTTGCGGGCCGCATCTACCCCATCAACCCGCAGCGCGAGACCATCCAGGGCATTGCCAGCTACGGCAGCCTCGCCGCTTTGCCCGAGGTGCCCGAACTGGCCCTGGTGGTGGTGGCCGGCGACACGGCCGTGGCGGCGGTGGCGGAATGCGCGGCGCGCGGCGTGAAGGCCGCCGTGGTCATCGCCTCGGGCTTTGGTGAGACAGGGCCCGAGGGTGCGGCCGTGCAGCAGCAGATGGTGGCCACGGCGCGCGCGGCCGGCATGCGCCTGTTCGGCCCCAACACGCAGGGCCTCGCCAACTTCGGCACCGGGGCCATCGCGGGCTTTTCCACCATGTTCATCGAGGTGCCGCCGCAAGACGGCCCGGTGGGCATCGTCAGCCAGAGCGGCGGCATGAGCGCCATGGCCTACGGCCTGCTGCGCGGGCGCGGCCTGGGCGTACGCCACGTGCATGCCACGGGCAACGAGGCCGACGTCACCGTGGGCGAGCTGGCCTGGGCCGTGGCCCACGACCCCGACGTGCGCCTGCTGCTGCTGTACCTGGAGAACATCGCCCAGCCCGAGCTGCTGGCCGCCACCGCCGCCTACGCCCGCGAGCGCGACCTGCCCATCATCGCCGTCAAGGCCGGCCGCACGGCGGGCGGACAAAAGGCCGCCTCATCGCACACCGGCTCGCTCGCCAACGAGGACCGCACGGTGGACGCCTTCCTGCGCCACCACGGCATCTGGCGCGTGCGCGACCCGCATGCCCAGGCCCTGGCGGCCGAAGCGTATCTCAAGGGCTGGCGGCCCACCGGGCGGCGCCTGGTGGTCATCAGCAACTCCGGCGCCAGCTGTGTCATGGGGGCCGACACCGCCGACGACGTGGGCCTGCCCCTGGCACAGCTTGCGCCCGCCACCCAGGCCGCCGTGGCCGCCAAACTGCCCGGCTTTGCCACCACCACCAACCCCATCGACATCACGGCCGCACTGCTTAGCAACAGCGGCCTGTTCGGCGACGTGCTGCCCGCCGTGGCGCAGGACCCGGCGGCCGACCTGTTCTTCATCAACATCCCCGTGGCCGGTGCAGGCTACGACGTGGACGCCTTCGCGCGCGACACCGCCGCCTTCGAGGCCGCCACCGGCAAGCCCGTGGCCGTGGCCGCCTGGCAGGACAGCGTGGCCGCGCCGTTTCGCGCCCAGGGCATCGCCACCTATGCCAACGAGGCCCAGGCCCTGGGCGTGCTGGCCCAATTGGCCGACCACACCGCGTTGATGCGCAAGCCATCTGCGCCCACACCCCCGCCCATGCAGGTAGAAGTGCCCGCAGGCCCCGCCGGCTTTCTCAACGAGGTGGACAGCCTGGCCCTGCTGGCGCGCCACGGCGTGCCCACCGTGCCGCTGCGGCTGGTAACCACGGCGCAGCAGGCGCGCGAGGCTTTCGACGCCATCGGCGCGCCCGTGGTCGCCAAGGCCTGCTCGCCCGACGTTCCGCACAAGTCCGAGCATGGCCTGGTTGCGCTGAACCTGGCCAGCGCCGACGAGGCCGCGGCATGCTTCGACCGCTTCTGGCAGAAGATGGCCACCATGGGCGTGGCACGCGACGGCGTCATCATCGCCGCCATGCGCCGCGGCCGGCACGAGTTCATGGTCGGCGCGCGGCACGACCCCGTCTTCGGCCCCGTGGTGGTGGTCGGCGACGGCGGCAAGAACGTCGAGGCCCTGCAGGACTGCGCTGTGCTGCTGCCGCCCTTCAGCACGCAGGACGTGCACGAGGCCCTGCACACCCTGCGCATCGCCCCCCTGCTGGCCGGCGTGCGCGGCGACCCGCCACTGGACGTGGCCGCGCTGGCCGAAGTGGCGGTGGCCGTGGGCACGGTGATGGCGAATGCGAACGGACGCATCGCCTCCATGGACCTCAACCCCGTGCTGGTGGGTGCTGTGGGTGAAGGGGCGGTGGTGGTGGATGCGCTGGTGGAGCGGGGCGGCTCATCTGGCCTTGAAGCACAGAATCGGTAGACCGGTGCGCCGCAGCCCGTCCTCCTGGCAAGCCGGTCCGCGGCTTACCCCAGCATCCAAAGATGCACGCCCGCACCGGCAGACACAACGGCCATGACCACGAACACCCAGTGCAACCCCGGAAACCCCTGTGCACCGCTGTATTTCCGGGGACGGGAAAGCGGCTGCTCATGCGCCAACAAGAGATCCACCTCTGCCGTCCTGCCATCGGCAGGCGGAACGGCCCAGACCTGGTGGCTGGATGAATGGCGAAACCGGGACGCGTCATACGCCAGGTAGCCAAAGAAGATGGAGAGAGCGAAAAGCCAGAGTGCGGACATCGGAGACCCGAGGTGATACCTGTGCGAAATGGATCAATGCATGGTCGCAAGGCTATGCAGCCACAGCCTCCAGGTCCTGCTCGCCTACCGCCCGCACACCCAGAGGAAGCACGCACAGCCGCACACCATCGAGCGTGAGCACAAGACCCAGTTGCCCACCCACCTGCACGATGCCACAGGTGGTGGCGGTAGCCGCCGCACGTGGCGCAGCCGGGAAGCCTGGCACAGATACGGCCCTCACCACCGCACGCACCGGCGGCTGACCCAACATGGCCCACAGGGCCTGCGGGTCGCGCAGCTGCAGCGACCGCAGGTAGACACGGAAGATGGAGTCCTCGCGTTCTCCCGCTTCTTCAAGCTCTTGCCGTGCGCCATCTGGTCCGGGCTGCCTCAAGCGCAGCAGCGCCCGGCGCAATTGCTGGCGGCTGCCAGCCTCGGTCTTGCCGCTGGCCTGGGCCAGCTCGGCATGGCTGGCTTCGAACACCTCGTACAGCAGCACGGCAGCCCCATCGGCGGGCGCCAGGCGTGCTGCAAGGACCCGCAGGGCGCGCTCGGCCTGCTGGGCCTGTGCGGCCTCGGCCTCGGCAGAGGGGCTGGATGACAGCCCCGCATCGCCAGCATCGCTCAATTGCGCCACCCATTGCTGCATCCACTGGCGCCGTCGCAACCGGTCGATGGCCAGGTTGCGCACCACGGTGTGCAGCCAGGCCTGCGCGGCGTTCAGTTCGGACGTATCGGCACCGGACTCCAACGCGCGCACCAGGGCGTCCTGCACTGCGTCTTCGGCCTCGGCCGGGCCCAGCAGGCGCGCTGCGGCGCGCACCAGGCTGCGGCGGGCGGCATGGTCGGTCAGGGTGAGGACGTGGGGGCGGTCATCGTGCATGCCAGCCATCTTGCCATGGTGGGGTGGATCCTGCAGGACCCGTGTCACGAAACCCGGGCCCCGTTCGTCAAGGCAGTTCATCCATCTCCACTGAAGGACTGTTTCTCCATGTACCACGCCGCAGACGACACCCCTCCCCCACCCTCCAGCGCCACCGAGCCGCGCACCTCCTACCTGGAGGAAAAGGCCTTCAAGGCGCGCACCCTTCTGATCTTCGGCACCGTGACCGACGTGACCGCCGCCGATGTCACGCGCCGCCTCATCGCGCTCGATGCCGAGGGGCCCGAGCCCATCGACATCATCGTCAGCTCGCCCGGCGGCCACCTCGAATCGGGCGATGCCATCCACGACATCGTGCGCTTCATCGCCGCGCCGGTGAACATGATCGGCACCGGCTGGGTCGGCAGCGCCGCCACCCACCTGTACCTGGCGGCCCCGCGCGAGCGGCGCTTTTGCCTGCCCAACACGCGCTTTCTGATCCACCAGCCCAGCGGCGGCGCCGGTGGCCAGGCCACCGACATCGCAGTGCAGGCGCGCGAGATCGTCAAGGCGCGCGAGCGCATCGCCCGCACCATCGCGCGCGAGACCGGCAAGCCGCTCGACGTGGTGCTGGCCGACATCGAACGCGACCACTGGCTCTCGGCCGAGGAAGCGGTGGAGTACGGGCTGGTGTCGCGGGTGATCGAGCGCAAGGCGCAGCTGCACCAGGGCGGATGACGCCGGGCGCCCGCAGGGCCGACGGCCCGCGCTGGCGCCAGGCGACCGCCCCACCGCTTCCCGCAGAAACCTGCGTGCCGATCCATCTTGCGCCCTGGGCCGGCACACGCCCGCCAGGGCCATGGAATGCCCGCATGGCGCCCGGCGGCGCAAGCGGTATGCTTGTCGGGGTTCACACCGGCGCTCCTGCTCCTTCCTTTTACCTGGCGGCTCATCATCCATGGCAACAGATCTATTCGTGGTCATTCTGATCATCGCCGCCCTTGCGGGCTACGGTGCGCTCGGCTGGAAGCTGTACGAGCTCAGGGAGGGATCGAACTTCGTGCGGATGCGCTACGAGCAGCATCTGGCCCAGGTGCGCACCGCCCTTCAGGCCTCCGAGGCCAAGCTGGCGCTGCTCAAGGAGGTGTTCGAGGCCCCCACCGGGGTGGCCGCCCGGGTCGGCGCGCAGCAGGAGCTGGGCGAGGCCATCCGCACCTACGCGCCGCACCTGCCCAGCCGGTACCGGCACACGCTGAGCTCCCTGCAGGCCAATGAAAAGTTCTTTCTCAGCGTGCACAAGGCGATTCCCGATTTCTTTTCGGACACCATCAAGGCGCGCCTGGACAAGCACAAGCCCATGGGCAATGACTTTTTCGCGTCGGAAAAGAACGACCTGCTGGCCGAGGCGGGGGTGCTGCTGCTGCGGGCCAAGGATGTCCTGGAGTCGGCCGACGTAAGCCCCAGCATGGACCCGGGGGCCAAGCACATCATCGCGGCCATCTCCCAGGGCCTGCAGATCGGCACCAAACGCAGCCCCAAGCTGGCCGAGATCATGGAAGCCTGGAACGTGCAGCTGGAGGCCGACGCGGCCTAGGGCCGGGGCGCGCACCCTGGCGCCAGGCCTGCGCCAGAATGCTCCATGCCGCACCTGCCCGACGACCCCAGCGCCCGCGCCGACTGCCTGGCACGCGCGCAGGCCGGCGACACCGCCGCCTTCGACCGGCTGCTGGCCCCACACCGGCGCACCCTGCACACCCACTGCTACCGCCTGCTGGGCTCGCCCTTCGATGCCGACGACGCTCTGCAGGAGACCTTGTTGGCCGCCTGGCGCGGCCTGGCCGGCTTCGAGGCGCGCAGTGCCCTGGGCACCTGGCTGTACCGCATCGCCACCCACGTGTGCCTGCGCATGATCGCGCAGCGCCCGCGGCGCATCACCTCGCCCGACCATGCTGCACCGCTGCAGTCCACGGCCGAGCTGGGCGAGCCGGTGACCGGGCCGGTATGGCTCGAACCCCTGCCCGATAGGGAATGGGCCAGCGCCACCAGCCACGAAGACCCGGAAAGCACGCTGCAGCGCCGCGAGCATGTGGCGCTGGCCTTCGTCGCCGCGCTGCAGCACCTGCCCGGCACCCAGCGGGCCGTGCTGCTGCTGCGCGAGGTGCTGGAATATTCGGCCGCAGAAACGGCCGAGCTGCTCGGCACCTCGGTTGCCTCGGTCAACAGCGCGCTGCAGCGCGCGCAGGCCACGGTGAAGCTGCGCATGCCGGCTGCGCAGCCGCTGCTGCAGCTGCAGCCACCCCCGCCTGCGGCGCCGGGACTCGAAGACCTGCTCGCGCGTTTCGTCGCCGCCTGGGAGCGCCGCGACATCGCCGCCATGGCCAGCCTGCTGGCCGAGGACGCATGCTTCACCATGCCGCCACTGCCCTCCTGGTTCAGCGGCCGCCCCATGGTGCTGGCCTTCTTTGCCGAGCGCGTGTTCCAGACCCCCTGGCGCCTGCAGCCCCTGCACGGCAACGGCCAGCCGGGCTTTGCCTGCTACATGCAACAGGCCGGCGACGACCGCTTTCGCCCCGGCGGCGTGGTGCTGCTGCGCCTGGAGGGTGGACTGATCGGGTCCATCGACAGCTTCATCGACCCGGTGGTCTGCCGCCGTTTTGGCATGCCCGAAGAGCTGGCTTGAAAAAGATGCTGGCGGACCGATGAGTTGGCACTCTGGAGTGTCTCCAAAGGAATGACACGCCCCGGATGGTCCGGGCACGTGGTTCACCACGCAAGGAGATCTTCCCCATGGCCCGACTCATCGTCAGCATCCTCAGCTCCCTCGACGGCTACTGCGCCGGCCCCGGCGGCGCGCTCACCGGCCTGCCCATGGGCGCCGCGTTCGACGTCCACAACCTCGAATGCCTGCGCCGCGCCGGCACCCTGCTCTTCGGCGCCACCACCTACCCCATGTTCGAAGGCTACTGGCCCCAGGTGGACCGCGGCCCCGGCAGCGACCCGGTGCAGCGCGAGATCGCTGAGCGCGTGGAGGCCGCCCGCAAGCTGCTGGTCAGCGACCACCTGCGCCTGCGCCCCGATGCCCCCTGGGTCGGCACCACCACCGTGGTGCCCCGCGCACTGGCCCATGCGCACATCCGCCAGCTCAAGGCCACGCCCGGCCCCGACCTGCTGGTCTACGGCAGCCACCTGCTCTACTGCGACCTGCTGGCGCATGGCCTGGTCGACGAACTGCACCTGCTGGTGGCCAATGTGCTGCTGGGAGGGCTGGGAGGGCTGGGTGGGGGTGTGCCCACCTTCGAGCCCGGCCTGGCGCAGCACTGGGCGCTGCGCGGCCAGCGCCGTCTGCCAGGGTCGGACATCGTGGCGCTGCACTACGACTGCCTGCCGCGCTGAACGCGCGGCGCAGGTTCTGCGTATGTCGGCCACTGCCGGGCAGTCGGGGCGAGTTCAGTGGGACGGCAGGACCGGTGTGAATGGAACCCTTCGATCGGCTCTCCTAGACGACTCCCAGGTCGCTGGCGATGAACATCTGTTCAGCTTCGCTGGTTCGCCTTCTTGGGGGATACAGGGCACGGGCGCTACCAGCTAGAGTGCGCTATCGGCCAGAAGCGATCGTTGCCGCCAACGGACACATGCGCGCCTCAGCCGAACGGCGGCCGGCGGTTTCGTCGAAATCTGTTATCCCTGTACGTTCATGCGGTACATCGCTCGAAGGCATTGACCATGAAAGACATTCAGGCGTTCTGCCGCCAATGTGATCCCGCAGGCGATCTACAAAGTCCCCAGAAATGCGGGACACATCAAAGTTGGAGCACAGGTAGCTGATGGTCGATTTTCCAGCGCTGGCGACATCCCGACTCACGCTGCGTGAGATCGTGGAATCGGATGCAGAGAATATCCTTCGAATTCATGGCGACGCCGAGCACATGAGATGGTTCGGATCGGATCCGATTGGCGATCTTGACGGCGCCGCGAAGTTGGTCGCTACGTTTGCCAGTTGGCGCAAAGAGCCGGTTTCCGGTGCACGCTGGGCCGTGGAGTTGAGAGACCAGCCAGGACTGATCGGTACATGCGGCTTGTTTCGCTGGAATCGAAACTGGAGATCCTGCACCATCGGCTACGAAATCGCGCCGGCGCATCAGGGCCGCGGGTACGTGAAAGAAGCTCTCAAAGCAATCATCACCTGGGGTTTTCGAGAGCTGCAGTTGAATCGAATCGAGGCGCAGGTACACCCGGACAACACGGCATCTCTGGCCTTGCTCGAGACGCTCGGGTTCCTGCAAGAGGGGCGGCAGCGGGAAGCAGGGTACTGGGCGGGCCGGCACCACGACCTCCTGCAGTACGCTCTGCTCAATGCGCAGTGGAGTACAGCGAATGCGGTCTCACCTTTTGCTGCAGCGGATGGCTTTGCCCACCGCTGACCTTGCACCTTGAGCGTCTGCTTTCGGACCCGCCCGGTGGCTGCCACAAGCCGACATTGGGAGGTCTGGCAATGCACTTCAAATTTGAGCCCGCCCTGCTAGCGCAGCCGCCGCAGCCAATAGGCCGCAGCCAGCAAAAGTGCCAACCCAATTGCTACGTTGCGTTGCGTTGAACCGGGCGGGCCATCGTAGTGTGCAGTAATCGTGTGTTCGCCAGCAGCCAATCGAACCTGCATTCGGCCATCCGGCAACAACTGCTCTTCGATGGTCGTTGCGGCCAACGCCAAACCGTCCACCTGTACTGACCAGCCTGGCAGGTAGATTTGCTGGATCACCACCACACCCGGATTCGTGCCTGCGAAGCGGTAGTTGAGCGCGTGCGGCGAATGCCCGGGCTGGGGGCGCCCCCGCCAATGCGGTGAGTCACTGGTCATCCAATCCAATGTGGACCGGTTTGAAAACAGGTCAACTCCTAAATTTCCAGTCAAGGCCGCACGGTGTCTCGCCAGTTGTGCTTCACATGTTGGACTGACAGGCGTATGTCGTGCCGTTTCGAGCGGATTTTTGGCGAATCTTGCCGGCAACCACTCCCTGGCGTCCAGAGTAGCCAAATTCGTGTAGGGTCGGGCCAGGCTGGGATAGATCTTGATGCAGTCGAGTTGCGCACCGGCAACGGGCTCGCCTAACACGTCCAGTGCGCGAAAGTCATGGTACTTCCATGCCGACCAGGTCAGCGCCAGCAGTCCGAGCGTCAAGCCCAGCCACCGCAGGACCGGGTAGCGATTGCTGCCTTGCCAAAAGCCAAGCGCACAAACCACCTGTAGCGCGGGCGCAAACACCGCCAGCCGCCAGGGAAACTGCATCAATGAAAAGGGGTAAAGATGCCAGAACCAGCCGCCGGTCGGCAGCATGGCGAGAAAAAGTACAAGGTAGACCAGGCCTGCGGCGCGGATCAAAGGGTGTCCACGACCTTGCCAGGCACCGAACAAAGCCAACGCCACAAAGGGTGCGGCCAGAAATGCCTGGTCGTCAAACAGCAGGTCAGACAGAGAGGAGACGTTGCGCCAGGTCTCCCAGGCGCCGGTCGAAGCGATCTGGGCATTGACCAGAGGCTTGAGTTGCGCAACCGTGAACCAATAGGGCGAAGCCAGTGCCAGTGCCAGCAACAGGGCACCGCCCAGTTCAAAGACGCTGCGCAGTCTGACCGCCAGCGGTGCTTGGTGCTCGGTACCGGCCAGCGTCAGTAGACCCAGCAGAGCGACGACCAATGGCAAAAATAGCACTGCAATCGGGTGGCTATAAAAGCTTGCCGCAAGGACCAGTGTGAGGCCGCTCCAGCACAGCGCCCGTCTCCCCATACCCATTGTTGCGCGCTGTACTGGCGCCAGCAGGCACCAACTCCAGTGCAGCACCCATGGCAACAGTTGAATCACCATCCATTCACTCAAATCACCGCGCACATACAGGTTGAAGTGAACATAGGGCGCCGCCTGAAACAACACCACAAGGGCCAGAGCGGGGAGGCGGTCCACAAAAGTCCGTGCAAGTCGGTACGCACCAAGCCCGCCAATGAGGCACAGCGTACCCAGTGTCAGCAATTGACGCCATAGCAAGTCGTCAGTCAGTACGGCCAGCAAGCTGTTGAGGAAGAAATAGCCGGGTTGGTAAAAGACGAACTCGGGATAGCCGTATCCGGCATTGAACTCGGGTAGCCAGCGCGGATACCAAATGCCGGCGGCCATTGCCTCCTGAAAGTGACTCGACAACACCGCGTAGCGGAAGTAGTCGTGGACGTCTGGCAGCACCGGGTTCAATAGGTTCGACCAAAGCGGCAGCAAGGACAGTACGGGCAGTGCCGCCCAAACGCCAAGCGTCAGCCAATTCCAACGCCTTGCAGGGGTGACGCCAAACGCGCGGGCACCCGTTTGCATGGCGCCCGCGCCAAGCGTCTGGAACAAGGGCATGCCTGCTGTCAACCGCTGCGTTGCGTGGTGAGGTTTCCTCGACTCCGCGCCACGCGCGAGCCCTGCATTGTGTTCGGCTTCATTCATCGGACTTGATCAAGTGGCTGGGATTTGGGGGTGGCTGCAGTCTTCTGGCTTGCGAGAGCAGCGCAGCCGCGACACCCGCCCCGCTGCGAACAGCGGCGGGATCGCGAGTGCGCTTGGTACGGAGCCTGGGCGCGAGGTCAGCGGGGCATGTAGCAGGTGCCCGCGGCAATGGCCGCCGTGACGGCATTGGCCGTGCTGGCCGCATTGGGGTAGGCCGAAGGGGTGGCCGTGTCCTCAAGCAGGCACAGGTGGTTGCCCCTGCGCACCAGCACCACCGGCATGGTGGGGAAGGTCATGCCGTCGCGCACGCCCCAGTAGGCCGAAATGTCGGTGGCGATCTCCTGGCGTGACTGGGTCACCGTGAACCCGCCCACCAACGGGCCTGTCATGGTGGTGCCCACGCCGGTGCACTGCGCATTGCGGTAGCTCACCCCGCCCGCGCCCACATTCACAAAAACGGGCCTGCTCTGCGAGATGCGCCAGCCGTTCTTCAGGCCGATGCCACCCGGCCCCGGAAGGCACTGGTCCTGCTCCCAGAAGCCGGTCACGGAGCCCACAATTGCGCAGCTCACCTGCACCGTGTCCACCGCGGCGGCAGCGACCACGCCCGTGCCATTGCGCACCACGCAGCCCGTCCCCACGGGGGTGGACTTGACCGTGACGGCATAGGCCGCGCCAGCGGCCAGCGGCGTGGGAAAGGTAAAGCCGCCGTCCGCGCTGAGGGGCAAGTCCTGGCCCCCGCTGGTCAGCACCACGATCACCCCGGCCGGAATGCCGCCGATGGTGCCGCCCAGCGTGTTGCGGTCGCCTGGCAGTTGCACGCATTCGACCTGCACCAAGGGGGTGTTGGCGGCCAGTGTGCCCGCGCCCAGCGCCACGGTGCACCGCTGGCCGGTGGGCTGGGTCTTGACTGTGACGGCATAGCTGCTGCCCAGTGGCCAGCTGGCCGCCGTGCGCACGACGCCATTGGCGCCCACGGTGAAGTCATCCAACCCGTTGTTCTGCAACACCACGCTCTGGCCCGCTGCCAGCCCGGTGACCGACACGCCCAGCGTCTGGTAGGTCGGGTCGGGCGTCGGGGCTGGCGCAGGTGCCGGGTCGTCACCGCCACCCCCACCGCAGCCGCCCAACAGGGCGGCTGTGAGGCCCAGGCTCAGGCCCAGGGGCGCGATGCGCCGCACAGCACGGGCTGACCACAGTGGCATGGGACGGGGGGCAGCGCGCGGCGCCAGGGATGGAACGGACATGCAAGTCATCCTCGCGATGCGGTAGAGGCTCACAGTGCATGGCATGCCCCGGCTCCACCTGGTTGGTGTTGCGAGCCAGTGTGCAGGCGAATGGCTTTCACAGCGCGTGACGCCGGTCACCACCTTTGCCAGAGCCCGGCGTTCCACCGCATGCCGCTGCAAGGCCCGTTCATCGACCGCGCGCGAAATGCAGCCGGCCCACTGCAGTGGCCCGCCGTGGGGACGGACGCCAGTGGGTGCACCACTGGTCGCCTTGCGCGTCGGCTCGCTACGAGCGGCGATGGACAGATCAGGCGGTTCAGGCGGTTCAGGCCAAGGTGCCGGCGGGCACGCCAATGGTGACCGTACTCCGAAAGCGTTTGCCAAACTCGATCATGGGTTGCTCCACGGTGGAATACAGCCCGACGCTCAGCAGCAGGGTGGCAACAATGACGGCGAGGTGGGCATCCGCACCGGTCCATTGCAGATTGACATAGACCACAACCATCACCTTTGCGTGGACGAGGTACAGCGAGTAGGAGATCTTGCCGATGTAGCGCACCAGCGCGTCCTGAACAGGCGGCAGCCTGAGCAACAGGATGAACACGCCGGCCAAGCCCACCGCGGCGAGTGGCTGCGGCGCAAAGCCAACGAACCCCTGCCACGGTGACCACAGCACGACAAGCAGCAGCGTTACAGGCCACAGGATGCCGCTGGGAATACGCCAGAGCACCCGCTCGTACCGGTAGATCACCGTGCCCAGCACGAAGAAGTACAGATAGCCCACGATGTTGGACTTGATCAGCGCGAGCTGTAGCGCCGGTGAGAACTCCACGCCGACGCTACGTGCTTGGCCAAGGTACAGGAAGTCCAGCGCTCCGGCGTCGGCAGCCTTGATCCAGCCGACGGACAGCAGCGTGGTGAAGGCCAGCACACCCAGCCAGAAATGCCGCCAGCGCGCACGGTGTGCCACCACAGCCAAAACGACCACGATGCCATACCAGAAGAGCTCCACCGTGAGTGTCCACCCGACATGCACACGATCGAAAAACAGGCTACTCAGCACGGACAGTTGCTGCAGGTTCAGCAGGTTCAACAGGAAATGCGGGTACTCATTGAACATCAACTGGCGGAACTCCGGCACCGCCGTCATCTCGATGAGCACGATGTTCCCGAGGACAACCCAGTACACGGGGAAAATGCGAAAGAACCGTGCCTTGGCATAGTCGCCCAGGCTGTTGCGCTCGGCGCTCTGGATGATGAGGTAGCCAGAGATCACGAAGAACAGCTGCACGCCAATACCACCGCCGTGGCGACCGAACAGCGGCACCGGAATGCCGGAGTAAATCGAGAAGTGGTGCAGGGCAACCGAAAGGATGGCGCAGGCGCGCAGGACGTCGATGTTGTTGTCGTGTTTTACCAATTGGAGTGCTCTTCAATGCATGAAGAATTCATGCTCAAAGGGGGTGTCTTCCTCGAGCCAACGAGGTGTGCGAACGTCCGGCTCTGGCCGGTTGCCGCCATGGCAGCAGTGGACCGGTGTGGGCCCGAAGCGCAGTAGGTCTCTCTGGATAGCAGACGTTCAACTACGGCGTCCGCGGGCAGGCACCAGCCGGGCAGGGTGCGCCGGGGGCCGGCCAGCGCACGCCGGGCCGCCCCCCCCGGCCGGCCTGTCCCCGGTGCCTCAGTTGGGCACCTTCTTGAAGCACCCTACCGCCTTGATGGCCTCGTCCGTGTCCTGCTCCACGCTGGCGATGGTTGGGTAGTCCTTGACGGGGGCGGGCTGGTTGAACGGCTTGCGCGGCAGCTGGCACAGGTAGGGGCCTTTGCGCGCCCACACCACGCGCCGGCTGCCGGTGCTGTTGGTCTGCGTGCCCCAGAAGGCGGTGAGCGAGCCGCTGGTCTCCTGGCGGTCGAAAACGAGGCTTTCCGCCGGCTGGCCGGCCAGCGCATCGCCGCCGGAGTTGCAGAACGAGAAATACCTGGTCACCGAGCCCTGGGTAACGATGAAACGCAACTCTCCTTCACGCACAATGTTCAAATACTCTCGCGTGGTGAGGTCGAAGCCCTGGAAGCAAGACTCGGCAGCCCAAGCGCCCTCGGGCGCAGCCTGGGGCAGGCCGGTGCAGGTGACCTGCACCGAGCGCACGTCGCTGCTGCCCACCGTGCCGCTGGCGTTGGCCACGCTGCAGGTCTGGCCGGCCGGCTGCGTCTGCACCTGCACCGCGTAGGGGGCGCCGCTGGCGACCGCCGTGTTGAAGAGAAAGCGCCCCTCAGCGGTGACGGTCAGGTTGTCGCCCTGGTTGTTCTGCAGCACCAGCGGGCTGCGCGGCACCAGGCCCGTGACCACGCCGCTCAGGTTGCGGGCGCCGGCGGGCAGGCTCGCGCAGGCCACGGACACGTCGGTCATGTTGGCTTGGCCCACGAGGCGCGTTGGCTGCGTCACGCTGCAGCGCTGGCCTTCGGGGTGCGAGGCCACGGTGACGACTGCAATGCTGGACCTCTCGAAGCGGCGCCCCATCACGAAGCTGCCGTTGGCGGCAACGGTCAGGTCGTCTGCGCCCTGCACCTGCAGTACCAGGTTGCGCCCCTCGCCCAGGCCTGCGACGGTACCTCCCACGGTGTAGCCGGTGGCGGGCGGCGTGACGGGCGGCGGGGTCACCGGCTCCGCATCGCCATCACCGCCACCGCATGCCACCAACAGCAACAGCGGCAGTGCCGCCAGCGCCAGGCGGGCCGCAGGTGCACGGCCACTGCGGGGGTGCTGTTGACGCTGGCGCGGGGCGCGCGAAGGGCTGGACATTGGGGGGGCGATGGTGGTCGTCACTGGCATGGTCGAAACCCTCTCGGTTCAAATGATAAAAAAGACAGCCCACCTGTGCAGCGCGCGCAGCAGTGCGGCGGTGCAGTGCGGTCCGCACGCAAGGGTGGGGCTGTACCGATCTTTGTCGAAGAAAGGGGATTCGTCGGTGTCGGGTGTCACAAGATGGTGCGCCCACCCATTTGGGTGAGGCTGGGCGATGGACGGGCCAGGCCCGCGCGGCGGCCGTGGTGCGTGCGATCTCTGGACGACTTTTTTTCGGGGCCGCCCTCTGCACTGCCCCGCGGGGGTGGACAGCAGGTGAACCTTCGCTTCCGGCCAGAAGCAGCCTTTGGTGGCAAATTAAAGCGGACGTTCAACGGGAACATGAGTCGCAGGATGTCGGTCTTGACCGTTTTGTTGGGCCTCACCATGCCGCTCCAAACAACGCAGTCTTCGAGTGACTGCACTGAAGAGTGTTGCGGCTGAGCCTTCCGTCAACGACTCCCAAAATGCACATACACCCGTCACTGATTTTGACGGTCGCATCGTTTGCGGCCGAGTGCATGGACAAATTGCTTTGCGTCACGATGGCTTGTACTTGGGACATCTCCATGCCGTCAGCAAACTGTGCACAGGTTAGGACCATCCGCTCAGAAGGTCTTGGACGAAGACTCGGAAAGAAGTCTTCCAAGACCGCATACGAGAAGCCAACGACCAGGAGCGCCAAGACTCCGTGCAGCCACCATTTTTGCAAGAACTTCACTGTGAGGTCCAACGTTTAACATGTGAGGCGGCGCCCGGCTTGCCGGGTGACATCCTCTCAATGGAAGGATTAGGCGTCGGCTTTCGATAGAACATAGGCAATGCGCTGCTTGTCGAAGGCGATCCAAGACGTCCTTCCTTGAAGCATGGCTCCTTGAAGCTCGGCGAGCTTTAGCGTCATCTTCAGGAAATCGACCCACGGCATTCCGACATAGCCATCCTTCAGTGAAGGGTGCGACGGTAGCGTCGCGGCTGAAGACCAAGTTCCGTTACTTGGAATGGTGACGCTCTTCATCACAAGCCGATCGCTGGCTTGAGTTGTGTATGAAACGCCGGGCTTGGCAAAGGAAGGGATTGACGTGGGATCGATTCCGGCAAAAACGTCCCGACCAACCATCATCGTGTACAGAAGATGGAAATCGGAATCACGTTGGTGTTCTGCAATGTCAAAGATTAACTGCTCGAGATCGCGCGGATCTTTCTTCCCCGTCTTTCTTAGAAATGCAAACACGCGTATCTCCGGCGCCTAACCCACTAAGCCGCAGGCCATATCTGGCGCTTGCGGTTTAAGTGGGCACGTAGACAACGCTGCAAGTGGCCTGAAACCTAGCTTTACGGCATGTTTTCTGCATAAAAGTACAGTACTAAATTCAGTCATGCCCCCCCGCTCCTCCTGTATTGCGCACCACACGGTTTGCTGGGTCAGGTCCCGCGAGTGCATTCGTTAAAAACACTATAGCTTGCACGGAGTTGGGCCGCTACATGGTCTGTAGCTCATTGGATGACCGCTTTGCGCACATTAGCTGAAAGACTGCTTCGGGCCCGTAGCAGTCGGTCGATAACATCGGATGCAACACCTGCTAGCGGTCGTTAGCTGAGAAACCATTTGCACGGATCTCCATAGCGTTGCCAACAAGATATTTGCGGCCGTCTTCCTCTGCTCGCTGCAAGTAGTCATTCAGCTTTGACGAAGCTGTATCTTTTAATGCCCATAGCGCAGCGATGCGCTGGTACTCATGGCCAGTCTGCCAAGCGCGCTCCGCAAACGATTCAGTCAAGGCGGACTTCAATTGGCTCAGTGCAAGGAGGGCGCGTCGGCTTACGTACTCGACGTCGTCTTGCACAAACCTGATCAGTAGCGCTTCCGCCTCCCGCTTGTGCTCGTGTAGCTCTCCCAACTTTGCTGCTATCTGCCACTTGGCATCAATCTCAACTGAATGGATGGCTCGAGCGGCAAGGGTTAAAAGCGCGTCGCTTCTACCCAAAAATTGATCGGCAATGTCTTCAATTTCGTTATCGCGTGCTAGCGCATAAAGGAAATCGTCTGTCACGGCGTTGCCCCAGTTCACCGCGGGTACTGTTTCAATCAAGTATTTGGCAGCGGCCCTGAAGCGTTGCCAGTCCGGGTAATCACACTCCCATTCACCTGACCTCGCATCAAGGGGAATTACCGTCGCCCACTGCTTAAAGCGCATGACCTCATCGTGAAGGAATGATGTAGCGTCCATGGTGCGGATTGGCGATTACAAGGAGCGAGTAGCCTACCCTAAAGCGGCCACTCGCCATCGTCCGGTTGTGGCCGACAGCGGAAGTCTAGGGCCAGTTGACACTGATTTCGGGGTCGCGAAGGCCCTAGCCCGCTCGCCAGCTTTCCCTTGAGACGCTTTGGTCAGCCAATTGCGGACCTCGGCTCGCAGAGCCTATTCCTGTGTCCACGGCGCCGAGGCCGCATGCACGCACCGCGGCCCGGCGGGCTGCACCCTTGAGTGGACCTCGTCGTCAATGGATCGTCCCCGGCCAGTTCCTGGCGCCGTGCATATGCTTCGCTTCGCTGACCAGCGTTTTTGGGTGATACGGCGCGCTGGGGGCGCCAGCTAGACTTCCGCAATCGGCCTGGCGCGGAGCCAGCCCGGGCTCGACGAGTGACTGCATCCGCTGCTGCATTGCAGTCCCTGCGTCAGGAGTTATGCAGGAATTCGTTCACGAGTCTTGCGATCTCCGCCGGAGCATCTTCCAGGCTGTAGTGACCAGCGCCCGGCAACCGGTAGATCTGTGCCATAGGAAAGAGCTCCGTAAACAACGGCAGGAAGTGTGTCGCTGCGAGCGTACGATCAGCATCGCCCCAGATGGCCAATGCCGGCTTGGCGCTCAGCGCGAGCCTTGCCGTGACGTCTGGCGACTCGAAGCGGTGCATGCCGGTAGCAAAACCCCCGGCCCATCCAATCGCGCCCAGGCAATCCTCGGGTGCCTTGAAGCGTCCGCCATAGGCCCGCAGCCAAGCGTCGCTGATCACCGCGTGGTTCTCGAAGCCGTTGAGCTTCAGTGTGCTGAGCATATTGAATCCCAGCTCGCCTAATACGCGCTCCAGGCGTCCCTCCGCGTGAGCCTGCGCTATCCACTGGAACCACGGCGAAGACTGCGCGTTGGCGGCCAGTCGACCCCCAAGGCTGGCCTGGCCGAACGGCGTCGGGCCGTTGATGGAGATGACGCGCCGGATGCGATCGAGATGCCGCGCAGCAAAGCCCATGCCCACCGGCCCTCCGAAATCATGCATCACCAGTGTGATGTGCCTGAGGTCCATCCCCAGGACGAAGCGTTCCAGGTTGTCGATGTGATCCTGCAGCCAGTAGCTGCGGTCAGGCGGCGTCGCGCTCTTGCCGAAGCCCATGTGGTCGGGCACTACCACGCGGTGCGTGCCGCTCAGTGCGTTGATCAGGTGCCGAAACAGGTAGCCCCAGGTGGGCTCGCCGTGTAGGCACAGCACAACGTCGGCGTGAGGTTCGCCTTCGTCGACGTAGTGCATTCGGAAACCCGGCGCTTCGCTGAAGCGTGGGGCAAAAAGAAAAGTTCCATCGAAGGTGTCGTCAAAGGCGTGCATGGGAATCCGATGTTGTACCGACTGACGCAAAACGCAGCCAGAAAGTTTGGTTGCAAAATGAAACCATGCGTTTGTACTTGATTTGGTCTTATGATGCAACCGTGCAGCATTTTTGTTCTGCGATGACAGTCAAGCTGTACTGGTCGAACCGATAACGAATCATGGTCAAACGCACAAGCCACAGAGACGCGGGGTGCGCGCTGGCGCGCCCTCTTGATGCGATCGGCGACGGATGGTCGCTCCTGATCGTGCGAGATGCCTTCGACGGGCTGCGCCGTTTCAGCGAGTTTCAGCGCAGCCTCGGACTGGCTCGGAACATCCTGACGACGAGGCTTCGCAATCTCGTGGACCACGGCATCCTGCAAATGGTTGCCGCGGCTGATGGCGGAGCCCATCGTGAGTACGCCCTGACGGAAAAGGGGCGCGGGCTCTTCCCTTTGATGGTGGCGCTGCGTCAATGGGGCGAGGACTACTTCTTCGAAGGCGACCGGCCAGGCGCGATGCTTGTTGACCAAAAAAGTGGCCAAGCGCTGCGGCGACTGGAGGTCCTGGCACAGGATGGCCGCCCCCTCAGTGCCGATGACACGGTGACCAGGGCCGAGGATTGATTTGGCCGGGCTTGCGGCGCGACGGCTGCTCTGCAGCGCCAGCTGCCGCTCGACTCCGACAGCTCCCAGTGTCGGGTTTCAGGCAGCCATTTCGGCAGGGGGAGTGACTGCGGTGGGTCGATGGCCGCCGTTGGCCGAGCCCGACGCGATTGGCAGCTCACAGCCTGGTGCGGTCGTCGACTATCGTGCTCACAGGGGACTCCAAAATCTACGTCAGTTCACTCCGCTCGCCGCAGATTGGGCAAATGACCAGCTTGGCATATCCGGTCAACGTGTGTCCGCAGTGTCCGCCTTCTTAAGAAGGCTCCGGATCGTCTTACATCCGCGCTTTGGGATCGACGGATGGTGCGATCAGCAGGACTTTCCCACTGACTGGGCGCCGGAAGGTTTGCGCCTCTATGAAAGCGATGAAGTCGAGCCAAGCGATATCGGGCTTCCTGCCACTCAGGCCGGCTGACACTTGCAACTCGCAATTCCAGCGCACGCGCGAGGATCTGCACGAACTCATCCTCCGGAACCTGGACAAGGGCGTCAACGAGTGAATTGGTTCGCATTGAATGTCCGCTTCTGGCCGGCAGCAAAAGTCTAGCCCACCGCCTCAATCAGCATCAATGCAGCCGGCCGTTTACTGCCGCCTGCTTGCAGTGCCGAACCCTGTGTCTACGGTGTCGACCCCCATGTCCGGCAGAGCCGAAATAATGCGCAGGCTCCCGGCCATGGGTCGCGTCAATGCCGCCCCAGGGAGGCAGAAGGCGGCTCCCCGAACCGCGCGCGGTATCTGGCCGCAAACATGCCCAGGTGGGCGTCGCCCCAGGCCTCGGCCACATCGCGCACCCTCGCGCCCTCGGGGGCGGCCAGCAGTTCTGCACGGACACCATGGAGCCGGGCTTCCCGCACCGCCTGCATGGGCGTGCACTGGCGGTACTCGCGAAAGGCGGCGTTCAAGGTGCGCACGCTGACGCCGGCGCAGCGCGCCAGCTCGCTCAGGGTCGGCGCCCGTCAGGCGTGGCGAAAGTGAAAGCACAGCGGGCGGCCGGCCATGAGCGGGGCCACCCGCTCCGCCGGGTCGGCATGGAACTGCGGCCCCCGGCCCCAGCCCGCGAACACCTCCACCACGCACACCCCATCGACCTCGCCCGACAGCCGGTTGTGGGTGGATGAGAACTGCAGGAATTTCGACGCCTGGATGCGCTCCACCAGGTCTGCCAGGGTGGCCTCTTCGTGCAGGGCGTACACGGCCTCCAGCGGGCCTGCCTGGTCATCGGCGGAACAGCACGCCTGCCGGGCCACCGTGACCTGCAGGGCCGCGCCAGCGAGCTCAGGCCTGAACAGCCGCTTCATTGCAGAAAAGCGCAATCTTGTTCCCCACCGGGTCGCGGACATAGGCGACAAAGAAGTTCTTGCTGTACGCGGCGCGAAAGCCGGGCGGGCCCTCGTCGCTGCCGCCGGCAGCGATCGCCGCCGCATGGACCTGGCGCACGCTGTCGTGCGAGCCGGTGCGAAACGCCGCCATCGACCCGTTGCCCACGGTCGCAGGCTGGCCATCGAACGGCGGCTTGACATAGACCACGCAAGGGCCGCTGCCACCGGCCTGGGGCGGCAGCGTGAACTCCAGGCCTTCGGGATCGACCCGCTTGCGGTAGCCCAAGGGCAACAACAGAGCGGTGTAGAAGCGCTCGGATGCCTGCATGTCATTGGCGCCCAGGGTGATGTAGCTCAGCATGGCGGTGGGAGTCTCCGGTAAGGTCGAGAGGATACGGATGGGTGCACAACAGGCCTGCGCACGCGCGCAGGGTTCACTCCAGCGGAAAGCGCTCGCGCCAGAACGCCTGCAGCCGCGGCTCATTGTCCACGCGCCGCACCACAGGCGCCATGCGCGGCGCCGCAGCATAAAAGCGCTCGCGCCAGGGGCCAAAACGTGACACGACGGTGACATACAGGTCCAGCACTGTCAATTCTTCGCCCAGCAGGTAGGTGCCACCAGGGCTCAGTTGGCCGTCCATGTGGGCCCAGCAGAAGGCGATGCGCTCGTGCACGGCGTGGACCACGTCGTCACGCGCCGATTCGGGCGCACCGATGCGGCCCACGTCCGGCTTGATCCAGTGCAGTGAATAAATGGCAGATGAGACGTACACCATCCACCGCAGGTACTGGCTGCGCCGCGGGTCTGCCACGGCGGGGGCCAGACGCGCATGGGGATGCAAATCGGCCAGGTGGATCAGGATGGCCGCGCTTTCGGTCATGACCTCGCCGCCGGGCAGCACCACGGTGGGAATCTGCCGCAGCGCGTTCACCGGCGCCACGCGCTCGCGCGCGGCACTATCGGCCCAGGTCGCGCCATCGACCAGGTCGTACGAAATGCCCAGCAGGGTCAGCGCGGCCTCCACCGCGATCGAGCCGGAGGCGGGCGCGCCATACAGGGTCCAGGGGGTTTCGGTGGATGCCATGGCGGATTCATAGCACAAAGCCCACATCACCCATTTGGGGGCTCTTCAGCAGCACCCTGCACTCCTAGAATCGTAAGCAAAAGAAAGAGCGGGAAACCTGGGAGAAGAAGCGCAGGCGTCCGCGGGCTGGCAGGCAACTGCCGGCCCGCCGGCCGCAGTAACGTGGCAGCGATGGCACGGCACCGGGCGCAGCAATAAAAAAATACATCAAATCCACTGGCAGCCATGCCGGTGGATTTTTTTCTTTGGGGCGCGGCAAACCCATCGGCCTCTTCATCCACCGGCGGCCCCGGCTGGCAGGGCCGGCCTGCGTGCTTTGGCACAATGGCGGGTTCTGAGCCGGCCCTGCGGCAGCCCGCCGCCCCGCTCCTGCCGTCCCTTCCCCTGCACGCAAGATCCTGGATCCAGCCACCCATGATGAAAAAGCACGCCCTCTTCCCAGCACTTCCAGCACTCTCAGCCTTCCCAGCCCGCCCCCTGCTTGCGGCAACTGCCGCTGTGCTTGCGCTGTCTGCCCAGGCCTACGCGCAGAGCCCGGCCAAGCCCGCGGCGCCCAATGCCAGCACCGCAGCAGCCAGCGGATCCAGCACAGGTGCCGCCGCAGGCGCCAGCACGCCCGCCCAGCAGGCCGAGGCGTTTGCCAACATCTTCGCCACCACCTGCGCCAAGTACGCGTCCAGCCTGGGCGCGCTGCGCACCAAGCTGGCGCCGCTGCCCACCATGCCGGCCGACAAGGCCGCGTACTTCCTGCAGGGCCAGCCCGGCAAGGTCTGGCCGGTGCCGGACCCGCATGGCAGCTTCGTGGTCGCCATTCCTGACGACAAGAACCTGTGCGCCGTGTATGCGCACCGCACGGGCGTGCCGCAGACACTGGCCTGGTTCAAGAAAATGGCGGGCGAGGCGCCCGTGCCCATGGTGTCGCGCCAGGTGCAGGACTCCAAATCTGCCAGCCCCCAGAACGGCACGGCCCACACCATCGCTTTCGAATGGGCGGCGCCCGACAGCACCAAGCGCGTGCTGTACAGCCTGACCACGTCGGCCTCGCCCACGGCCGACCTGCAGGGGCTGGCCAGCGTGACCTTCGCACCCTGATGCCTGCCGCCATGCAAGGGCGGCCACCCGCAGGGACCGGCGGCCTGGAACACCACCGGGCCGCCGCAAAGCACCATGCCGCCCTGCACCACTGGCTGACCCCCTGCGTGGACACGCTGAGCACCCACTACCGGGCCGCGACGGCCAGCGCATGACGGCGCCCTGCCCGCACTGCGGCACCACCACCATCGCCTTCACCCCGGTCGAGGCGCAGTTCGAAGCCGTGGTGCGCGCGCTCGCCAATGGCTCCAAAACCCTGGCCGCCGGCGAGTTCAGGTACTTCGCCCAGTGCACCGACGCCGAGGCCACGGCCTGGGTGGCGCACCTGCTGCACTGCGCCCACGCCTGGCCCCAGGCCGGGGCGGACGAAGCCGTTCTTGCGCAGGTGGAAGCCGCCTTTGCCGGCGTGGACAAGCCCGATCACTTCACCGACCGCACGCACTGCGACGAGTGCCGCGAGCACGACGACACGCTGCGCGCCCGCACGCGCGGCACCTTGCGCCGCCAAGACCTGGGCAACGCGGGCTGGGACCCGATCACGTTCTCCAGCGCCGACGGCATCGGCTACTTCTTCCCCGCCCTGGCGCGTTTTGCGTTGCTGCCCGACGTGTGGCCCCAGCACAGCTGGTATGCAGACCAGTTGGTATTGCACCTGGCCTGGGACGGCAGCGACAACCGCTTGCTGGCCTGGTGCAACCCGGCGCAGCGCAGTGCCGTGCATGCGCTGCTGGCGCACCTGGCGGCCACGCGCGGGCAGGCGGCGGTACATCACCAATTCGACGAGGAACTGCAGGCCGCGTTGACGGCGTGGCAGCCGCCCTCGGCATGACGCCCGGCAAGGCTGCTGCACCGGCGCTAGGGTTGCGGTGGAGAACGCGGAAGGGCGGACACAATATGCGTTCCATTGTTGACAAGGATTTCCGATGACAGGTGTGGTGCTGGGCAAACCCAACTTCGAGGCCCTGAGTGCGGCCGAATTCACGAAGCTGCTGAACGCGCTGATCAGCGCCGGCTACGTGTCCCTCGACACCCTGCGCCCACAGATCGATGCCTTCTTCAAGAGCGACCTGACCAACAGCCCGCGCACGCCCGAAGAAGACGCCCAGGTGGACCCCGACATCGTCGGCGACCACTTCTACGACCTGTTCCAGACCATCACCTTCCGCACGGTGGACGAGGTCGTCACGCACTACCAGACCTACCAGAACCGCTCATTGCCTTTTGCGACGGATCTGTACGACTGGTCCACCATCGAAGGCGACTACGGCTACAAGCTGGCCCGGCCCGCCGGGCACCCGGTGCGCAACCTGATGGAGTTGGTCATCGACGCAGCCCGCGAAGGCAATGCCCTGCTGAAATGGGAGAACGCGCCCATGCCCGAGGTGTCGTTCATGTGCCTGTGCCAGTTCGGCATCTTCATCAACCTGCGGCCCTGCCCGCCGCGCATGGCGGAACTCATTCCCCGGCAGCCCCGCTATGCGCAGGTGCGCGAGCTGCTGGCGGGGGTGTTCGGCGTGGCTCCGCAGATCTACGCCCAGGACGAAGCCTGAGCTGCCGTTCGCTGCGATGGCAGACGAGGCAGGGGCCAGCCAAGGCGTTCTTCAACCCCTGGCTGCGTCCGCCATGTCCCGGTCCAGCAGGCAGTCGATGAAGGCGCGCAGCGGCGCAGGGCTGTGGCGCCGGCTCGGGTGGTACAAAAATAGCCCCGGCCGGGTGATGGACCAATCGGCCAGCACCTGCACCAGCTCCCCGCGCGCCAGGTGCGCATCCACGCGCTCGCGGTCGAACGCGTAGGCAATGCCCAGGCCCTGCACGGCAGCGGCCACGCCAATGTCCGAATGGTTGGTGGTCACCGGGCCCGCGACGGCAATGTCGTGCCGCTTGCCCTTCTTGGCAAACTCCCAGCGGTAGGCCGTGCCATCGGCCTGCAGCCTCCAGTTGATGCAGGCGTGCCGGTGCAGGTCTTCCGGGCTGTGCGGCGCGCCATGCTGCGCCAGGTACTGCGGCGATGCCACGGCCACCATGGGCACATCGGGCGTCAGGCGCACGGCGACCATGTCCTTCTCCAGCCGGCCGCCCACGCGGATGCCGGCATCGAAACGGCCCGCGACGATGTCGCTCAACTGGTCGTCGACCACGATGTCCAGCACCACGCCGGGGTGCAGGCGGTGAAAGCGCGCAAGCCGCGGCGCAATGACCTGGCGCGCCGCCATGCCCAGGGTGTTGATGCGCAGGGTGCCGCCCGTGCGGCCTGCGGCCGCGCTGGCCTCGGCCACCGCCTCGGCCATTTCGCGCAGCAGCGGCGCCATGCGCCGGTACAGCTGCTCCCCGGTGGCCGTGGGCGCCACGCTGCGCGTGGTGCGGTTGAGCAGCCGGCTGCCCAGCCGGGTTTCGAGCTGGCGGATGGTCTGGCTCAGCGCCGAGGGCGATAAGCCCAGGTGCTCTGCGGCGCGCGCAAAGCTGGCCCGCTCGATGACCGCGGCAAACGCCTTCAGTTCGGCAAATTCGGCTCCACGCATTATGGTTTGCTTTCTACACAGCCCATGAAGATTCTAGGCGATTCACTAATGGATGCAGGGCGCGCATCCTCGGGGCTCAACCACCACCAAGGCACCGCACCATGAGCTCCCTGAACCTCCCCGAACCCATCGCCGCCTACTTCGCTGCAGACGCCCAGGGCCCTCACGCCGTTGCCCGCTGCTTCACCCCACAGGCCATCGTCCAGGACGAAGGCCACACCCACCAGGGCCGCGAGGCCATTGCCGCGTGGAAGGCCGGTGCATCGGCCCAGTACAGCTACACCACCGAGCCCTTTGCGCTGGAATTGCAGGGCGACGGATCGCAGCTCGTCACCAGCCGGGTGGCCGGCAACTTCCCCGGCAGCCCCGTGGACCTGCGCTACCACTTTCGGCTGGAACGTGGCCTGATCGCATCGCTGGAGATCACGGCATGAGCGGCTTCGACCTGCAACTCCAGGGCCTGCGCGCCCTCGTCACGGGCGGCACCAAGGGCACCGGTGCCGCCGTCGTCCAGGGCCTGCACAACGCTGGCGCACGGGTGATGGCCACGGCTCGATCCGCGCCCGCCCAGGGTATCGAAGGCGTGGCGTATGTCGCGGCCGACCTGTCCACCGCCGAGGGCGCGGCCCAGGTCGCGCAGGCCGTGCTCCAGCAATGGGGCGGCATCGACATCGTCGTCCACGTACTCGGCGGTTCCAGCGCACCGGGCGGCGGTTTCGCGGCATTGAGCGACGATGTCTGGCAGCAGGAACTGAACCAGAACCTCCTGCCCGCCGTGCGCCTGGACCGTGCGCTGCTGCCATCCATGCTGGAGCAAGGCTCGGGCGTGGTCGTGCACATCAGTTCCATCCAGCGCCTGCTTCCGCTGCCCGAATCGACCACCGCCTATGCGGCGGCCAAGGCGGCCCTGTCCACCTACAGCAAGGCCTTGTCCAAGGAAGTCACGCCCCAGGGCGTGCGGGTGGTGCGCGTCTCGCCCGGCTGGATCGAGACCGAGGCCTCCGTCGCATTCGCCGAGCGCCTGGCCGAGCAGGCCGGCACGGACTACGAAGGAGGCAAGCGCATCATCATGCAGTCGCTGGGCGGCATCCCCCTGGGCCGGCCCGCCAGGCCGCAGGAAGTGGCGGACCTGGTGTGCTTTCTCGCCTCACCGCGCGCGGCGTCGATTTCCGGGTCGGAGCACCTGATCGACGGGGGGACGGTTCCCACGGTTTAGTACCATGGCGATATGGTCCACCCTGGCTCACCGCAGGCCCTCGCGCTGCAGCACGTGCATGCGCACAGCGGTGAGGCCACCGGCGCGCTGCTCGACCCCGCATCGCGCATCACCCTGCAATTCCACCCGGACCGCTGGCACCAGGGCCGGCCATTGCTCCAGGCCCTGCGGGAAGACGGGCGCTACCGATCCCAGTTCGAGACGCTCACCAGCAACGGCGGCCTGACCGCGCACGAGGGTGGCGACCGGTGGCACTGGGAGAGCCGCATCTTTGGTGGCGCCTACGACGGCGCCGCCCCTGGCGACCGGCCCAAATACGGCGCGCTGAACTTTCGCGCCCTGCCCACGGGCGCGGCACCACGCTTTGGCTCCTCGTACCTGCGCCTCCAACCCGAGGTGCTGCAGCGCGCCACGTTCTGCTACCCCGACAGCGTATTCGAACCGCAGCACTTCGGCACGGCAGCCCAGGCCGCGCAGCTCCTGGCGCTGGCCGAAGCAGGCAGCCAACCCGATCCGCTGGACCGCTACATCGAAGCCCATGTCCACAGCCCCGTGCTGCTGGCGCGGGATGTGGAGGCACTGGTGCTGGACCCGTGCTTTCGCGGCAGTCCTCTGGATGAGTGGGCGCACCAACTGCCCTGCCCTGTGGAATGGCATGCGGGCTTTCGGCTGGAAGTGAAGACCTTGCTGCGGCACCCGGACTACCGGGGCGCCGCCATTGCCGCGCTGGGCGCGCAGATCGCGCGGCACGGTGTGCTGACGCCGGCCGCTATCGGCGATGCGGTGGCGTCAGGGCAGCACGATCCGCAGGCGCTCAAGAAGGTGTGGCATTGCCTGGCGCGCTTTGGCGACCTGTCGCAGGCACCAGGGGCTTGACGGACGGGGCACGCCCCTCACGGCACCCGGTCCCCATCCCGTATCTGCGCCACCACGCCGTTCTGCAGCCGCACCACCGACATGAAGTTGCCCGGGCCGCGGTGGTAGGTCCACTCGTCCACGTACTCGCACTGCTCGGTGACTATCTGGCGGGGCGCCTCGCGCGGGTGCAGGGGCACGGTCCACAGCACGCGGGGGATTCGGATGCACACCGTGTCGGTGGCAAAAGGCTGGCCGCACTTCAGCACCAGGCTGGCGCGCGACTCGCCCACGCCCACCAGGCGGCCGCCGCAACCCAGGCCCTGGGCATGGGCCTGCTTCACGGGCGCCAGCATGCCCGCGGTGGCAATGGCCGCCAGGACCAGGCACGCGGCACCGCGTGCAAGCCGTTGCGACGACACGGGGAAACAGGTAGTGGGTGGCAGCATGGTCGTTTGGATGCGCATCACGCGCAAAAGTTTGGCACACAGAGCACACGCCGCAACGAAAAAGGCCCGCACATGGCGGGCCCTTGCGGCGTCAGCGCCTTGCAGGTTCAACGGCTGAACACGCAGGCGGGTTGACGGCCGGTACTTACTCGGCTTCGATCTTGGAGGTTTTCACCACCGTCGCCCAGTTCGCCAGCTCCACCTTGGTCTTCTCGCCCAGCTGCTGCGGCGTCTGGAAGTCGGCCGTGGCGCCCTGCTCCTGCGCCTTTTGCTTGAAGGCGGCGCTCTGCACCACGCTGCGGATGTCGGCCGTGAGCTTGTCGATCACGGGCTTGGGCACGGCGGCAGGCGCGAACACGGCGAACCAGGAGGTGGCGTCCACCTTGGGGTAGCCAGCCTCGGCCGTGGTGGGCACCTCGGGCAGGCTGGGCAGGCGCTCCTTGCCGGTCACGGCCAGCACGCGCAGCTTGCCGGCGGCGATGTGGGGCATGAAGGGTGGCGCGGTGCCAAAGGTCAGGTCCACCTGGCCGCCCAGCAGGTCCTGCAGCGCGGGGCCTGTGCCCTTGTAGGGCACGTGCACCATCTTCACGCCGCCCTGCTGTTCCAGCATGGCGCCGGTCACGTGCTGCAGCGAGCCGTTGCCCGACGAGGCGTAATTGAGCTTGCCGGGGTTGGCCTTGGCATAGGCAACGAGTTCGGCCAGGGTCTTCACCGGCAGGTCGTTGCGCACCACGATGATCTGCGGGGCCGAGATCACGTTGGCCACGGGCTGGAAGTCGGTCTGCTCCCACTGCTTTTGCTTGGTGAGGTGGGGCGAGATGACGTGGTAGCCCGAGTATTGCATGAGCAAGGTGTAGCCATCGGGCTCGGCGCGCTTGACGGCGCTGGCCGCAATGGCGCCGTTGCCGCCGCCTTTGTTGTCGGCAATGACCGATTGGCCCAGCACCGGGCCCAGCGCCTGCGCCAGCATGCGCGCCGAGAGGTCGGTGGTACCGCCCGCGGCCGTGGGCACGACCAGGGTGACGGGCTTGGCGGGGTAGCTGCCGCCCTGCGCGAAGGTGCTGCCGCCGAGGCTTGCGGCCAGCGCGGCCAGGGCCAGGAGGGTGAATTGCTTGCGGGTGGTTGTCATGAGGGATTTGTCTCCGTTATCTCAGTTGTTTCAGTTGCCAATGAATCTCGAAGGGGGTGCACGGGCGTCAGTCCACTTTCGCGCCGGTCTCCTGAACGACCTTGTGCCAGCGCGCCAGGTCGTCCTTGACCAGCGTGCCCAATTGCGCCGATGTGCCCTTGAAGGGTTCGCAGCCCACATTGGCCAGCTTGTCGATCACGTCCTTGTGGTCCAGTGCCTTGGCCACCTCGGCCTGCAGCTGGGCCACCACGGCAGGCGGCGTGCCGGCAGGGGCGAACATGCCGTACCACGGGGTCTGCCCAAAGCCCTTCAGGGTCTCGCCCATGGTCGGTGCATCGGGCAGCGCGGCCACGCGCTTTTCGTTGACGACGCCCAGTACCTTGAGCTTGCCGGCCTTGATGAAGGCAATCGACGAAGGCAGGCTCTGCACCGACAGCGGCACCTGCCCGCCCACCACGTCGGTGGCGGCCGCGGCCGAGCCCTTGTAGGGGATGTGCTGCAGTTCGATGCCGGCGGCCTTTTGCAGCATCTCGCCGATCAAATGGTTGAGCGTGCCATTGCCGGCCGAGGCGATGGAATACTTGCCCGGGTTGGCCTTGGCCACGGCGATCAGCTCGGCCATGTTCTTGGCCGGGAAGGACGGGTGCGCCACCAGCACATAGCCGGCCGTGGCCAGGGGCGCCACGGGCTCGAAGTCCTTGACCGGGTCGAACCCCGTGCTCTTGTACAGCCAGGGGTTGATGACCTGGGCGCTGTCGGCCGTCACCAGCAGGGTGTAGCCATCGGCTTTGGTCTTGGCGGTGTAGGCCGTGCCCACATTGCCGCCCGCGCCGGGGCGGTTGTCCACCACCACGGGCTGGCCCAGCTGCTCGCTGAGCTTTTGCGCCAGCACGCGCGCAATGGCATCGTTGGCACCGCCCGCGGCCTGGGGCACGACCACGGTGATGGCCTTGCCCGGGAACTTGCCTGCGTCCTGCGCCGTGGCGCCCAAGGCCGTGGCGCACAACAAGGCGGCACACACCAGCCTGCGCGGCAGGCGGAAATGGGATCTCGATTCGCTCATGGTCTTGTCTCCTGTCGTTTCTTTGAATGAACCAGAACAGCGCTGAAAAGCGGCGGGGCTATGCGACGCGCCCGCCTCCCGACAGCTCTTTCTCGCGCGCCAGCGCCCTTTCCTTGATGGCCTCGAAATCCCCCGGCACCGGGTGCAGCGCCAGGCGCGGCCCGGCCTTGGCGATCTGGCTGGGGATGTCGTGGCCAATCAGCGCGGGCAGGCGCTGCGCGGCGGCCAGCAGGGCGGCCAGATCCACGCCCGTGGCATAGCCCATGCAATCGAGCGCGTGCACGATCTCCTCGCTGCACACATTGCCGCTGGCGCCGGGCGCATACGGGCAGCCGCCCAGGCCGCCCAGCGATGCGTCGAAGCGGTCGGCCCCGGCATCGATGGCGGCCAGCACATTGGCCAGGCCCATGCCGCGCGTGTTGTGGAAGTGCAGGGTGATTTCCACCCCCGGCCAGCGCGCACGCGCCGCCGCGGTGAGGGCCGCCACCTGCGTGGGGTAGGCCATGCCCGTGGTATCGCACAGGGTGACGCCGCCCACGCCCAGGTCCACAAAGCGCTGCACCCAGCCGAACACGGCGCCTGGCGCCACCTCGCCCTCCATGGGGCAGCCGAACACGCACGACAGCGACACGTTGACCGCCACGCGCGCCGCCTGCGCCGTGGCCACCACCTGGGCCAGCGCGGCGAACGAATGCTCTTGCGTCATGCGCAGGTTGGCGATGTTGTGCGTGGCGCTGGCCGACATCACCAGGTTGAGCTCGTCGGCACGCGATTCGATGGCGCGCTCGGCCCCGCGCACATTGGGCACCAGGGCAGTGTAGACGGTGCCGGGGCGGCGCGTGATCTCGCGCATCACCACCTCGGCATCGCGCAGCGCCGGGATGGCCGTGGGCGAGGTGAACGAGGTCACCTCGATCTTGGCCAGGCCGGCGTCCGACAGCGCATTGGCCAGCGCGATCTTGTCCTCGGTGGGCACGAAGGCGGCCTCCATCTGCAGGCCGTCGCGCAGGCCCACCTCCTGCATGTGGATGCGCTTGCCCGCGCCAGCCCATACGCCAGATTGTTCGGTTACGGCACTCATTGGATTACCCCCTTGCTGCGCAGCAGCGCGATCTGTTCGGCCGTCAGGCCCGCCTCGGCCAGCACGGCATCGGTGTCGTCGCCCAGGTGCGGCGCACTGCTGCGGATGGAGCCGGGCGTGGCAGAAAGCTTGGGCACGATGCCCGGCACCTGCACGCTGTAGCCGTCGCGCGTCTGCTGCGTGAGCAGCATGTCGCGGGCGCGGTAGTGCGGGTCTTCGGCAATGTCGCGCGCGGTGTAGACCTTGCCGGCCGGCACCCGGGCCGTGCCCAGGGCATCGAGCACCTGCTGCACGGTGAGCGGCGCGCTCCAGGCGCCGATGGCGGCGTCGATCTCGTCCACGCGCGCCACGCGGCCGGCGTTGTCGGCCAGGTCGGGCGCGGCGCCCAGGTCAGGCCGGCCGATGGCCTGCATCAGCCGCTTGAAGATGCTGTCGCCATTGCCGGCCACCAGCACCCAGCCATCGGTGCACGGGTAGGCGTTGGACGGCGCAATGCCCGGCAGCGCGCTGCCCGCCGCCTCGCGCACCGCGCCAAAGGCGCTGTACTCGGGGATCAGGCTTTCCATCACGTTGAACACGGCCTCGTGCAGCGCCACGTCGATCACCTGGCCCTGGCCGCCGTTGACCTTGCGGTGGTACAGCGCCGTGAGCACGCCGATGGCGCCATGCAGCGCGGCCAGCGTGTCGCCGATGGACACGCCCACCCGCACCGGCACGCGGCCCGGCTCGCCCGTCAGGTGGCGCAGGCCGCCCATGGCCTCGCCGATGGCGCCAAAGCCCGGCAGGTCGCGGTAGGGCCCGGTCTGCCCGTAGCCCGAGATGCGCAGCATGACGAGGCCGGGGTTGATGCGGTGCAGCTCCTCGGGCGACATGCCCCAGCCCTCCAGCGTGCCGGGGCGGAAGTTCTCGATCAGCACGTCGGCCTCGGCGATCAGTTGGCGGGTGATGTCCTGGCCCTCCTTCTGGCGCAGGTCCAGCGCCACGGAGCGCTTGTTGCGCGACTGCACCTGCCACCAGACGGAGGTGCCCTCCTTGATCAGGCGCCAGTTGCGCAGCGGGTCGCCCGATTCAGGCGCTTCGATCTTGATGACCTCGGCACCGAAGTCGCCCAGCGTCTTGCCGCAGAAGGGGCCGGCGATCAGCTGACCCATCTCGATCACGCGCACGCCCTGCAGGGCAGCAGCGGTAGGTGTTGCACCCATCGTTTTCTTGTCTCCAATATCGCAGCCTGCGGGATCAGGCTTGCCTGTGTTGCCCCGCATGATGCGCAAAGAACCCCTGTGGGCAAAACGCTCTTATGACAGCCCGCCATCGCGTTTCAGCATGGCAGTTAACATCCTATGGATGAAGCTCGACCCCGTCTCCCTGCGCCTGTTCGTTGCCGTGATGGAAGAAAGCACCATCGCCGCCGCCGCCGCGCGCGAGCACCTGGCCGCATCGGCCGTGAGCCGGCGCCTGGCCGACCTGGAGGATGCCCTGCACGTGGCGCTGTTCACCCGCAGCAACAAGGGCACCGAGCCCACGGCCGCGGCCTATGCCCTGTTGAACCTGGCGCGCGGGGTGCTCAACGACCTGGACGGCATCGCCACGCAGATGCGCGACTATGGCGCCGGCCTGCGCGGCCACGTGCGTGTGGTGGCCAACATCTCGGCCATCAGCCAGTTCCTGCCGGCGCAGCTGCAGAGCTTCATGGCGCTGCACCCGCAGGTGGACGTGCGGCTGCAGGAGCAGATCAGCACGGCCATCGCCCAGTCGGTGGCCGAGAACGCGGCCGACGTGGGCATCCTCAACCACGGCCACTATGGCGACCGCGTGGTGCAACTGCCCTACCGCACCGACGAGCTGGCCCTGGTGGTGCCGCGCGACCACCCGCTGGCGCGGCGCAAGTCCGTGCGCCTGGCCGACGCCCTGCCCTACGACTTCGTGGGCGCGCACCCGGGCAGCGCCATCAACAACCAGCTGACCAAGGCCGCATCCGAAACCGGGCTGCCGCTGCGCCTGCGCATGCAGGTCACCAGCTACGACGCGCTGTGCCTGCTGATCGCCGCCGGCCTGGGCGTGGGCGTCATGCCGCGCGGCAGCGCCGCGCTGTACAAGGGCAGCCAGCCCATCCGCGTGGTCACGCTGAACGAGCCCTGGGCGCACCGCCAGCTGGTGCTGTGCGTGCGCTCGGAAGAGTCGCTGTCCAGCGTGGCGCGCCTGCTGGTGGACCACCTGCGCGCCCCCGCCGAGGACGGGCCTGCCGCATGACGCCCCCTGCCCTGCCCCCGTTGCAGTGGGACGTGTTCTGCCAGGTCATCGACAACTACGGCGACATCGGCGTGTGCTGGCGCCTGGCCAGCCAGCTGGCCGCGCGCGGCCAGCGCGTGCGCCTGTGGGTGGACGATGCCTCGGCCCTGGCCTGGATGGCGCCGGCCGGCCACGCGGGCGTGGAACTGCGCCCCTGGGGCGGCGCGCCGCCCGCCGCGCACGAGGCCGCACCTGATGTGGTGGTCGAGGCCTTCGGCTGCGAAATCCCCGAGTCCTTCCTGGCCTGGGCCGTGGGCCGTGCGCCAGACCAGCGGCAACCGGTGTGGATCAACCTCGAATACCTCTCGGCCGAGTCGTACGTGGAGCGCAACCACCGCCTGCCCTCGCTCATCATGTCGGGCCCCGCCCGGGGCTGGACGCGCTGGTTCTTCTACCCCGGCTTCACCCCCGCCACGGGCGGCCTGCTGCGCGAGCCAGGGCTGCTGCAGCAGCGCCCGCCCGGCTTTGCCACCGCCTGGCGCGCCCAGCAGCCAGAACGGGGGCCAATGCCCCAGCGCTGGATGTCGCTCTTTTGCTACGAGCCACCGGCCCTGCCCGAGTTGCTGGCCCAGGCCATGCGGCCCGGCGCCGAGCCCACACGCCTGCTGGTCACACCCGGGCGCGCCACGGCGGCCGTGCAGGCCGCACTGGCCACCTTGCCGGCGGACCATGGCGCGCTGCAGCTGCAGTACCTGCACGCCACCGACCAGCAGGGCTTTGACGACCTGCTCTGCGCCTGCGACTTCAACGCCGTGCGCGGCGAGGACTCGCTGGTGCGCGCTCTCTGGGCCGGCCAGGCCCTGGTCTGGCACATCTACCCGCAGGACGACGGCGCCCACCATGCCAAGCTGGCGGCTTTTCTGGACTGGCTAGGGGCCCCGGCCTCGCTGCGCGACTTCCACGCCGCGTGGAACGGCATCCCCGGCCACGGCCCGCTGGTGCTTCCGGATGGTGAAACCCTGGCCGAATGGGCTGCCTGCATCCAGGCGGCACGGGCGCGCCTGGCAGGTCAAAGCAGCCTTCTGGACCAGTTGGTAGGTTTTATCCAGGAAAAAAGGTAAAATCCAAGGCTTTGCGCAAATAACAGCGCGGCACCCCGGTGCCCGCACCCCGCGCAATCCCGCCGCGGAACATGCGCCGGCCCTGCAGACCTTGCAGCCAGTGCGTTGAGCGGCCCCCAACCCAAGCAACCAAACTGCTATGAAAATCGCTCAAGAAATCCGCGCCGGCAACGTCATCATGCACGGCAAGGACCCCATGGTCGTCCTGAAGACCGAATACGCCCGTGGCGGCCGCGGTGCAGCCACCGTGCGCATGAAGCTCAAGAGCCTGATCGGCAACTTCGGCACCGAAAACGTGTTCAAGGCCGACGACAAGATCGACAACGTGATCCTGGACAAGAAGGACTGCACGTACTCCTACTTCGCCGACCCCATGTACGTCTGCATGGACACCGACTACAACCAGTACGAAGTCGAAGCCGAGAACATGGGCGACGCACTGAACTACCTGGAAGACGGCATGGCCCTCGAAGTGGTGTTCTACGACGGCAAGGCCATCTCGGTCGAACTGCCCACCAGCGTCGAGCGCGAAATCACCTGGACGGAACCCGCCGTCAAGGGCGACACCTCCGGCAAGGTTCTGAAGCCCGCCAAGATCGCCACCGGCTTCGAAGTGCCCGTGCCCCTGTTCGTCTCGCAAGGCGACAAGATCGAAATCGACACCCGCACCGGCGAATACCGCAAGCGCGTGTAAGGTCGGCGGCCCAGACGGGCCGCAGTTGCACCAAAGAAAAGGGCTTCCCATCGGGAAGCCTTTTTTGCGTTCTGAGGCCCTTGCAGCGCCTGCCTGCAACCATGGCAGGGAATTCTTGCAGGCGTCACAATACCGGCGGACAATTCCGCCATGGACCTGTCTGCCGATCTCCGCGCACTCCTTCCCCGCTGGCGCATCGACGGGGCCGATCTGCTGCCACCCGAGGAGACCGCGCAGATCGAGGCCCTGTTTACCCAGCTGGGCCAGCCCGCCACCCCCGAGGTGCTCACCCTGTACACCACCCTGGGCGGCATGGTCACCATGGACGGCGAGTTCTGGCGCATGTGGTCGCTGGACGAAGTCAGCCACGCCAACCAGGGGCAGCATTCTGAATGGGGCGTGCAGTTCGCAGACTTCCTGACCCACAGCCAGGTGTTTCGCCTGCGCACGGCGGCGGATGGCCGCTCGGAAGTGTTCGCTGGCCCACTGAGCGCCGACAGCCCACCCGTGCGGGTAGCGGCCTCGCTCAACGAATTCTTTGCGCTGTACCGCAGCAATCCGGATCAGGTGCTGCAGCCGCGCTGACGCAGGTTGCCGCCAGGGCGTGCCTCCATGTCTTGGCGCCCACCTCTCCCCCTGCCCGGCCGACGAAACATCGCAGCGCGGCAAACCCAAAGAAAAATAGTAAGCCTACATATTTTCTGTTAGAACCGGCACTTCGGCTGCTGGCGCAGCCACCGCGTGTCATCAGTTCTGGGGACAGACACGGCAGGCGCAACCGCCTACCCTCCGTCCCTTGCATTTGCTGAACGCATCAGTCCCTCGGCACCCTAGCCACACGCGAGACTGCTGCATTCCTTGCAACTTGCCCGCTGTACCGCATTACGGCGCCAGCGGCCCCATCATCGATAACGCCATCCATGATCAGCAGCATTCCTACCGCCAATCCATCCAGCACGTCCGCAACCCGCGAAGTGGTCTTTCTGGATAGCCGTGTCGAAGACGTCGGCAGCCTGCTCGACGACCTAAGCCCCGGCGTAGAGGTCGTACGCATTGATCCCACGCAGGACGGCCTCGCGCAAATGGCCGCAGCACTGGGCGAAAGCGGCGACGTGGCCGCCGTCCACGTTCTGGCCCACGGCAGCGCGGGGTCGATGCTGCTGGGCAGCACCGTGCTGGGCAGCAACCTGGCTGCCCACAGCGAGCAATTGGCCGCCATCGGCCGTGGCATGGCGCCTCAAGGCGACCTGCTGGTATATGCCTGCGAACTCGGTGCGGGCGAGGCGGGAGCGCAATTTGTATCGACGCTGTCGCAGTTGACAGGCGCCGACGTGGCCGCCTCCACCGACCTGACAGGGGCCTCGGCTCTGGGCGGCAACTGGACTCTGGAGATGAGCACCGGCGGCATCGAGACCTACCCGCTGGCGCTGACCACCTACCAAGGCGTCCTGACGCTGGTGCCCTTTGTCTACGGCAGTGACGGTACTGATTTCCCGGCATTCACCTCCATCAGCAAAACCGTTTCGGGCCAGCCGATTCTGTTCACCGGTCCGGAGATGTACCTATACAACAACAGCGCTCCGGACGATGGCCTGTACCCCTATGCGGCCGATGGCAGCAGCGGCGTGAACCTGACGGTCAAGAACGTCACGGGCTACAGTTTCGACATCAGCTCGTTCGGCGTGCAAAGCGATGCGGGCTCCATCAGCTTCAGCGTCACCTGGGCCGATGGCACCACGTCCAGCTTCACCCAGGGGGGCATCAATAACACCGGCACCGTCACTACGGTGTCGAGCCTCATGCTCAACGACGTCAAGAGCGTCACCATCACCTCGACCGGCTACACCACGTTCCAGAACTTCAACATCACCGACGTCAAGCTGCTGCCAGCCTATGTCATCACCGCTTCGCTGTCTGCCGACACGGGCTCCAGCGGCAGCGATTTCATCACCAATACCGCCGCCCAGACCATCAGCGGCACACTGTCCGCCAATCTGGCAGTGGGCGACCGGGTGGAGGTGTCCTACGACAATGGCGCCAACTGGGCCGACGCCACCAACTTCACAGCCGGGAGCAATGCCTGGAGCACCAGCACGGTCTTGGCGGGCAGCGATACCTTCCAGGTGCGCGTGACGAACAGCGTGGGCACCAGTAGCACCCCCTATACGCATACCTACACGCTGGACACTACGGCGCCCACCACCAGTTTCACCGGCATCGCACTGTCGGCCGACACCGGCGCGAGCAGCACCGACCTCATCACCAAGACCGCCGCCCAGACCATCTCCGCCACATTGAGCGGTGCACTGACCGGCGGCGACGTCGTCCACGGCTCGGTCGATGGCGGCGGCAACTGGACCAACATCACCAGCAAGGTATCCGGCACCACGCTGAGCTGGAACGGTGCGACGCTGGCCGGCAGCAGCTCCATCATGCTCAAGGTCGCGGATGCGGCAGGCAATGAAAGCACCCTCAGCTTCCAGAACTACACGCTCGACACCACCGCGCCCGCCACCACCATTGCAACCTTCAGCTTCTCCAACGACAGCGGCACATCCAGCAGCGACTTCATCACCAACATGGCGTCGCAGACCGTCAGCGGCACTCTGTCGGGCAACCTGGCTTCTGGCGAAACCGTCTACGTATCGCTCGACAACGGCGCCAGCTGGTCAGCCGCCACCGCCACCGTCGGACAGAACACCTGGTCGCTGAGTGGCCGCACGCTCATCGCCAGCAACACGCTCAAGGTCAAGGTCAGCGACACGGCCGGCAACGATGGCACCGTGCTGTCCAAGGCCTACGTCTACGACACGACTGCGCCAACCACCACCTTCAGCGGGCTGACGCTGTCGGCGGATACGGGCGCCAGCGCCACCGACTTCGTCACCAAAACCGCAGCCCAGACCATCGGCGCGACACTGAGCGGTGCCCTGGCCGGGGGCGATATCCTCTACGGATCGCTGGACAACGGCGGCAGCTGGACCGACATCACCAGCAAGGTATCAGGCACCACGCTGAGCTGGAATGGTGACACGCTGACCGGTACTGACACGTTGCAGTTGAAGGTGGTCGATGCCGCCGGCAACCAGGGCGGCGTTCACACCAAAGCCTATGTGCTCGACACCATTGCACCATCCACGCCCGCAACACCGGTGCTGGCGCCAGCCAGCGACATCGGCGCATCCAACTCGGACGGCATTACGGCAGACAGCACGCCAACGCTGAGTGGCACTGCGGAAAACGGCAGCACCGTCACGCTCTACGACGGCGTTACGCTGCTGGGCACTGTTGTCGCCGGTGCCGGTGGCTGGAGCTACACCACTGGCGCGCTGGGTGACAGCAGCCATACCTTCACGGTAGTGTCCGCCGACACCGCCGGCAATGTCTCGGCCGCCTCCACTGCGCTGACCGTTACCGTGGACACCACCACGCCTACTGTCAATTCGGTGGCGGTGCCGGCCAACGGCACCTACTACACCGGCGACGCGCTGGATTTCACGGTCAATTTCGACGAAGCGGTCACGGTCGACACGACCGGCGGCGTGCCGCGCATCGCCCTGACGGTAGGCGCCACCGCCCGCTACGCGGACTACATTTCCGGCTCGGGTACCAGCGCGCTGTTGTTCCGCTACACCGTGCCAAATGGCGACGCCGACGCCAATGGCATCGCCGTTGGTGTGATGTCCTTGAATGGCGGCAGCGTCAAGGACACGGCCGGCAACAATGCGTCGCTGACCCTCAACAGCGTGGGCAGCACTGCCGCCATCAATGTAGATGGTAGCCAGCCCAGCATTACCGGCGTTGGTGCCAGCACCGCCAACGGCGCCTACGGCGCCGGCCAGACCGTCACCATCACCGTTGATTTCTCGGGCGCTGTAGATGTCGATACCACGGGTGGCACTCCCACGTTGGCGCTTGCCGGCGGCGGCAGCGCCACCTACACCGGTGGCTCGGGCAGCAGCACACTGACCTTCAGCTACCTCATCGCCGCCGGCCAGAACAGCACCGACCTGGACTACAGCTCCACCTCTGCGCTGGCCCTGAACGGCGCCACCATCATCGAGGCCGGTGGAGCGCACCAGAACGCATCGCTCACGCTGGCCACGCCGGGCACGGCCGGCTCGCTGGGCGCCAACAAGGACATCGTCATCGACACCGCCGCACCGACGAACACGGTGGCCGGCGCCGCCTTCTCGGCCGACACCGGAGCGTCCGGCAGCGACTTCATCACCAAAACCGCAGCGCAGACTGTCAGCGGCACGCTGACATCCAACCTGGCGGCGGGAGAGAATGTTTACGTCTCGCTCGACAATGGCGGCAGCTGGGCCCTGCCCGCAAGTGCAGCCGGCACCAACACCTGGTCGCTGGTGGGCCAGACACTGACCAGCAGCAGCACGCTGATGGTGCGCGTCACGGACGATGCAGGCAACAATGGCACGACCTACTCGCAGACCTATGTGCTGGACGCCACCGCCCCAGCTCCCAACGGGCCAGCGGCCAGCCCGGCGGACAATTCCACCACGGCACCGACCAGCGGCGCCATTGTGCTGCCCTTCCTGGAGGCACTCGATGCAAGCAGCGACCTCAGCAAGGTCTACCTCAGGAAGGTGGGCACGCCCGGCAACATCGCAGCCACCGTCACCCTCAACGGCAGCGGCCATCTGGTCATCACGCCTGCGACGGCCCTGGCCGAGGGCACAGCCTACTGCGTGAACTGGGATGCCGGTGCGCTCAAGGATGCCGCAGGCAACCTGGCATCGGCCGTCACCGACGGCACCACCTACAACTTCACCACGGCATCTGCCGCCGATCCCGTGACACCAACGCCCACCAACGTGGACGGCGTGCCTGTCACCACCCAACCCGGCCCAGGTGGATCCACCGTCATCACCATCCCAGTGGTGCTGCCCACCCGGCCCGACACCCCCGGCACACCCTCTACCCTGGCCGACATCCCCCTGGTCACCTCGCCTAGCGGTACCCCCATCGTCTCGGTCGGTGTGCCCGCCGGGGTCGGGTTGCAGGCCGAGGGCCTGACCACCACGACCATGGGCTCTGCCGCCCTGGCCGAACTCGGGTTCCGCATCGAGCGCGTCACCGGCAACAACCCCGAGCTGACCAATGCCGGCCAGGTGTTCTATGCCACGCTGGCACCCAACGAGCCCCTGTCGGTGCAGATCTTGAAGCCCTCTATCGGCGCTGGCTACGATGGCTCACAGCCGCTGGTGATTACCGGCAGCAACAACCCGGCCGATGGCAAGCAGGCCGTCATCCTGGATGCCCGCGCCCTGCCCTCGGGCACGGTGATACAGGTGGACAACATCGAGTTCATCGCCGTGGTGGGCAATGTGCGCCTGATCGGTGGGGCCGGCCAGAACGCGGCCAGCGGCGACAACGGCAACCAATGGATCGTGCTGGGCCCCGATGACGACACCATCCACGGCGGTGGCGGCAACGACACCATGGGCAGCGAGGCCGGGGATGACCAGGTCTATGGCGATGCGGGTGACGATATCGTGTTTGGCGGTGCCGGCAATGACCTGCTCTCGGGTGGCACGGGCAGCGACAAGCTCAATGGCGGTACCGGCTTCGATGTGGCGATCCAGGAGGGGACGCGCAGCGACTACACCGTGACCCTCGAAGGCGCAGGCATCAAGCTCACGCACACCGCCTCCGGTGTCTCGGACTGGCTCGTCGATGTGGAGCAGGTGCGCTTTACGACCGGCCCGAGCCTCACGGTGGCGCACAGTGCTGCAGAAGAAGCTGGCGCCTACCTGTTCCAGAAGTGGATTGGCCGGGACCTGACCCAGGGCGAAGGGGCCATCATCCAGAGCCTGACGGGCAAGACGGCGCTGGAGGTGGCCACCTTGTTCGCCCAGTTCTTCCCCGCGCAAAGTGCCGGCAAGACGCCTTCGCAGTTGCTGGAGGGCATGGCAAGTTCCGGCGCTGTCCGGGTGGATGCTGTCCGCGACGTTACCGTGACCGGGGACGCCGGCCACAACACCATCAGCCCAACCCTGGGCCTGGCCCGCTTCGTGGATGGGGGCGCGGGCATCGATACCGTGGTCATCCCAGCGACGCTGGGCCAGACCTTCGTGCAGCACAACCCGAACGGCAGCTACACCCTGCAGCGCCTGACCGATGGGGCCATGCTGGATGTGACGAACGTGGAGCGGGTGACCCTCACGGACACCAAGCTGGCGCTGGACCTGAACGGCCATGCCGGCCAGGCGGCCAAGCTGCTCGGAGCCCTGGCCGGCCCCGGCATGCTGGCCAACAAGGGCGTGGTGGGCGAGGTGATCCGCCTGCTCGATGCCGGGGCCAGCAGCCAGACCATCGCCGGCCTGGGGCTGCAGCTGGTGGGGGCAAGCACCAGCACGCAGATCGCGCAGACTCTGTGGACCAACATCGCGGGCCGCGCGGGGACCGAGTCGGAGCTGAAGATCCTCACCGACATCATGGCCGGCGGCGTGTCTGCGGCGGATCTGGTGGTGATGGCTGCCAACCTGGATGCCAATGCTGCCCGCATCGACCTGGTGGGGCTCAGCGCCAAGGGGATCGAGTTCGCGTGAGCGACAGGGGGCGCCGCGCTACGGGCCGCCCCGCCTCACACCGTGCCGGCCGTGGTCAGCAGCTGGCGCACCTGGCCCGGTTTCAAGCTGCACTCCCCCCGCCCGAACCAGGGGCCCCAGCCCCGCAGGATCTTGCGCGAGAACCAGCCTCCTTCGGTGCTGTAGGCCTTGATGGATGCGGCCACCGCACCCGTTTTGCGGTCCATATAGTCCGTCTGCTCCACGCTGATGGGGATCAGCCGACCGGCGACCGTGCCGTGCCCCTTGTGGACCTGGCGCAGGTCGCGTGGATGGGCCACCTTGAAGTGGACCTGGACGGCGCTCTCCGGCCGGCACAGCGCCTCGAACTGCCGCGCCCCCGCGATCTCGTCGGCCATGGGCGCCACGAAGAGCAGCGGCGCAACCACCAGCCCCAACACCACCCTGGCGCCCAGGGCGACGGGAACCCGCTGGACCAGCTTGAACGCCAGTGCCGACGCAACGACCACCCAGAACAGGAGGACCAGCAGGAACAGAATGGCGGACATGGGTGCTTGCAGCAAGGGAATCAGGGGCTGGACGAATCTACCACCGGCTTCCCTCGCCTGGCGGCCCTCCCGTCGCCCCACCGGAGCCGGCCAGCGCACACTGGCGCGGCTCAAATGTCCATCGCCGGCCGGTGCTCCTCGGGCGGCACGAACTTCCACTGCCCCACCAGCAGCGAGAACACGAAGGCCCCGGCCGCGAACAGCCCCAGCACGGCCAGCGCCATGCCCCACTCGCCGCCCAAGGCGCCGAAGGCGCTGGCGCGCACGGCCTTGATGGACCAGGTGAAGGGCAGCCAGGGGCTGATGTCGCGGTAGAAGGCGCTGGTCAGCTCCACCGGCAGCACGCCGCCTGCCGAGGACAGCTGCAGCACCATGAGGATCAGCGCGATGGCTTTGCCCACGTCGCCAAAGGCACGCACCAGCGCCAGGATGACGAGCATGAAGGTCAGCGAGGTGACCGCCATGGACAGCGCCAGGCCCAGGGTGTTGACGGCCTGTATGCCCAGCATGAACCAGACCATGAGCAGCACGCAGGCGGCCTGCACCAGGTTGACGCTCCACAGCACCGCGAGCTTGCCCAGCAGCAGCGACACGCGCGAGTAGCCAGCCGCCTCGTCGGGCAGGCGGCGCAGGTGGAAGATGAAGGCCGTCATCACCGCGCCCAGCCACAGCGCGATGGGAATGAAGTTGGGCGCCAGGCCCATGCCGTTGTTCTTGACCGGCGCATCGATCTCGATCTGCGGCTTGACCGAGATCGCCAGGCCGCTGGCCGTGCCCTCCATCCCGGGGCCGCCCGAGGGCAGCGAGGCTTCGAGCGTGTCGAGCCCCAGCACCAGCTGCGAGGAACCGTCCCTCACCTTCAACAGGCCGGTGCGCAGCTCGCTGGCGGCGCCTGCCAGCGCCTTACTGCCTTCCACCAGCTGGTCCACTTTTGCATCGGCCGGTACCTTGGCTGCCAGGGTGGATGCGCCGGCCGCGTAGGCGCCAAACCCGTCCGCCATCTGGGCCACGCCCTGGGACAGGGTCCCGGCCCCTTCGGCCAGCTTCGCCTGGCCCTGGCTGGCCTGCTGCAGGCCGCCCTGCAACTGGCTGGCGCCATCGGCCAGTTGCCCGGCAGCGCCGGAGACCTTGTCGCCGCCAAAGAGCAGCGACTTGGATTCATCGCGCAGCTGCCCGGCCCCATCGGCCAGGCGCTGCGCACCGTCTTCGAGCTGTGGCAGGGTGCGGCGCAGCTCCTCATGGCCGCCGGCCAGTTGCGTGGCGCCGCTCTTCAGGGCCTGCAGGTCCGTCGCCTCGGGCTTCTTCGCATCGAGCGTGCGCGCGCCTGCGCCCAGCTGCTTCATGCCATCGCCCAGCTGAGCCACTCCGCCGGAAAGCTCAGTGGCGCCCTTGGCCAACTGCGCCGACCCGCCTTCGGCCTTGCCCATGCCGCTGTGCAGCGCCGCCGCGCCCTCGCGCAGGCGGGCCACACCCTCGTGCAGGCGCTGCAGGCTGTCAGCCGCCGAGGAACTGGCGCCCAGCACCACCTCCCAACGCTTTTCGTTGAGCGATTCGTTGACCTGGTGCCCCAGCTCTTCGGCAAAGCGCCGTGCAAAGCCGGCACCCGCGTAGTTGTTGCCCTCAGAGGCAAACACCACCAGCTTGCCAGCCCCGGGCGAGCCTGCGGCCATGGCCCCGGCGCTGAAATCGGCAGGGATGACCAGCGCGAACAGGCTCTTGCCCTGGCGCACGGCACGCCGGGCCGCATCGGGGTCGCCCTCTTCGTAGAAGCCGAACTGCTGCTTGTCCTTGAGCGTCTGCGCCAGCTCCATGCCCAGGTTCACCGCCTGGCCGTTGGCCATGGCGCCGCGGTCCAGGTTGACGATGGCGGCCGGCAGGTTGCCGGTGTGGCTGACGGGGTCCCACACCGATTCGAGGTAGATGAAGGCGTAGAACGCCGGGATCACCACCACGCCCAGCAGCGACCAGCGCAGCTTGGGAAAGCTGCGCAACAGCCGCGCCTCGAGCAGCGAGACGCGCAGTGCGTTGCGGAACAGGCGCATGGGCAGCGGGTCGGCTTTGGTGGTGTTGTGTTTTACGAGGCAAGGCCGGACAGGTCCTTGCAGCGGTGCGCTGCAAGCCTCGTGGCAGCTTGCCTTTTTATGACCCGGAGTGTGCCTTGAACCGCGCGGATTCGCAGGCACTGCGCGCTCGGCGGCACCGCGTAAATGTGTAAAGATTTATGTAGCCAGCGGCCCTGCGGCCTGGCGCGCCCGCGCAGCCGGCGTGGCCAGGCAACTGGCCAGGGCTTCGTACCCGGCTGCACCACCATAGGGCGCGACCACCTGGGGCACGGTGTGGTTGGCCGGGCACAGCACGATGGTCTCGTGCGGGCCCACCAGATCCAGATCCAGGATGGCCGAGGATCTCGTCATGATGAACACCGGCGCGCCCTCCCCCTGCGCACCCTGCCGCGCGCGGCGGCGCAGCCAGTGCACCAGCGCCTCCTGCGTGGCGTGGTCGAGGCAGCTTTCGATCATCTCAACCACCAGGGGCACGTGCATCTTCTCGCCCGCCACGGCCTGCACCAGCACCCTCAGGGCCGGCGAGTCGATGGGTCCCTCCTCGCACAGCCAGGCCAGTTCGGCGCCGATGGTGCCATCGGGTGCGCCGCCTGGCGCCGCGCACCCCTGCCGGTCTTCATCCAGGTAGACGCAGCCGGGCAGCGCCGCTGCAATGCAGTGCATCAGCCGCGTCTTGCCGCTGCCCAGCGGCCCGACGATGTAGTTCAGGCGCCGCACCTCGGCCAGTTCGAACCACTCGCCATTCCAGGGCCAGGGCAGCGCAAACGACAACGGCGGCATCACAGGCATTTGCAGAGCACCGGCCCAGTTGCCGGTGGGCAGCGGCCGGCCGGCGGCCATGCCAGCGCGCAAGGCCTTCACCTGGTCGATACAGCGGCGGGTGTGCTGGAACACATCCTCCAGCTCGGCCAGCCGCGCCGCCAGGGCCAGTTGCATGGCCTGGGCATCGCCCTGCAGCGCCGCAGCCACCTGCGCCAGCGAAAGGCCCAGCGTGCGCAGCTGCACCACCGTGCGCGCCCGCTCCAGGTCGGTCTCGGCGTAAAGGCGGTAACCGGCCTCGGACCGCTCTGGCCGCAGCAGGCCATGGTCTTCGTAGATGCGCAGCGCCTTGGCCTAGGGCATGCCATCCATCATTTCGCCCCCGCGAAAGTCTGCAGCGCGGGGCAGTGCACGGCGCCCTGAGTGCCGTGTAGCTCGGCTACACAAGCGAAGGGCAACGCCGCAATGTGCCGCGCTGCAGGCTTTCCCTTCGGGCTGGCCCCGGCATGCGGCGTCTGCTTTGTCGCTCGGCTTGCCCATAGTCCACTATGGGCTGCGCCGCGCTTCGCGCATCCATCCGCATGCCGGGGCCAGCGCGGGGGTGAAATGATGGATGACACGCCCTAGACGCCCAGCGCCCGGCTGGCCTGCGCGGCGCTCCAGCGCCTGTGGGAAATCGACATGCCCGTCATCCTTTGTTCCATTGTCAAGGATGCCCATGCTCGGGCCGGGTCAAGGCCTGGGGGCTGCAAGGCCCTGGCGGCCCCTGCGTGCCCGCGGGCCCGGTGCACTCACCTGGTGGCGGATGGGGCGTCCGCGCCACCGGGGGCACGGATCTTTTGCAGCTGCTTGCCAAACCACTGAGCGCTTGGCTGAACGGCGCCGTTGCAACGGACCTCGTAGGCCCGGCCCGAGGCGCTGCTCGACGAGGCGGCCAGCTCGATGAACTTTTCTGCACTGGGCAGTGTGCTGCGCTTTTCGATGTATTCGAGCTTGCGCAGCAGGTGGGTCTTGGCCTCCGCGGCGTTGTGCCAGGACCCATTGCGCTGGAACTCGCAGCCCGAGGACTGCAGCGCAGCCAGCAGCGCATCGATCTCGCCGCGCACCGGCGCGGCCGCAGGGGCTGCGCCTGAGAGGCCGGCAGCCAGGCAGAACCAAAGAACGATGAAAGTGCGCAGCATAGGTTTCGCCATGGTCAAAGAGGATACCTCGGCGGTACAGCGCCTCAGCACTCGTAGGGGCTGATCCTGAACACCCCTGGCGCGCCCGGCTGGCTACAGCCCCTCACGCACCGGTACACAGGCCAGTGGCGGTCACTGCAGACCTTTTGGTTGCCGGGCACGCGGCGGTAGGCGGTGCCCGCCAGCACCGTGATGCCATCGGCGCGGCAGGCAAAGCCAGATACGCCGTCCGGCGCCAGCTGGCACTGGCTATCGAAGGCAACCATGCCCGGCTCTGCGGGCTGGGCCGCACCGGGCAGCAGCTTTCCATCGGGCCGAAGGAGGTTCACCCCGATCATCAGCCTGTCGTACCCACAGCCCCCGTCGGTGACGGTGACTTCATGGGTGGCAGAGCGCCCGGTCCAGTCTTCGGAGCAGCCGGCATGCCCTGCCCCGCTCAGCAGTAAAGCAGCCGCCAGGACTAGGCATGCGCGCAAGGTCCTGTACACGGGCCGACCGATCAGATCGGCTGCGCGATCAGGTCGTGACCGCGCACGCCCACGATGCGGGCGCGCGTGAACTCGCCCACCTTCATGGTCTTGCTGATCTTCTCGGGCGGCAGCAGTTGCACCGTGCCGTCGATCTCGGGCGCATCGGCATACGTGCGGCCCACGCCGCCCTTGCGGCCCAGGCCCGGGGCGGAGTCGACCAGCACCTGCATGGTGGCGCCCACGCGGCGCTGCAGGCGAGCGATGGAGACTTCTTCGGCAACGGCCATGAAACGGGCGCGGCGTTCCTCGCGCACTTCCATGGGCAGCATGCCGGGCAGCTCGTTGGCGGCGGCGCCGTTCACGTCGCTGTAGGCAAAGCAGCCCGCGCGGTCGATCTGCGCCTCGCGCACGAAGTCCAGCAGGTGTGCGAATTCTTCCTCGGTCTCACCGGGGAAGCCGGCGATGAAGGTGCTGCGGATGACCAGCTCGGGGCAGATCTCGCGCCAGCGCTGGATGCGCTCCAGGTTGCGCTCGCCGCTGGCGGGGCGCTTCATGCGCTTCAGGACATCCGGGTGGCTGTGCTGCAGAGGCACGTCCAGGTAAGGCAGCACGCGGCCCGTGGCCATCAGGGGCAGCACGTCGTCCACGCTCGGGTACGGGTACACGTAGTGCAGGCGCACCCAGGCGCCGTAGGGCTCGGCGATCTCGCCCAGGGTCTGCACCAGTTCGAGCATGCGCGTCTTCACAGGCTTGCCGTCCCAGAAGCCGGTGCGGTACTTCACGTCCACGCCGTAGGCCGAGGTGTCCTGGCTGATCACCAGGAGCTCCTTCACGCCGCCTTCGAACAGGGCCTTGGCCTCGCTCAGCACGTCGCCGATGGGCCGCGACACCAGGTCGCCGCGCATCGAGGGGATGATGCAGAAGGTGCAGCGGTGGTTGCAGCCCTCGCTGATCTTGAGGTAGGCGTAGTGCTTGGGCGTGAGCTTCAGGCCCGCAATGCCGAAGTTGCCGGGCACCAGGTCGATGAAGGGGTCGTGCGGCTTGGGCAGGTTCAGGTGGACGGCGTCCATCACCTCCTGCGTGGCATGCGGGCCGGTCACGGCCAGCACGCTGGGGTGCATCTGGCGCACCATGTTGCCGCCATCCTCGCCGGCGCGCGCGCCCAGGCAACCGGTGACGATCACCCGGCCGTTCTCGGCCAGCGCCTCACCAATGGTGTCCAGGCTTTCCTTGACGGCATCGTCGATGAAGCCGCAGGTGTTGACGATGACGAGATCCGCCCCCTGGAAGGTCTTGGAGGTTTCGTAACCCTCGGCGCTCAGCTGCGTCAGGATCAGTTCGGAATCGGTCAAAGCCTTGGGGCAGCCCAGGCTGACAAATCCGACTTTGGGTGTTTTCGTGGGGGACAGTACTTCGCTCATATCCCCGTATTGTCCCAGTTCTGGGGGCAAAGGGGTATGGAGGGGGCTCTCCAGGGGCTGGCAGATGCCTTTTGGCGGGGCCCAGTGGCTGCCAGGGCGACCGTGCGCCTGGCCGCAAGGTGGGCCTGGCTACCCGCTCACCTCCACCCGCACCACATGCCCGCGCTCGATGCAGCAGGTGAAATGGCGCCGGGCCGGGCCGTCCTGCAGGCATTCGAACGACAGGTCCCAGGGCTTGAACTCGTCGCCATCGGCCGGAATCGACAGGGCCACCCACTCGAAGGCCTCCCGCCAGTCGGCGGGAAACTGCCGGCGCACCCACTGCTCGTACTCGCCGACCAGCAGGTCCTCCCCTTTGTGGAAGGCCAGGTCGGGGTCCTGGGTGTAGCGCTCGAAAAACGCCACCTGCCCCGGCACGGGCTCGGACTCGCCCGGGGCCTCGATCGCCAGGGTGAGGGGGCGGCCAGCCAGCTGGGTCTCGCCTTCCCAGTAGGCACCGTGTTTGGCACGGATGAGCAGCAGGTCGCCGAAGACGGGGTGTGCGAGCCTGCGGCCCCCGCCCCCGAAAAGGCGTTGCAGAAAGCCCATGGCGACCTCCGCTTCGTTCGGGTCAGCGCTTGAGGCCGAAGGCCCCCAGCATCTGCTCTGTCTGTTTTTGCATCTGTTCCTGCATCTGCGTGAGCATGGACTGGGACTGCTCGACGTAGTTGCCCATCATGCCCTTGAGCATGGGCGACTGCAGGTTCATGAACTGGGCCCACATCTCGGGCGTGACGCTCTGGCTCTGCTCGGCCAGCTGGGCCTGCACGTCCGTGAAGGCCTGCACGTTCTTTTCGAGGTAGGCGCCCATGAAGCCCTGCATGGCATGGCCGTAGAAGCGGATGATGTTGGCCAGCACCGCCTCGGTGAACATGGGTGCGCCGCCGGCCTCTTCTTCCAGGATGATCTGCAGGAGGATGCTGCGCGTGAGGTCTTCACCCGTCTTGGCGTCGCGCACCACCACGTTGTGGTGGGCCATCACCAGCTCGCGCACTTCGGCCAGCGTGATGTAGGTGGAGGTGTCGGTATCGTACAGGCGGCGATTCGGGTACTTCTTGATCACGCGCTGTGCAGACTTGCCGCCGGCGGCGGGTGCTGCAGTTGCGGTTGCGGCTCCAGCGGGGGCGCTGCTCTTCTTGTCGGGCACTACGGACTCCTCGGGCGCTCGGGCCCATGTGTGACTGGTCTATGGCTATTGCAGTGCAACAGATTCTAGGCAGTCCCGGCCATGCCACCGGCAAAGGAATACCCTGATTGGGAAGAGTCGCGCATTTGACAGCGCTGCCTGCCTGCGGGACGAAGGGTAGCGCGCCACAAAAGTCCCAGAAACGCCAAAGGGGCGCGCACTGCCGTGTGCCGCCCCTTTGGGTGTTGCTGCGCGCGCAATGCGCCGGTCAGTGGTAGACGTAAGTGGCGCTGTAAGGCAGGGCCAGGCCCGACACGCTCAGCGTCATGGCGATGGCGCCGGTGCCTTCAATGACGTTGAAGGTGCAGGCCTTGACCGTCCAGTTGCCGGCCAGCGCGCTTTGCTGCTGGCTTTGGGTGATGGGCAGGCGCAGTGACGCATCGCTGCAGAACTCCTGCTGGCTCATCGGCCGCGTGACATTGACCAGGGTGATGGGGTTTTGCGCCGTGGAAACGGCCGTCACGCGCACGTCCAGCAGGTGGCCGGTGCTTCCGACGCCGGTGAAGGGCGGGTTCGTCACCACGCCGCCATAGCTCACCAGCGAAAAGGAGGGGTTGCCCAGGCTGACCTGGGTGAAGATATCCTTGCCCAGGGCCAGCCTGGGCACGAGCAGCAGGTTGCCGTTGCTGAGGAACTGGTTGTCCTCGCCCACCACGGCGGGATCACCGGCCTTGAGCACGCCCGCGTCCAGCAGCTTGATCACCACATTGAAGTACCTGGCGTTGTCGATCTGCAGCACGGGCAGGCTCAGCGTGCCGGTCGTGCCATCGAACACTGCCGGATCCGCTGCCTGGGCCCCGGCCATGGCGCTCACGAGAAACGCCGCAACCGCGAGGTTTTTGGGGTTCGGTTTCACGTCTGATCTCTCCTGAAAGCCCTTGCGGGCCTGTAACCGTTAACGTACATCGTAACCAACTGAGTCGGGCAACAATCTGCGAAACCCGACGTGGCGGCGTAGCACATGCACCACACCTTAATGGGTGTATTGTCCGCCAGGGTGGGGCCGCATGCTGGTGATCAAGAACACATCCAGATGCAGATAGCGCCTCATTTTTCAGCACCCACCGCCGCCATTCGTCTCACAGAGCATGGCAACACACACCAAGTAGACACATAAGAGCATTCAACAGCACCAATGGCAGGCCAACGGGCGGCTTCATCTGCCCCAGGTATAGGCATTGGCTGGCATACGCAACCCGGGGACGGAGGTACGGTGGTTTACAGACCACCACCCTTACAGGAGTTCACCATGCCAGCACCCGCACCGCAGCCGATGCCCCCCATCGATACCCCGCCACTCGAGCAGCCGCCCCAGCCGGCCTGGGCACCCGAGCCGCCCCAGGGCGACCCGCCACCCGGCCCGGCAGAGTCGCCCGTGCAGGACCCGCCGCCCCATTTTTGAGCAGCCGTACGGGGGGCGCAGTTCCCCCGGCTGCGCGCAAGGCTATGCGCGCGCACCTGCCGTGCGCGGGAACAATCTGGCCACGAGGGCTGTGTTGCCCCAGGGTTGCCGGGGGTTTTTTGCCCGCCTACCGGTTGGGCTGCGGCACCGCAGCGTAGTTGGAGGCAATGGCCTGTAGCACGGCACCGATCAGTGCGGTATCCCCCGCTTGGGTGGGTAGCACATCCTTGACAATCTGCACCGCATACTGGAGTTGTTCCTTGGCCAATGCCGCAGACATGGCGTTGCCCCGCTTTTCATTGGGGGCAGCGTCGCGGATGGTGAGGGACATGGGGTGCTTTCGCGGGAGGGAAAGCACAGAGTATGGACCTCCCCCAATGGCCCTATCGGTCGTATATTCCACGGGTGATGTGACCCCACCGTGACCCGCGCGCGCCCGGTGCTGCCCAGACAGCCGGTGCGCGGGCCCCTTGTGCACACAGGGATGGATGAAAGGCAAGGCCCGGCAGGTGTTTTCTTCGCGAACCGACTCCCCAGGGTCTTCTGCCAAAGACCGCTCTTCGCTGCGGCTCGAACCGTGGCGGGTGTTCTTGTTCGTGTTTGCCCTGGCCGGGGTGGCCCTCGCCGTGCAGCTGTACACCGCGCGCCACGCCATCCGCGAGGTCGAGGTGGCCCGCCTGCAGGACGTGAGCCGCTATGTCTCGGAAAACCTCACGCGCCAGCTCAAGGGCCTGAACGAGGCGCTCACGCGCATCAGCCGGGACTACCGTGCCTCGGCGCTGGCGGTCTCGAGCGCCGACTCCTCGCGCCAGCTGCACCTGCTCACCGACGTGATCCAGGCCGTGCGCGGGCTAGCGGTATACGACGCCAATGGCACGGCCGTGGCGTCCGACCGGGCCGTCGACGTGGGTCGCGACTTCTTTGCCAAGGAGTTCTTTCGCACCGTGCAGGGCCGGCCGGACCCGCATGCGCTCTACCTCTCGCGCCCCTCGGCCTCGGACGACGAGGGCGTGGCGCTGCACCTGTCGCGCGCCGTGTTCGATGCCGCCGGGCAGTTCACGGGCGCGGTCACCGCCACCCTGGACGACGAGTTCTTTGCCTTCACCCTGCGCGCGGCGCTGTTCGCACCCGACATGCGGGCCACCATGGCGCACGCCGATGGCGAGGTCTTCGTGACCGTGCCCAGCACGGGCTCCGAGCGCATGGCCAACCTGGCCAGGCCGGGCTCCGCGTTCGAGGCCCATGTCCAGAGCCAGCGCCAGAACACGGTGTACGAGGGCCTGGTGCCGGCCACCGGCCGCGAGCGGCTGGTGGTGCTGGCCAGCGTGAAGCCGCAGGGCCTGGGGCTGGACAACACCGTGGTGCTGGCCGTGAGCCGCGAGCGCTCGGAGGTCTACGCCCCCTGGTACGCCCAGGTGCGCCTGTATGCCACCCTGTATGCCGCCGTGCTGGTGCTGGCCACCGGCCTGCGCCTGTTCGAGCGCCGCCGCCTGCGCCGGCTGCTGGCGCAGGAAGAGGCCTCGCAGGCCGCGCTGCGGCTGACGGCGGCCCGCCTGGAGCGTGCGCTCGACGGCGCGCAACTGGGCCTGTGGGAGCTGCAGGTGGACGCGCGCCAGCTGCGCATCGACGCCCGGGGCGCGCGCATGCTGGGCTACGGCGATGCCGAGGTGGTCCGCTCCGTCGATGAATGGACCGCCACGCTGCACCCGGCCGACCGGGCCGGCAACACCGCCGCCTTCTCCAGCCACCTCAGGGCGGCCAGCCCGGCCTACGAAAACGAGTTCCGCGTCAGCGTGGGCGATGGCGGGCAGTTCGTGTGGCTGTTCAGCCGCGGCAAGGTGACCGAGCGTGCCGAGGGCGGCGCACCCCTGCGCATGATCGGCACCTTCATGGACATCACCGAGCGCAAGGCCAACGAGGCGGCACTGGCGGATGCCGCCCTGCTGCAAAGGCGCTCCGGCGAGATCGCCCGGATCGGCGGCTGGACGCGGGACCTGGCCACGGGACAGTCCCAATGGACCGACGAGGTCTACCGCATCCACGACCTGGAGCCCGGCAGCGCTCCCGACCTGCCGCGCACGCTCGACTACTACACCCCGGCATCGCGGCCCCTGATCGACGCCGCTGTGGAAAGGTGCGTGCAGCACGGCACGCCCTGGGACCTGGAGCTGCAGATCGTCTCCGCCAAGGGGCGCCTGCTGTGGGTGCGCACGCAGGGCGAGGCCATCCGCCGCGACGGCGCCATCGTGCGCCTGGCGGGGGCCTTCCAGGACATCACGGCACGCAAGCAGGCCGCGCTGGAGCTCGAGCGGCTCAACGCCACCCTGTCCGAGCTGTCCTACCAGGACGCGCTCACCGGCCTGGGCAACCGCCGCCTGTTCGACGACACGCTGCTGGCCGAGTGGGCGCGCAACGCGCGCCAGGGCTCGGCGCTGTCGCTGCTGATGGTGGACGTGGACTACTTCAAGCGCTTCAACGACCGGCACGGCCACCAGGCGGGCGACGAATGCCTCAGGCGCGTGGCCAGCGTGCTGCGCGATGCGCTGTGGCGCTCGCACGAGCGTGCCATGCGCTACGGCGGCGAGGAGTTCGCCATCCTGCTGCCCGAGACCACCATGGAGGGCGCCCGCCTGGTCGCGCAGCGGCTGCTGGACGCGATGGCGGCCGCGCGCATCGCCCACGGGGCCTCGCCGCTGGGGCCCTGGGTCACGCTGAGCATCGGCGTGGCCTGCGTCGCGCCATCGGCGGACGGCAGGCCCACCACCCTCACCCGGCGCGCCGACATGGCCCTCTACCAGGCCAAGGGCCAGGGCCGCGCGGGCTTTGCCACCGACGAGACGCCCGCGAGCGTGCTGTGACCCGCAGGCCCACCCCGGCCGGCCGGCCAGGCGCCCCGCTCGGCGAACGCCAGGGCCGTGGCGAGGCCGGGGGCACAAGCACCCTGGGGCGCCTGGGGCTCAGAACACCGACAGCCCCGTCCTGGCCGTGAACATTTCCAGGGCGCGCATGCCCAACAGCGAATTGCCGGTCCCGTCCAGCGCGGGCGACCAGACGCACAGGCTCAGGCGGTCGGGCACCACGGCCACGATGCCGCCGCCCACACCGCTCTTGCACGGCAGGCCGATGCGGAAGGCGAATTCACCGGCGGCATCGTAGGTGCCGCAGGTCAGCATCAGTGAGTTGATGCGGCGAGTCTGCCGCTCGGTGAGCAGTGGCTCACCGCTGAACGGGTGGCGGCCGTCGCGGCACAGGTAGCCGGTGGCGCGCGCCAGCTGCAGGCAGCTCATGCCCACCGCGCAGTGGTGGAAGTAGGCATCCAGCACGGCGGCGACATCGTTGTCGATCTTGTCGAAGCTCTTCATGAAGTTGCCCAGCGCAATGTTGCGAAAGCCGGTGGCCGCCTCGGAGGCAGCCACCTCTTCGTCGAAGTGCACCGGCTCGTTGCACAGGCTGGACAGCAGCTCCAGCATGGCGACCTTGGCATCGCCCCGGCTGACCAGGCGGTCGGTGACGGCGATGGCGCCCGCGTTGATGAAGGGGTTGCGCGGCATGCCCTGCTCGGCTTCGAGCTGCACCAGCGAGTTGAACGGGTTGCCCGAGGGCTCGCGGCCGATGCGCTCCCACAGGCTGTCCCCCAGGGCCTGCATGCCCAGGGTCAGCGCGAAGAGCTTGGAGATGCTCTGGATCGAGAACGGCGTGGCGCTGTCGCCGGCCTGCGCCTCCTGGCCGTCGCAGGTGCGCAGCGCGATGCCGAACTGCGCTGCCGGCACCCGCGCCAGCGCCGGGATGTAGTTGGCCACCTGGCCCTCGGCCCCGAGCTCTGGGCGCAAGGCCTGGACGATTTCTTCAAGAACGGGCTGGAACTGCATGCGCCGATTATCGGCCTGCAGACAGACAGGGGTTACCTGCGCTCATCGGCGCTCCACGCTGCCATCCAGCAGGGCGCGCACCCGGCGCGCCATGTCGTCCACCTCGAAGGGCTTGGTGAGGATCTCCATGCCGGGGGAGACAAACGGCTGCGAGGCCGAGACCTTCTCGGCATAGCCGGTCATGAACAAGATCTTCAGGTCCGGCCGCTCGGCGCTGGCCGCCTCGGCCACCTGGCGGCCGTTGAGCCCCGGCAGGCCGACGTCGGTGATGAGCAGGTCGATGCGCCGCTCGCGCACCCGCAGCTGGTCCAGCCCCGAGAGGCCGTCGTGCGCCTCCAGCACCTGGTAGCCCAGGTCGCGCAACACCTCGGCCACCATCTCGCGCACCAGGGTTTCGTCCTCCACCACCAGGATCACCTCGCCCTTGGCCGCTGCCGCCGTGGCGGCGGGCGCGGGCAATGGGTGAGCGGGACGGTCCTCGGCATGGAAGTGGGCCGGCAGGTAGATACGGACCGTGGTGCCCTGCCCGTACTCGCTGAAGATGCGTGCATGGCCTTCGGACTGGCGGGTGAAGCCATAGATCATCGACAGCCCCAGGCCCGAGCCCTCGCCCACCGCCTTGGTCGTGAAGAAAGGCTCGAAGGCATGGGCCAGGGTCTCGGCCGTCATGCCCGTGCCCGTGTCGGTTACGCTGATGCACACGTAGGGGCCGGGCTTGACGCCGTGCAGGGCGGCGGCATAGGCCGCATCGAGTTCGGCGTTCTGGGTTTCGATGGTCAGGTGGCCGCCGGCCGGCATGGCGTCGCGGGCGTTGATGGCCAGGTTGAGGATGGCGCTTTCGAGCTGGTTCTCATCGCACAGCGTGGTCCACAGCGTGGGCGACAGCTGCAGCGCAAGCTCCACTTTCTCGCCGATGGTCTGGCGCAGCAGATCCTGCATGGACATCACCAACGGATTGGCCCGCACGGCCTTGGGATCGAGCGGCTGGCGGCGCGAGAACGCCAGCAGCCGATGCGTGAGCCCCGCCGCGCGCGAGGTGGAGGACAGGGCCCGCCCCACGTAGGTGTCCAGGTCGGCCGCAGCGCCCTGCACGCCCTGCCCCAGCCGTTTGCGCAGCAGCTGCAGGTTGCCCATGATCCCCTGCAGCAGGTTGTTGAAGTCGTGCGCGATGCCGCCGGTGAGCTGGCCCACGGCCTCCATCTTCTGTGCCTGGCGCAGCGCCTCCTCGTGCAGGCGCAGCTGCTCGCTGCGCTCGGCGACCTGCGACTCCAGCGTGGCGTTGAGCGTCTGCAGCGCGGCCTCGGCTTTGCGGCGCTCTTCGATCTCGCGCTGCGCTGCCTCGAACAGACGTGCATTGTCGATGGCGATGGCCGCCTCGGCCGCGAGCAGCGCCACCGAGCGTTCGGAGCGCTCGGTGAACACCCCCGCACGGGAGTGACCGAAGAACAGCCCACCGATCACTTCGCTGGCGCGGTTGACCACCGGCACCGCCAGGTAGCTGGTCACGGCCAGATGGCCCTTGGGCATGCCGTGGTAGGGCGCGCTGTGGCCATAGCGCGGGTCCTGGGTGATGTCGTCCGAGCGCACGATGCCCTCGCCCCCGAAGGTGGGGCCGAACACCGCCGTATTGCGCGGCATGGGAAAGTCCTCGAACGCCGCGCGCGGTGCCCCCGACAGGGTGTACAGGGTGTAGCTCTCGCCGGCTTCATTCACCAGGTTGTAGAAGAAGGCCCCAAACTGCGCGCCGGTGACCTCCACGCCAGCATCGGTCACCGCCTGCACCACCTTGGCCAGGTCGTTCTCGCGCGCCAGCGTGGCGCCGGCGCGGTTGAGCACCTCGAGCGTGCGCTTTTCCTCGCGCAGCGCGTCCTCGGACACCTTCCACTGCGTGCGGTCGCGCAGTACCTTCACAAAGGCCACGGGCGCGGCAGCAGGGTCGGTCACTGGCGTGAGTTCGCCCACGGCCCAAAAGCGCGAGCCATCGGAGCGCATGCGCCAGCCCTCGTGGCCGCCCCGGCCCTTGGCCAGGGCATCGGCCATCTCCTCGGTCACGCGCGCCTGGGGGTTCGTCTCCTCGGGGAAGATACACAGCAGCGTCTGGCCGCGCATCTCGTCCTCGGTCCAGCCCAGCAGGCGCACAGCGCCGGGGTTCCAGCTGAGCACCGCGCCACGGCTGTCCAGCGCGATGATGGCCGTGTCGGTGGCACTGTTGATGACGGTGGATAACGCGGCTGCGCTCAGTTGCATGGGGTGTCTCGTTGAACACGTTCTTGTGGGCAGATGGGTCCCCGCTCGGGAATAGCCCACCAATGGCCCAATGATGGCGCACTGTACCTTCTCAAACCCATTTGAACCACCGGGTGTTCATGGGGTGGGCACGCTCTGACCCGCCCCACCTTCAACCGGGTGCGGGATCGGGCAGCGCCATGCACTGCGCGAAGAAGGCATCGAGCTCGGTGGATTTGTCGAACACGCCATCGGCGCCCAGCGCCTGGCAGCGGCGGCGCATGTCGGGCGTGGCGTAGTTGGAGAGCACGTAGACATGCTGGCCGGGATTGCGCTGGCGTACGGCCTGCAGCACTTCCAGGCCGGAGCCGGCGGCCAGGAACAGGTCCACCACCATCAGCTGCCACTGGCCGTGCCAGCGTTCCAGCGCGTGCCGGGCGCCGGTGGCCGTGGCGGCAATGGCAACAACGCGTGCATTGCCCAGCTCCTCCAATGCCGGGACCAGGGTCTCACTGATCATTTTGTTGTCTTCGACAAGGATGGTGATGAAAGGCATCGTGGACCGTGCCGGTTACACCGGATAGAGGGAAGCTGCCTACAATCTAAGCGCGCAACCGAATCCGGCGTGTAGGCATATGCCCCGCGTGTAGGGGCTGCTACACGATTGTGTGATCTTTTCCACCACTGAGCCTGAAATATGTCCCGTGATGCCACCCCACCCCAGGCCGCAGAAATCGCCGATGTGCTGAACCAGAACGCCGAAGCGGCCGAGCAGATCAAGGCCACGGCCAGCGAACTCAACGTGGTTCACGCCGTGCTGTCCACGCAAATCCCGCCCGATTCGCTGGAGGGTGACCTGCAGGCCGCCGTGGAACGCACCGACGAGCTGGAGCAGCAGCTCAACGAGACGGCCGAAGCACTCGAAAAGTCCAACGACCTGCTGCGCGAGATCGACGCCAAGCAAAGCGCCGCCGCCAAGACCCAGAAATAGGCAGACAGAAACGCGGCCCGCCAGTTGTGGCCTGCGTGCGACGGCCGCCCGGGCAGCGGCATCATCCTACAGCCGCGCCCCGCATGCCTGCGCACACTGTACTTTTGCGCAGCCGCGGAGGCCCCATGGCCACTCAGCCCCCATCACCCGACAGCAAGCCCCGCAAAGACCCGGATCGCCCCACCCCGGCCTTCACGGAAACCGATGCCACCGCGGGAAAGCGCAAGCCTGCGGACACGGCGCCCGAGCGCGGTGACACCACACCCACGGCCCCGGCACCCCACCCGCCAGAGTCAGATGTGGATCCCGAGACCCCGGCAAGCATCAATTCCCCCTGATGGAGCCCTGCACCCGCCAAAAGGCATGGTGCTCACAGCGGCGTCAGCGCCTCGGGCAGGCACGACTCCTCATGCCCCACCAGGCGGATCCACATGCCGTTTTTGCGGATGATGATGTAGTCGACGGTGACGACGCGGCCTTTGTAGAGGAATTGGGAGCCGGGTTTGTACAGGACCATGGAGCAGACGAAGAAGGCGGATTGCAGACAGAAAAGGCGTCTGCAAGAAACAGGCCTTTATGGTGCCTGCAGCGGTGCCCTCCGGTTGTGACAGCCGCCAAAAACCTGGTGCCCCGATGGGCTGTTGCTTGACGTATTGCGGCCCGCAGCGGCTTGGCGTCCACCGGCAAAAATGCACCTGCGCTGGCGTGTCAGTGCTCGCCGATGGTCAGGCCGCGTGCAGGCGTGTCCGCACGCGGGGACGGGGCCGACGCCGATTGCGCCGACAGGGGCTGGGACGCCACGGGCAGGCGGCTCAGCACGCTGGCCTTGATCTCCGGCCCGGCCATCTTGAAGGCCACCACGGCCGCGACCAGGAGAACAGCGATGGTGGCGGCCACGCCGAACACCCGCGAATCGCCCGCACCGTCAACGCCCTGCAGCATGCCGTAGTGGCCCGATGTGTTGCTCATGCTTTTCATGTGGTTCCTCCTGGCTTGTGTGGTGCACTGAAGTTAACGGCCGGCGGGCGTCCGGGCTGTCGGACAAATGCCATTCCTGGCTGCGGAAAACCCGCACCCCGGCCAGCCCCGTGGCGCCACGAAAAAAGCCGCCCCGGAGGGCGGCTTTGCAGCATGGATTTGGCAGCAGAAAGCGCTTTTTACATGCGGTTCCAGGGCCATTCGCCACACCTGGACTGTGATACCGTCACATTCGCCAACCGGCGCATGGCGGTGTCGTCGTAGATGTAGCTCAGCCGCACACCCGCCTGCAGGTCGGGAACCACATGCGGATCACGGCACAGCGTGCCCATCAGCTCGCGCTCCACCACGGCCTCGAAGTCCGGCCGCACCCCGGCCGGGCTTACCAGGAACTTCACCGTCACATGCCGGCCCGCGTGCGTGGCCGAGGTGGACAGAATGCGCCCGTCGCGCCGTTCGCGCGCGTCGGAGTTGTACTCCTCGGCCAGGCGCTTGGCCCGCGCCTCGGCGCTCAGGCGCGGCGTGCGCTCCCCCGGCACACGGGCCATGAGGAAGTTCTCGTCGCACACGCGCAGGGCGATCTGGATGCCCGTGGGCGTGGGCTTGTTGGTGGCGTTGTCCACACAGCGGTCGTACTGCGCGCGCGCCCTGGGGCCCAGTTCATCGCGCGAGCGTAAGGGATAGTCCTGCGCCATGGCGGCGCAGGACAACAGCAGCGCAGCGCCCAGAGCGGCTCCGCGTGCCAGTGGATGCATGGTACTCATAGTGGATTTCCCCCGGGTTCTTGTGTGTTGGTGTGTTCATGCCGGGTGCCTTCGTACACGCCGACGAGCCTGCAGTCTGCTCGCGCCCCGCCCCTGCGACAAGCTGTGTTGCCTGCGGTAACCAGCCCAGGCTGCGCCCTGCCTTCAGCCTGCGGCAAACGTCACCACGGCCACCAGCAGCAGCACCGCGGCGGCTGCCAGCCACATCACGCGGGGGCTGTACTGGCCAAACTCCAGCTCACCGTCGTCTGCCAGGCCGGCATCGGCAAAGGACATCTGGCGCTGGAATGGTTTGCTGGTGTTCATGGTGCTCTCCCGGGTTGGATGTATGCAAAGGTAGCTGGCAAGCCCAGCCGTCCGTGTCAGACAAGTTCCCATCCTCGCAGCAGACGGACCCGATCGCACTTTGGAAATGGGTGCGGATGTGACATACCGCACGGAGAGCGCACGAAAAAGAAGGGGAGGAAAAGGAGAGGACGCAAGGATGGATCGCAGGAGCGGCGGCTACTCGAACACCTTGCCGCTGTGCTCGCACACCCAGCTGCGCGCGTGGGCCAGGGCCTCGTCCTCGGTATCGAAAGCGTCCTCGGGGCCTACGTTGAGCACCTCGCCCCCGGTCAGCTCCACCGACACCACCGACCATTTCTCACCGCGCACCAGGGTCACCCAGCAGCTGTCCGAATCGCTGCACCGCAAGCGGTGCTCCGTTGTCACCATGGCCATCGGCAGGTCCTTTTCTGTCCACGCTGGCAACCCCGCAGGGCAGCACGCCAGCACATCGATGGACCACTGTACGGCGGGTGCGCGGCCCCACGCGTCAGCCAATGCCTACAAAAACACCCTCGCCTGCCGTGCGCCGCCCCAGCTCAGGGCAGCAGTGCCTCGGTGTCGAGCCGCAGCTTGTGCGCCATGGCATGCTGCAAGGTGGTGGCCACCCCGCTGCGCTGGTACCGTCCGCCGGAGAACGGGAACGGCTGGCCATCCGGCAGCACCCATTGGTTCGATGCGGCCTTGAAACGCACGAAGGCCAGGACCACATCGCCCTGCAGCGGCACCCGCGACGCGCAGCTGAACACGGCGACCCGGTCCATGTAGTTCTCGCCGCCCAGGACCCAGCGGCGGGACAGGTCGATGTCACCCACCGGCGTGCCGAAGGTCAGCAGCTTCTCGCCATCGCCGCTGTGCTGGCCTACCGTGATGCCCAGGGTTGCCAGGGCACTGCGGTACTCGTCGACCAGCGCCAGGAACTCGCGCAGCGCCGAGCCCGACTCCTGCGCGGAGTACGCGATCCTGTGCGGCGTGACCGCGTCCAGGTAGTCGGTGAACTTCGCTGCCATACCGTCTTCTCCGATGCTGCCAGAGCGCCTTCGGCAACCGCCGCCCGGCAATGCCACCCACAGCGCTGCACGATGGCCCCGGCGCAGGCAGATGTCAATCCGGGTGCCACCTGGCTGTGCCCACCCTACGGACGCATCCGCTTCCATTCGCGGTGCATCTCCTGAAGCAGCAGCCGCGCCAGGAAGTCCGGATTGTGCTTGACCAGCGCGCTCTTGGGCGCCAGGCCCATGGTGAGGCAGGTGACGGTAAGCGTCCCGTCCTTCACCTTCCAGGTGCCGACATGCCCTTCATGTTCCAGCTGCCCGCTGCCAACGCAATCGCCTGAAGAGTTCTCGGTCATGGTGTCGCTCTGGATGGAAGATGGGTCGATGGTGCCCCGCCAGCACAGACGAGCAGCCCGCGCGCCAGCGCCGGCCAGCCTGCTATGCCGATGGCGTGGCCGAATGGCTGCGGATGATGTCTGCCACCTTTGCGAACTCGTCCAGGGCGCTCGGAACGAAGTCGATCACGGGGTTGCTGGCGTTCCAGGCAATCCGGTTGAAGGTCTGCGCGGTCTTGCTGGCCGTGCGCTCTGCGGACAGGGCGGCCTCCTCGCGGATCTCTGCGGCCAGCGCACGTACCTGCGCCGTGGCGAGCAGGCGCTGTTCGAAATCATTCATGTCGGTTCACTTTCGCAGGGAAAAAAGGCCAGCCCCCGCGAAAATCGCACAGGTGCAGGCCATTGTGCGCCACAAGCCGCAGGCAGCAGGCCGCTGGCTGCCCTTGCTGCATGGCGGGTCTTGCCGCCCGGTGCCCTGTCCGACCAGGCTAACGCCGCACCTTGCACAGCGATTCCCACAGCGAGGTCGCCGCGCTCGGCTGTGCACCGCACTCGAAGGCCAGCTTCAGGAATTCCTCCGCCGAAAGCGAGATTTCCTGCGGCAGCGCCTTGACCACCTGCATGGCGCTGGGCTTGAGCCGCTCGATCTCCCAGCTGGAGAGCCGGCCATCGGACAGCGCGGCCTGCCGAAACGCCGCCAGGATGTCGGCCGGAAGGTTCGGCCCATACAGGTAGTACTCGAGCCGGGGCAGAAAGCTGGCGGCGAGGTGCGCCCCGTCGGCAGGGCTGCCGTTGGCCTCGAACCAGTCCTCGCGCGAGCGCCCGCGCCCTGCGGGATAGCGGTCGGGCACGGTGTAGTAGCGAATGCGCTCCACAGGGATGGCGCCCCGCCCCTCCAGCGATTCGAACAGCCGCGCCATGGGCTCCAGCGAGCGCACGGTGGCATCGTCGTGCCGGCGGCTGAAGTCGATCTGGCCCAGCCATGCTTGTTCCTGATCGGTAAGGGCGATGTCCGGGGTGCGTGTCATCACCCCATTCTGCCCGCAGGCACGGCCCAGGCGCCAAGATAAAAGTTTGGCTTGTCGGAATCCCGATACTCGAAAACCATGGCAAATCTGCTACACCCTGTCCGGTATGCGGGAGCGCCGCGTTCCCAGCACCACCAGCGGCACGGCCACCGCGTACACCGCCACCACCAGCAGCCAAATGGCGCCGGGCCAGTCCGACCGCACGGCGTGGTAGAACGCCGAGAAGCCCAGCGGCGCGATGATGGACGCCAGGCTCATGGCCGAAGCCAGCACGCCCTGGAACTGCCCCTGCAGGTCGGCACCCACCTGGCGGCTGGCCAGCGCCTGCAGCGCCGGCGTGCCGATGCTGCCCAGCGCAAACACCGGCATGGCCACGAACACCATCCAGCCCTGGCGCATGAAGGCCATGGCCACCAGGGCCCCGCAGGCGCAGGCAACACCCGCAAGCACCGCGCCGCGCTCGCCCAGCCAGCGGCTGGCCGGCCCGGGCGCGAAGGCCTGCACAAGCATCTGGCACACGCCGAACGCACCCAGCGACAGCCCGATCCAGGTGCCGTTCCAGTGGAAGGCGTCGCCGCCCCACAGGGCCCAGCAGACCCCATAGGCCTCCCCGGTCACGGCGAGCGTGAAAAAGGTGAGCACCAGGGGCAGCAACTGCCGTTGCGAGAACACCCAGGCCAGCGGCCGCAGCGGGTTCAAGGCGGCCAGGTCGATGTGCCCCCCGCGGCCCTGGCGCGACTCGGGCAGGGACACCCATGCCAGCACGAAGTTGGCGCCGTTGAGCACCGCCGCCGCGATGAAGGGCAGCCGCACCCCGTGGTCGCCCAGCAGGCCACCCAGCACCGGCCCGGCGATGAAGCCCGCACCGAACATGGCGTTGAACAGGCCAAAGCGCCGCGCGCGCTGGTCCTCGGGCGTCACATCCGTGAGGTAGGCCGTGGCCACCGACATGCTGGCGCCGGTGAGCCCCGCGATAGCGCGGCCCAGCAGCAGCAGCGGCAGGCTGGGTGCGCAGGCCAGCAGCAGGTAGCTGGCGCAGGCCCCGGCCAGCGACAGCAGCAGCACGGGCCGGCGCCCGAGCCGGTCGCTGAGCGCACCGAGCACCGGCGCGCACACCAACTGCATGGCGGCGTAGAGCGCCGCCATCACACCGACGACCGGCGCCACCTGGGCCGCATGGATGACGTCCTGCACCAGCGCGGGCAGGATGGGAAACACGAGGCCGATGCCCATGGCATCGAGCGCAATGCACAGGTAGATGGCGAAGAGGGAGGGGGTACGGTGGTGCATGGCGGCAGGCGTTCCAGTCTGTGCGGGCACGGTTCAAGGTGCTCGCAACAAGGTCCGACGGATGTCGGGGGAAACGCTGGCCGGATCACCCCTGTGGGGCCGATGGCGTGTGCGCGGCTGCTGGCTGCAGGTGGTGTGCCCACCTGGCGAAGGCCAGCGGCCGTTTTTCGCGGTTGTTGTGGGCCACAGTATGGCACGGCGCGCACCCGCGCGAAAAAAAGCGGGCTGCCAGCCCTGCATGGCCGGCAGCCCCAACACCTCGGAGATCGGAAAGCCCGCGGGCCGTGCTCAGAAGCTGTGGCGCAAGCCCACGTCGAAGCCGCTGGAGCTGCCGTTGGCCGCCGGGCTGCCCGCGCCCTGGGTGACCGTGGCGAACGCACCGCCACGGTTGTTCAGGCGTGCATAGGTGGTGTACAGCGCCGTGCGTTTGGACAGGTTGTGCACATAGCCCAGTGCCAGCTTGCGCGCGCGGTTGTCGGACGCGGCAAACTCCTGCCGGTACTGCGAGTACGACACCCGCACCTCGCCCACGCCCACGGGCACCAGAGCACCGGCGAGCCAGCCATGCCCGTCGGCACGCAGCGCTGGGCCGCCTGCCACGGCACTGGCAGAGCCCGTGTCGCGGGTGACCTGCCCCACCAGCCGCGCCACGCCCAGGTCCCACTGCGCGCCGATGTTGGCCTGCCGTATATCGCCCAGCGCCCCGGCGCGCTGGGTGCGGCCCAGGGCCAGCGCCACGTTCACAGGCCCGCTGGCGTACCCAAAGCGCGCCCCGGTGCCCGTGCCGTCGCTGGCGGTGCCGCCCGCGGCATTGCTGGCGTTCTCGCCGCGGTAGTGCATCACCTGGCCATAGAAGCCACCCAGGTTGCCCGGCAGCAGGTAGCCGATGCTGTTGGAGGCCCGCGCCGCGGTGAAGGGCGCGCCCGTGACGATGCTGCCGAAGGTCAGCGTGGCGCCCACGCCCACGTTGCCATACGGGTCGAAGATGGTCAGGTTCCAGAACTGCGGCGTGTAGTCGCGCCCCAGGCGCACCTCGCCCCAAGGGCCGGCCAGGCTCACGGTGGAGCGGCGGTTGAAGGTCAGCCCCTGCCCGCCTGCAGCCGCCGGGGCCGCGCCCGAGGCCTGGTTGTTGCTGTTGGTGGCCAGCCCGGTGCCATCGTCGTTGTTCAGGCCCGCCTCGAGCCAGAACGATGCGGACAGGCCGCCGCCCAGGTCCTCCACGCCGCGAAAGCCCAGGCGCGAGTTGCTGAAGCCCGAATTGGTCAGCCGGCTGACGCTGGCGCCACCCGTGTTCGAGATGTGCTGCAGCGTGGCGTCGACCACGCCGAACAGGGTCACGGACGATTGCGCCGCTGCCGTGCCAGCCACGGCCCATACGGCCAACAGGGTTGCTGTCTTCTTCATGGGATTGTCTCCATCCATCCAGTTGGTTTGCTTGGTTGCTTGCTTCAGGCATGCGGCGGCCAGGCACCGGGCAAGCCGGGCACCAGGAAGCGCATGCAGGAACTGCTGGGCCCCGCCCCTGCTTCATGGGCGGCGTGGGCGCATGCTCCCGCCGCCGGCGGACGGCCGGCGGTCAGGGGGCTGTGGTGGTCAGGGCGCGGCCGGTGTTCAGCCGGTGTTCGGCCGCGGCGGGCTCAGAACATGCCGTTCTGGTTGGCCGCGGTCTCGGGCACGGGCTGCATCACGTCCCAGTGCTCGACGATCTTTCCCTGGTGCACGCGGAAGATGTCCACCAGGGCCATGCCCCGGTCGTCGGGCCCGCCGCGCTGCGCATGGGAGTGCAGCACCACCAGGTCGCCCTGGGCGACCACGCGCTTGACGGTGGAGCGTGCCTGCGGCGCGCTGCGCTGCAGCTCGCGCACAAAGCCCTGCAGCGGGGCCAGGCCCGTGGGCACGCGCGGGTTGTGCTGGATGTAGTCCACGGCCACGTAGCGGGCCGCGGCATCGGCATTCTTGCCGTTGAGCACCACCTCGTAGAACTCCAGCACCAGCCGGGTGTTGGCTTGCTCCACCGATGGGCCCGGCGCGCCGGGCCCCAGCGACGAGCAGCCCACCACCAACAGGGCCGCAGCCCACAACGCAAACAGTTTTTTCATGGTCGGTTTCCTTTTCTGCATGGCATCAAAAACGGGGGTGCGCATCGGCTTTCACGACCTGGTTGCGCAGCGTGCCCAGGCCCTCGATCTCGGCTTCCACCATATCGCCCACCTGCAGCAGGCGCTCGGGAAACCTGCGGTGAAATCCGGCGCCGCCGCCCGGCGTGCCGGTGGTGATCACGTCCCCGCATTCGAGCCCCAGCCGGGACCAGTACGCAAAGATCTGGCCGCAGCTGAACAGCATGCTGCGGGTGGAATCGCTTTGCCGCACCTGGCCGTTGACGCGCAGGCCGATGCGCAGGTTGCCGGGGTCGGCGATCTCGTCGCGCGTGACCAAGAATGGCCCCATCGGGCAGGCCGACTCGAAGTTCTTGCCCGCAAACACGATGCCCGAGGCCTTCTCCTCCAGGATCACGTCGCGCATGCTCAGGTCGTTGACGATGGTGAAGCCGGCCACGCAGTCGAGCCAGTCCTCGGCGGCCACGTCGCGGCAGTTGCGGCCCACCACCATCGACAGCTCGACCTCGTAGTCGAGCTCATGGCCAAAGCCGGGGTAGACGATGGGCTGGTCCGAGCCCACCACTGCGGTCGACATCTTGAGGAAGGCCGGCGGGTAGCTGGGCAGCTCGGTGATGGCGCCGGTGTCGCGCCCCTCCTCGATGTGCGCACGGTAGTTGGCCCCGATGGCCACCACCTTGCCCGGCCGCGGGATGGGTGCCAGCAGGGTCACGCTGCCACGCCCATGCAGCACGCCGCACTCCAGCAGCTGCTGCACGCCGCCGGCGCCCCTGCCCAGCCAGTGCCGGACCTGGTCGAACGCGCGCTGGCATGCGGCCATGGCCGTGGCACCGCCGGCCAGCAGGGTCTTCATGTCGTGCGTGATGAGCGCCGTGGCCGTGGCGGCCGCGCCGGGCTCGCGGTCGACCTGCGAGAGCACCTGGGTATAGGCGCGCACGGCATCGACCAGGTAGGCGCCACCGGCATGCTCCAGGTAGATGCCGATGCGCGGCTCGCGCCGGCCGGCGGGAAGGTAGGTGGCCAGTTTCATGGGATGGATGTCCTCTTGTCGTGTTCGATCTGCCGCACGATCTGCACGGCGCGCTCGCGCGCCGCGGTCTGGTCCAGGGTGGCGCCAATGCGCGCGCTGGCGGCTTCCGAGATGCGGGGCCCGGCCACCGCCACGGAGGTGACGCCCGCCACGTCCAGCAGCGCGGGCTCCACGGTGCCGGCGGTGGTCACGGGGCGGTAGTCGCAGCCCGCGCACATGCCGGTGTAGCGCACGGTGACCCGGCCATCGCCGGCCACGCCGACGAGCTCGATCTCGCCGGCATGGGAGCGCACCAGCACGTTGACCGATTCGATGCGCGTGGCGAGGGCCTGGGTGTCGATGGCAGCGGCAGCCATGTCAGCGCCCCAGGGCATCGAGCTCGGCCCGCTTGGCTGCGATGTCCACGCCCATCAGCCGCGCGAAGTTCTCGCCCAGGATGGCGCGCTTGTCCTCGTGCGTGATCTCTGGGTAGCCGTAGCCGTCGCGCAGGTCGTCGGGGATCTGCATGCCCATGAAGGCGTCCAGGTAGGGCTTGGGGCCGCCGGCCAGCGCCGCTTCGGAGCCCCACAGCAGCTTGCCCGCACCGCCCACCTGCAGCAGCCGCCCGATGTGGTGCTGCACCCGGCGCGGCGCGATGCGGTACATCGCCATGTAGCCGGCCAGCGACAGGTAGACATTGGGAAAGCGCGCGGTGATGGACACCATCTCGTCGAAGTACGGCAGCGCGAAGTGGTGCACGATGAAGTCCATGTCCGCAAAGTCGCGCATGGGGGCCTGCAGGTCGATGGGGCTCAGGTACTCCATGTTCTGCAGGCCGTGCGGGTTGCCCTTGTGGAACTGGATCACCTTGATGCCCAGCTCGCGCGCACGCTCGTACAGCGGGTAGGCGATCTTCTCGTCGTCGCAGCGCCAGCACTGGCGCGTGTTGACGTGGCCGTTGTAGAACTTGAGCGAACGCGCGCCCAGTTCCTTGACCTGGTACTCCATCTGCTCCAGCGCGGCCGACAGGCCCTGGTAGGCCGGGTCCACGCCGCCGCACAGCAGCACGCGCCCGGGGTGGGCCTGTGCCATCGCGTGCTGCGACTTCACCGGCGCATACCAGTCCTTGAACCAGTCGAACATGGGCACCACCTGGGCCATGGCCATGTCGGTGGGGGCCTTCCTGAACACCAGGTCGTACATGTCGTCCACGCCCCAGCGCCGGCCCCAGTCGAAGGCCTTGTCCTCGTGCAGGGGGTAGCCCGTCCAGCGCAGGCGGGCGACCTCTTCCAGCGTGTGGTCGCGCGCCTCCTGCGCGTCGGCCACGTCCTGGCGCACGTTGACGTTGGACAGGTCGTACAGGTGGATGACGTTGTCGAAAATGAAGCAGTCTTCAATCATGGGTCGGTTCTCGTGGTGGCGCGGGGATCAGTCGGGCTTGACGCCGGTGCGGCGCACCAGCGCCGCCAGGCGCGTGGTGTCTTCCTGCACGCGCAGCTGGAACTGCTCGGGCGTGGTGTGGATGGGCACGAAGCCCAGCTCGGCCGAGCGCGTCCTGAACTGCTCGGTGGAGATGATCTGGTCGATCTCGCGCGCCAGGCGGGCGACGATGGCCTTGCCCACGCCGGCCGGCGCGAACACGCCGAACCAGACCTTGAGGTCGTCGACCAGGTCCACGCCCTGCTCCCTGGCCGTGGGCGTCTTGGGCAGCAGCGCGTAGCGCTGGGTGCCGGACACCGCCAGCGCACGCACGCGGCCCGCCTTGTCCAGCGGCACGGCATCGAAACCCGAGGTGATGATGGTGGTGACCTGGCCGCCCAGCAGGTCCTGGATCGCCGGGGCCGTGCCCTTGTAGGGGATGTGCGTGAACTCCACGCCCGAGCCGCTGGCCAGCAGCGCGCCCATGATGTGCGATGCCGAACCCGAGCCGGGCGTGCCATAGGTCACCGAGCCGGGCTTGTCGGCCGCCATCTTCACCAGGTCCTTGTAGCCCTTGATGGGGGAGTCGGCCTTGACCAGCAGCACCAGCGGCATCTCGGCCACGATGGCGATGGGCAGCAGGTCCTTCTGCGGGTCGTAGCCCAGCCGGGCGTGGTAGTTGGGCGCCAGCGCCACGGCATCGCTGCTGCCCACGCCGAGCGAGTAGCCATCCGCCTCGGCCTTGCTCAGCAGGTTCAGGCCGATGGTGCCACCGGCCCCGGCGCGGTAGTCGAAGTACAGCGGCTGGCCCAGCCGCGCGGCCAGCGGCTCGGTGACCAGGCGGAACACCGCGTCCCCCCCACCCCCTGCTGCATACGGCACCACCAGCCGCACGGGCTTGGTGGGATAGGCCCTGGCATCCGGGGCCTGCGCCCAGCTGCCCGGCAGGGCCGACAGGCCAATGGCCAGGGCGGCCACGTGGATCATCCATTTCATCGCTTGTCTCCTTGAGGGCTTGCTGCCCCTGTTCCCGGACCATGCAAATTGGTTCGATGTAAAACTAGTTTAGGTATGATATGGTTCGACGTCAAACCAATTTGCCCTGGGGTTTACCCGTGGCAGGTTCTGCATACCCCCAGGAGACCCCGCAACCGATGAGCGCCAGCCAAGCCCCCCACGATGCAGACGCCCTCGATAGCGAGGGCAAGGGTGCGATGCGCATGGGCGTCCTGCCCACCCTGGTGGGCAGGCAGCTGCGCATCGCCTACCTGCGGACCTTCAAGGACTTTTCGATGGAGGTGGAGGGCACCAGCCTCAGCCCGGGCAGCTTCGAGATCCTGGAGCTGCTCAGCTGCAACCCGGGCCTGAGCCACTCGCGCCTGGCCAGCGCCATCGGCCTGGAAAAGTCCAGCCTGGTGCCCGCCATCGTGCGGCTGGAGGAGATGGCCCTGGTCAAGCGCAAGCAGTCCGCCACGGACAAGCGCTCCAACGAGCTGCGCATCACCCCCAAGGGCGAGCGCGTGCTGGCCCAGCTGCGCAGCTACGTGGTGCAGCGCGAGTCGGAGATCACCGCCGGCATGACCCGCGCCGAGATCGACACGCTCAACCGGCTGCTGACCCGCATGGCGGGGATCAACGGGTAGGCACAGGCAGCTGCCGCTGCCCATTTGCCGTTGGAAATGCGGGCACCCGGGCCCACAATGCAGGGCCCGCAAAACCCGCTCCCCCTGTGCCCAACTTCTACCTACTTTTCGGCGTGATCGCGGTCGCTGCGGCGATCCTGTGGGCCTCCCGCCAGGGCAAGGAGCCTGCTCCACCCACCCATGCCGCCGACGGCCAGGCGCCGCATCCGCTGGCCTGGATCGGCTTTTCCCTGCTGGGCACCGGTCTCCTCGCTGCAGGGGTGGTGATGTGTTTCCACCCCGGGGAGCCATCCATGAATGCCAAATGGATCTCCATCGCCATGTACGTCGCCTACTGGCTGATGGGCGACTACGGCCCGGCCATCGCCTTCATCGGCCTGGGTGTGGCCTGCCTGGTCAAGGCCTACCCCCTGGTGCGGGACCTCTGAGGGCGCAGCGCCCGCCGGCCCCGCTCAGCGCACCGTGAGCACGATCTTGCCGCGGATGTGCCCGCGCGCCGCCCGCTCGTGCGCGCTGCGCGCATCGGCCAGTGCAAACGTGCTGTCGATGGCCACGCGCACCGTGCCCGCGTCGAGCAGGCGCGCCAGCTGCCCGAGCTGCGCCCCGCTGGAGCGCACCTGCGTGGCCGACACCGTGAAGCCCTGCCGCGCAGCGTCCTCGGCACCGCCATAGCCCAGCGGGAACACTGGGTACAGCGCCCCGCCGGGTTGGAGCGTCTGCAGAAAGCGGCCGGTGGTGGGCCCGCCCAGGGTGTCCAGCACCAGGTCGACCCCGCGCGCCACGTCCTCGGGCGCGTGCCGGGTGTAGTCGATGAAGCCATCGGCGCCGATGCCGCGCAAGAAGGACTCGTGCCCGCCCGACGCCACCGCGATGACCTGCGCCGCCCCCTGCTGCCTGGCCACCTGCACTGCCAGGTGCCCCACGCCACCGGCCGCGCCGTTCACGAGCACGGTCTTGCCGGCCAGCGGCACGGGCTGGTGCCTGTGCGGCTGCAGCGGGTTGGGATGGTCGTGCCCCAGCGCCACCAGGAACTGCCACGCCGTGAGCAGCGCCATGGGCACCGCGGCAGCCTGCACGTGGCCGATGTCGGCAGGCTTGCGCGCCAGGTCGGTGGCGGGTGCCGCCACGTACTCGGCATAGGCCGCGCTCTCGCCATAGCTCGGAAAGCGCAGCATGCCGAAGACTTCGTCGCCCACGGCCAGGCCCTGCACGCCCGGCCCCACGGCCTCGACCGTGCCCGAGATGTCTGTGCCCGGAATGGTGGGCAGCGCGATGGCGGGCTGCCACTCGGGCGGCAGCATGCGGTAGCCCTCGCGCAGGTACCAGTCCGGCGGGTTGATGCCCACCGCATGCACGCGCACCAGCACCTCGCCGGCCTTCGGCGTGGGCCTGGGCGCGTCCTCGCAGCGCAGCACCTCGGGGCCGCCAAATGCGTGCAGCCGGACCGCTTTCATCGTTGCTGTCGTCGCCATTGCCATCTCCTGAATCAAAAAACAGGTGGGCAGTGTCTATCTTCTCCCTCTGCTTGATAATCCCTCGGAAAATCACTTGTTTTATGCCATGACGGAACCAATCAGCCTGGAACGCCTGACCGGCATCGTCGCGTTCGCCCGCGCGGCCTCGCATGGCAGCTTCACCGCGGCGGCGCGCTCGCTGTCGGTGTCGCCATCGGCCGTGAGCAAGACCATCCAGCGGCTGGAGCAGCAACTGGGCCTGCGCCTGTTCACCCGCACCACCCGCTCGCTGGTGCTCACGCCCGAGGGCCGCGAGCTGCACGAGCGCGCGCTGCACCTGCTGCGCGCCGCCGAGGACGTGGTGCAGTCCGCCGCCGCCGTGCGGGCCGAACCCTCCGGCACGCTCAAGGTGGCGGCGCCGCTGCCCATCGGCACACGCCTGCTGGCGCCCGCCCTGCCGGAGTTTCGCCGCCGCTACCCCCAGGTGCAGGTGGACTTGCGGCTTGCGGACCGCTTCGTCGACCTGGTGCAGGAAGGCATCGACGTGGCCATCCGCATCGGCGAGCTGGCCGATTCGAACCTGATCTCGCGCGGCCTCACGCAGGCCCGCGTCAGCGCATTCGCGTCACCCGGCTACCTGGCCGCCCACGGCACACCGCGCCGGCCCGAGGACCTGAAGGACCACGACTGTGTGAACTTCCGCTACCAGGCCTCGGGCCAGTTGATGCGCTGGGTGTTCGAAGTGGGCAGCCGCACGGTGGAGTTCACACCCGACGCGGCCATCGTGGTGGACGTGAGCGATGCGGTGGTGGAGGCCATCGCCGCCGGGGGCGGCGTCGGCATGTCGGCATCGTTCATTGCCGCGCCATATGTGGAGCGTGGCATGCTCGTGCCCGTGCTGCAGGACTTCGCGGCCCACATGCCCCCCATCACCGCCGTCTGGCCCGAGAGCCGGCGCGCCAGCCCCAACGTCAAGGCCTTCATCGGGTTTCTGCAAGAGCTGTTCCCGTCGCCAGCGCCGTGGGATGCGGTGATTGCCGAGGGGGCGGCGCGGCACGCCCGGTGACCGGGCACACCCGGGGCGTCAACCCGCCCCCAGCGCCTCGGACAAAAACTCCGCCGTGGCCCGCACCCGCGCCGTGCGCTGCAGGTCGGGGTGCATCACCAGCCAGACCTCGTGGTCGCTGGCGCGCCGCCGCTCGGGCCAGATGCGCACCAGGCCTTCGCGCTCACCCAGGTGCACCGGCATCTCGCCCAGGCCGATACCGGCCGCCACCGCCTTGCGCACCAGCAGGCCGGAGTTGACCGCCATGGCGATGCGCGCCTGGCGCGCCGGCACCTCGGCGGCCGTGGGGTAGGCCCGCTGCTCCAGATAGGGGCCGTAGGCCACCAGGTGGTGGCCGCGCAGTTCGTCGTCGGGCACGGGTGTGCCAAAGCGCTCCAGGTACGCCGCGCTGGCGAACAGGCCCACGGGCCACGCCACCACCCGGCGCACCACCAGGTCGGGCGACTCGGGCCGCACGTTGCGAAAGGCGATGTCGGCCTGGCGGCGGCTGAGGCTGAGCACCTGGGAAGACACCTCCAGGTCCACGCGGATGCCGGGCCAGCGCTGCTGCAGGCGTTCGATGGCGGGCAGCAGGAAATCGATGGCGATCGAATCCGAACTCGTGACCCGCACCAACCCCGCATGGCCCTCGTCCTGCCCCTCGATGAGGGTGCGCAGGTCGGTTGCCGCAGCCTCCATGCGCCGCGCGGCGCCCAGGGCCGCCTCGCCCGCGGCGGTGAGCAGGTAGCCGCCCTTGGCACGCAGGAACAGCGTGGCGCCCAGCTCGGCCTCCAGCGCCTGCAGGCGCCGGCCCACGGTGGCCTGGTCCACGCCCAGGCTGCGGGCGGCGGCACGCAGTGAGGGGCTGCGGGTCAGTGCCAAAAAGATGCGCGTGTCGTCCCAGTTCATATGATGCAATTTTGCATCACCTCAACGCAAAAACGCTGCATTTCACAGGCGCATTCGTACCCTAAGCTCTGGACCATCCCTGGATCGGACAAAAAGGACCCCCAGCATGCAAGCCATTGTTTTCGAAGAATTCGGCGGCCCCGAGGTGCTCGTGGCGCGCGAGATCGCCCGCCCCGAAGTGCGCCCGCACGACCTGCTGGTGCACAACGCCGCCGTCGGCGTGAACCGCGCCGACCTCTCGCACCGCAAGGGCGCCTATGGCCGCGCCTACTTCGGCGACTCGGACCTGATGGGCCTGGAGATCGCCGGCACCGTGGCCGAGGTGGGCCCCGAGGTACAGGGCTTTGCCGTGGGCGACCGCGTCATGGGCATCGTGGGCGGCGGCGCGTATGCGGAGTATTCGCGCATCGATCACCGCATGGCCATGCACGTGCCGCGCAACCTGTCGCTGCAGCAGGCCGGCGCCGTGGCCGAGGTCTTCGTCACCGCGCACGAGGCCATGTTCCACCTGGCGCGGCTGCAGGCCGGCGAGTCCGTGCTCATCCACGCGGCAGCGGGCGGCGTCGGTTCGGCCGCCGTGCAACTGGCCCATGCCGCCGGTGCGCGCGTGTTCGCCACCGCCAGCGCCGACAAGCGCGATGCCGTGCGGGGCTTTGGCGCCGATGTGTTCATCGACTACCGCAGCGAGGACTTCCAGGCCGTGGTGGCCGAGCAGACCGGCGGCAAGGGCGTGGACGTGGTGATCGACTTCATCGGCGCGCCCTACCTGGAACGCAACGTGCGCTCCCTCGCCGTGGGCGGGCGCATGACGGTGGTGGGCCTGCTCGGCGGCGCCACCGAGGGCGCACAACTGCCCATCGACGTGCTGCTGTACCGCCACCTGCAGATCTACGGCACGGTGATGAAGTCGCGCCCGCCCGAGGTCAAGCAGGCCATGACGCAGCGCTTTGCCCAGCGCTGGATGGGCGCGCTGGCCGATGGCACGCTGCGGCCGGTGATCGACAGCACCTACCCGCTGGCGGACGCGGCCGGTGCGCACCGGCGCATGGAGACGGGGGCGAGCGTGGGCAAGATCCTGCTGCTGCCAGGCAGCGCCGCCGCGCAGTGAGCGCTGTGCACCACCACCCCGCCCCTGAGGCGCGGGACCTTAGACTGTGCGGATGGTAAGAATCCAGACCTGCCTCACCCTCGCCCTCCTGGCCGGCGCAGCCCAGGCCATCGCCTGCACGCCGCCCACCACCTTCACGCCCTGGCCCGAGCAGGTGGCCCAGGCCTACGCCCAGTCGCAGGCGGTCTACATCGCCCAGGCGGTGCGCAGGCAGGCCGGCCCCCAGAAGGACGGCTACGACACGGTGCGCGTGTTCCTCAAGCCGCTGCGGTTCTTCAAGGGCGGCCGCGCCAATGCCCTGGCCTACATCGAGAAAGCAGGCCACACCTGCGACCAGCGGCCGATTCCCACGGAGCGCGGCAAGGTGCTGGTGTTCGCCTCGGCCCAGGGCGACCTGCTGCGCGTCATACCGGAGCAGGACAAGGGCAGCCTGGAGAACATGCCACCGCCCTACGCATCGGCGCTGCAGCAGGTGCAGGTGCTGAGCCGGGCGGCCAGGAAATAGCACCGCCGCAAAAGCTCCCGCTGCCTCTCAACCCCTGAGGCGGCAGGTCAGTGCGTGCACCATGCGCAGGTGCCCAGGGGGATTGGCCGGCTTCGCCGTGGGAGCGGTGAACCGCGACATGGCAACGGTGAAGTCGCTCTCGTTCAACCATCCCGTCACCTTGCTCATCCTGCCGGCGTAGCAATCGGCGGCCAGTTGCCGCTCAGGCGACGGAGCCGAACCGCCGGGCGCGTGGCCCCCGACCAGGAGACCGCACGCATGCAGATAGGCAAACACGTTGACAGGCCAGTTGGCGGAAGCAGCGAATCCCGGGTCGACGGTGATTGCCGGGACGCCATCCTCCAGGCCGGCCACGGCACCGGAGGCTGTCGAGCCCACGTAGTTCAATACGGCATTGCCTTTGGCATCCTTGCAGAAGGCTGTTACGGGGCCTATCTGGACCTCCGGCGCGCCTTGGGCATGCACAGCCGCGAAAGGCACCAGCCATGCGAACAACACCCACAAAAGACCGCGATATGTCATGCCTGGCACCTTGGTTGATGCCTGCAAGGTAGCGGGAGGGATCAGGCAGGTCAATTTTTTTGTGGCGCCACGGCGCTGGGCAGCCAGCGGCCCTAGCGCATCACCAACCCGCCATCCACCAACAGCACCTGCCCCGTCATGAACCCGCTCCAGTCCGATGCCAGGAACAGCACGGGCCCGGCCACATCCTCGGGCCGGGCGATGCGCCGCAGCGGCGTGGCGGCCATCAGCGATTCGCGAAACGACTCCTTCGTGGATTCGCTGGCCTGCGTGGGGTAAACGAGGCCGGGGGCCACGCAGTTCACGCGGATGCCCAAAGGCCCGAGCTCGGTGGCCAGGTTGCGGCTGAAGGCCACCAGCGAGGCCTTGGCCGTGGTGTAGTCGTGGTAGGCCACGACCGGGTGCTCGACCAGGTTGCTGGCGATGTTGACGATGGCACCCTGCGCCCGCTGGCGCATCTGCGGCAGCACCGCGCGGCAGACGTTGAAGGCGCCGCCCACCGCGCCGTCGAACTGCGCCTGGTAGTCGCTCCACTTAAGGTCGTCGAACAGCGTGCGGCGCTGGGGGTCGAAAGCATAGGGCCGAAAGGCGTTGTTCACCACGATGTCGATGGGCCCAAGCTCGCGCACCACCGCATCGACCATGGCCTGCACCGCAGGGGCGGAGCCCACATCGGCCTTGGCGGCCCAGGCGTCGCCACCGGCGGCCTGGCAGGCCGCCACGGTGTCGGCGGCTGCCGCGTCATTGCTCAGGTGGTTGATGGCGACCGTCGCCCCCTCGCGCGCGAACGCGGTTGCAATGGCGGCACCGATGCCGCGGCTGGCGCCGGTGACAAGCACCACCTTGCCCTGGAACTTCATGGCAAATTCTCCTTACGGCAGCAGGCTGGTGTCCACCACGTCGGCCACCTTGATCTGGCGCTGCACCAGGCCCAGCGCGCGGTAGGCGTCGGCTGCCTTCTGCAGCGAGTCGAGGTTGAAGGCGCCCAGCTTGCCGGACGCGGACGGGGTCGACGAGGCATTGCGCAGGCGGATCACCTCCAGGTTGATGTCGCGCTGCGTGCCGTCGATGGCGTACTTGACGGCCAGGGTCGCGGCCTCTTCGGGGTTGGCGATCATCCAGGCGGCGCTGTCGCGGTAGCCCTTGAGGAAGGCCCGGAGCAATTCCTTCTTCTCCTGGTAGCTCTCCTGGCGCACCACGAACAGGTCGCTCGACACGTTCAGGTAGTCGCGCACCTGCATCACGTTGACCTCGCCCAGGCCCTTGCGCTGCCCCACCACCAGGCCGGTGTCGGTGGCGGCCGTGGCATCGACCTGGCCCTGCAGCAGGGGCGCGAAGTTGAGCAGGCCGGTGACGACGATGGTCACGTCCGACTCCTTGAGCCCCGCCTGGTGCAGCATCACCAAGAGGTTCTGGCGCGTGCCGCTGGCCAGGCTGTACACGCCGATCTTCTTGCCCTTCAGGTCCGCAGGCTTGTGGATGTTGGCGGACTTGAGCGAGACCACGTTGAACACGTTCTGCGGGTAGATGTCGTAGATGGCGGTGAGCTTTTCGCCCTTGTCCAGCGCCGTGAAGAAGGAGCCGGGGTCGGTGAACGCCACGTCGGCCTGGCCGCTGAGCATGTTGCGGATGGCATCGCCGCCGCCCGCGCCGGGTGCGTAGCCCACCTCGACGCCCTGGGCCTTGAAGAAGCCCTTGTCGGGCTCGGCCAGCAGGTTGGTGATTTCGCTGATGGGCTTGCTCCAGCCCCCGACGGTGATCTTGCCCTTGGACTGCGCAGTGGCCAGGCCGGCGAAGGGCAAGGCGGCGAGGCCTGCGGCGGCGCCGAGCACGGTGCGGCGGGAGAGGGGCATGGGGTGGGTGAAGCGGTTCATGGCAATCAAGGGTTGTCGAGGTAAGGGGTCAGAAGCCGGCGCTCCAGCAGCAGCGTGGCCTGGTAGAGCACGAGCCCGATGAGGGCGATGAGAAAGAGTGCGGCGAACATCAGGGCGGTGTCCATCATTCCCTGCGAGGCGATGACCACGGCGCCCAGGCCCTGGCTGGCGCCGATGAATTCGCCGACGACGGCGCCCACCAGCGCCAGCACCACGGCCATGCGCAGGCCCGCCAGGATGGAGGGCAGCCCCACCGGCAGCTTGAGCCGCAGCAGCGTCTGCCAGCGCGTGGCGCCCAGCATGCGAAACAGTTGCAGGCGCTGCGGGTCCACATGCTTGAGGCCCGTCAGCGTGTTCTCCATCAGCGGAAAAAAGCAGATCAGCCCCGTGATCAGCGCCGTGGGCGCGATGCCAAAGCCGAACCACAGCACGAACAGCGGTGCCAGCGCCAGCTTGGGCACTACCTGGCTGACCACCACATAGGGCCGGAACACGCGCTCCAGCAGGGCCGATTCGGCCAGGGCCATGCCCATCAGCAGGCCGGCCACGCCACCGCCTGCCAGCCCCAGCAGCAGCGCAGACAGGGTGGCCCGCACATGGGGCCAGAAATAGCCGGTGGCCACGCCGTTCCACAGCGCGGCGGCCACCGACGATGGCGCGGGCAGCACCAGCGCCGACAGCCCGGAGCGGCGCACCGTGAGCTCCCACGCCGCCAGCAGCATGAGCAGCAGCGCAGCGGAGAGGAGCCGGGTTTGCAAGGCGGTCAGCTTCATGCGGCGACCCCATCCATGCTTCTTCGCACCCAGCCGCACAAGCGGTTGAACGGCACCTCGTCGCGCATGGCCTGCTGGCGCGGGCCCGGCAGGTCGACGCGGATGTCGTCCACGATGCGGCCGGCATGCATCACGGCGATGCGGTCGCCCAGGTACACCGCCTCGCGGATGTCATGCGTGACGAACAGCACCGTGGTGCCGTGCTGGCGGCAGGTGCGCAGCAGGTCGTCCTGCAGCTCGGCGCGGGTGATGGCATCGAGCGCGGCAAAGGGCTCGTCGAGCAGCAGCAGCGCGGGCTCCAGCACCAGCGCGCGCGCCAGCGCCACGCGGCTTTGCTGCCCGCCAGACAGCTGCCGCGGGTAATGCTGCGCATGCGTGGCCAAGCCCAGCTGGTCGAGCAGCGCCCGCGCCCGCGCCACATCGGCCGCACCGGGGCGGCGCTGCAGGGACACGGGCAGCAGCACGTTGTCGATGGCACGCTGCCAGTCGAGCAGCGTCGGAGCCTGGAACATGAAGCCCAGCTGCGGCCCGGGCGCCAGCAGCTCCTGGCCCTGCAGCAGCACGCGGCCCGACTGCGGCCGCAGCAGGCCGGCAGCGAGCTGCAGCAGCGTGGTCTTGCCGCAGCCGCTGCGGCCCACCAGGCAGTGGATTTCGCCGGCCTGCATGTGCCAGTCGATGCCATCCACCACGGGCGGCCGGCCGGGGTAAGTGAAGACCAGCTGGTCCATCGCAAGAAAACTCATGGCCGGCCCTCAGTCTGCATAAGGAGCAAACGGCTCGGCCGCCAGCTCGGCGGACTGCTCGATCTCGGTCATGCGAACCAGGTCGAGCAGGTTGAAGCGGCCGTCGTGGTGCCAGCCCGCCTCGGGCGCGCTCATCGAGCCAACGGCGCTGATGCGCGTGACGCCCGCGGCGCCCAGCAGCCCGGCCAGGCGGAACAGCTCTGCTGGCGCAGCCGCCACCCCGGCGGTCTGCAGAAAGCGGCTGTGCGGCGCCACCAGGGGCACCACCTCATCGAGCGCATCCACGCCCACCACCTGGATGGTGCGCTGCGTGGCGGTGGGCGCCAGGGGCTGGGGCGTATCGCTGCAGGCCACGCTCCAGGCAGCGGCGGGCGAGCCGATCAGTCGATCGGTGAATTCCGTCGCCGAGGCAGACAGCGCCGTCCACTCCACGCCCTGCTGCCACTTGGCCACGGCGGCGGAGTCCTCCACAGAAAGCGGCCGGCGCGGAAAACGCCGCTGCAGGTTGGCCAGCTCGCCCGCCAGGTAGTCGGCAAAGGCGCGCGGCGACACCGCACCGCCCCGCTGCACATAGAACACATGCGGCGAATAGCAGCCCTGCTGGTCGTAGCGCATCACGTCCCACGCGGCCAGCCGCGCCAGGGCGGGGGCCTTGTGCGTATCGAGCGCGGTGGCGCTGACCACGCCAAAACCCAGCTTGTGCCCGTGGGGCAAAAAGCGCGTGGTCACCGGCAGGCGCTGGCGGATCGCGTCCAGCGCCTCGTTGCCGCCATAGGCCAGCACCGTGTCGGCCTGGGCATAGAGCGCAGAAGCGCCCTCCTCCCCCGCGCCGCGCCACCAGACCACGGCCAGGCAGTCGGCAATCGGCGGGTGCACCTCGGCCAGCAGGCGCGCGAACCAGCCCGCGAACAGGGGCTCGGCACTGGGCAGCTTGCCGATGTTGCCGGCCTTGACCAAGAGGCCGCAGACCAGGCTCCACAGCGCCAGCGCGGGCACGTTGCCGGCCCAGTTGTGCACCAGCAGGTCGGGGCCGAAGGCGCGCACCGCGCCGCCCTTGGGCGTGGGCTGAAAGCCGTCGAGCAGCTGGGGGTTGGCGAAATCCTCCGCCACAAAGCGGTGCAGCTGCGCCGCGCGAAAGGTCTTGAAGAAGCCCGTGAGCCCCAGCCGCACCATGTCGCTGTCATAGCCGCTGACCAGGGGCAGGTAGGCCTCGGCCTGCTGGCGGTAGGGGTCGCTGCGGTCCAGCAGGCGGGCAATGGCCTGGTCGATGACGGCAATGATCTCCGACACCGCCATGGTCTTGAGGTGCCGGGCGCTGGCCTGGCGCACGCGCGCGGCCAGCGCATCCATCTGCGCGGCGGACAAGACCGGCACTTCGACATCGAGCGCCTGGCCGCCCTGCGCAAAGCGCAGCACCTGCCAGTCGACCTCGGCGGCAGCAAGCCCCGGCAGGTAGCCTGCCTGGATGCGCGGGATGCTCATGCCGCAGTGGCCCGCACGAACTCCTCGACCGCGAGCGAGCAGCCCTTGGCCTCCACGCCTTCGGCGCGGCCCAGCAGCAGGAAACCGCCCTCGGCGTCCAGGCCGACGTCTTCCGTGAGGATGGTGGTGACCGAATTGAAGTTGGCCAGGTCGCAGTGCACCAGGATGCCGCGCTCGCCGGCAGGCACCGTGTGCCCCGTGACCGGGTCCACCAGGCGCGAGCGGATCCAGTGCGGGCCCGACTTGACCGAAGGTACCTGTGCATTGCCATCGTCATAGAACTGCGTGCTCAGCTCCGTCATGCCGTACATGTTGGTGCAGTGCGTGCGCGGCACGCCCAGCGCCTGCGACAGCTCGGTGTAGAAGGCGTCGAGCGGCAGCTCGCGCGACTGGCCCTTGTAGCCGCCGGTGTCCAGGATGCGGCTGCCCGGCGGCAAGCGGAAGCTCTTGCCCTGCTGGCGCAAGGCGTCGATCACGTGCACGAAGCTGAAGCTCGCGCCCAGCAGTGCGTAGGGCTCGCCGCTGCGCTCGGCCGCTTCCAGGGCGGCCCACAGCCCGTCGAGGTCCATGCCCTGCGGTGTGACGAAGGTCTGGCTGGCGCCTGTGCCGAAAGCCGACTTGGCCAAATCAAGGTAGTGCGCCAGCGAGGAATTGGGCATGGCCACCTCGTCGGGGAACAGAATGCCCATGGGCATGCGCTGCGTACCGCGCATGAAGCGCTGAGCGAAGTTGCGCGCCATCGACAGGTCGTACACATCGAGCAGCGGGTGGAAGTGCTGCCCGCGCGTGTTGCCGCCGCGCGTGGTGCCGCTGGTCATGAAGATGCGGTCGGTGGCGGCCGGCGGCGCGCAGCGCAGCGGCAGGGCCTTGAAGGCATCGATGGGCACGGCGGGGATGTCGCTCCACGTCTTCACGCTGCGGGCGTTGACGCCCCGCAGCCGGCAAAAGCGCTGGAACGGTTCATTGGCCGCGAGCTGGTGCGCAAACAGGCGCAGTGCCATCTGGTCGAACTGCGCGTCCGTGCAGCCATCCATCGCAATGAAATCGAGGAGGTCCGCCACCAGCGGTTTGGCCTTGTCCATGGGCATCCTTTGGGTCTATCTTTGACAGGATGCTCCGAGGCCACCCGCTCCATGGCGCAGGGCAGCGCAGCCAAGCGCTCCCATGCCGGGGGGGTGACAGCTCTTCTTCCGCCGGAATTACCCGGTTCAAGTTCTCGGGTGTGGATCTCAGCACTTGCGTGCACCCCGGAGCGTTGGGGCGGATTTTAACCCGCCGCTGAAAACCGGGCTGTTCTGGGCCAGAGCGTATTCTTGCGGCGCAGGAAATTTTTTCGAATCCTGTCGATTCCCGGTCGCCCGCTTCGTCGTGAAGGCAGGACCATCAACCCACCTGCAAAAGGACTGCGCCATGAAATACCTCGGCCTTGCCTACTTCGCCCCTGAAAAATTCGCCGCCATGGCGCCCGCCGACGTGCAGGCCCTGGTGAGCCAGTGCCCTGCCCTCGACGAGAAGATGCGCGCCACTGGCAAGGTGCTGGTGTCCGCCTCGCTGGGTGACGCCGAGAACTGGGTCTCCCTGCGCCCGCGTGGCGGCAAGGCGCAGATCAGCGACGGGCCCTACACCGAGTCCAAGGAGATGGTGGGCGGCCTGTTCATCATCGAGGCGGACAGCCGCGAGGAGGCCGTGCGCCTGGCCTCCATGCACCCGGCGGCCACGCTGGGCGAGGCGGGCGGCTGGGGCGTAGAGTTGATTCCCATGGATTTCTTCCTCGAAACAAGCTGAGCCATCAAGGCTGTCCCGGCCTTCGGCCGGCAGCCGCGGTGCACATCACGCACGCTCAACCTCGCCACAGCGGGCAGATTCATGGCCCCTGCTGTTCCAGCGGCACGGGCAACCCTTCCACTGCATTCGATACTGACCGCACGGCCCCACCCCGGCGAGTGCACACCCATTGGAGCGAAGCAAAGCCATGCTCCCACGCCGCGAATTGCAATTACATTCAGTCACTTGCGCTGAGCCAGCGTTTTGCCTTCGAACATGGGAGCACGATGAAGAAAATTGCAATCGCCGCAGCCTGTCTGCTCGCACTGTCCGCCTATGCCCAGAAGAAGCCGGCATGGCCGAAGGAGCCCACTGCCGTTTTCGGGGTGCCTCTTGGTGCGAAGCTGGAGAACGAACGCATCAGCGAGTGTGGTGGCACAAAGGCCGACCCGGAAAAAAACCCCGTTGCGGTCTGCTCCATGTCCCGACCAAGCTATGGAGGGGTGCTGATCGCTGGATTCCCTGTGGATGTCTTCAATGATGGCTACATCAATCGCGAAGATGAAGTAGTGAAGGCGGTCATGCTCAATGGCAAGCAAACCAACTATGCAGGCATCAAGGCGCTTCTGGTTGAGCGGTACGGCAAGCCCCAAAAGACAACAGTGGAGAAACTGCAGAACAAGATGGGAGCGGTTTTTTCGTCAGAGGTTTCGTATTGGTTTGGAAGCAAAGTGAACTTGACGCTCCACGAACGCAACGAGACGGTGGACAAGACCACGGCCCTGTTTGTGTACGTTGAGGATGCTGGGAAAAAGGCCGCAGAGCGCGAAAAGGCCCTGAAAGAGTCGGCGTCCAAGATGTGACAGGCCCTGCGTTCGGCGGGCTGCTTTTCGACAGCTTTGCGGCACGCAAACACAATATTTCAGGCCGCCACCAACCGTATCAGCGTGATCTCCGACGGTGCCCCCAGCCGCATCGGCGGCCCCCAGTAACCGGTGCCGCGGCTCACATAGACCCACATGGTCTGCAGCCGGTGCAGCCCGGCGACGAAGGGGTTCTGCAAGGGCACGAACAGGTTCCACGGCCAGAACTGCCCGCCATGCGTGTGGCCCGAGAGCTGCAGTGAGAAGCCTGCCTGCGCAGCGGCCGGCGCACTGCGTGGCTGGTGCGCCAGCAGCACGCGGGTCAGGGCCTCGGGCGGCGCGCCCACCAGTGCGCGCTGCGGGTCGCTGGCGTGGCTTGCATCGAAGTGCCCCGCCGTGAAATCGGTCACACCGCCCAGCACCAGGGCGTCGCCATCGCCCTGGCCCGCCGCCGGCCGCAGCACCGCATGCTCGTTGAGCAGCACGCGCAGGCCCAGCCGGCGCAGTTCGGCAATCCACGGGCCGGCGCCCGCGTAGTACTCGTGGTTGCCCGTCACCACAAAGCTGCCGTGGCGCGCCTGCAGGTCGGCCAGCGGCGCGATGTGCTCGCGCAGCTCGGGCACGCTGCCGTCCACCAGGTCGCCCGTGATGGCGATGGCATCAGCCTTGAGGGCATTCACGCGGCCCACGATGCGCGCGATGTAGCCGCGCCGGATGGTGGGCCCCACATGCAGGTCGCTCAGCTGCACGATGGTGAAGCCCTGCAGCGCCGCGGGCAGCCCGGCCAGCGGCACATCGATGCGCCGCACACCGGCGGTGCGGCGCGCGTTCCAGAACCCGAGCAGGGACGCCAGCGTGGCCAGGGCCACCACCGCTGCCGCACTGTCGGCCCGAGCCGCACCGCCCGCCTCCTGCATCCAGCCGCCGGCCCACGCAGCCACCAGCACCAGGTCCCGCAGCAGCGTGAGCAGGAAGAGCGACGAGAACCAGCCCATGGCCAGCAGGCCCAGCCAGGTCCACGCGGGGCTGGCCGCGCCACGGCGGCCGGAGCGGTGCTGGAACGGCATCGGCAAGGCGATGGCCGAGAGCAGCAACACCACCGCCAGCGCAGGCCCGGCCCCCGGCCATGCAGAGAGCGCCGGCGCCAGGCGCAGGCCGATGTACAGGTGCAAAAGGGTTGTGAGAATGGTCAGCGGGCGCAGCGGCATGGCGGGCAGGTAGGGCGCGGCCGGGCCGCAGAAGTGGGTAGATGCGGGCACACCCCCGGAATATCCAGCCCTGTCGCAAGAGACATGTTTTTGCTTCGGCCCCTATTCGGCCCAGTGCAAGCCCGGCAGGCATGGCCACCCTGCGCCCTTGGGAGGGCAAGCCGCAGATCAGGCCAGGCCAGCCTGTCCCCGGCAGAAACGGGCGCTGCGGTGAGATAACGCCCCATCCGTTTCATCTTTGCCTATGATGTCTGGAAAACCGCTCCAGAGGGCGCCATGAGCATCGACACAACGTCTTTGATTCAGGACATGGGAATCAACGCCGGGCTGCTGTCCTTCCTCGCAGCGCTGTACAGCATTGCCATCAGCGGCCAACGCCACCCCCACCCGGCCGTCGTGCAGAAACGGCGCAGATGGCTGCCCTGGGTCACGGGGCTCATGTTCGGCGTTACCGGCATTCTCACCATGCTCGTGCCTTTGCGCCTGGCCGAGGGCGTGATCGTCGACACCCGGTTGGTGATGACCGGGCTTGCCGGGGCCTACCTGTCGCCTTTGAGCGCCCTGCTGTGCGCGGCGGTACTGGGCGCCTACCGCCTGAGCCTGGGCGGCATCGGCAGTGGCCCCGCCATGGTCGGCATTGCACTGACCACCGCCATCGGCTGGCTCTGGCAGCGCTACAGGCCCTTCTTTTCCTCACTGCGCCTTGGCAGCACCGTGGCTGATGGACTCTGGCTGCTCGGGCTCGGCTTCAGCCTTGCCGCCGGTGGCATGCTGGCCATACAGACCTTGCCGCCAGAGATCGCACGGGCGGTCACCGCACGCTCCTGGCTGGCGGTGCTGGTGGTCTACCCCATCGGCACCGCACTGCTGGGCTTCCTGCTGGACAACACCCAGAAGCTGAGCCAGCGGGAAGAGGCCCTGGCACAAACGGCCGAGACCTTGAAGACCATGCTCGCCGAAGCGCGCCAGGCCGCCAGCGTGTTCGTCAACAGCAAGGACACGATCGCCATCGTGCAGCCGGACGGCACCGTGCTGGATGTCAACCCGACTTACAGCAGCGTGCTGGGCTATTCCCGCGAAGAGCTGATCGGAAAATCATCGGCCGTCCTGCGCATCGACGAGGGCGGTGAAGCCACCTTTCTGCGCAGGGTCGCACAGGCCATCGAGCGCGACGGCCGCTGGCATGGCGAGTTGGTTCGGCGCCGCAAGAACGGCGAGGCCTTTGTATCGGAGGTCACCGTCGAAGGCATCAAGGACCCCGATGGCGTGGTGCGCAGGTGGGTCTCGGTCGGCAAGGATGTGACCGAGCAACGGCATCTGGAGCAGGTCCTGCAGCAGTTTGGCAACTACGACGCCCTGACCGGCCTTTCAAGCCGGCGCCTTTTCACCAAAGAGCTCAATGCCCTCCTGCAGCAAGGCGCGCAAACCAACAGCTCGCTGGCCTTGTGCCTGCTGGACATCGACCAGTTCAAGGACCTCAACGACCAGTGGGGCCAGCCCATGGCGGACCGGTTCCTTCGGGTCTTTGCGCAACGCCTGAGAAAAGAGGCGGGGACAGAGAACCTCATCGGGCGCACTGGAGGCGATGAGTTCGCCGTCGTGCTGAAAAACGGCCCGCACGCCGATGCAGCGCTGCAGCAGCTGGAAAGCCTGCGCCTGGCACTCGCGCAGACGGCGACGCTGGATGGTGTTGCGCTGCGCCTGACCTGCAGCGCGGGGGTCACCTTCTACCCCGACGACATGGCCGACGCCGACGGCCTGCTGCGACACGCGGACCTGGCCCTGTACGCCGCCAAGGAACAGGGCAAAGACCGGATCGTGGTGTTCGACGTTCAGCAAGGCCAACGGGTGCAGGCGCGCAGGCACACGGCCAAGCTGGTGGAAGACGCGCTGCTGCACGGTGAGATGGAGCTGTTTTTTCAGCCCAAGGTCCGGATCTCCGATGGCCGGGTCATCGGTGCAGAGTCGCTGATCCGGTGGCACCACCCTGAACGGGGGCTGCTGGCGCCGGGCGCGTTCCTGGAAGACATCGTGGGCACCCCGGTGGCCAACAAGCTGGACTACTGGGTGCTGGACGCCGCATTCAGGGCCGGGCAAACCCTGGCATCCCAGGGCAATCCGTTGCCCCTGAGCATCAACATCACCGTCTCCACCCTCATTGACAGCCGATTCCAGCTGGAAGTTGCCCAGCTGCGCAGGCAGTACCCCGAGCTGCCCTCTCAGTTTCTGGAGGTCGAACTGCTGGAAACCGAAACCTTCAACGACCTGTCCGCCGTGGCCTATGTCATGCAGGGCCTCAGCGAGTTGGGCATCCAGTGCTCGATCGATGATTTCGGCACGGGCTACTCCTCGCTCACCTACCTGCAGCGCCTGCCCGCACACACCGTGAAGATCGACCAATCCTTCATACGCGACATGCTGGACAACGAGCGCGACCGCACCCTGGTGCGCGGCATCGTGAGCCTCGCCCACGCCTTCAACCGCAGCGTCATCGCCGAAGGCGTGGAAACCCTGGCGCACGCCCAGGCACTGCGCGACCTGGGGTGCGACGGCCTCCAGGGCTATGGCATCGCCAGGCCCATGCCGCTGCAGGAGCTGCTGGACTGGATGCGGGCATGGGATCCGCCGCCCGAGGTGGGCGGGCCCGGCAGCCAATCGCGTTGAAGGCCATTCCGGATGAAACAGGTTTGGGTGGCACGGCCGGGCCGCCGAGACCGGTGCAGGCCAAGAGCCACCTGGCCTGCACGAACCTTTGGCGGCACTGCGGTCCGGGGAGGTATCTCGCCCCAGAGGATCGCAAGGGATAGCAAGTGACTTTCAGCTCTTGAAATGTCCGTGCGATTTCACGAGCCTCTGGCGGGACAGCAGCCACCAAGCGGTATTGATGGCCGGGATTGCCCCCGCCATGGCGGCAAATCCTGCAGCCGATTGCCACGGCGCAGCCTTTGCCAGCTCCCACGCAGCCAAGCCCAACGCACCGACAAGCACGAGTGCGTTGGTCGCACCGGCCAGAGCGAGTAGCCGACCGGGAACGCCGCCAAGCACCGCAGCGCACAGTGCCAGCAAAAAAGCCACAGCAGCCAACTGGTTCACCAGCATGGCTGGGCTATGCCAAGCGCTCCGTAGCAGTGCGACGACCCCTAAGCAAAGGACGAGGCCCAAAAGATTGATGAGCAAGAGCACAACGCGAGTCGCTGGGCTCAGCTTGGCAATGTGCAGGGACGGCAGCATGGCGCAATTGTGCAGGAGCGAAGAAAAAGCCCGCACTGAGCGTGCCGAAGCGAAAAGTGCTGGCGTGCGCCAGCGCCCACATCAGGGCGCAGTGTCTGGCGCACTCGGGTCCAGCGGTTCGTTGGGGCGGGTGGGCTGCTCGGTGCTGGGTGGCAGGTCGCCCGGCGGCCGGGGCAGGTTCTCCGGCACCTGGTGCAGAGGGTGGTCTTTGGGGTCTGTGGCCATGGTGTGCTCCTTGGGTAAAGGAACCATTGGGCGGCCTGGGGAGACCATAGGGCGTAGGAGGTGGGCGTGAAAAAGCCCGCAATGGGCGGGCTTCGTCGGGGAAAACCTTCCGGTCAGGCGGCCAATGCACCCATGTCATTTGAGCGCATGCGCAAGGCGTGGATCAGCTCCCTGACAGGATACTGTGGTTGCATACAAAATACTGTAATTGGGTCTCTATTGCACCACTCCACTCACTCCGGGGTGCTCGGATCGCCATCGTCGCCTGGAGCCTCCAGCGCCTGCCGCTCAAGTTCCTCATCCGAAAGCTCTGGCTCATCCTGTCCGGCGATCCACTCTTCAAGAAACTGCTCGGTCGGTTCCTGGCCTTCGACAAGAATCTGTTCGATGGTCTGGCGGGGCGCATCTGCTGGCGCGCTCGCATTCACATCAACGCTCATTGCAGCTTCGGGTACCTCGGCCGAACGGCTCGTCTTTCCCTCGAGGTAAGAGGCGAAATCTCCGTCCTTTGGCATATCTGGGTTCGTCATGGTGATTCTCTTTGAATGGAGCAATGAGACCTGGCTCGTTGTGGCGAGCAGTGTAGCTGCCGCCCATCCCATGCGGTGCGCCTTTGCAACATCGAGGCCTTGGGGCCGCACATGGAATGATGAGCGCGACCAAGGGGACAACCTCCAGGCGTATGCGAAGTGCATCAACGTGGTGACCGGGGTCGAGAGAGGCAGGATAGAAGCCGTGCCCGAAAACAAAAAAGCCACCCGAAGGTGGCTGTTTGCTTTTTCCAAGACTGCTTGTTTGCAGTCTTCTTCAAGATCCCGTTGAGTTCTGAAGCTGGTCTCTTCAGAAGGAACCTTGGTAGGCGCGATTGGACTCGAACCAACGACCCCCACCATGTCAAGGTGGTGCTCTAACCAGCTGAGCTACGCGCCTGTGTTGTTCTGTTCAAGACCACGATTATAGCCACAAAAAAAGGCCGTCCGGCAAAGTTGCAGTAAAAGATTCAAAAGACTGCTGCCGGCCGCTGCAGCGCCCTGCGCTGCAAGGGGCCGGCAGCGGCCTCTTTCTGGGCCTCAGGCTTCGATGCTGCAGTTCACGCGCTGGAGGGCTGCGTCGATCCACGCATTGTCCTGCGTGCCGTCCGCGATCTCGGCCACCATCACGGCCTCGATCTTCTGCTTTTGGTGGGCGGCGGCCAGCAGTTGCTCGGCCTGGTCGTAGGGCACGCACAGCAAACCGTCGTCGTCGCCGATGACCAGGTCGCCGGGCTCGATGACCATGCCGTCGATGGCGATGGGCACGTTGATCTCGCCGGGGCCGTCCTTGTAGGGGCCGCGGTGGGTGACGCCGGCGGCGAACACGGGGAAGCTGTCCTTGCGCAGCACGGCGCTGTCGCGGATGGCGCCGTTGATGACGATGCCGGCAAAGCCCTTGAGCTTGGCCTCGCCCACCATGATTTCGCCGATGAGGGCGTTGGTGAGGTCGCCGCCCGCATCCACCACGATCACGTCGCCGGGCTGGGCCAGCTTCAATGCCTTGTGGATCAGCAGGTTGTCGCCCGGGCGGGTGCGGATGGTGAGGGCCGGGCCGGCCATGGCGGTGCCGTCGTGCATGGGTCGCAGGCGCGGGCCGCCGGCGGTCATGCGCGACATGCAGTCGCTGACGTTGGCCACGGGCACTTCCAGATATTGCCGGGCCAGCTCCAGGCTCACGGCGCGTTTGCGTTTCAGGATTTGGCAGCCGATCATGGTGCGGTTCTCACTGTAATGGTGGATAGATGGGGCAGAAGGTGTGAATGAATCCGGCGTGTCCGAGCAGGCCGCCACAACGCGTGCGATCTAGGCGCAAAGCGGAGACATAGCTCGGGCTATGGCGAGCATTTGCAACGACGAGCGCGCGTGTTTTGGAGGGATGAGCGGGCATGTCGGGTTCGTTCACACCTTCTTAGTCGAGCGTGGTGCCCGAGCTCTTGACGATGGGGGCCAGGCGGGCGCGGTCGCTGGCATAGAGCTTGGCCATGTCGTCCGGCGTGCCGGTGATGAGTTCGGCGCCGGAGTCGGCGATCTTCCTGGCCGTGTCGGGGGCGTTCACCACCTTGTTGATGGCTTCGTTGAGCTGTTTGACGATGGCGTCGGGCGTGCCGGCCGGCGCCATCACGCCCCACACGCTGGCCAGCTCCACGCCCTTGATGCCGGACTCGGTGTAGGTGGGCACGTCGGGCAGCAGCTTGGAGCGGCGCGCCGTGGTCACGCCGATGGCGCGCACCTTGCCCGACTGGATGTGCGAGAGCAGCGTGGGGATGGAGCCCATGTACATGTCGATGCGCCCGCCCAGCAGGTCGGGCATGGCCTGCGCCATGCCGCGGAACGGCACATGCGTGAACTTGACGTTGGAGCTTTTCTGCCAGGCCTCGCTGATGATGTGCGAGATGGTGCCGGTGCCCGGCGTGGCAAAGCTCAGGCGCCCGGGGTCCTTCTTTGCGGCCTGGATGATGTCGTCCAGCGTCTTGTAGGGCGAATCGGCATTCACCACCAGCACGGCCGGGCCGGCAGCGACCAGGGCCACGGCGCGCAGGTCCTTGTCGGGGTTGTAGGTGAGCTTGGAGTACAGCAGCGGGTTGAGCACCACGTTGTCGGTCTGCGCCATCACCAGGGTCAGGCCATCCGCAGGGGCCTTGGCCGTCTGGTCCAGCGCCAGGTTGCCGCCGGCGCCGGGCTTGTTCTCCACCACGATGGCCCAGCCATAGGCATCGGTGAGCTTGGTGCTGACCAGCCGCGTGAGGTTGTCGGTGCCCCCGCCCGCAGGGAAGGGCACGAGGATCTTGATAGGCCGCTGCGGGTAGTTGCCCTGGGCATGGGCCGGGGCGATGGTTGCCGTGGCAGCCGCCAGGGCCAGCAGGCCGCCGAGGGCCAGGGTGCGTCGGGTCAAGGTCGTCATCATTGCAGGTGTCTCCTAGAGGTTGGTATTCGGATAGCGCGGTGGTCGATCAAGAACGGCTGGCGAGCACGTGGCTGCCCAGCCAGGCGATGGCTTCATCGGTGGATGTGCCGGTGAAGGGCTGCGCCGCATGCGCCTGGGCCGTGGCGGCGAACAGCGATTCGACGGCGGGCAAAACCACGGGCGCCAGGCCGTGCCGGGCCATCTGATGGCGGGCCTCGGCCACCTCGTTGCGCCGACGCGCGGAGTGCGGGATGTGCGTGCGCACCATGGATTCCATCAGCGTGCGCAGCGGTGTCTCGTCGATGTCCTGCAGCACGGCATACAGCTGCTCGCGCAGGCCCATCTGCTGGGCAGTCACCAGGCATTCCACGGCCAGTGCCTCGGTGCCCTTGGTGTAAATGCTACGCAGCAGCTTGAGCGAGGCGGCATCGCCCGGCTGATCGCCCACCACGCGGACGGAGCCGCCGAAGGGCAAGAACAATTCCTGTACAAAACCCGCTTTGCCGCCGGCCACGAGCAGCGGCGTCTTCTTGCCGCCCAGGTTGACGGCGCCGGTGATGGCCACGTCCACGAAGTGGACCGCCCTGCCCTGTGCGCCGTGCCGGGCCAGCCCGGCGCATTCGCGCATCTCCTGCGGGTCGGCCGTGGTCATGTCCACATACACCGCGCCATCCTGCAGATGGGGCAGGCAGGCCTCGAACAGGCTGCGCGCCACGGTGCCGAACACAGCGCTCACCACCACGTCGGCCCCGGCCAGCCAGACGCCGGGGGCGGTGTGCACCTGCGCACCAGCGGCCTGCACAGCAGCGGCTACCGCCGCGTTGGGCTGCAGGTCGCACAGGCCCACCAGGCTGTGCCCCTGCTCCACAAAGGCCTGCATGTAGCAGGCGCCGACCATTCCACCACCCAGGATTGCGAATCTCATGAAAGTACAAATTTAAAACATTGGTGGCAGTTTATGGAGCTTCATACCCAATGATTCATAGGGATTTCCCGTAGCATCAAACAAATTTGTACTTGTTTTGTATTTTTCGCTTGCCACCCCAGGGCGCAGCGCGAAGCACGGCCGTCACCTAGAATCAGCGCACCATCCCCACCCACCTGGTGCAAACACAGTGCAAAACGTGAAAGACAAGGCGTACGAGGTTCTGCGGCAGCGGCTCATCGGCGGCCACTACAGCCCGGGCGAGCAGCTCAAGGAGGAGCCCATCGCCCGCGACCTGGGGCTGAGCCGCACGCCCGTGCGCAATGCGCTGCACCGCCTGGTGGAAGACGGCCTGGCGACGGACGGCGCGGGTCAGGGCATCCGCGTGTCGGAGTGGAGCGACTGGGATGTGGAAGAGACCTTCCAGCTGCGCATGCTGCTGGAGCCATATGCCTCCTTCCTTGCGGCCACGCGCGGTGGCGAGGGGCTGGCCGATGAGCTGGAAGCCAGCAACCAGCGCATGGAGGCCGGCATTGCCGCCGGCCACGATGGCATTGCCGAAGTGCAGTCCGCCAACCGGGATTTTCACCACGCGCTGATCGAGGCATCGGGCTCGCCACGCCTCAAGACCATGCTGGCGACCATGATCGACATGCCGATCATCAAGCGCTCGTTCTACATCTACACGCCCGAAGAGCTGGTGCAAAGCCTGCACCACCACCGCGACCTGGTGATCGCCGTGCGCGCGCGCGACGGCGAGCTGGCGCGCCAGGTGATGCAGCTGCACCTGCGCATGTCGTACCACCGCTTCATGAAGCACCGGGGTGAATACCGGCGCAATCCTACGGAGTAGGGGCTGCTACCTGCGCCGGGCCGACCGCACCCCCTGCACCCCCGCCACGATCCCCAGCACCTTGTTGAGCCGCCCCGAGTCGGCCACCTCCACCGTGAACGTCATCCACGCCGTGCCCTTGACGGACTGGGTCTGCACGCCGATGACGTTGGTCTTCTCGCGTGCAAACACTTCGGAGATATCGCGCAGCAGGCCCTGGCGGTCGGCAGCCTCCACGGCCACGTCCACGGGGTAGACGGCGGGCTTGTCCGCGGCCGAGGCCTTGGGCAGGCCCCAGTCCACGTCGATCACGCGTTCGCCGTTCTTGGCGGCCATCTCGCGGAAGTTGCTGCAGTCCGAGCGGTGCACGCTCACGCCCTTGCCGCGCGTGACAAAGCCGCGTATGTCGTCCGGCGGTGCGGGCTTGCAGCACTTGGCCAGCTGGGTCATGAGCGAGTCGATGCCCACCACCAGCACCCCGCCCTTGGGGCCGGATGATTCATTGCCGCGCGGCTTTTTCAGCAGCAGGTAGTCATCGCTGCTCGGCGGCGGCTCGGCCGGGCGCAGCACGGTCTCGATGTTGCGCAGCGAGAACTCGTCCTTGCCCACCACCTCGAACAGGGCCTCGGCCGACTTGAAGCCCAGTTGCACGGCCAGGTCGTCGAGCTTCACGGCCGTCTTGCCCTCGCGCTGCAGCAGGCGCTCCACCGCCTCGCGGCCGCGGGCCACGGTTTCGTGCGTGGCCTGGGCGTTGAACCAGGCGCGCACCTTGGCCTTGGCGCGGTTGCTGGTGAGGTAGCCCAGCTCGGCATTGAGCCAGTCGCGCGAGGGGCGGCCCTCCTTCACGGTGACGATCTCCACCGTCTGGCCGTTCTGCAGCGGGGTGTTCAGCGGCACCATCACGCCGTCGACCTTGGCGCCGCGGCAGCGGTGGCCCAGGCTGGTGTGCACGCTGTAGGCAAAGTCCACCGGGGTGGCGCCCTGGGGCAGGTCGACCACGGCGGCCTCGGGGGTCAGCACGTAGATGCGGTCCTCGAACAGGCCGTTGCTCTTTTGCGCATGGCCGGCCAGGTCGCGCTCCCACGCCAGCAGCTGGCGCAGCACGGCGATCTTGGCGTCGTACTCGCCGGTGGCGGACACGCCCACATAGCCCTTGGCACCCGCCTCCTTGTAGGCCCAGTGCGCGGCCACACCGTGCTCGGCATGCTCGTGCATGGCCTGGGTGCGGATCTGGATCTCGATGGGCTTGCCGTTGAGGTCGTCGCGCACGATGGTGTGCAGCGACTGGTAGCCGTTGGCCTTGGGCTTGGCGATGTAGTCGTCGAACTCCTCGACGATGGGCGCAAAGCGCTGGTGCACCCAGCTCAGCGCGGCGTAGCAGTCCTTCACCGTGGGCACCACCACACGCAGCGCGCGGATGTCGTACACCTGGTCGAAGTTGAGCGACTTGCCGCGCATCTTCTTGACGATGCTGTAGATGTGCTTGGGCCGGCCCTGCACGCTGGCGCTGATGCTGCGCGCACGCAGGTCCGACTCGAGCCGCGCGCGCAGCTGCTCCATGTAGACCTCGCGCTCGCCGCGCTTCTCGTCGAGCAGGCGCGCCACCTCCTTGTAGGTGTCGGGCTCCAGAAAGCGGAAGGACAGGTCTTCGAGCTCCCACTTCACCTGCCAGATGCCCAGGCGGTTGGCCAGTTGGGCAAACACCTGCAGCGACTCGCGCGCCAGGCTGGGCGACATGGGCAGCTTGGTGGCCGCGTGAAAGCGCAGCGTCTGCAGCCGCGAGGCCAGGCGCAGCATGACCACGCGCAGGTCGCGCGAGAAGGCCAGCAGCATCTTGCGCACGTTCTCGGTCTGCAGGGCCGGGTCGTCCAGCGCCTGGGCGCCGCGCGCCTGCTGCTGCACGCGCACGAGCTTGGTGGTCTCTACCGCCAGCGCGGCAAAATTGGCGCCAAAGGCCTTGGTGATCACTTCCTCGGGCTTGTTCAGGTGCACGCACGAGTACACCAGGTAGCTGGCGGCCTGCATGGCTTCGGAGCCGCCAATGCTTTTGAGGATGGCGGCCACCGCATCGGCATGGGCCAGGGTGTTCTCGCCGGAGTCCAGCGCTTCGCTGGCGATCAGCGGTTCGGCAAAGGCGCGGGCACGCACCAGCGCATTCACCTGTTCGGGCAAGGTGTGGGCCGTGGCCGCGATCAGCTGGGGTACGGCCTCGGCCGTGTTCAGCAGCGGGCCGGGGGGCGGGGCAAGCGTCTTCATGCGGCGGCAGTACCTTCCTCCGCCAGCAGAAAATCGCGCACCGCCGCCACCTGGTCGGCTGCGACCAGGGTGGGCGCATGGCCCACGCCCGCAAACTCCACCAGCTGCGCACGCGGGCCGCGCGCGGCCATGGCCTGCGCGGTCTCGTGCGAGAGCAGGTCCGACTGCGCGCCGCGCAGCAGCAGGGTGCGCGCGGTGATCTGGTCGTACAGCTGCCACAGGAAGGCTTCGCCTGCGGTGGCGGCCTCCTGCGTCAGGGACCTGAAGGGCACGGCAATGGCCGGGTCGTAGTGCAGCGTGACGCCGCCTTCGGGCAGGCTGCGCACCATGGCGCGCGACAGCTCCAGCCACTGGGCCGGCGTGTGCGGGCCAAAGCTGGTGGAAATGACCCACATGGCATCGGCCGCCTGCTGCAGCGATTCGAATTTGGCGAGAAAGCCCAGGTACTGGCCGATGCGCTGCAGCGCCTGCCACTGGATCACCGGGCCCACGTCGTTGAGCACCAGGCGGCGTACCGGCACGGGCAGCGGCAGATCGGGCTGGCCCGTGATGCCCATGCCGATCAGCCCGCCCATGCTGGTACCCACCCAGTCGAGCGTGGTGATGGGTGCCTGCTGGTGCAATTGCGCCAGCAGGGCCACCATGTCGGCGCCGTACTGCGGGATCTGGTAGCCCATGGGGTCGGCCAGCCAGTCGCTCTGGCCGCGGCCCACCACGTCGGGGCAGACCACGCGGGCGTGCTGGCTCAATTCACGGGCCAGCACGTCGAAATCGCGCCCCTGGCGCGACAGACCGTGCACGCAGACGATCACGTGCGGATGCGCGGGGTTGCCCGTGGCATTCCACTCCCAATACGCCATGCGGTGCTGCGGGCCTGTGACAGGCCTGGCGGCAGCAGGGTCTTGACCGGCGGGCACCGCAGCGGCCCCGGTGCCAGGGCACAGTACGTAGTTCAGCGTAGGTTCTATCATGGGTGCGAAATCCGGTAGCGGCACTTGATAATGCCTGCGTTCAATCAGCGCCGGCCAGGAGCCCTGGCAAGGCGTTGCCTTCATCGTAATTCATATTCATCTTTCATTCGGAGTGACACTCATGCTCAAAGGCAAAACGGCCCTCGTCACTGGCTCCACCAGCGGCATCGGCCTCGGTATCGCCAAAGCCCTCGCGCGACAGGGCGCCAACGTGGTGCTCAACGGTTTTGGCGATGTGGACACGCCCCGTGCCGAAGTGCTTGCCGCCGGCAAGGAAGCCGGCGCCCAGGTGGCCTACCACGGTGCCGACATGAGCCGCGTGGCCGACATCGAAGACATGATGAAGTACAGCGCCAGCCAGTTCGGCCGCGTGGACATCCTGGTCAACAACGCCGGCATCCAGCACGTGGCCAACGTGGAGGACTTCCCCGTCGAGAAGTGGGACGCCATCATCGCCATCAATCTGTCCAGCGCCTTCCACGCATCGCGCCTGGCCCTGCCCGCCATGAAGGCCGCCAACTGGGGCCGCATCATCAACCTGGCATCGGTGCACGGCCTGGTCGGCTCGGCCCAGAAAGCCGCCTACGTCGCCGCCAAGCACGGCATCGTCGGCCTGACCAAGGTGACCGCACTGGAGAACGCCACCACCGGCGTCACCTGCAACGCAATCTGCCCCGGCTGGGTGCTGACCCCCCTGGTGCAAAAACAGGTGGACGCCAAGGCCGCCGAGCACGGCCTGTCGAACGAAGACGCCAAGAAGCTGCTGCTGGGCGAAAAAGAGCCCTCGATGCAGTTCACCACCCCCGAAGAACTGGGCGAACTGGCCGTGTTCTTCTGCTCCCCCGCCGCCAACAACGTGCGCGGCGTGGCGTGGAATATGGATGGGGGCTGGGCGGCGCAGTAAGCCAGCACCATGCACTGAACGGCTGCGATTTTTATCCGCTGCCATGAGCGCCTGCTGCCAACGGCAGTGCGCTCGCCTCAAAAGCTGACATTAATCCCCCGCCCCGCGCGGACGGCCTGCTGCAACCCGCGCTTGAAGGTACCCAGTGCTCCGCCATCGTCCACATGCCCAAGCACCTGCAGGGACTTGGCGGCACACGGCTGATCCTGGAAGTAACTGCCCATGCGGCCTGGATCGAAGGCCTGGCCGCCCTCTTCCAGCGCTGCGCCCAGCAACGCCTGCCGCTGCACGCCGGGCAGGTCCGGCTCCAGGCCGGCCCACTCTGCGCCGATACCGAAGTCCGCCTTAGGGTCGTAGTAGCGGGTGAGCGCAAAGTCGGCGAGCTCCTGCACATCGCCGGCCTCGAGCTGCGAGCGCCAGTCGGGCGACAGAGGCTCCCCTTCGTACGGGTCCTTGAGCGACGCCCGATGGGTGTCGATGAAAGCCTCCAGGGCCGAGGTACCGCCCTGGGCCAGCGCCTGGCGCAGCGTTGGCGCCAACTGGCGTTCGAATGCGTGCCCATCGAACGCAAACGCCTTGTGGGAAAAGCTCACAGCACGGCTCCTGGCGTGAAACAGAACAGAACGGATGGCCGCCATCTTAGAACCTGTTCAAAGATGGCACGCCAATCCGGAACAAATCGACGGATGGGCTCTTCATTGCGACGGAAGGCCGCTGCCACACGCCGTTGGCGCATACATTGGCTGAACGGAGGGGGTCAACAACACACGGGTGCGGCGCGCCACGCCCACTGCGGACCGCTGTCCGCGCCCCGCTCCACCGCCCCGCCCATTCCCCCAACGACCCTCGGGCGCGCCACGCCTGTCTTGCCCATGCCCAACCTGCGTTTCGTACCCCTGGCCGATGTGGCCCACCTGCTCCCTGCCGATGGCCCGATGGCCGAGCAACTGCAGTCGGAGCCCGACACCCTTGCCGATGCCACCGTGGCCTGGGTCAGCGGTGACCTGCAGTTGTCCGCGCTGGACCTGGACGCGCCCCTGCAGCCCGGCAGCGCGCTGCGCGCCCTGGCCCAGGCCACCTCCGGTCTGCCAGGGCCGCCTCCGGGTCATCTGTACCTTGTGCTCATCGAAGGCAATCTGCAGATCGACGGGGCACTGAGCGGTGGCGACGCCTATGGCAGCAGCCACCTCACCGTGCTGGGCAATGCGCAGCTGCAGCACGCCGTGGTGGAAGGGCTGATACTGCATGTGCAGGGCACGCTGCAGGTCGACGGCCTGCTGTGGGGCCACGGCGAGCCGGGCGAACTGCGGGTGGATGGCGGCCTTGCGGCGCGCGTGGCGCTGTTCACCGAAGACTGCGCCGTGCACATCGGCGGTGATGAGGAAGTGGAGTTTCTGCTCGACGAAGTGCGTGGCGTACCGAGCCTGGTGGAGTTCTCCAACGAGGCCGCCGGGCTGGTGTTTGCCCCGGGCTTCTACAACGGCATCGACGATGGCGAAGGCAGCCTGGCCGACCTGCTGGACCGCGACCGTGTGTTGGCCGCCGTGCGTGCAGGCCAGAGCCCGGTGCGCAGCAGCCGCGACATCCACGCCGACCTGCCCCTGGCCGACGACCTGTTTGCCGACGAGGCCATCAGCGCGGCCAATATCCAGGCCATGGTGAACTCGCCCGTGCTGGAGGGTGATGATGAGGAGCACACCGACGGCTGGTTCGGGCAGACCCATTTCTCGCTGTGCCGCCGCCATGTGGACGCGGAAGGCACGCAGCATGACGACCGGGTGTACATCACGGTGTGGAAGACCTGGGAGTTCTACCTGGCTGTGCCGCAGGCTTGCGCAACCCCGGGCCGGGCCACGCGGCGCCGGCGTGCTGCGGCAGCAGTCGAGTCCATCACCCTGCTGTACCGCGAGTTCACCGATGGCGAACCCGGCGAATGGACCACGCTGGACAAGGACGCCGATGATGAAGTGCACGAGGCCTGCGAAGCAGCATGGCGCGGCGTGCTCGACTATGTGCGCCGTGCCGTGGGCCAGGCGCGCGCGGGCTACCCGCTGCACCAGCGGCTGAAGGCAGAGCTCAGCGCCCAGCGCATCGAACGCATCACCCGCCTGCCCGTGTTCACCGACGAATACAACGACTGGTGGGACGCCGACAAGCGCGGCACCTGGTTCGGCGACGTGTGGCTGGGCGCGCGCCAGCCCGCCATGCACGATGGCGAGTTCTGGTGCCGCGCGCTCGATGTGAGCTGGGAGAACGGCGAGGACGCCCCGGGCGACGTGGAGCACGACGCCCACGGCAACTACCAGATCGACATCGACCGGCCAGGTGAGGGCCGGGAGCCGGTGGAGTTCACCTACAGCCAGCGGCAAAGCGAACACCGGCCGCCGCTGCCACGCGGTGCGGCCGACCACTGTGCGCGGCTGCTGCGCCTGGTGGGCATGGCGGAGGCATCGCTGCTGGAGGCGCACGACAAGCAGTTGGCCGAGCGGGCCCAGGAGCAGGCCCAGAAAGCCGAGACCCGGCGCATCGAAGCCGCGGTGCAGCTGCTGGCAACGCCGCCGCTGGCCCCTGGCTTGCCGGATACGGCCGTGTTCCCGCCCGAACTGCTGCGGCTGTCCGGGGAATGGCAGGCCGGTGGCCAGGCCTATGTGGCGGCCGTCCGCGCCCACCAGCGCGTGGCGCAGGCAGCCGCCGCTGCCGCCGAAGCGGCCGGCTACCAGCCACCACGGTGGGACGACGATGCCGGCGCCGGGCAGCAAGGCTCCGGCGACCCGCTGCCCGATGACCCGCGCGGGGCCAGCGCCGCCACGGTGCTGCAGCTGGCCCGGGTGGTGAGCCGCCAGGCGGACGAAGCCCTCACCGAGCGGTTTCGCCAGCGCTTTGCGTTTGCGCCCGATGCCTATGCCGCCCTGGCGTCGGAACAGGGGCAGTGCATCGGCCCGGTGTTCCAGCTGGCGGACGGTGCCGGCACGGTGCTGCGCAGGGGTGCCGACTACAGCCCCGACGTGCACTGGGTGCAGCTGCAGGGCCCGGCGCTCACACCACTGCCGGCGCTCAAGGGCCTGGGCCGCTCGCACGACGGGCGCTGCTATGCGCAGAGCGATGGCACGCACATCACCACGCACCAGGGCTTTGGCGGGCCCCAGATCGCGCAACTGCCGCTGCCGCAGGGCAACGAGGGGCTGCCCACCGCGCTGGGCCTGTCCGCAGGCGCGCTGGGCCAGCGCTGCGACGAGCTCATCCCCTTCAACGACGGCCAGCGCGCGCTGCTGCGCAACCCCACGGGCGTGTACCTGCTCACACCCGGCGGCGTGCAGCGCATCCATCCGCAGGAGTTCGAGGACGACGGCCCTTGCAGCTGGCCCAAGAACCAGCTGCAGGAGGGGGTGGAGAACGGCGCGGACGCCAGTGATGATGGCGAAGACGACGACCAGGATGGCGGGGACGAGAACACCGGCCCCCGCCAGCTGGCGCTGGACATGCTGCACATGGCGCTGTCGCCCGATGAGCGGCACATTGCCCTGGGCGACCAGGACAGCATGCACATCCTGCTCGACGCGCAGGGCCGGGTGCTGCGCACGCTGATGACCGAGTCCTACCCGCACCACACCCGCTTCTCGCACGACGGCGCGCTGCTGTGGGCCAACTCCTGCCACTTCTACAACGGCTACACCGTGGCCAGCCGCGTGGGCGATGCACAGGACAGCGAGGGCACACCGTTCGACTCCGAATGCCGCGTCTACGCATCGGCCACGCTGCCGGGCATGGTGATCATGGGCGACGCCTATGGCTACCTGCACGCCCGGGACGACAGCGGCAAGGCACTGTGGCGCCACCACATCGGCGGCACCATCAGCGCGCTGGAGGTATCGAACGACGGCAGCCTGCTGCTGGCCGGCACCTGCAGCGGCTACCTGGTGCTGCTGCAGCGCGCGGAGGTGGACGCACAGGTGGACGCGAAGGCAGGCACAGGGGTGGGCGCAGACCCCTACGCCATCGGCACGTCCCCTTATGTGGAGCTGCGCCGCTGGATCTTCTGGGGCAGCGAGGCCTCGCCGCTGCGCTGGTAAGGCCCATGCACGGTGGGGGTTGGCGGACAGCCCCGCCAACCCAGCACCATCAGACCACCACCTCGGGCAGCTGCGTGCAGTGATCGAAGAAGGCCTGCAGTTCGGTCACCTTGTCGAACACCGCATCCGCCCCCAGGGCCAGGCAGCGTGCGCGCATCTCGGGCGTGGCGTGGTTGGTCAGCACCAGCACATGCTGGTCCGAAGAGCGCGGCCCCACGGCCTGCAGCACGTCCAGGCCCGAGCCCTGGCCCAGGTGCAGATCCACCACCAGCAGGTGCCACTTGCCGCGCCAGCGCGCCAGCGCCTGCCCGGCACCCATCGACGTTTTTGCAATGGCCACCACCTGCGCGTTGGCAGCCTCCTCCAGCGCCGGGACCAGGGTGTCGCAAATGGGTTTGTTGTCTTCTACAAGAAGGGTGACGAGGGACATCTTCAATGGGGGATGCAGCGCCTGGCAGAGGCACTGCACATACATCAGGTTGGGGTAGCAGGAGCCGCCATCGCCCTGTGGCAGGTGCGGCAGGGGCGCGCCAGACAGGCAAGCTGCCAGATTGACAGGGTTCGGCGGATATCAGGCCCGCAGGGGAAAAGTCAGCGGGGCCTCCATCGCAATCTCTTCGACGCGCACGTTCATCAGCGTGATTTCGAGCGGGCCGTAGTACGACAGGAACGCGACATCTGCCGCATCCCTCCCGTAGGCTACCACGATGCGCCCGCCCCTTGCATGGGCCTGGGTTCCGTCGAAGGCATACCACCGGTCCCCCACGAAGGCCTCGAACCAGGCGTGCATGTCCATGGGGTCGAGCGCGTGCAGGTAGCCCACGACGTAGCGCGCAGGGATGTCCAGGGCCCGGCACAGGCCGATGGCGACATGCGAGAAATCCCGGCACACGCCCGCGCCATCGTTCAGGGTGTCCAGCGCATCGGTGGTGCCGCTGCTGACGTTGTAGCGGTACTCGAGGTTGTGGTGCACCCAGCTGCGGATGGCCTCGACCTGGCCATAGCCCGGCGAGGCATCGCCCACGATCTCGCGCGCCTTGTCCTGCATCTTGTCGGACGGGCAATAGCGGCTTTGCAGCAGGTACTTGAGGGCGTCGGAGGGCAGCTCTTCCACCGGCACGGCGGCGGCGCTGGCGTCTACCGCAATGTGCGTGTCGGTGATCATGATCATGTCGACCTCGATGCGCATCTGGCCCTGCGGAATCTTCAGCCGCTGGCACAGGTTGCCATGGTCGTCCACATACTCCGTCATCGGCACGACCGGAGTCAGCTCGTAGCGCTCCTGCACCATCCACTGCGCATCCCCGCTTCTTGGGCGCAGCACCGCCACCACGGCACAGTCTGCGTCGGCGGACAGTGTCATGTGGCAGGTGGCGTGCAGCTTGACGAAGGTTTGGTTCATCCAGCGAGTCTAGGGGCTGGCACTGGGTGCGGGGACCCGCAATGCCCCTCCAACGCGCTGGATGCGCCTGCGCATGGGCTGGGCGGGCCGCTTCACGCCGCGAGCGCCACCTGCGCGGACCGCCGCACCGCGCGCACGAACTCCGGCAAAAAGGTGCGCCGCGCCCCGTTCGGGAACTCCACCGTCACCCCATGCGCATTGGCCTCGACCACCTGGCCGGTACCATAGCGCTTGGCGCGCACGGCGTCGCCGCCGGTGAAGGCCGGCTTGGCGCTCGTCGGCTGCGTGCGCACCTCGATGGGCTGCTCTGGCGTGGCCACGGCCGGCGCCAGGCGCGACAGCGCGGCAATGCGCAGGCAGTTGTCGCAGCGGCCACAACCATCGGCGGCAGCAGACTCGTCGCCCAGTGCCGACAGCACCGCCTGCCAACGGCAACGGCCGCTCTGGGAGTAGGCCACCATGGCCTCCAGCGTCGCGCTGTCCTGCTCGCGGCGGCTGCGGTAGCGGGCCAGCAGGGGTTCCAGCGCCGCATCGTCCAGTTCGCGGGCCAGGGTGAAACGGCCGGCCCGGTCGCGCCGCACCACCTTGTGGCTGCGCAGCAGGCTCAGCGCCACCAGGGCCTTGGCCCGGGGGCTCGACACGGCGTCGACCATTGCATCGGCCGTCCAGCCCCCTTCGGGTGCCGTGTGCAGCAGTGCGGCATGCACTGCCTGCAGGTCATCCAGCGTGGGATATCGGCCCGAGGCGAAGAACTGCTGCAGCGCGCGATCCTGTCGCACGTAGAGCAGCGTGCACTGCGAGTCGTTACCGTCGCGCCCTGCGCGACCGGCCTCCTGGTAGTAGGCGTCCACGCTGGCGGGCATCTGGTAGTGCAGCACGAAGCGGATGTCCGGCTTGTCGATGCCCAGGCCGAAGGCGTTGGTGGCCACCATCACGCGCACCCGGCCGTCCATGAAGTCGTCCTGCGCCTGCGTGCGCTGGGCAGCAGGCAGGCGTCCGTGGTACAGGCCCACGCTTTCGCCAGCGGCGGCCAGCTTGTCATGCAGCTCCTGCGCGCTCTTCACCGTGGCGGTGTAGACGATGGCCGGGCCCTGGCTGGCGGCCACCAGCTGCAGCGCACGCGGCAACCGGTCGGAAGCGCGGCCCAGTTGCTCCACCGCGAGCTGCAGGTTGGGCCGGTAGGCGCCGGTCTGCACCACGTTGGCAGCGGCAATGCCGAACTGGGACACGATCTCCTTCATCACCGCCGGCTTGGCCGTGGCCGTGAGCGCCAGAACCGTGGGCCGCCCCAGCGCGCGCACGGCCGGCGCGATCTCCAGGAAGGCGGGCCGAAAGTCATGCCCCCACTGGGCGATGCAGTGCGCCTCGTCCACCACCAGCAGGCTCACCGTGTGCCGGGCCAGCGCGGCTATCAGCGCCGGGTCGGCCATCTGCTCGGGCGTGGTCAGCACGATGCGCGCGCTGCCGCTCTCGATGGCCTGGCGCGCCGCGGCCAGCTCATCGCTGCCGATGGCGCTGTTGACTTGCACCACGGCCACGCCCAAGGCGCGCAAGGCGTCGCACTGGTCCTTCATCAGTGCGACCAGGGGCGACACCACGACGGTGGTGCCCGGCAGCAGCAGGGCCGGCAACTGGTAGCACAGCGACTTGCCCGCGCCGGTGGGCATCACCGCCAGCGTGCTGGCACCCTGCAGCACGCGCTGCACCACGTCCAGCTGGCCGGGGCGCAGGCGCTGGAAGCCGAAGACCTTGCGCAGGGTTTTCTGGATGGCGTCGGGGCTGGCGATAGCGATGGATGCAGGGGCCGAGGGGGGCTGGGCGGTCTTGCGGCTGGTGGTGGTGTGGGTGCTCATGTCGGGCCTGCGCTGGCGGTTGTGGTGCTGCGTGTGATGGGGCCGATTGTGGGAAGGCACGACCCGCGCCCCGCGCCGGAATGCCGCGCACGAGCGTGTAAGACAGCATGCGCTGTTCGAGCGCTGCGAATGTGGGGGTTGATGGTTGATGATTGGGAGTTGGGAGTTGGGAGTTGGGAGTTGGTGGTTGATGACGCATGCTTTTGCAGAGGGCGGAGGCCGGGGTGTGCGCCCGGCGGCGCAGTAACTTTCTCTTGCGTCGCCAAGAGAAAGTCACCAAAGAGAAGGCGACCCCGCTGCCCGTGTCCCCCTCGCCGGTGGCGAGGGGGCAGCCTGCGATGCTCGGTCCTGGGGTGCACCACGGAACTCGCTGCGTTCCCCCCTACGGGCGAACTACGCTCAAACATCCGCGGTGAGTCAGTTCACGATGCGCGTGTCCTTCGGCACGCGCTCACCCCAGGCCCTGCGCTTCTCGGCACGGTCA
>NZ_JBWKNZ010000019.1:0-139194 GCF_059415825.1 Acidovorax sp. GW821-FHT10A04
CTTTTCTTTGCCTACTTTCTTTTGGCGACGCAAAAGAAAGTAGGTGCGCCGCCGGGCGCACATCCCGGCCTCCGCCCCAAAAACAAGAACAGAAGCCACCACAGCACAGTGCCTCAACACCATTCGAGGCACGACTGAATGGCCTCGCACCTCCGCAATAGCCCGTGGAAGAACCTGCGCCGCACCAGCCTCTGGCGCCTCCTGGCCCTCCTCCTCCTCCCCGTCCTCGCCCTCGTCACCTGCGTGGAACTGTGGATGACCAGGCACGACGCCCTCGAAGCCGCCAACGCCGCCTACGACCGCTCCTTGCTGGGCGCCCTCAAGTCCATAGACGCCAACATCTCCACGGCCTCCGGCGGCCTGTCCGCCGAACTCCCCTACACCATGCTCGAATTCTTCGAGCTCACCGCCAGCGGCCACGTGTACTTCCGCGTAGCCTCGTCCGACGGCCTGGTGGAACTGGGCAACGCCGACCTGCCCCTGCCCCCGGGCACGCTGGAGCCCGGCGTACCCCGCTTCTACGACGCCACGTACTTCGGTGAATCGGTGCGGCTGGCCGCCTACCGGCGCAACGTCGATGCCACCGACACCGCGGTACCGGCCACGGCCGACGGGCAGCCCGGCAGCGTGCTCGTGCAGGTGGCCGAAAGCACGCAGTCGCGCCAGGAGTTCACGCGCCGCTTCGTGCAGCGCGCGGCCCTGCGCGATGGGCTGGTGCTGGCCCTCATGGTGCTGGGGGCCGCTGCCACGCTGGCCATGGCGCTGCGCCCGCTGTCACGCCTGGCGCGCGGCGTGCAGGAGCGCAGCCCCGACGACATGACCCCGATTGCCGACACCGACCTGCCGGCCGACATCCGCCCGCTGGTCGCGGCGGTCAACGGGCAGATGGCGCGCACCCAGGCGCTGGTGGCGCAGCAGCGGCAGTTCCTGGACGATGCCTCGCACCAGCTGCGCACGCACCTGACCACGCTGCAGATGCAGATCGACTACGCGCGCCGCGAGCCCGACCCTGCCCAGGTGCAGGACGCCCTGGCCGCCATCGGCGGCGAGATCGCGCGCGCCACGCGCAGCACGCAGCAGCTGCTGGCCCTGGGCCGCAGCGACACGGCCGCCGTGGAGTACGCGCCTTTTGACCTGGCCGCGCTGCTGCGCACCGTGGCGCTGGAGCTGCTGCCGCAGGCGCGCGCCAAGCAGATCGACTTCGGCATCCACACCCCCAACGCCGCCACCACCCCGGAATTCATGGCCGTGGCCGACAGCGGCCTGCTGCGCGAGGCGCTCACCAACTTGGCCGCCAACGCCATTGCCTACACGCCCGCGCACGGCACCATCACCCTGTCGGCCGCGGGCGATGCCCTGGGCTGGAGCGTGAACGTCGAGGACAACGGCCCCGGCATGGCGCCCGAGGAGCGTGCTGCGCTGGGCCAGCGCTACCGGCGCGGCTCGCAGGCGGCGGCCGGTGGCTCGGGCCTGGGCCTGGCCATCGCGCGCTCCATCGCCGAGCGACACCGCGGCGCGCTGCGGCTGGAGGCACGGCCCAGTGGCCCGGGCCTGCTCGCGATATTCTGGTGGCCCAAGCCATGATGGTCTCCATGCCCTCCTCTGCCGACACCCTGCACGCCCGCGTGCCCTCGCGCCGCCATGTGCTGGCGACCCTGCTCGGCGGCATGGCCACCGGCGCGCACACCACCGCGCAGGCCTCCGATGCCAGCACCGAGCCCGGCGAATGCGTCGCCCCGTCCAAGCCCGGTGGCGGCTTCGGGCTCACCTGCGGGCTGGCGGCCGATGCGATCCAGGCCGTGCGCCCGGGCCGCACGCCGCTGCCCACGCGCTTTCTTCCCGGTGGCATCGGCGCCGTGGCCTTCGACCAGGTGGCCACGGGGCGCCTGGGCGGGCCGGGCACGCTGGTGGCGTTTTCCAGCGGCTCGCTGCTCAACATCGCCCAGGGCCGCTTCGGCCCGCACCCGGTGGGCGCCGTGCGCTTCATCGCCACGCTGGGCACCGACTACGGCGTGATCGCCGTGCACCGCGATGCCCGCTGGCAGAACCTGGCGCAGGTGACGGCGGCGCTGCAGCGCGATTCGGCGCGCGTGGTCTTTGGCGCGGGCGGCACCATCGGCAGCCAGGACTGGATCAAGGCTGCGCAGTTGGTGCGCGCGGCGGGGCAGGACCACAAGAAGATGCGCTTCGTCGCCTTCGAGGGCGGGGGCGAGGCGCTCAAGGCCCTGCGTGGCGGGCACCTGGACATCTTCACCGGCGACGCGGCCGAAGCCATGCAGGCGGCGGCCCAGGGCATGCCGCTGCGCTTTCTGGCCGTGCTGGCACCCCAGCGCCTGCAAGGCCAGCTCGCCGGCCTGCCCACCGCACGCGAGCAGGGTATCGACCTGACCTGGCCCACCGTGCGCGGCGTGTACATGGCCGCCACCACACCCGACGCCGCCGTGCGCGCATGGACCAGCGCCTTCGAGCAGGCCCTGGCCGCCCCGGGCTATGCGGCCCTGTGCAGCCGCTACGGCCTGTACCCCTTTGCGCGCACCGGCGCGGCGCTCGAAGACTTCGTGCAGCGCAGCCTGCAGGACTACCGGCGCATGGCCCAGGACCTGGGGCTGCGCACCTGGCCCCGTTGATCCGTTGTTCCGTTGACAGGGCGGGCGGCGTCTTGTCGTGCTGCCTGCGACGCAGCCTGGCCTGAACCGCTTCGCTATTTTTTTACCCGCTCCTATTCGTCCTCCGCCTGACCGTCATCACGCAGCCGGCGATCCAGCTTGCCACGCAGCGACTCGGTGTCTTTCAGGAACTGGTCCACGGGCACAGCGGGGGCCACGCGCAGGCCTGGCGGGAACAGGCTGCTCATGTACAGCCTGTTCGACAGGCGCATGTTGTTCAGCCACTGCGCACCCAGCCACGACGGCAATCCCAATGCCACCAGCGCAGCCAGCGTCCAGGCCAGACCCACGCGGCGGCGCGGCAGCACCGTTGACAGGTGGGCATACAACGCCCCCGCCAGCGGCAGCACCACCAGCACATTGGCAAACCGCGAAACCGATTCCAACGAGAAAGTGAATGCCACCAAGTTCACCACCAGGTGCACCGCATCCACTGCCAAGGCGGCAGTGCAGGCGATGCGCACATGGCGCCAGAACCGAAGCTGGCCGCCGAACACCTTGCTGGCCACCGCCCATACGCCCGACCATACGCCCAGGCTGGCCAGCAGGCCAAGCACCGTGCCAGGAACAGACTTCAGATACTGCGACGCGTCCCGGGCCTCCAGCCACGCCGACCCCAATGCCGCAGCCAGCACCAGCAGCATGAGCGCTGCCGTGGTGGCCACCGTGCTCCATGGAAACTGGGGCAGCGCCTGTTCGTCGGCGATGGGGGCATCGGCCAGGCGCAGCGTGACGTGGGTGTGGCCCAGGTCGATCGGAGTGCCGCCCGGCCAGTCGAAGCGCTCGCCCTGGGCGTAGTGCTTGCGCTGCAGGCGTGCGCCATTGCGGGTGTGCAGGACCTCCACCTGTACCGCGCGCGGGGCATCTTCCAGGCGGTCGATGCGCAGGTGGGCGGGCGCGACGAACGGATCATCGAGCACCAGGTCACAGTCCAGCCCCCTGCCCACCGTCACGGGCCAGCGGGTGACGGGGGCGCGTGCCAGCAGTGCGCCGTGGCGGTCAAAGGCTTCGATGAGGCCGAGGGTGGGCATCATGGTGCAGCCTCCCAGCGAAACGCCTTGAGGTAGTGGTTGGCCAGCTTCATGCCGTTGTCAAAAGCGATGCCTTGCACGTCCAGGCGGCCCAGGATGCCTTGCGTGGGCTGGTTGACCGAGGCTGTCAGCACCGTCATGTTGTACAGGCCGGGCAGCTTGCGGTAGGCCGACATGCAGACCACCGCCCGCAGCGGCAGGCTGCCGGAGTCCACAAAACGTTCGCTGCATTCAACGGCTGTCTGGTGGCGGTTGCCACGCGTCTGGAAGCGCTCGTTGGCAAAGCTTTGCGAGAACACCCGGGCAAACCGCGCCGCGCCCAGGGTGGGGGCGTTGTAGGCCTCATAGGCCAGGCGCACGGTGCCGGTGCTGTAGTCGCCGGCCACGACATCGCTGTCGGCCTGGCACTGCGTGCGTTCCAGGTTCAAGCCCGGAAAGTTCGGGTCGCGCCCCGATCCCCAGCACCGCGCCAGCGCGTCATCGGGCACCGGCACCCGGTAGTTGCCGTGGCGTTGCTCACGAAAGGGCGCTTTCAGAAACCGCTCGGTCAGCACCTGCTGGTGCCCTGTCAGTTGCCTTGTCATCTCCGCGTACGCGGGCTGCGTGATGGGCTCTGCGCTGGCCGCGCGCTGCACCAGCACCTGTGCAAACTCGGCGGGGATCAGGAAGCTGACCTGCTCGCCATCGAGCCGCTTGGCCACGTTGACGCCCAGCACCCGCCCCGCATCGTCCACCGAGGGGCCGCCGCTCATGCCGGGGTTGAGCGTGCCGCCAAAGAAAATCCGCGGATAGAAGCTGCGCCGCACCAGCCCGTTGTAGGTGCCCTCGGTGACGGCAAAGCCGATATCCAGCGGGTTGCCCAGCGAGTAGATGCGCTCGCCCTGTGCCAGGGCCTCTGCGGCGGGCCGAAAGCCCAGCACCGGCGCCGCTGCAGTGCGGGCCTTGGCGCGCAGCACCGCCAGGTCGCGCTGCACGTCGAACACCAGCAGCTCGACCTCGCCCTCCTGCCCCTCCATCGTGACGTACACGCCGCGGTAACGCTCGGGCTCCAGCGCCAGCTGGCTGGCCACATGGAAGTTGGTGACGATCAGGCCGTCCGCAGAGACAAAGAATCCTGAGCCGATCGACGCCTGGGTGTCGGCATTGCGCAGCAGCGTGCGGATCTGCACCAGTTTGTCGCGCGACAGCTCATAGATGCGCCGGGCATCGCGGGACAGGGGTGCAGCGGCACCGGCCGCCGCTGCTGTCGCCGATGCGGCCGCACTGCTGTCCACCGGCTCGACACCCGCTGCTGCGGGCGGCATCGCCTTGGATGCCGGTGCCGCAGGCGATGCCGCGCCTGTGGCGCGAATGGCGGGCGCGGTGGCATTCGCAGGGTGGGGTGCATTCTGGGCGTGGGCCACAGCACAGGCCAGCACAACAAGGGGTGCGGCGGCAAGCCGCAGCAGGCAGGTCAAAAGCAAAGGCATCGCGGTATTCTATGAACGCGCCCAGCCTGGGGCGCGGCAGAGCGCGACCAGTGGCGCGCCCGCCAGGTGCGCCGCCTGTTGACCGCCCTTACATGCTCCCCAGAGCGCCCAGCAACCTGGCGCTCACCTCGGCGGCATCGGGCGCGTCGAACTGCATGTTGTGCTGGTCCGTCAGCGGGCCGTGGCCCGGCTCCATGCCTCCGGCAGCGCCGTAGCCCATGGCCTTGAACTTCCAGGTCCCACCCACCTTTTTGAGCGAGCCCACATGTGCGCCAGTGGCCGTGTGCACGGCCACCACGGCGGCGTTGACGGGCAACAACTGCAAGGGGCCCGCCACGGGGCCGGGCGGCACGTGGAAGAAGGTGGGTTTGAAGCCAGGCGGCTGGGGCGGACTCAGGGACATGGGGTGTTTGTATCTCAAAACGCGTACCCCCCACCTGCGACCCGGAAGCTTGCGCCGCAGATACCAGGCACGCCCTGCCCGGCGGCATCGGCGCCGTTGCGTTCGGCCAGATGGCCACGGGCCGCCTGGGCGGGCCGGGCACGCTTGTGGCCTTCTCCAGCGGCTCGTCGCTGCTCAACATCGCCCAGGGCCGCTGCGCAGCTGGTGCATGCCGCAGGGCCTGTGGGCTGGTTGTTTTTTTGGTTGACACAACGGGCCGCTGCAATCCCCCATTTGTGTGAATTACTGCGCACTTACCAAATAGTAAAAGTCTGCAACCGCGCGCCAAATCGCCGATGCGTGTGGATACTGGCGTCTCCACAAAAACCGGCTCAACGACGAAGGGAGGCCAGGGCCCACAGGCCCCGGCTGGATCGCTCGTGATGTGCCCGACCACCATGAAATCCTGGATCGCCACCCTGTGCCTGGCTGCGGCCTCGGCCCTTGCCACCACAGCTGCCTGTGCCGCCACGTTCACCATTCCCGATGCGGGCGTGTCCTTCAATGCGCCCGAGGGCTTTACCCAGCTCACCGCGGAAGAGATCGGCAACAAGTACCCGTCCAACCGCGCGCCCAACTTCGTGGTGGGCAATGCCCGCCGCACGACCACCATCGCCTTCGACCTCAAGCCCCAGGGCCTGCCCAAGGACAAGCTGCCCCAGGCCAAGGCCTCGTTCGAAACCCTGTTCGACCGCATCATTCCCGGCATCGAGTGGAAGGAAAAGAAGCTCCTGGACATGCAGGGCCAGCAGTGGATCTACTTCGAGATGACCTCGCGCGCCATCGACACCGACATCTACAACATCATGATGGTCACGCCCCACCGGGGCAAGATGCTGGTCTTCAACTTCAACTCCACCAAGAGCGAGTTCCCGGCGGTGGAGAAGGAGTTGCGCAAGAGCCTGCAGACGATTGCGGTGGCGGGCGAATAAACAGCCCAGACCCTGCGCGGGGCTTGCCAGACAGGCGGGCGTTTCTCCTACCCGCAGCCACCTGGCATGGCGGCATAGTCAACAGTCCATCGGTCCATGGCGGCCCGGGAGAGCGACGATGACGACGAATGCCGAAACCGCATTGAAGCCAGCCGCGCAGCTGGCTCAACAAGCCAAGACCCCCTTCCCCGGAGCCTCGGCGGAGTACGAGTCCGCCCGCCAGGCCCTGCTGGCCGAAGAGATCGAATTCCGCCGCCACATGACGCGCTTGGTCGCGCAGCGCCAGGCATTGCCGCCAGGGCCGGTCATCACCAAGGACTACCGCTTCAAGGACGAGCAGGGCTTCGAGGTGGGCCTGGCCGACCTGTTCGGCGACAAGAACACCCTGGTCACCTACTTCTGGATGTACGGCCCCCAGCGCGAGCGCCCCTGCCCCATGTGCACCAACTGGCTGGGCGCGGTCGAGGGCAATGCCGCCGACATCAAACAGCGCGTGGCCCTCAAGATCCTGGGCCGCTCGCCGGTGGAGCGCCAGTACGCCTTTGCGCAGGAGCGCGGCTGGCGCGACCTCAATTTCGTGCAGACCATCGGTGACGACTACGCGAAGGACCTGGGCATCCTGATGGACGATGGCAGCGAGTACCCCGCACTGGTGGTCTTCCAACGCGACGGCAAGGGCCAGGTGCGCCTGTTCTGGGCCAGCGAGATGACTAAGGAGATGGCCGACCCGGGCCAGGACCCGCGCGACGCGCCGGACATTGCGTCGCTGTGGTCCATCCTGGACCTGACGCCCGAAGGACGGCCCGCGGATTGGTACCCGAAGCTCAAGTACTGAGCCGCCCCTACGAGCTGGCAGGCACCGGCGCTGCTGCGGGCCCCGCCAGCATCCTGCGCTCGCGCCACGCCTGCTGCACAAACGGGTCCGTCACCGCATAGGTGCCATGGCCCTTGCGCACGATGAGATTCGCGTCGCGCAGTTCTTCCGACACGCGCTGCACCTGGTCGGCCGTGACCTCGCGGCCTACGGTAGCGGTGTATTCGGCCAGGGCGTCGGTGGTGAACAGGCCGCTGGCATCACCCTCGACGCGCGCCACGCGGTCGAAGATGGCGCCGGCCAGCACGCCCAGGTCTTCGAGCTTGCGCAGCTCCACGTCGGCCGCTGCGCCCTTGAGCGTGGAGGCGATCACCGGCAGCAGATGGTCGGCCTCGGCCGGGTCTTCGCGCTGCAGCTGGCGCAGTGCACGGATCAGCTCTTCGGGCCGGCGGCCCAGCAGGTTGAAGGCGTCTGTGGCCACGGGCAGGCTGGGCAGCACGGGTGCGCCCTCCTCGGCAATGCCCTGCAGCACATAGGCCACGTAGTCGCCATCGAGCGTGGGGTATTCCACCGAGGTGGCACCGGCAAAGGCATGCTTGCCCTGCAGCGTCATGCCCACCACCTGGGCGCGGTGCGAGCCCGTGCCGATGAACAGGAAATGCCCGGGGGTGTCGGGCCGCGGGTTGATGGCATCGCGCGCGGCCTTGATGGCCAGCAGCATCTGCGCGCCATCGTCGCCGGCCAGGGCCTGCTGCACCTCGTCGACGATCAGCACCAGATCGGTCTGCGCCAGCTCGATCACCTCGGTGAGCGCCTGGGCCAGCGTGACCCCGCCCTTGGCGCCTACATCATTGAGTTGAAAGCCGAACTTGAAGCCCGCCGCCCCCACGTCCAGCCCCTTGAGCCGCGCCAGCCGGCCCAGCACGCCGGAGCCCGGCGACTGCAGGTCCGCCAGCGCACGGCGGATGGCCGCATGCACCAGCGTGGCCGGGTCGGCCTTGGTGTCGGCCCACAGGTCGACATAGATCACGATGGCGCCGCGCGCCTCCAGCGCCGGGATCAGGTCCTGGCGCAGAAAGGTGGTCTTGCCGGTGCGGCGCAGGCCCGACAGGAAGAGCCCTGAGCGCAGCCCCTGGTCGAGCAGGCCGGGCTCCAGCAGCTGTTTGGCCATCTGCTCGGCCAGTGCGGGGCGGTGGAAAAGGTCCATTTGGCTTATTTTAGTCAAATCCAATAATTAGCACAAATGACTAAATCACCCTAAAACGAAATCCAGCAGGCTTACACCGCCACCACCACCCGCCACACCGGCAACTCCGCCCCTGCCACCGGCTCGGGCACGATGCCATTGGCCACCACGCCATCGTCGCTCTCGGCCTCGCAGGCCACCACCGCAATCGCGCCGTAGCGCTGGCTCGTCGTCACCACGCACCAGCCTTCTGGCAGGGCACGCTGCGCGCGCTCGTGGCTGGCCGTCCAGTGGGTGCTGGCCTGGGCTTCGAGGATGGCGGGGCCGGGCTCGGCCACGGGCTGCTGCATCACGGGCACCTCGACCTCCAGCACCGTGCCGGCCGCCACGGGCGTGGCCCGCAGGCCGTGGCCCTGCAGCCAGTCGGCCACGGCCTGGGGCATGGCGTAGGCCCAGGGGCGCCGCACGGTGGCCGTGGGCACGAAATGGGCGTAGTGCGGCACCTGCACGCTGACGGGGCCGCCGGTCAGGGTGTAGGGCTCGCGCGTGAGCACCTCCACCGTGGTACCAGGGATCGCCTCCAGCGCGTAACGGATGGCGATTTGCTGCGGCGGTTCGGCGCAGGCGGCGAGCAGGTCGACGATCTCCTGGCCGTTGGCCGCGGCATAGACCAGGGCCTCACGCAGCACGGCGTAGGTTACCTCCACGCGCTCCTGGTAGCTGATGTACGAGTACGCCTCCAGCAGCACGTCGAGCCGGTTGGTCAGCCCGCGGTAGTTGCAGCCAAAGCGCGGGTGGTGGGTGTAGGTGATCCAGCCCTGGCCCTGGCCGCCCTCGTCGCGCACGAAGTTGCCGTACCAGAAGGTGTCCAGGCCCTCGGTGCGCTTCACCGCGGCCTGCACGGCGGGCATCATGCGCTCGCGCATGTAGGCCACGGGCTCGGCGCGGCCCGTGTGCTCGGTGTGGGGGATGTCGTAGGTCAGCGCAAAGCGGTGGATGGAGCCGTTGGTGGCATGGCAGTCCAGCGTGAGGTGCGGGTTCCAGGGCTGGCACACGCGCTGCTGCAAGAGGCGCATCTCGCTCGCCTGCTGGCGCATGTAGTCGCGGTTGAGGTTCACGCCCGCGGCGTTGGTGCGCGTGCCCACCAGGGCCGGGCCGTCCTGCCCGCGCAAGTGGGCGATGTCCAGCGGCCGGTTGTCGGCGCTCATGCGGTCGTTGCCGTCGGGGTTGAAGAGCGGCACCACCACCAGCACGGTGCGCGCGAGCAGTTCGTCGCCATGGTCGCCGCGCAGCAGGTTGCGCACCAGCATCAGCACGCCCTCCTTGCCTTCCACCTCGCCGGCGTGGATGCCGCACAGCATCAGCACCACGGGCAGGCCGCTGGCCTGCGCGGCCTCGGGCGTGTGGTGGCCCTGGGCCGACAGCACCAGCAGCGGCAGCTGCCGTCCTTCGGGCGAGGTGCCGAAGTCGGTGATGTGCAGGCGCTTGTCGCCCAAGGCCGCCAGGCCCTGGACATAGGCCATCACGTCGGCGTGGGTGGAGGTCTCGGTGTAGCCGCTGGTTTCGGCACGCGTGAGCAGTGGGGTGGTCGTGGGTAAGGACATGGAGCGGATCTTAGAACCTGTTCGACCCACCGCACCATCACCACTTTGTCGCAAACGGTCTCATCGCTCCAGCCACCACTGGATGACCACCTTGGCCAGAAAGCCGATGAACCCTACGCCCAGCCCCAGGAACAGCACGAAGGTGCCGAAGCGCCCGGCCTTGGACTCCCAGGCCAGCTGGCCGATGATGAACAGCATGTAGGCGATGAAGGCGCCCACCCCGTAGGTCAGGAAGAAGCCCGAGATCTGCGCCTCGGTAAAGCCGAAGATCATGGCCGTCGCCCCGCTCCCTGCCCGCCATCACGCCCCGGCAGGCCCGAGGCATCCACCAGGTCGCGGTAGGCATGCCAGCTCGCATGGCCCAGCATGGGCATCACGGCGATCAGCCCGAGCAGCAGCGACGCCAGGCCCAGCAAGGTGAAGCCCAGGATCAGCGCCGCCCACAGGGCCATGGGCAAGGGGTTGGCCAGCACCGCCTGCCAACTGGTCAGCACCGCCTGGCGCAGCGTGGCACGCCGGTCCAGCAACAAGGGGATGGCCACCACGCTGGAGGCGAAGATGGGCGCCGCGAGCAGGCTGCCCAGCGCCAGCCACAGCGCGAACAGGCTACTGTCGGGCGCCAGCACCACGTGGTGCATGAAGTCGAGCGGGGTGCGCACGGGCACCGGCGCCAGCAGCGTGATGAGCGCCGCCGAGGTGATGACCCAGCCCGTGGCCGCCAGCGCCAGCAGCAGGCCGAACTGCACCAGGCACCAGTAGCCATGGTCGCCCCACTTGGCGGGGTGGCTGTGCTGCCAGTCGAGCCAGGTGCGGCGCACCAGGGCCAGGTTGGCAGGCTCGCCGCGTTCCAGCGCCCGGCTCAGTGCATACAGGCTGGTGGCCAGCACCGGCGCCACCACCAGAAAGCCCGACAGCGCCCCGGCCAATAGCCAGAAGCGGTGGTGTGCAATAGCCAGCAGCGCGCCACCGAACAGCGCCACCGCCAGGCCATGCGCAAAGCTGAGCCAGCCGGTGCGCACCATGTCGCGCCAGGCCAGTGCCAGCCAAGCCAGCGGCTGCAGGAGACCGACGTTGCGCACGGGCGGCAGAAAGGGGCGGGGCGTTGGGCGCATGGTGCCCAAGTCTCGCGCGCAGCCGCAAGGCGCGCCTTGATCTGCGACAAGAAAACGCCGCAGTGGCGCCGGCGCTCAGCGGGGCGGCTGGGCCAGGGCTACGGGGATGGCCTTGAGCAGCTCGCTGATGGCCGCAAGGCTGGCCACCGTGGCATGCGGCGGCTCACCGTGCTTGTCATGGGCCCAGGGGTGGTTCGGCGTGTTGAGCCAGATGGCCTGCATGCCGGCGGCCAGCGCCCCCTGCACGTCCAGCGCGGCATCGTCGCCCACATGCAGCACCTCGTGCGGCTGCACCTGCGCGGCGCTGGCGGCGGCATGGAAGATGCGCGCATCGGGCTTGGCGATACCGAAGGCGGTGGCGCTGATGCTGGCCTTGAAGTAGTGGCCGATGCCGATGCGGTGCACGTCGGCATTGCCGTTGGACAGGGCCACCACCGGGTAGCGCGCAGCCAGAAAGGCCAGCGTGTCGTGCGCATCGGCGAACAGCTCCACGCGCTGGCGCTCGGCAAAGAACAGCTCGAACGCGGGCTCGGCCAGCGCAGGCTCATCACCGGCCTGCGTGAGCGCCAGGCGAATGGATTCGCGGCGCAGCGCGCTCAGGTCGTGCAGCAGGTCGGGCCGCAGGCTCACCATCTGGTTGCGGATGGCGCGCAGCGATTCGGTGCTCGAGAACAGCGTGGCCGTGGCGGGCGCGTGGTCGGTCAGCCACTGCAGCAGCACGGCCTCGGCCCGGGCAATGGTGGGCCAGATGGGCCACAGCGTGTCGTCCAGGTCGATGGTGATGGCGCGTATGCGCGAGGTATCCAGGGAAAGGGCAGAAGCGGACATGGCAAGGCACACAGGAAGTTAGTGGCCGAGAAGCACGGCCTGCAGCCAGTCGGCCGGTTGCTACCAAGGATACCGCAGCCATCCGGCCGCGGCATCAACCGGGTTTCCGGGCGGTGGCCACCGCCACGGACGAGCCCCGAACCACCAGCCTGCCGGGCAGCAGCCGCTCCCGCGCGGGCGCCTGCAGGCCCTGCATGCGCTCGATGAGACACTGCGCAGCACAGCGGCCAATGGCACCCGTGGGCTGCGCCACCGTGGTCAGGCCCGGGCCGATCAGGGGCGCCCATTCGGGGTCGTCGAAGCCGACAAAGCCGATGTCGGCCCCAAAGCTCCAGCCCAGCCGCACCATCGCTGCCGCCACCCGCAGCGTGACCACGGAATTGCCCGACACCACGGCACCGCGCGCGCCTTTACCCCGCCGCGGGCCCAAAGCGCGCAAGGCGGCGTCCAGCACCTCGTCCGACGCATCGGCCAGTTCCACCACCGAGCCCCGCACGCCCGGCCCGTGCGACGCCACGCACTGCGAGAACGCGGCCGCGCGCTCCAGGCGCGAACTCACGCCGGCCAGCGGCTGGGTGATGTACAGCAGGTCGCTCCAGCCACCGTCGATCAGATGCGTGCAGGCGCCGCGCATGGCGTCCTGGTTGTCGAGCGACACGAAATCGGCCTCCAGGCCGGCGTGCCGGCGGTCCACCAGCACCGCCGGCCGGCCGTGCAGGGAGTTGAGTTCGGCGTGCCCCTCGTCCTGCCCCTGGGTGTTGAGGATGAAACCATCCACCTGGTAGCTCGCCAGGGCGTCGATGGCGCTGCGCTCGCGCTGGCGGTCATTGCCCAGGTTGAACAGCATCACCAGGTAGCCAGCCTCCTGGCAGGCCTCTTCGGCCCCGCGCAGCACGGCCACCGAGAAGGGGTTGGTGATGTCGGCCACCACCAGGCCGATCAGGCGCGAGCGCCCATGGCTGAGTGCCTGGGCCATGGGGCTGGGCACATAGCCGAGCTGGGCGATGGCAGCCTCGACCCGGGCCGCGATGTCGGGGCTGAGCAGGCGCTCGCGGTGGTTGAAGAAACGCGAGACGGTTGCCTTGGACACGCCGGCCGCGGCTGCCACGTCGGCAATCGTGGGCCGGTCTCGGCCAGCCGCATCGACAGGGGCGGCGGCAGGCGCCTTGGCAGTGGGTGCGCGCGGCTTGCTGCTGCTCATGCGCCGATTGTCCCGTACACCGCGGCGGGCTTTTCGCCGGCCAGCGCCTGCAGCAGGTTCGTCACCGCCAACCGGGCCATGGCATGGCGCGTGCCATGCGTGGCCGAGCCGATGTGCGGCAGCGGCGTCACGCGCGGGTGGGTGCGCAGGGGCGAGGCCAGCGGCAGCGGCTCGGTGGCGAACACATCGAGCCCTGCGGCACGCAGCGTGCCATGGTCCAGTGCAGCCAACAGGTCGTCCTCGACCACCGTGGCGCCGCGCCCGCCGTTGATGAAGATGGCGCCCGGCTTCATGGCCGCGAAGGCCCGCGCATCCACCAGGCCGCGCGTGCTGTCCGACAGCGGCAGCAGCGCCACCACGATGTCCGCGCGCGCCAGCAGGTCGTCAAGCGGCACATGCTTGGCCCGGCCCAGCAGCGCGGGTGCCTGCACGGCCAGGTCCACAGGGCGGCGCGCGTGGTACAGCACAGGCATGCCAAAGCCCAGTGCCGCACGGCGCGCCACGGCCTGACCGATGCGGCCAAAGCCCAGCAGTCCCAACGTCTTGCCATGCACGTCGTGGCCGAACAGGTCTTCGCCGATGTTGCCATTCCAGCGGCCCTCGCGCACCATCTGCGACAGCTCCACCACCCGTCGGCAGGTGGCCAGGATCAGCGCGAAAACCGTGTCTGCCACGGTCTCATCGAGCACGCCCGGCGTATGGCACAGCACGATGCCCCGCGCCTGCAGGGCCTGCAGGTCGTAGTTGTCGACCCCCACCGAGATGCTGGAAATGGCCTGCAGCTGCGGCACACGCGCCAGCAGCTCCGCGGTGACAGGAAAGCTCGCGCCGATCAGGCCATGGGCCCCGGCCAGCGCGGCATCGAAGGCCGCGCGCTGCGCCGGCTTGCGCGGGTCGGCCACGGTCACCTCGTGCACCGCCTGCAGGCGCGCCAGCTGGTCCGGCGGCAGGTCGCGGAACACCAGCACCTGCTTGCGGGTCGTCATAGGCCGGCCTGCTCCAGCTCTGCGCGTGTAGGCAGCCCCTCGGTGTCGCCCAGCACCTGCACGGCGCGGGCACCGATCCAGGCGCCGCGGCGCACCGCGTCGGGCACGCTGTGGCCAGCCAGCAGGGCGCTGACCACGCCCACGGCAAAGCCATCGCCCGCGCCCACGGTGTCCACCACCTCGGCCACAGGGAAACCGGCCACATGGCCGGTGCCCGCCACGTCGCTGTCGAAGTACGCACCCTGCGCACCGAGCTTGACGACCACCAGCTTGGCGCCCCGCTCCCGGTAGAACCTGGCCACGCCCTCAGGGGTGGTCTCGCCTGTGAGGAACACGCCCTCCTCCATGCCCGGCAGCACCCAGTCGGCAAAGCGCGAAAGCTCGTTGATCCAGTGCCGCATCACTTCGGGCGAGGACCACAGCGTGGGCCGCAGGTTCGGGTCGAACGAGATCGTGCGGCCCGCGGCAAGCATCACCTGCAGCGTGCGCAGCGCCGCCTGCAGGCTGGTCTCCGAAATGGCAGCGAACACGCCCGTGGCATGCAGGTGGCGCGCGCTGCGCAGCCAGGGTTCGTCCACATCGGCCGGGCCCATCTGGCTCGCGGCCGATCCCTTGCGGTGGTATTCGACCTGGGGGTCACGCCCATCGGTCACGCGCTCCTTGAACTGGAAGCCCGTGCGCTGTGTGGCATCCGAGGTCACATGGGAGCAGTCGATGCCCTCGGCCTGCATGGTGGCCAGCAGCGATCGGCCCATGGAATCGGTGCCCAGGCGGCTGGCCCAGCCCACCTTCAGGCCCAGGCGCGCCAGGCCGATGGCCACATTGGTCTCGGCCCCGGCCGTGCGCTTGTGAAAGCCCGTGGCATGCTCCAGCGGCCCGGGCTCGTTGGCCACCAGCAGCAGCATGGCCTCGCCGAACAACGCCACGTCGAAGGCGGTTTCCTTGGCTGCGCTCATGCCTGCCTCCGTGCATCGCGGATCACGGCCAATTGCGCGCGTGTCACCGCCGCCAGGTCATCCCCGATCAGCGGGTACTCGATGGCGTGCGGCACGTCCGCCGGCAGCGCCCGCAAAATGGCGCGCCAGGGCGCCACCGAATCGGCCAGCGGCACCGCCACCCATTTGCCGGGCAGGCGTTGCACGCCCTTGCAGTGCACATAGCGCACGCGGTGCGCCAGGGCCTGCGCGGCCTGCAGCGGGCATTCGCCCTGCCAGTGCCAGTTGCCCATGTCGAAGGTCATGCCCAGGTCCAGTCCGGCGCGCTCCTGCGCATCGAAAAAGGCGGTCATGGCCGACAGCGTGCCGGCCGTGGCGGTCTGGTCGTTCTCGATCACCAGCTCCACCGGTCCGCCCACCAGCAGTTCCTTGAGCCGCGCCAGCGAGCCATGCGATGCCGTACCGAAGCCGCCGATGGCCATCTTCAGCCGCGGCGCACCGAGCACGCGGGCCGCCGACATGCCACGCGCCAGGGCAGCTTCGTCCAGCGCGCCGTCTACCGTCCACAGCCCCTCGGGGCTGGAGAACACTGCCGCCCGGCCCGCCAGCGCGGCCAGTTCGTTCACCGGGTCGCGCAGCATCTCACCGCGCACCTCGACACCATCGGCACCGGCCTCGCGGGCAAGGTCGGTGCACCACAGCTGGCCATGGCGCCCCACTTCGGCCGCGCCGAAGGAAGACAAAGAAATAAGGAGCTTCATCGACTGCATTTCTCGTTCATGCCCGCGCGCCGCGGCGCGGATCACCACCGCAGCTCAGTGCGCCTGGTGGGAGCTAAGGATCTGGCCCAGGAACTGGCGGGTCTTCTCGTGCCGGGGGTTGCCGAAGAACTCGGCCGGCGGCGCCTGCTCGAGGATCTTGCCGTCGGCCATGAAGATCACGCGGTCCGCCACGCTGCGGGCAAAGCCCATTTCGTGGGTCACGCACAGCATGGTCATGCCGTCCTCGGCCAGGCCGATCATGGTGTCCAGCACCTCCTTGACCATTTCGGGGTCCAGGGCCGAGGTGGGCTCGTCGAACAGCATCACCTTGGGGGCCATGCACAGCGCGCGCGCAATCGCCACACGCTGCTGCTGCCCGCCCGACAGCTGGCTCGGGTGCTTGTGCGCCTGCTCGGGGATGCGCACGCGCGTGAGGTATTTCATCGCCACCTCCTCGGCCTCGGACCGGCCCATGCCGCGCGAGCGCATCGGCGCCAGGGTGCAGTTCTCCAGAATGGTCAGGTGCGGGAACAGGTTGAACTGCTGGAACACCATGCCCACCTCGGCGCGCACGGCATCCACGTTCTTGCCACCAGCCGTGAGGTCGATGCCATCCACCTCGATGCGGCCCTTCTGCACGGCCTCCAGCCGGTTGATGCAGCGGATCAGGGTGGACTTGCCCGAGCCCGAGGGGCCGCAGATCACGATGCGCTCACCGGCGCGCACCGACAGGTCGATGTCGGTCAGCACCTGAAAGCTGTCGAACCACTTGTTGACCCCCTCCATGCGGATGATCGGCGGCGTGCCGGGGGCGGTCGTGACTGCGTCCGTCATGGCAGGAATCTCCCGTTCCTTGTATTTATTGCAGCTTGGGCAGATCGGTTTCGAGCCACTTGCGATACAGCTTGTTGAGTTCGCCATTGGCCGTGTTGCGCGCCACGAAATCGTCCATGGACTTGTGCAGCTCTTCCTGGCCGGGCCGCATGGCGATGCCCATGGCCTGCTGCAGCAGGTTGAACTTGTTCTCGAAGGTGTTGGCCGGCACGCGCTTGGCGATCTGGGCCGCCACGGTGACCGAGCAGCCGATGGCATCGACCTGGCCCGAGATCAGCGCCTGCATGGCCGAGGCATCGTCGTCAAAGCGGCGGATCTCCGTGCCTTCGGGTGCGGCCTTGGTGACGGCCACGTCCTGGGTGCTGGCGCGGGCCACGCCCACGCGCACGCCCTTGAGGTCGGCCGCACTCTTGATGGCGCTGCCGGTCTTGCCGTACAGCACGATGGTGGCCGCCGCATAGGGCTGCGAGAACTGCACCTGCTTGGCGCGCTCGGGCGTGATGGCCAGCGAAGCCACCAGCACGTCGACCTTGTTGGTCAGCAGGAAGGGAATGCGGTTGGGGCCCGTGACGGGCACGAGGTTGACCTTGACGCCCAGGTCCTTGGCCAGCAGCCTGGCGACGTCGGCGTCGTAGCCATCGGGCTGGTTCTGCGCGTTGGTCGTGCCATAGGGCGGAAAGTCCACCAGCATGCCGATGGTGATCTCGCCCTTCTTCTTGATGTCGGCCACGCTTTGCGCGGACGCCAGCGGCGCGAAGGCCGTGAGCATGGCGCCCAGGCCCAGGGCGGCCAGGGCAGCGGTGGTGGTGCGGCGGTACAGCGAAAAAGTCATGGCATGTCTCCTGTGGGTTGTATGGAATGCGCGCTCGAAAATGGCAAAGGGGGACATCACCGCGCCAGCGCCCGGGCGCGCTTGCGCTCCATGCGCGCGGCCAGCAGCGACAGCGGCCAGCAGATGACGAAATACAGCGCTGCCACGGTGGTGAACACCTGCAGCGGCTGGAAGGTGGCGTTGTTGATGATCTGGCCCGCCCGCGTGATCTCGGTGAAGCCGATGATGGCGGCCAGCGAGGTGCCCTTGATGATCTGCACCACATAGCCCACCGTGGGCGGCAGCGCGATCTTGAAGGCCTGGGGCAGCACCACGAAACGCATGCGGGACACATAGTTCAGGTTCAGGGCCTGCGCCGCCTCCCACTGCCCGCGCGGAATGGCCTCGATGCAGCCGCGCCAGATCTCGCCCAAAAAGGCCGCGCTGTTGAGCACCAGCGCCATCCCCGCGGCCAGCCAGGGGTTGATATCGAGGCCCAGCACCGGCGCACCGAAGAAGATCAGGAACAACTGCAGCAGCAGCGGCGTGCCCTGGAACACCTGGATGAACAAGGTGGCGGCCCAGCGCGCGGCAGCGCTCTCGGACGTGCGCGCCAGCGCCACCAGCAGCCCCAGCAGCGAGCCGCCCACGAAAGCCATGGCCGACAGCGCCAGCGTCCACTGGGCGGCCTGCACGATGAACCAGAACTCGGAAACTCCAAAGGTGCGCATGGACGGTCCTCAGCGGCGGTCGGGGTAGTTGAGCGTGCGCTGGTAGATCAGCTTGAACAGCCCCGAGAACGACACGGCCAGCGCCAGGTAGATGGCGGCCACGACGATGTAGATCTCGAAGCTGCGAAAGGTCTGCGACTGCAGGTTGGCCGCCACCGAAGTCAGGTCGTCGGCCGAGATCACCGACACCACGGCCGAGCTGAGCATCAGCAAGATGAACTGGCTGGTGAGCGCCGGGTAGATGGCCTTGAGCGCAGGCTTGAGCACCACGAACCGGAAAATCTCCCAGGGCTTGAGGTTCAGCGCCTTGCCCGCCTCGATCTGCCCCTTGGGAATGGATTCGATGCCTGCGCGCACGATCTCCGCCGCATAGGCGCCCAGGTTCACCACCATCGCCGTCAGCGCCGCCGTGTAGGGCGACCAGCGCAGGCCGATGGCCGGCAGCGCAAAGAAAAAGAAGAACAGCTGCACGATGAACGGCGTGTTGCGGATCAGCTCGATGTAGGCATTGATGAGAAAGCGCAGCCAGGCCGGCCCCGAGGTCTTGCCCCAGGCGCAGGCAATGGCCACCACCAGCCCCAGCACCGTGGCGGTGAGCGAGAGCTGCACGGTGATCCAGGTGCCCTTGAGCAGCAGGGGCCACGCGGCAAAAACGGATTCGAACTGGAATTGGTAATTCACGGCGCAAGTCTATGAAACCGGTTTCAGACATGCACGAGGGATTTCCCGGGGAGGCGCCAAAACCTTCTGCGGGTAGGCGCCAGGTGACTGGGCCACAATGCCGCATGCGTTTTCAAACCGAACCCCCTTTCACCCACGGCCAGCCCGAACGCACCGCCATCCTGCTGTGCAACCTGGGCACGCCCGACGAGGCCACGGCCCCGGCGGTGCGCCGTTACCTGGGGCAGTTCCTGTCGGACCACCGCGTGGTGGAGATCCCCAAGCCCGTGTGGCTGCCCATCCTGCACGGCATCATCCTGCGCACGCGGCCGGCCAAGTCCGCCGCCAAGTACGCCAGCATCTGGACCCAAGACGGCTCGCCCCTGGCACTGTGGACGGCCAAACAGGCCACACTCTTGCGCGGCTGGCTCGGCGAAGCCGGCCACCCGGTGCTGGTGCGCCATGCCATGCGCTACGGCAACCCGTCCATCGCCAGCCAGCTCGACGCGCTCAAGGCCGAGGGCGCCACGCGCATCCTCATCCTGCCGCTGTACCCGCAGTACTCGGGCACCACCACCGCCAGCGTGTTCGATGCCGTGTACGCCTGGGCCGCACGCACGCGCCATGTGCCCGAGCTGCGCTTCGTGAACCGCTACCACGACCACCCCGGCTACATCGACGCGCTGGCGCGCAGCATCGAGGCGCACTGGAAGGCCAACGGCCAGCCCGACAAGCTGGTGATGAGCTTCCACGGCGTGCCCGAACGCACGCGCACGCTGGGCGATCCCTACCACTGCGAAAGCCTGAAGACCGGCCGCCTGCTGGCCCAGCGCCTGGGCCTGCGCGACGACCGCTATGTGCTCACCTTCCAGTCGCGCTTTGGCAAGGCCAAGTGGCTCGAGCCCTACACCCAGCCCACGGTCGAAGCCCTGGGCAAGGCCGGCACGCGCCGGGTGGACGTGGTCTGCCCGGGCTTCACCAGCGACTGCCTGGAGACGCTCGAAGAGATCAACATGGAGGTGCGCGAGGCCTTCCTGCACGCTGGCGGCCAGGAGTTCCACTACATCCCCTGCCTGAACGACAGCAGCCACTGGATCACCGCGCTGAGCCGCATCGCCCAGCAGCACCTGGCCGGCTGGCCCACCGAACCCGATGGCGCCGCCGCCCAGGCCGATGCACGCGAGCGCGCACAGGCTGGCGGTGCACCCAAGGGCCCGATGCCGCCGGGCCGCTGACGCGCCCCTGCCCCGCCTTTCCTTCCTGTTTTTCGTTGGCTCCCCTGCCCCGTTTCCGAATTGCCGTCCCCCATGCCCGCATCCGCCCGCGCCCTGTCTGCACACCAACTGCGGCTGATCATCGACCCCGCCACGCTGGGCTTTGCCAGCACGGCCGAACTCACCGGCCTGCCCCTGCCCTGGATCGGCCAGGAGCGCGCCGAGGCCGCCGCCCGCTTCGGCCTGGCCATGCAGCAGCCCGACTACCACCTCTTCGTGCTCGGTGACGTGGGCAGCGGCCGCGCGTCGCTGCTGCACCAGGCCATGCTGGCCGAGGCGGCACGGCGCCCCGTGCCCCCCGACCTGTGCTACCTGCACGACTTCGATGCACCCGCCCGCCCGCGCGCGCTGCGCCTGCCCGCAGGCCAGGGCCGCCTGCTGCGCCAGGCCCTGGCCGACATGGGCACGCGCCTGGAGGCCGAGGTGCCGCAGCACCTGGCCAACCCCACCTTCCTGGCCGATGCAGCGCGCGTGGAGCAGCGCTGGCAGGCGCAGGAGAGCGACGCCCTGGCCGTGCTCGACGCCTTTGCGCTGGCGCGCCAGCTGCGCCTGGTGCGCAACAACGGACAGATGGCCATCACCCCCCTGGGCCCGCGGGGCCAGCCGCTCAGCGAGGCCGAGGCGCGCGTACTGCCGCCCGAGCGCCGCGCCACCATCGCACGCGACGAGGACGCGCTGCGCGCCGAGATCGACCGCTTCGCCCAGGCCATGCACCCGCTGGAGCGTGAACGCGATGCCGCGCTGGCCGCCCTGCGCCGCGCCGTGGTGCAGCCGCTGGTGCAGCAGGCGCTGCACGGCGCCCGCCAGATCGCCCCGGAGGCCACACGCCTGACCCAGTGGCTGGACCAGGTGGAACGCGCCCTGCTGGACAGCATCGACCTGCTGGAGCCCTACTACGGCGACAACGAAGCCGATGCCGAAGCCGATCGCAAGGACGACTTGGACGCGCTGCTGGCCCGCTGCCGCGTGAACCTGGCAGTGGACAACGGCGGGCGCAGCGGCGCCCCCGTGATCGTGGAGGACAACCCGCAGCAGCGCAGCCTGATGGGCAGCATCGACCATGGCGCCAATGCCGACGATGCCGACCCCGGGCAGGCGGACGTATCGGCCATCCATGCCGGCAGCCTGCTGCGCACACACGGCGGCTTCATCCTGCTGCACCTGCAGGACCTGGCCGCCGAAGAAGGCCTGTGGCCGCGCGTGCGCCGCTTTCTGCGCAGCCGCCGGCTGCAGATCAGCGACGATGCGGGCGGCAGTGGCGCAGGCGCAGGCGGCGGGGCACCGGCCGGCCTGCAGCCCGAGCCGGTGGAAGTGGATGTGAAGATCGTGCTCGTCGGCTCGGTGGACGAGTACTACGCCCTGCAGGACAACGACCCCGAGGCCGCGCGCCGCTTTCGCGTGAAGGTGGACTTTGCCGACCGCTTCATCGCCACACCGGCCACGCACCGGGCCACGGCCACCTTCGTGGCGCAGTGCTGCGCGCAGCGCGGCCTGCCGCATTTCGGTCCCGAGGCCGTGGCCCTGCTGATCGAGCAAAGCCACCGCGAGGCCGACGACCAGGGCCGCCAGAGTGCCCGCTTCGCCCAGGCCGAGGCGCTGGTGATCGAGAGCGCGGCCCAGTGCCGCCTGCGCGCCCCCACCGATTCCACGGCATTGGTGCAGGCCGCTGATGTGCAGGCGGCCCTGGCCGCCCAGCGCCTGCGCCACAACCAGACCGAGGAAGAGCTGCACCAGACCCTGGCCGAAGGCGAGTGCCTCATCAGCCTTACCGGCCAGGCCGTGGGCCAGGTCAACGCCCTGTCGCAGATCGACCTCACGGACTACCGCTTCGGCTTTCCGGTGCGCATCACGGCACGCAGCTTCGCGGGGCAGGACGGGCTGCTCAACATCGACCGCGAGGTCCACATGTCCGGCCCCATCCACGACAAGGGCGTGCTCATCCTGCACGGCTACCTCACGGCCCTGTTCAGCCACGTGGCACCGCTGGCGCTCAACGCCTCCATCGTGTTCGAGCAGGAGTACAGCGGCGTCGAGGGCGACTCGGCCTCGTGCGCCGAGCTGTATGCGCTGCTGTCCAGCCTGTCAGGCCTGCCGCTGCGCCAGGGCATCGCGGTGACAGGCGCGCTCAACCAGCATGGCGAGGTGCTGCCCGTGGGCGGCATCAACGAAAAGATCGAGGGCTGGTTCCAGGCCTGCGCCGCCGCCGGGCTCGACGGCACACAGGGCGCACTCATCCCGGCGCGCAACCAGCGCCACCTGATGCTGTCGCGCCCCATCCTCGATGCGGTGGAGCGCGGCCTGTTCCACGTCTACACCGTGCAGCACGTGAGCGAGGGCCTCGCCCTGCTGACGGGCGAGGCATCGGGCATGGGCCCGGGCGCGGTGCTGGCGGCCGATGCCGCCGACGACGTGACCCACACCGTGCTCAGCCGCGCCGAGCAGACCCTGCGCGCCTACCGGCGGGCCTGCCAGAGTGCGGGGCATACCCGGGCCGGGCGCGCGGGCAGAGGCCGGCGCAGAGACTGAGTCGGTGGCCTATGTCGGCCGGCGGCCCAGTGCCTTCCAGATGCCGCCTTCGCGCAGCAGGTGGTAGTACAGCAGCAGGCGCGCTTGTCGTTCAAAAGCGTGGAGCCACGCCTACAGCGACCGCAGAAAGCCGAGGAGTTCCTCGTTCACGCGCGCGGGCGCTTCCTGTGGCAGCCAGTGGCCGGCCCCGGCGATGGTGTGCGAGCCGCGCAGCCGGGGCACCAGGCCTGGCATGGCCGCGATGAGGTCTGCCATGCCGGGCATGGCAAGCCCCGTGTCGCGCTCGCCCACCAGGTACAGCGCAGGGACTTCCACGCGCAAGCCGTCGAAGGCAGCGTCCAGCGCCCAGTTGCGGTCGAGGTTGCGGTAGTAGCTGAGACCGCCGCCAAAGCCGCTGGCCTGGAACGCCTGCACGAAGCCATCGAAATCCGCGGGCTCAAGCCAGCTGGGCAGCGCAACGGGCTCGGGCAGCGTGGCCAGCAGCCCGCCGTCACGGGGCAACATGCCGAAGGGGTTGGGCGTGCGCGGGTCGCTGCGCGGGCCGGCTTCGCCGCTGGCGGCGAAATAGATTCGGCGCAGCGCCGTGGCTACGTCAACTTCGAGTTCGCGTTCGGCCACGCCTGCCTGGGCAAAGTAGTGCACGTAGAACCAGGCGTGCGCGCTCTGTGGGAAGAGCTGGCTCGGCGCCATGGGTGCGCGCCCCATCATGGGCACGCCCAGGGCAGCCACAGCGCGAAACCGGTCGGGCCGCAGCCGTGCGGCCTGCCAGGCAATGGTGGCACCCCAGTCATTGCCCACCAGCACGGCCTGCTGCTCACCCAATTGCTCGACCAACGCGACCAAGTCGCCCACGGCATCGAGCACGGTGTAGGCGTCCACCGCCTGCGGCCGATCGCTGCCACCAAAACCCCGCATGTCGGGCGCAACGGCGCGGTATCCTGCCGCCGCCAGGGCCGGCAACTGGTGACGCCAGGCATGGGCCGTTTCAGGAAAGCCGTGGCACAGCAGCACCAGCGGGCCCTGCCCCTGCTCGGCAACCCGCAGGCGCAGGCCGTTGGCCGTTGGCCGTTGGCCTGCAGCATTCGATAATTGGGTAAGGTCATGGTTCCTGGTTTTTCAACGAACAAGCTCAAGCAAAGCGTAACTCATTGAGTTACACAAAGTCAAGATGCCCCAAGACACCCGGCTTGCACGGCTCGTGCACGTGCTGCTGCACATGCACCTGCATGGCGGCACGACAACCTCCGAAACCATCGCGCAGATGCTGCACACCAATCCCGTCGTCGTGCGCCGCACGATGGCAGGCCTGCGCGAGGCGGGCCATGTGGTGTCGACCGGGGGCCGCGGAGGCGGCTGGTCGCTGGCGGCGAACTTCGACATGCTCACGGTAGCCGACGTCTACCGCGCCATGGAGCCCTCACGCCCATTTGCCTTCGGCCCCGCTTCCGACAATGCAGCGTGTCCCGTCGAAGCCGTCGCCAACCGTTTTCTGGCACAGGCCATGGACATGGCAGAGCACGCGCTGCTGACCGAGCTGGCTGGCAAGCGCCTGCTGGAACTGGCCGAAGAACTGCGTCCTCCGCTCCCTGCGCCGGCCAAGAGAGCGGCGCCGCGCAGCAAAGGCTAGAACGACCCCATACCGCCCTGGAATGCCCCTACCGGCGGTCGGTCCCCGGCGCATGGTTCGTTCGCAACCACTCGCAGGTAGGGTCGCCCACCAGTTCCGTCTGCAGGTGCACGGTGGCGCTCATACCGTCGAGCCCCGACAGGCGTTGCTCGAACTTGGCGAGCCGTTCGGCCCGGTCCCACTCCACGGCCTTGAATGATGCGCCGAAGCGGATGGCGCGAAACAGAGCGGCGCTCGGGCGCAAGCACGCGCGGGTGGCCCATGCGCCGCGGCAGGTCAGCGGACAGTCTCCAATGTGACGATTTGTGACTGCCTGCCCGTGTTTTCCCGCAAGCCCCGGGCCGGCCTGCGCTTGATACTGGCCCTGCCGTCGATGGAGCCGTGCGCGCGCATGCATGCTGTCTGGTTGGTTGCCTGCTTGTCCGTTGGCTGGTCGTTTGCTGCACAGCAGGCCCCGTCGAGGCCCACACCTACAAGACCGACAGGAGACAACGCCGCATGCCCACCCACCACCCCGCGCCGCTGGCGCGACCACCGTCCCCTGCACCCACGCGCCGCCGCGTGCTGTCCTGCGCCGCCGCGGCGACCACCGTGGCCCTGCCCGGCTGGGCACTGGCCCAGCAGGCCGAGCCCTGGCGCATCGGGCAAACCGCAGCGCTCACGGGGCCGCTGGCGTTCCCGTTCGTGGAGATGAACAAGGGCATTGCCGCGGCCTTCCAGGAGGTCAACGAGCGCGGCGGCATCGACGGGCGGCGCCTGCAGTTCGCCAGCGCCGACGATGGCGGCGATCCGGCCAAGGCCGGCGCCAATGCGAAGAAGCTGCTGGAGGAGGACAAGGTCTTCGCCCTGCTGTCCTGCGGCGGCACCACCAGCGTGATGGGTGCGCTGCCCGTGGCCATGGCGGCCAAGGTGCCGGTGATCGCGCCCGGCACGGGCTCAGACGCGCTGCGGCCGTTCAACCCCCTGGTGTTCCATGCGCGCGCAAGCTATGCGCAGGAGCTCCACAAGATCGTGCAGCAACTGGGCTCCACCGGCTTCACCAAGTGTGCGGTGGCCTACATCGACAACCCCTTCGGCAAGGCCACGCTCGCGGCCTTCGACGCGGCGGCCAAGGTGCACAACAACAAGGACTGGAAGGCCTTCCTGCTGCCCGAGACCGAGGAGGGCGTGGCGCGCACGGTGGACGAGATCACGGCCTGGCAGCCCACGGCATTGATCTCGCTGGCCGTGGGGGCCGTGGGCATCCCGTTCTACAAGGCGCTGCGCCAGCGCGTGAAGGCGCCTGCGTTCTCGATCTCGTTCCTGGGCTCGCGGCCGCTGCTGGCGGCGCTGGGCGAATCGGCGCGCGGCATCACCGTGGCGCAGGTCGCGCCCAACCCCGACAACGTGGCCAAGCCCATCGTCAAGGCCTACCGCGATGCGCTCAAGGCCCACGCCGCCGGGGTCGAGCCGGGCTATTCTTCGCTGGAAGGCTACCTGAGCGCGCGCCTGATGATCGAGGCCCTGCGCCGCGCGGGCCGCACCGCATCGCGCGAAAAACTCATCGAGGCCCTGCACAGCATGCGCCCCTACGACATGGGCGGCTTCGAGCTGCGCTATGGCCCGCAGGACCACAACGGCACGGACTTCGTGGAGCTGTCCTACTTCAACGGAGAGCGGTTCCGGCGCTGAAGTGAAGCACCCCCTGAGTCGCTTCGCGCCTTCCCCCCTCTCTCGACTCGCTGCGCGAGTCGGGAGGGGGACGCCCCCGGTGCGGCGGGGCGGCCCTTGCACGGGAGCACTGGCCTTGGCCGTGCCAGTTTCGTGCTGCGTGGATAGCGCGCAACGCCATGAGCAGCTGACACGAATCAGTTGGGCGCCTGGCTCGCAGTGAACACCGCCAACTGGTCCGCGAACGCGCGCTGGTAGGCGGGCCGTGCCTCGCCCCGCGCTATGTAGGCGAGCAGGCTGGGCTGCTCGCCCAGCAATGGCGAGGCATCGCCCAGGCGGCGCAGCACGGTCACCATCAGCAGGTCGCCGGCGCTGAAGGTGTTGCCGTCCAGCCAGTCGGCTTCGCCCAGGCGCTGCGCCAGCTCGGCCAGGCGCACGCGCACTCGGTCTTCGAGCAGGGGCTGGCGCTGGGCGTACCAGGGCTTGTCCTGCTCCAGAATCTTCGCGGCGCCCCATTCGACGATGGGCGGCTCCACCGTGTTGAGCGCGGCAAACATCCACATGATGGCGCGCGAACGCGCGTGGGCCTCGGCCGGCAGCAGGCCCGCATGGCTCTCGGCAATGTGCAGCACGATGGCGCCGGTCTCGAACAGCGCCAGGCTGCCTTCCTCGTAGGTGGGTATCTGCCCGAAGGGATGCAGCGCGCGGTGCGCGGGCGCCTTCATCTGTGCGAACGACACCAATCGCGTCCCGTAGGGCTGCCCCACCTCTTCCAGCGCCCAGCGCACGCGCATGTCGCGCGCCAGGCCCCGGCCGCGGTCGGGGGATCGTTCGAAGGCGGTGATGGTGGTCGCTGGCATCAAGGCGCTCCTTCTGGTGTGCCGGGCCATTGTGCGCCCCTGCTGGCCCGGTGCGCCGCCTCAGAAGTGGTAGGCGACGCGTGCCGTGAACATGTTGCCGCGCTGCCGATAGGTCTTGCCGTAGAGGTAGGCGGCCTGCCAGCCGATCTCGCCCTGCCCGGTCTGGATGCTCCCGAACAGCGCCGGGCCCGCACGGTGCGACTGCCGCCCGGCCGGCGCCCAGCGGTCCCACTCGCCCAGCTCGCCAAAGCCCTGCGCGCCGAAGTGCAGGCCCGGCTTCCAGCGGTGGCGCACCTGCCACTGGTACTTGAGCTGCGTGGGCTGTTGCGAAAAGCCACCATAGCCCTTTTCGGCGAACACATTGGCGTTCAGTTGCGTGCGGCCGATGTCGGTCTGCAAAGCCGGTCCGAACTCCAGCGTGTGCCCCTCCCCCACATGCCTGGGCGCCGACACCATCGTATGGATGGCCAGGTCGAAAGGGACTTCGCCCTGGGTCAGCAGCAGGTCGTTCTGCCAGTTCCAGCTGGACAGCGTGGTCGGCATGTCCGACGCGGTGATCCAGCTGGCGATGACCGCGCTGTACCAGCGGCTGTTGACGTTCCAGCCCAGGCCGACCTCGGGCCACTTGGCCAGTGCGGAGCCACGCGACGCCACGGTCCAGTAGCGGAAATCAATGGTCCGCACGCCGGGATTGCTGTACGCCGTGACCACGTAGTAGCCCGGGTCCGCGAACGCGGCCCCGCCGGCCAGGGCCGCAAGGATACACAGCACGCGAAGAATCGAGCAGGACAACAGGCGCCTTTCCAGAAGATCAGGCCGGTGGGGGAGTCTCCCCCCGTGAACAGAGGACAGTCCATTGTGCGGGCGCTCCACCTTGTGGTCGAGGACTGTTGGTTGAGCACAGGGCCACTGCGTTGCAAATGCGAACATCGTCCCCAGGCAGAAAGGCCAGGCAAGTGCATGCCCGGCCGCCCGGGGCAGCGGCTTCGTAGGACATCGCCGCTTGTTGGCCCGCGTGCAGCGCGTTTGGGCACCGGCGTGGTTAGGATGGGCCATCGTCTTCAACCCACCACGAATTGACCTATGCGCGCGATCGGCCTGCCCTGGCCTCCCAACCTCCAGATTGCCGGATCGACCTATCTCGTCAGGCCGCTCACGCTGGCTGCACCGGCGAACGTGCCGGACCGCGTCTTCATCTTCGAGGAGGACGGCTCGCCCGTCCTCACTGTGCGCCGTGAATGGGCCAGCTACCCCGAGGCGCTCTACACCGCAGAGCAAAAGCTCCGGGAGTTTCTGGCGCCGTCTCCGGTCGACGTGTTCGGCACCGCCTGAGCTATGGCCCGGAGCCTGGCGCGGCCAGCGCGCCAGGCCCGCCCCCGGTCAGCCCGCTGGCCAATCCTCCACCGCTTCGCGCTCTATGCCGCGCGACATGCAGCACTGGTGCAGTTCACTGGTGGCCAGCATGCCCTGCTGCAGGGGGTAGGTGACGCGCACCACCAGGCACTCGTTTTCCTGCGCCGACAGGATTTCGCCCACCCGGCCCATGCCAAGCGCCGTCCAGAGCTGCAGTGCGCCCAGGGCATCCGTGTTGGCGTGGGCGAATCGCCCCTGGGCTGTCTTGCGAGCGCGGGTGAATTTGAAGGTTTCGGATCGGGTACGCATCGGCTTGGGCAGGGCAGTGACAGCAGGGTGGGGAAACCGCCCCATGGTGTCCTGCCCGTGCGCCAATGCGTGTAGGTGAACAGCCCAAGTTGCATCCTGCGCGCCGTCCAGCCATCGCCCTCAGGGCCACTGCAGGCGTGTGGGCGCCCGGTACTGCGAGCGCGGCAGCGCATTCGCGGCAGGCCCTCCGGCGGTGCGCACCAGCACCGGCTCTGCGGGCCCCGGGTCCTGCACCCCGTGCACGAAGAAGCGGTCCACCAGCGCATAGTGCTCGGGCACATTCAAGGCCGGCGCGTGGCCGCAGCCGGGCACCTCGATCACGCGCGCCTGGCCGCGCGCGCCGGGGCCGCGCGTGAGCATCTCGATGGTGGTCTCGCGCAGCACCAGGTCGGAGTCCTCGCCGCGCAGGCACAGCACGGGAATGTCGAGCGCGTCGTAGTGGTCCCAGATCAGGTAGTCGTTGGCGTGGTGGGTGAACTGCTGCACCATGGCCGGGTCGTAGTGCGGCGTCACCCGGCCATCGGGCAGGCGGCGCGTGCTGGTCTCGGTCAGCCGGCGCCACTGCGCATCGCTGAGCCAGCCATAGGGCTGGTAGACCTGGCGGAAGAAGGCCTCCAGCTCTGCCACCGTATCGAACGCGGGCGGCTGGCCGGCGTAGGCCTTGATGCGCCCGAGCGCATCGTCGGCCAGGCGCGGCGCGTTGTCGTTGAGCAGCAGGCTGCGGATGCGGCCCTTGAGCTGTGGCTCGAACAGGCCCGACGCACACACCGTGCCGATGGCCCCGCCCATCGAGGTGCCCACCCAGTGCGCCTGCGCGATGCCCAGCGCATCGAACAGATCGGCCACGACGCGCGCGTAAAAGCGCAGCTGGTACTCCTCGGCCGGCTGGCGCGCCCACTGGCTCAGGCCCCGGCCGATGGTGTCGGGGCAGATGACCCGGTAGCGCGGCGCCAGGTGGGCGGCCAGGTCGTCCATGTCGCGGCCGGTGCGGGCCAGCCCATGCCAGGCCACCACCACCGGGGCATCGGGCGCGCCCCATTCGGTGTAGTGGATTTCATAGCCGGCGCAGGTGGCGTAGCGCGATAACGGGGTCATGGTGGACAACCTTGTGAGTCAGTGGATGGGACGGCGCAGTCGATGGACTGCCCCTATTTCATAAGTCGGCCGTTGGCGCCGATGACGGTGACTTCAACGTAGCGCGAGCCGATGCGGTTGGTGGGGGAATAGCCCAGGCTGATGCCGCCCAGGTCGTAGTTCTGCAGGGATTCGAGCGCCTTGACCACCTTGGTGCGCGTGGGTGCTGGGCCGGCGCGGCGCAGGGCCTCGACCAGCACCTTGGCGCCCAGGAACTGCTCGAAGCTGGTGTAGTTGACCTCGGCCTGCGGCGCGTACTTCTTGAGCAGGGTCTGGTACTCGCGCACCACGGGCAGTTGCGGGCGGAAGGGGTAGGGCACCACCTGGCTGATGCCCAGACCATGCGCGTTCTTCAGGCCGGCGAGCTTGACCAGCTCGGTCGGGTCCACCACCGAGATGTTGTACAGCTGCGCGCCGCCGCCCTGCTCGCGGTAGCGCTGGATGAAGGCGGCCGCAGGCTTGTTGATGGCAATCATGATCACGGCATGCACGTCGGCGGCCTTGATGGCCTTGACCGCGTCGTCCACCTTGTCGGTGTTGCGCTCGTAGCCGGCGGAGACGACAAGCTTCAGGTTGCGCCGCGCCAGCGCCGCCTCCACCCCTGCCAGGCCGGCCTTGCCGAAGCCATCGTCCTGGTACATCACGGCCACGCGGTTCATGCCCAGCGTGGTGAGCTGCTGCACCATGTGCTCGGCCTCGTCGCCATAGCCCGCGCGCACGTGGAAGATCCAGGGGTTGAACGGGCTGCGCAGCGACTCGCCACCCGTGTAGGGCGCCACCAGGGCGGCCCCGCCCTGCTCCAGCACGCCATCGGCCAGCAGCTGGGTGATGTTGGCGGTGCCGGCAAAACCGTAGAGCGCCACCACTTCGGGTTTGGCCAGCATCTCGCGCGTCAGGCGCACGGTGTCGGGCACCTTGTAGCCATCGTCCACCACCCACTGGCGAATGGTGGCGCCATGCACGCCGCCCTGGGCGTTGATGGCGTCGAAGTAGATCTTGCCGCCCAGCACCATCTGCGCGCCGGTGCTGGCCAGCACGCCCGACAGCGGCGCCACCTGGCCGACCACCAGCTCGGCGCCGCGCAGCTGCGCCGCCGCCGGCAGCGCCAGCAGCCCCGCCATCGCCAGCACCGCGAGTGCCGCGCCCATGCGGCGGCCCCATGTGATCCATGTGTTCATGTGCATCCTTTGTGCCGCCGGGCGCGGCAACGCGCCCTGGCAGCTTTGTTGTTGTGGTGGTGGGTGGTCGTTCTTATTCGGGGATGGCAATGGCTCCGGCTGCCGTCACGGCGATGGCATTGCCAGCGGCAGGCACATCGGCCAGCGGCGGCACGTTGGCGGCGGTGATGGCCGGGGCGCTGCCCGGCGTGCCGCCGCGCGGCACGGTGCGCACCACCTGGCTCGCCGGCAGCGCCTTGCCGCTGGCCAGGTGGTCGTACACGGCGTCGAGCGCGCGGTTCAGGTACACGTGCAGCGGCACGTATCGCGTGTCGTAACCGGGCAGCACCGTGGGCAGGCCGATGAAGCTGTCGAAGTGCTGGGCATTGGCCACCTCCACATAGCTGAGCTTGCTGGCCGCGCCCTCCACGCGCTTGTTGAGCGCGGTGTAGGGGCGCGAGGTGTGGCTCACGGGCAAGAGCGCATCGGCCCGGCCGTGCACGATGATGGCCGGCTTGCCGCGCAGGTTGCCATTGCGGCGCGTTTCATCGACACCGGCCTGCAGCTTGCGCGCCGCGGCATCGCTGCCGGTGACCAGGTTGCGCAGGCACATCGCGCCCTCGGTGTTCCAGTCGAAGGCGCCGCCGTCGGCCACCGACAAGAAGTCGCGCGCAGGCCCCTGCTTGGCGCGGTTGTTGATGAGCTGCACGCCGCCAGCGGGCGGCACGCCATTGCCGGTGGCGAACATGCCGGCCAGCGCGGTGGGGGGCGCCAGCGGCGTGACGGCACCGGCGGTCGTCGCCCCGGCATAGCTGAAGCCGCACAGGTGGTCCTGCACGCTGGCGCGCGAGAGCGAATTGGCAAAGGTCACGGCAACGGCCGGCGCCACCTCGAAGGCGGCGAGCGAGGCATGCAGGTCGTTGGACTCGGGCTCCCAGCCATAGTCACGCAGCTTGCGCAGCGACTCCTCGGCCTGGCCCGCCGTGGTGTCGGCCGTGAGCAGGCCGCGTGCGCGCAGCGCCGCGCAGCGCCCCGGCGCGATGGGCAGGGCCGTGCCGGCAAAGCCGGCGGCAAAGGCCGCTGCATACGGGCTGGTGCTGACCGAGGGCGCCAGCGAGGCGCAGGCCTGGTACAGGTTGGCCTGGGTGGTGTAGTCGATCAGCGGGCGGCCCGTGACGGCAATCTGCGTGCTGCCGCGCTGCACCGTGACACCCGGGTTGGCCGGCAGTTCCACCGCAGGCTCGGACACGGCCACGCCGCTGATCAGGCCCTGGGTATCGAGCTCGGCCGCGGCAATCGCCGCGCCGCCGCCGTTGGAAATGCTGGACGCGATGACGATGGTGTTGCCCGGCGTCAGCGACTTGATGCGCTGGCCCGACACGGTGAGCGAGCCATAGCGCTCGTTGAGCACGTAGTAGCCGAACTCCACCGCCTGCAGCGTGGTCGTGCCCCAGTCCTTCTCGGCGTTCTGGCCCGAGTGCGCATGCTTGAAGGCGAAGCGGTTGGGCGTGGCGGCGTTGAAAGCCGCGAGCTGCGCGGGCGTGAGGTTGGCGTTGAAGGCCGCGTTCTTGCCGGCTGCCGCCGCCGTGGTGCGCGTGCCGTCGATCAGCGGCACGGTGTCGTTCTGCAGGTCGTGCGGGGCGGCGCCCGTGCCCTTGTCCGAATAGGCCACGGCACAGCCGCGCTTGAGGCCCCACTCGCCCGTGGAAATGCCGCCGTACACGCCGCGCGAGCCCGATGCGGTGGCCGTGATCATGCACGGCCGCGCGGGGTTGAAGCTGTCGGGTACCTGCACCATCAAGGTCACGTTCTGGCGGCCGCTGCCGTCGTCGGCGTAGGCGATGTACTCGGTGCCGGGCACCTTGCCATCGCCCGTGGTCACGCGGCCCTGGGCGTCCACATTGGGGCCGTAGAGCGTGCCGTAGCCGCCGGCCGCGGTCATGTCCAGCATGGCGCGGTAGTTGTTGTAGATGGCGGCGCGGCGCAGCTCGGCGCCCGTGGGTTTGGTCGCATCGGCATAGGCAGGTGGCGTGGCCGAAGCCAGGCCGCTGGCGCCCAGGCCGGCGGTGAGAAGGTCGTTGCCGGTGCCGTCGTAGCGGGTCTCGGTGATGCTGCCCAGGTAGGCCGGGCGCAGATTGGTACCGCCGCCCGATCCGCTGTCACCGCCCCCGCCGCCACAGGCTGCGAGCACGGCGGCGGACACGGCCAGCATCGCGGTTCTTTGCGTCGTCTTTTTCTTCAGGCTTGTCATTGCGTTTGTCTCCGAGTTGTGTTTTTCTGAACTTCTGGAACGCAGCTTTACCCTGGCCGGCTTGCGGACCCGGCCCTCACGCCGCCTTGCGCGCTGCTGCCGCGCGCAGGCGCCCCACCACACCGGTGGGGAAGTAATAGACGGACAAAACGAACAGCACGCCCAGCCACAGCAGCCAGCGGTCGGGCGAGAGCAGCGCCGACAGCCAGGGCAGGCCCGAGGCGGCCTCGCTGCCAAGGCGCAGCAGGTCCTGCAGGTAGCTTTGCGCCACCAGGAACAGCACGGCACCGATGGCCGAGCCATAGATCGTGCCCATGCCGCCGATGACGACGATGAGCAGGCAGTCCATCATGATCTCGAACGACAGCGACGTATCCGGCCCGTTGTAGCGCAGCCAGAGCGCGAGCATGGCGCCCGCGCAGCAGGCGAACAGGGCCGACAGCACGCTCGACGTGGTGCGGTACACCACCACGCGGTAGCCGATGGCCTCGGCGCGGAACTCGTTCTCGCGGATCGCCTGCAACACCCGGCCGAAGGGCGAATTCACGATGCGCAGCAGCGCCAGCACCAGCGCCACGGCCACCACGAAGAGCAGGTAGTAGCACAGCAGCCGCCCATCGAGCGTGACACCCAAAAAAGGCTCGTCGAAGGGCTCGAAGCTCGGCGACAGGATCTCGGGCACCTTGAAGGTCAGGCCGTCCTCGCCGCCCGTGATGTCCGATAGCTGCGAGGCCAGCGTCTGGAACGCGGCCGCCACGGCCAGCGTGATCATGGCGAAGAAAATGGCGCGCACGCGCAGCGAGAACAGCCCCACCGCCAGCGACAGCAGCAGCGAGAGCACCAGCGCCCCACCCAGGCCCACGGCCAGCGCCGACCAGGTCGGCCCCATGCGCGTGGTGGCCACCGCGATGCCGTAGGCCCCGATGCCGAAGAACATGGTGTGCGCAAAGCTCACGATGCCGGTGTAGCCCAGCAGCAGGTCGAAACTGGCGACCAGCACCACGAAGATCAGCACCTTGGCCGCCACGGACAGCGCCTTGACGCCAGGGAACAGGAAGGGCGCGAACGCCAGCCCCAGGAAGATGGCCACGAGGATCGCCGCCAGCACCTTGCTGCGCGGGTAGTCGCCGGAGAGAAGTCGGTTCAGCATGTCTTTGGGCTCCTCTTCAACGGTTGGCCACTGGATAGACACCCTGCGGGCGCCATAGCAGGATCGCCACCATGAGGGCGATGTTGGAGAACAGCGCCACCTTGGGCACCAGGAAGCCGGTGTAGTTGGCCATCAGCCCCACCAGCAGCGCGCCGATGAGGGCGCCGCCCGTGGACCCGAGGCCGCCGATGATGATCACGATGAAGATCAGCACGTTGACCTGGGCGCCCATCTGCGGCACCACGTTCTGCTGGTACAGGCCCCACATCACGCCGCCCAGGCCGGCCAGGGCCGAGCCCACCACGAACACGCCGATGAACAGGCGGCGGATGCGGTAGCCGAGCGACTCGACCATCTCGCGGTCCTGCACGCCGGCGCGGATCAACAGGCCCACCTTGGTGCGCGACAGCGTCCAGGCCAGCACGGCAAAGACCAAGAGGCCCACGGCCACCGCCACCAGGCGGTACTTCTCGATGGCGGCATCGCCGATGAGCAGCGAGCCACGCATGCCCTGGGGCAGCGGCAGCGGGATCTGCTGCGGGCCCCAGATGACCTTGATCAGCTCTTCGCCGATGATCATGCCGCCCATGGTGATGAGAATCTGCTTCAAGTGCTGGCCGTACACCGGCCGCACGATGAAGCGCTCGAACGCCAGGCCCACGGCACCCGCCACGGCCATGGCCACCAGCATGGCCGGCAGCACCGCGACCAGGTTGCGCCACAGCTGGTCGGAGCCCGTCCAGTCGCCCATGGCACCCAGCACGCTGGTGGCCACGAAGGCACCGAGCGCGATGAACACACCATGGCCGAAGTTGAGCACGTCCATCAGGCCGAACACGAGCGTGAGGCCCGAGGCGATGATGAAGATGATCATGCCCATGGCCAGCCCCGCCACCGTGAGCGTGAGCCAGGTGCTGGGCGAGCCGATGAAGGGCAGCACCAGCAGCGCCAGCGCCGGCACCAGGGCCAGCGGCTTCCAGTCGAAGTCGCGCAGGAGGGACGTCTTGGCAGCGCTTGCGGCCGCCGTCGTCGTTGTCGTCGTGGTGCTCATAGTGCCAACCCCAGCAGCGATCGCTGCAATGCCTCGTCCTCGGCCAATGCGGCCATGCTGCCCGCATGCACCACCTTGCCGTTGTCCATCACGGCCACGGTGTCACCGAGCCGCTTGGCGAAATTGATGTTCTGCTCGACGAGCAGAATGGTCACGCCGCTCTTCTTGAGCTGGTCGAAGGCGTCGATCATGTTGTTGATGATGGCCGGCGCCAGGCCCTTGCTGGGCTCGTCCACGATGAGCAGGTCGCGCGGCTCGACGATGGCGCGGCTCACGGCCACCATCTGTTTTTGCCCGCCCGAGAGCTTGCCGGCCGGGTGGTTCCAGAACTTCTCCACCGCCGGGAAGAGCTTGAAGATCCATTCGAGCCGCGAGCTGTCCATCTGCGCCGCGTTCTTGGCCCCGCGCGCGGCCAGCAGCATGTTCTCCTTGACCGTGAGGTCGGCGAAGATGCCCATGTTCTCGGGCACATAGGCGATGTTCATGCCGGCGATCTGCGGGGTGTTGAGTGCCGTGATGTCCTTGCCACCGAAGTGGATGGTGCCCTGTGAGGCGTGCCACAGGCCCATGACGGTGCGCAGCGTGGTGGTCTTGCCCGCGCCGTTGCGGCCCAGCAGCATGGTGAGCTGGCCCTTGGGCACAGCGAGATCCACGCCGTGCAGGATGTGGTACGCCCCGATGTGGGTGTGCACACCCTTCAGTTCGAGCAGGTTGTTGCTGTTCGTGGTCATGCCGTGGCCTCCTTGCCGGACTCTTTGGAGACACCCAGGTAGGCTTCCTGCACCACGGGCGAGGCGATCACCTCAGCGGGCACGCCGTCGGCCACCAGGGTGCCGTTGGTCAGTACGATGATGCGGTCGGCCAGCTCGCGCACCACGTCCATCTTGTGCTCCACCAGGAGGATGATCTTGGTCTTGTCCTTCTTGAGTTCGCGGATCAGGTTCAGGATCACGGGCGCCTCGTCGTGGCTCATGCCGGCCGTGGGCTCATCGAACATGTAGACCTGCGGCTCCAGCGCCATGAGCAGCGCCACCTCGAGCTTGCGCTGGTCGCCGTGCGGCAGGCTGGCCACGGGCGTGTCCTGCCGATCGAGCATGGCCACCGCCTGCAGGATGGCGCGGGCGCGCTCCGTCAGGCCACGGTGGTCGCTCCAGATGCTCCACAGGTTCAGCCCCCGGCGGTGCTTGCCCTCCTGCGTGGCCTGCACGGCCAGGCGCACGTTCTCCAGCACGCTGAGGTTGGGAAACAGGTTGGTGAGCTGGAAGGCACGCCCCAGGCCCGCATGCGTGCGCGCCGAGACCGATTGGCCCGTAAGGTCCTGCCCGCCCAGGGTGACGCTGCCCGCGCTGGCGCGCAGTTGCCCCGAGATGAGGTTGAAGTACGTGGTCTTGCCCGCGCCGTTGGGGCCCACGATAGCGGTCAGCGTGCCCGGCTCGAAGGAGCAGGTCACGGCGTTGACCGCCACGTGGCCGCCGAAGCGGATGGTCAAGTCCTTGGTGGCCAAGGTGCTCATGGGAGGTGCTTCACTTTCACGGTCGTCGTCTTTCAGGGGTACCGGGCGCCCTGCCCTCTTGCAGGCAGGAACCCCGGCGTTCAGCGCATTGTCAGGGGCAGGTGCCGATGACGTAGTAGTTCGGACTGGTCTGCTTCAACGTGGTCGTCACGAACACGTTCCACAGGCCCATGTTCTGATTGGAGCCCTTGGCATAGGTGTAGCCGCCGGTCTGCGTGGCGCGGCCGGCCTGCACATGCGCGTAGTTGGTGGCCGTGGTGCAGGTGGCCGTGCCGCCCGAGCCCGCCAGCGTGGTGCCCGAAGCGGCCGCCGATGCGGCGCCCTCGGCACCGTTGGCGTCGGCGGCGCGCACCGTCCAGCTGTAGCTGGTGGAGGCGGCCAGGCCGGTGTCGGTGTAGCTCGTGCCGCTCACCGGCAGGGCGTTGACCTTGTTGGTGTTGCGGTACACGTTGTAGCTGGCCGCGCCCGAGACGGCACCCCAGCCCACCACCATGGAGCTGGCCGTGGCGCCCGAGGTGTTCACGCCCGTGGGGGCCGGCAGTGCGGGGTTCGTGGGCGGGTTGGTCGTGCCGCCACCGCTGCTGATCTGGTCCACCATGGCCTTGATGGCCACCATCTGCGGGCCCGACTTCTTGGCGTAGTTGGCGTTGTCATAACCCCACCAGTCAAAGCAGCTGTTGGTGGCCGCCGTGCTGGTCTGCGGGTAGAGCATCACGATGTTGTTGCTGTCGGCCCAGCGGTTGTAGCCGGTGTTGCGCACATATTGCTGCTGCACATCGCTGATGTTCTGCTTGCAGCCGTGCAGCACCACGTGCAGCCGGCAGGTGGCGCTGCCGCCGGCCTGGCAGGCCTGCGGGATGTAGGCCCAGCCGGTGGTGGCCATGCCGTGGTTGGTGATGAACTGGTTCTGGTTGAACTCGACGTAGTTGCCTGCCGGCAGCGTGGCGTTGTTGCGCGCGTTCAGCGTGCCGTACAGGTGCTGCAGCATGGCGCCGGCCAGGTCGAAGTTGCAGTCGCTGATATAGGGCGCGCCCTTGGTGGAGCAGCCGTTGCCGTAGTCGTCGGTGACCATGGCGTGCTCGGCCGCGATGTCCTTCTTGTAGACCACGTTGGCGGCCGGCACGAAGCTGTTGTAGTAGGTGCGCAGCGCGTCCATCACGCCGGGCTTGACCACGCTGTCCAGCGTGCCCGAGAACAGGTAGACCTTGGACGCCTGCAGGTTGGCCACCGGGTCGATCAGCCCCTGGCTGGCCCAGGTGTTGGTGGTACTCACCAGCGTGCTGGTGGGGATGCCCGCGGGGCTGGCCATGCAGCGCCCGGTGGCGTTGACGATGGAGCCCTCGGCGCAATAGAAGGGCCCGCCCGCGACCACGCCCGCGCCCTTGGCGAAGGTGGCCGAGTAGGCCACGTGCAGTTGCACGGCCATGAAGCCGCCGGCCGACAGGCCCGACACGGTGGTCTGCGTGGCGTCGATCTTGAGCGCGGGGAGGTTGACGGCAGCGGATGCGCCACCGGCAGCACACAGTACCAATGCAGCACTTGCTGCGGCCGCCCGGATGAAATTGAAAGCCATGTTGTCTTGTCTCCAAATAATTTTGAAAAAGTCTGACCCAGCCCCCGTGTCAACCCGGGAGTTCATGCATCAATTCACTGGAAAAAAAGGGGCGGCCGCCCCTGCGGGATGGATCCTCGGCGAAAGGGCGATTGCCCTTTCGCCAAGGCCACGCGAACCGGTTTATCGCTGGTTGCGAATCGGCACTTGCATCTCTTCAGGCTTGATCTCGCGCACCAGCTCGGGCACGCCCCAGGCGAAGGCCGGGTCCACCTTGATCTTGAAGTGGTACATGCTCTGCATGGCCTGGTGGTCTTCCTTGCGGAAGGTCATCTTGCCCTTGGGCGTCTCGAAGCTCATGCCCTCCATGGTCTTGATGAGCTTGTTGGTGTTGGTGTCGCCGTTCGTGGCCTTGAGGGCGGTGACCAGGGCCATGGCCGAGCTGAAGCCACCCGCGGTGAAGAAGTCCGGCGGGGTCTTGAACTCCTTGTAGTGCGCAGCCACCAGGGCTTCGTTCACGGGGTTCTTGGGGATGCCAAAGTAGTAGTACGTGGCACCTTCCATGCCGGGGAAGTTCTTGTACGCGGCCATGGCGGGCAAGATGTTGCCGCCCGTGGCGATCTCGATGCCGTAGCGCTTCAAGTCCAGGTCGGCGATCTTGAAGGGGTTGCCGGCGCCGGCCCAGATGATGAAGATGACCTTGCGGCCAGGCACGTCCTTGAGCTTGTCGATCAGGCGCTGGGCACCGGCGGTGAAGTCGGTGGTGGTCGTGGGCAGGTACTCCTCGTGCACCAGCTTGGCATTCTTGAGCGCGTCCTTGAAGGCCTTCACGCCGTCACGGCCGAAGGCGTAGTCCTGGGCCAAGGTGGCCACGGTCACGCCGGCCTTGTCGATGGCCACGGCGTTGGAGATGGCGTCCTGGCTGCTGTTGCGGCCGGTGCGGAAGATGTACTTGTTCCACTTGTCGCCGGTGATGGCGTCGGCCACGGCGGGCTCCACCAGCAGGATCTTCTTGTACTCTTCGGCCACGGGCAGCAGGGCCAGGGCCACGCCCGAGGAGGTGGGGCCGACGGCGATGTCGGCCTTGTCGTCCGAATAGGCCGAGGCCAGCAGGCTCTTGCCCAAGTCAGGCTTGCCCTGGTCGTCCTTCTCGATCACGACGAGCTTCTTGCCATTGACGGCCATGGTGCCGCCGGTGGCGTAGTTCAGGCCCATCAGCAGGCCGGTCTGGGTCTGCTTGCCGTAGGCTTCGAGCGGGCCGGTCTTGCTGTAGATGTGGGCGATGCGGATCTCGCCGGACTGGGCGAACGCGGGGGCGGAAAGCGTGGCTGCGGCGGTAACGGCGGCAGTGGCGAGGGCGACCAGGGTGCGACGGTGCATGGCGATGTCTCCTTGTAGTGATGCCTGAACATTGCACAGTTCGTGCCAACGCACAAACCGTTGATTTCTATGAAACTTTTGCTGACACCTCGGCAACAGTGTTCAATTTCAATACATCTATTTTGTCTGAATTTCAGACATTTGCCTGAAATTTATTCAGGGTTTTCCAGACGTCCGTAGAGCGTGGCGCGCGAGATGCCGAGCTGCCGCGCGGTGGCCAGCTTGTTGCCGCCGTGGGCCTTCATCGCGGCATGGATGGCGCGCTGCTCCAGCTCCGCCACCTGCTCGGCCAGGGGGCGCAGGTAGCGCGATTCGTCCTCGGCCTCGACCACCACGGCAGTGGTGTCCTGCACCGGGGCGGCGGGCTCCACGCCGGCCTCGCGCAGGATGCGCTCGAGTTGCGCCGCGTCGATGGACTGCCCCTCGCTGCGCATCACAGCCTGCTCGATCACGTTGCGCAGCTCGCGGATGTTGCCGCGCCAGGGCTGCCCGGCCAGCAGGGCCATGGCATCGGGCAGCAGCTCGGGTGGCGGCGTGCCGTTGCGCAGGGCGAGGTCGTCGCCCAGCGATTCGACCAGTGCCGGGATGTCGCTGCGCCGCGCGCGCAGCGGCGGCACGCGCACCGGCAGCACATGCAGGCGGTAGAACAGATCCTCGCGAAAGCGCCCCTCGCGCACCTGGGCCGCCAGGTCGCGCGAGGTGGCCGCGAGGATGCGCACGTTGAACGGCACCAGCTTGTTCGAGCCCAGCGGCTCGATCTCGCCCTCCTGCAGCGCGCGCAGCAGCTTGGCCTGCAGGCTTTGCGGCATGTCGCCGATCTCGTCGAGGAACAGCGTGCCGCCGTCGGCCAGCTTGAACTTGCCGTCGCGCCCCTTGGCCGATGCACCGGTGTAGGCGCCGGGCGCCACGCCAAAGAACTCGGCCTCCAGCAGCGTGTCGGGCACGGCGGCGATGTTCACGCTCACGAAGGGGCCGCTGGCACGACTCGATGCCGCGTGGATGGCATGGGCCAGCAGCTCCTTGCCCGTGCCCGTCTCGCCCAGCAGCAGCACCGGGCTGCTCGATTGGGCGGCACGCCGCGCCTGGCGCTTGACCTCGGCAGCGGCCGGGCTCGAGCCGATGAAGCTGGCAAAGGTGTACTTGGAGCGCCGCTCGCCATCGCCGGCCACGGCCAGGCTGCGCCGGCGCTGGCTGGCCAGCTCGCGCCGCGCGTCATCGAGGTCGCGCTGCAGCAGCGCGAACTTGCTGATCAGCGGCTGCAGCGTGGTCTCGGGGTGGTCGAAGAGCACGATGCCGATGGCACCGATGACGCTGCCCGCATCGTCGCGCAGCGGGATGCGGCTGACCACGAAGGTGCCGGCCTTGTTGGTGAGCAGGTCGATCAGCACCGGGTTGCCGGTCTCCAGCACGCGGCGCATGCCGGTGTTGGGGATCACCTCCTCGACCATGCGGCCCAGGAACTGGTCCAGCGACGTGAAGCCCAGGTCGGGCAGGAAGCGCTGGTAGCCCTCGTTGACCCAGACGATGCGCCCGCTCAGGTCCACCAGGAACATGCCCTGGCTGACACTGGAGAACAGGTGGAACATGGACCGCGCCGCGAGTTCGAGGATGCCCTGGGCATCCAGCGGCAGTGCGGGGGCGTCATCGGTGAGCGGGGGCATGTGCGGATGGTAGCAAGCCCGCCACCCGCTCCGGGTCAATCCGCCGTGACCGGCGCGTGCAGGCCGCTCACCGCACGCAGGCCGCGCGCCATGCGCAGCACCACCACGGGCTTTGCCGCTTCTGCCGCGCCGGCACCGAGCGGCTGGTCCACCAGGATGCAGGGCTTGCCGGTGCGCCGGCAATGGTCCTGCACGCGCCAGTACTCGTCGTGGCTGATGCAGCCCGTCTGGCAGATCACGAGGTCGGCCGCCGCCAGGCTCGAATCGAGCGCCGGCGATGCCGGGGCCAGGGCCTCGGGGGCGGCCTGCGCCTGTTGCTCCACCTGTGCCGCAGCCACGGCCTGCAGGCGCCAGCGCAGGCACTCGCGCGAGAGGCTGGTGATGCGCTCGGCCAGCGCCGCGATGTGGCGCGCCATGTCACGCCGGCGCGTCAAGCCCGGCTGCGCGGCCTGCAGCTGCAGCAGCTCGTCCTGCGCCATGGCCAGCCGGGTATCGCGCACCACCACGGCCGCGCGCAGGCGCACCACCTCGGCCCGCAGTTGCTCAAGCTCGCCCGCCTGCTGGGCAAGGGCGTCGCTACAACGCGTCTGCGCCGCCCCCAGTTGGCGGCACAGCACCAGGAACTCTTCGGACAGGGTATGCATGCACCATCCTCGATAATAAGAATGATTCGCATTTTATGGTATGATTTGCCCGTCTGAGCAAGCTACCTGGTGGGGGGCACCCAAGGAAGCGAGTCCTGGGTGCCTGGCTTGCGAAGTTTGCTGGGCGGGCAAGGTCGGGGCGTACCCAGGACCATCCAAGTACGCCAGGGCCTGCCCGCCGCCCCTGCAAACCATGGACCACAGCGGTCACGCCGCCGTGCACAGGATCACCTGCTGGCCTTCTCTGCCGAGCGCAGGGCGATGCAGTTGCCCTCCAGGTCACCGACTTCCGCGACGCATCCAAAGCTGCCGACCTCGGTCACGGGGTACAGCACCACGCCGCCAGCCTCCACCGCCCGGCACAGCGCGGCATGGATGTCCGGCACATGGAAATAGATGCGGGCGCCCGCGCGGCCAGGCACGTAGCTCTCCCCTCGGGCCAGCGCACCGCTCGCGCCGCGGCCTTCCTCGGCATGGGGAAAGAACGCCATCTCGTTGCCGTCCACGCTCGCCTGCTCGAACTCGCACCCCAACAGAGCCCGATAAAAACCCATGGCCCGCGCCAGGTCGTGCACCGGGATCTCGAAGTAGGACACGGGATTCATCAGGCGGCTCCATCGGTGCTCTCAAAACGGGAAGCGGACCGCGCCTGCGCAGGCGCAGGCGGCCAAAGCCCCACGCTGCAAGCATAGCGCCCGGGTGATTGCGGGCCTCGGGCCTGTGGGATCAGGGGTTGCTGCGGTTGATGAAGTTGTCGGGGCCACGGCCGCCCAGCCTGGGCAACAGCCCGCCCGGGGAGTGGGCAAACTCCGGCGGCTTGCGTGCCACGATGAAGAGCCGGATGTCCTTGCCCCGGGTACCGTGCCGTTCGACGGAAACGATGTCCAGGCCCTGCCGGGTCATGGCCGCATGCAGCCCGGGCCCCTCGAAGTTCAGCACGGCGGGTGCCTTGCCGATGGCCCGCATCAACGGCAGCGCGAGCCAGGGAATGAGCGGGTTCATCTCGCCGATGCAGGGTGTCTTGGAGATCAGCAAACCGCCCGGGCGCAGCGCCTGCACCGCCAGTTGCAGCGTATGGTCGAGGTCGCTCACCAAGTGCAGCATGTTGAAGGCCAGCACCACGTCGTAAGCCTCCTTGCCGCACACCGGCAAATCGGCGTCGGCCACCGCAAAGCTCAGCTGCGGCACCGGCTGGACCGCCAGCTTGCCCTGGGCAATGGCGATCATGCCGGCAGAAACGTCGGTCGCCAGCAGGCGCCGGGTGAAGGGCGCCAGGCGCAGCGCGGTGGTGCCCGTGCCGCAGCCGATTTCCAGCACCTCCTGCTCTGCGGACAGCAGCGCCTGCACGCGCTGCAGCGTGGCCTCGTAGCCCGGCATGTCGGCTATCGGATCGGCCGCGTACTTGGGCGCGATGCGGTCCCAGAAAAGGGCCTTGCGGACAGTGGCGCCACCCGCCTGTGGGAGCACGGATGCATCGGTGGGTACGGGAGAGGTGGTGGTCGGCATGGGGTGGGACAACGTCGGTGCAATGGACAGCGACCGATGCTATCCATGCACCACGCCCCAGGGAACTGTCAGAAATTGCAGTGAACATATACATTTATGCATGGATAAACTCGACTGGAACCAGCTCCGGGCGTTTCTGGAAACCGCCGAAACCGGCTCGCTCTCGGCCGCTGCGCGCAAGCTGGGCCTGACCCAGCCCACGCTGAGCCGCCAGGTCGCGGCCATCGAGCAGCGCATGGGCGTGACCTTGTTCGAGCGCGTGGGCAAGGCCATGGCGTTGACCCCCACGGGCATGGACCTGCTGGAGCACGCCCGCGCCATGGGCGCCGCGGCCCAGGCCCTGGGCGTGGCGGCCAGCGGGCGCTCGCAGGAGGTGGGCGGGGTGGTGTCGGTCTCGGCCACCGACGCCGTGGCCTTCTACCTGCTGCCCCCGCTGGTACGGCAGTTGCGCGAAAAGGAACCGGGCATTGCCGTCGAGGTGATCTCGTCCAATGCGCTGAGCGACCTGCTGCGCCGCGAGGCCGATATCGCCATCCGCCACGTGAAGCCGGAACAGCCGGAGCTGATCGCCCGGCTGATCCGCGAGACGTCGGCCAGCTTCTATGCCTCCAAGGATTGGGTGAAGGTCCATGGCCACCCGCGCAGCGCCGAAGACGCGACCCACCTGCCCTTCGTGGGCTCGGACCGCTCGGGCCAGTACCTGGGCTACCTGCGCCAGCACGGCCTGCCCCTGAGCGAGGCCAATTTCAGCTGCTACTCCGACCACTCGGTGGCCCACTGGGGTCTGGTATGCCAGGGCATGGGCATCGGCGCCATGATGGACGAGATCGCCCACGCCACCCCGGGCATCGTGCGCGTGCTCGACGACGTGCCGCCCGTGATCTTCCCGATCTGGCTGGTCACCCACCGCGAACTGCGCACGGCGCGGCGCATCCGGGTCGTCTTCGAGGCGCTGGCGCAGGGCCTGCAGGCAGGATGAAGCAGCCCGCAGGCGCGCGCAAGTCCACTGAAAAAAGGGCGGCACTGCAGAAACTGCCGTGCCGCCCCAACTACCCAAAACAGTGTTCGGCCTCAGCCCGCGGCCGTGACCCCTTCGGTCGCCGCCTTGCGCGCGGCCCAGCGGCGCGCCACGCGCGGCAGGATCAGCACGGCCAGCACGATGACCATCAGGGTCAGCGAGCCCGGGCGCTCTAGGAAGATGGTCCACTTGCCTTCGCCGATGGCCACCGCATTGCGCATCTGCGCCTCGGCCAGGGGGCCCAGGATCATGCCCACGACCACGGGGGCCGAGGGGATGTCGAAGCGGCGCATGACCACACCCAGGAGGCCGATGGCATACAGTAGCACCAGGTCGAACGCGCTCTGGCGCATGCCGTACACGCCCAGGGTGGCAAACACCAGGATGCCCGCGTACAGGTAGGACTTGGGGATCTTGAGCAGCTTGACCCACAGGCCCACGAGCGGCAGGTTCAGGATCAGCAGCATGACGTTGCCGATGTACATCGAGGCGATCAGCGCCCAGACCAGCGCACCGTTGCTGCTGAACAGCTGCGGGCCGGGCTGGATGCCGTAGTTCTGGAACGCGCCCAGCAGGATGGCCGTGGTGTTCGACGTGGGGATGCCCAGCGTGAGCAGCGGGATCAGCGTGGCTGTGATGGCCGCGTTGTTGGCTGCCTCGGGGCCGGCCACGCCTTCGATGGCGCCGGTGGTGCCGAACTCTTCCTTGTGCTTGCTCAGCTTCTTCTCGGCCGCGTAGCTCAGGAAGGTCGGGATCTCGCTGCCGCCCGCGGGCACGGTGCCGAAGGGGAAGCCGATGGCCGTGGCGCGCAGCCAGGCGGGCCAGGAACGGCGCCATTCCTGCTTGGTCATGTGCGTGCTGGTCAGCTTGTTCTGCGACTCTTCGGTCTTGCCCTCGTACATCACGTTGTACAGGGCCTCGCCCACGGCGAACAGGCCCACGGCGATCAGCACGACTTCGATGCCGTCCATCAGCTCGGGCACACCGAAGGTGTAGCGCGCCTGGGCGGTGAGCTGGTCGATGCCGATCAGACCCAGCGCCAGGCCCAGGAACAGCGCCAGCATGCCGCGCAGCGTGCTCTTGCCCAGCACCGCGCTCACCGTGGTGAAGGCCAGCACCATGAGCATGAAGTACTCGGGCGGCCCCAGGCGCACGGCGTACTCGGCCACGAGGGGCGCGAAGAAGGTCACCAGCACGGTGGCGATGGTGCCCGCCACGAAGGAGCCGATGGCCGCCGTGGCCAGCGCTGCGCCGGCACGGCCGTTCTTGGCCATCTTGTTGCCCTCCATGGCGGTCACCATGGAGCCCGCCTCACCGGGCGTGTTGAGCAGGATGGAGGTGGTCGAGCCGCCGTACATGGCGCCGTAGTAGATGCCCGCGAAGAAGATCATCGAGGCGGTGGCTTCCACCTTGACGGTGATGGGCAGCAGCATGGCCACGGCCACGGCGGGGCCGATGCCGGGCAGCACGCCCACGGCGGTGCCGATGACACAGCCGATGAAGGCCCACATCAGGTTGATGGGGGTGGCTGCAGTGACGAAGCCCTGCAGCAGGAGGTTCCAGGTTTCCATGGTGTCGCGCGGGCTTTACAGCCACCCCGTGTTCGTGAGGCCGGGCAGGTTGATCGCCAGCAGTTGGGTAAACATCCAGAACACCGGCGCAGCCACGGCCACACCGATGAACAGGTCCTTGATCCAGGCCTTGGGGCCCAGGTCGAGCTTGCCCTCGGAGCTCTTGAAACCGCGCACCGCCAGCACGAAGCACAGCGCGCAGCTCAGGATGAAGCCCAAGGTGGTGATCAGCATGGCGTTGAGCAGCAGTCCGGCCGAGACCCAGACGAAGCCCTTCCAGTGGGCGCTGTCGTCGCCAGACGCCTCTTCCAGGTCACGAAAGCCGCCCGTGCGGGCGTGGATGATGGCCAGCACCCCGCAGACGATGAGCACGATGGCCACCACCCAGGGGAAGAAATTGGGGCCCACGCCGCCATAGCCCGCCTCGGAGCTGATGGAGGTGGCGCCCCAGGCCAACAGGCAGCCCAACAGCAGGGTGCCGGCGCCCACCACGGTCTGCAGGGCCGTGGAGCGAGAGGAATGTTGTGTCATGTTTTTATCCCGCAAGGAAGAGCGGCGCGCAGAGGACTGTTGCCAGCACCGTATTGCGCGCCGCCCGGAGGGTGCGACGATGGGCTTGCGCCGGGCTCTGGGCCCGGCGTCAGATCATGCCGGACTTGACCATCGTGGCGCGCAGGCTGGCGAACTCGGCATCCACGAAGTTGGCGAACTCGTCGCCGGCCAGCCATGCAGGCGTCCAGCCGTTCTTCTCCATCGCGTCCTGCCAGGACTTGTGCTTGTAGGTCTTGGACAGCGCGTCGATCAGGTCCTTGCGCTGCTCGGCGGTGATGCCGGCCGCGCCATACACGCCGCGCCAGTTGCCGATCTCGACGTTGATGCCCTGCTCCTTGAGCGTGGGCACGTTCACGCCCTTCAGGCGCGTGGCCGAGGTCACGCCCACGGCGCGCATCTTGCCAGCCGTGATGTACTCGGCAAACTCGCTGTAGCCGCTGCCGCCCACGGTGACGTTGCCGCCCAGGATGGCGGCGGTGGCCTCACCGCCCCCACGGAAGGCCACGTAGTTGATCTTGGCCGGGTCCACACCCACTTCGCGGGCGATCATGGCAGCCGCGATGTGCTCGGTGGATCCGCGCGAACCGCCGCCCCACTTCACGCTGCCGGGGTCCTTCTTGAGCTGGTCGACCACGTCCTTCATGGTCTTGAAGGGCGAGTTGGCAGGCAGCACGAACACGTTGTACTCGCTGCTCAGGCGCACCAGCGGCGTCACCTTGTCCAGGCCCACCGGCGGCTTGCCGGTGATGATGCCGCCCAGCATCACGGCACCCATGGTCATCAGCGAATTGGGGTCGCCCTTGCTGGCGTTGGCGAACTGCGCCAGGCCGATGGCACCGGCTGCGCCGCCCTTGTTGTCATAGGTCACCGAGTTGGCCACGCCGGCATCCTGCATGGCCTTGCCCAGGGCACGGCCCGTGGTGTCCCAGCCGCCACCGGGGTTGGCAGGGATCATCATCTTGATGGCTGCAGCGGCCTGGGCGGTCAGCGGCAAGGCACCGGCTGCCGCCATGGCGGCCAGGGACTTGAGGAAGGTATCGCGACGCATCGTTGTCTCCTTGAATGATTGGCGAACCTGTCGATGATGCGCGCCCTGCCTGTCAAACGGCTGTCCTTGGCCCTAGGGAAAACACTAGGTAACCAAAGGCTGCATGCCGCCGGCGCCTGCGGGGAAGACATGAAAGCCGAGAACCGTGCACAGCCCCTCCCACAGTGATATGGTCCCGCGCATGAAATTGCTGCTTGTCGAAGACGATCCCACCATGCAGGCCACGCTGCACCGGGCCCTGAGCCGCCGCGGCATGGAGGTGACGCCCGTGGGCGATGGCCGCGCCGCGCTGGCGCAGTGGGCGGCCCAGCCGCCCGATGCGGTGGTGCTGGACCTGACCCTGCCCGGCCTGGACGGCCTGCAGGTGCTGCAGCAGGCGCGCACGCGCGGCCTGCGCACGCCGGTGATAATCCTCACCGCACGCGGCACCGTGGGCGACCGCATCATGGGCCTGAACTCGGGGGCCGACGACTACCTGCCCAAGCCCTTCGACCTCGACGAGCTCGAGGCCCGCCTGCGCGCCCTGGTGCGGCGCAGCGCCGACCCGGTGGCCAGCAATGCCCTGCCGCCCAGCGTGCAGCAGATCGGCGCCATCCGCTACGACACCAACAGCGGCGCCATCTACCTGAACGGCGAGGTGATGGAATTCACCCCGCGCGAGCTGGCGCTGATGCATGCGCTGCTGGCCCAGCCCGGCCATGCGGTGACCAAGGAGCGGCTCTACGAGCTGGTGTTCCCGGGCCAGCTCGACGTGCAGTACGAGGCCATCGAGGTCGTGGTGTACCGGCTGCGCAAGAAGCTCGCGGGCACCGGCCTCACGCTCATGACGCTGCGCGGCCTGGGCTACCTGCTGCGGACGGATGCATGAGGAAGACGCCCCCGGGCGAGCCCCGCACGCCCCCCACGCCACGGCCCCACTCGCTGCGCCGCCGGCTGCTGCTGGGCATCCTGCTGCCGGTGGTGGTGTTCATCACCTACAACACCATCAGCGCCTACCAGCAGACCCTGGCCTCGCTGAACACCGCCTACGACCGCACGCTGCTGGCATCGGCCAAGAGCATCAGCGAGCAGTTGGACGTGACCGGCTACGAGGAGGCGGCGCACCTGCGCGCCATCGTGCCCTACTCGGCGCTGGAGGCCTTCGAGGCGGACAACAAGAGCCGCATGTACTACCGCGTCTCCAACCTGCAGGGCGACCTGATCTCGGGCTTTGACGAGCTGCCGCTGTGGAAGGGGACCATCCCCGCGCGCCCGCCCTATGCGGCGCTGGTGGATTTCTACGACGACACCTTCCGCGGCCTGCCGGTGCGCGTGGCCGTGCTGCTGCAGCCGGTGGCCAGCTCCAGCGGGCGCGCCATGGCCGTGATCCAGGTGGCCGAGACGCTGGAGGTGCGCGAGGCGCTGGCGCTGCAGAACCTGCGCAACACCCTGCTGCGCCAGGCCCTGCTGATCGCCGTGATCGGCATCACGGTGGTGCTCGTGGTGCAGCGCGCCACCCAGCCCGTGCGCCAGCTCAGCCAGGAGCTGCAGGCCCGCCAGGAAGGCGACCTGAGCCCCATCACCGCGCCCGCTGCGCCGCGCGAGCTGCAGCCCCTGATCGAAGGCACGAACGAATTCCTGCAGCGCCTGCGCCACCTGCTGCGCCACCAGAAGCGCTTCGTACGCGACGCCTCGCACCAGCTGCGCACGCCGCTGGCGGTGCTCAAGACCCAGGTGCAGTCGGCCCTGCGCGGCGACATGCCGGCCGAGCAGGCGTTGCACGAGATCCGCGACACCGTGGACCGCGCCACCCAGCTGGCCAACCAGATGCTGGCCCTGGCCAAGGTGGAGCAGTTGCGCCAGCAGAGCGCACCGCCCGTGACGCGCTTCGACGAGATCCTGCGTGGCGTGGCGCTCGACATCTCGCCCCTGATCGCCCAGCGCGACCTGGACTTCGGCATCCACACCGATGCCGCCCCCATCCAGGCGCACGAGTGGATGCTGCGCGAGCTCACCCGCAACCTGCTGCACAACGCCGTGCGCCACGCCCCGCCGGGCAGCGAACTGTCGGTGGAGCTGCGCACCGATGGCCGCCACGCGGCCCTGACCGTGAGCGACCACGGCCCCGGCATCGACGATGAACTGGCGCTGCGCCTGTTCCAGCCGTTCTCGGCCGGCGACGTGCGCACCGGCAGCGGCCTGGGCCTGGCCATCTGCCAGGAGATCGTGCAGGCGCTCGGCGGCACCATATCGCTGGCCAACCGCACCCAGGCCGGCCGCGTGCTCGGGCTCGATGCCGTGGTGCGGCTGCCACTGTCCACGGCGGCAGACACCACCACCGGCATCGCGGGCATGGCGGACGGGGCACAATCGCCAGGATGACCCCCACCGAGACGATGCGCCTGGACAAGTGGCTCTGGTGCGCCCGCTTTTACAAGACCCGTGGCCTGGCCACCGACGAGATCGGCAAGGGCCGCGTCACCGTCAACGGCCAGGCCGCCAAGCCCGCGCGCGACGTGCGCCCGGGTGACACCGTGGCCCTGCGCCAGGGCCCCGTGGCCCGCACCGTGACCGTGCGCGCCCTGAGCGGCATGCGCGGCCCCGCGCCCGTGGCGCAGCTGCTGTACGAAGAGACCGCCGAGAGCATCGCTGCCCGCGAAGCCGCGGCCGAGCAGCGCCGCCTGGCCCCCGAGCCCGCCGCAACCCTGCAGGAAGGCCGGCCCACCAAGCGCGACCGGCGCGACATCGAGCGCGCCACCGGCCGGGTCGCCGCGCCGGGCTGGGACAGCCGCTGGAGCGCCTCGATCGACGAGTGATACGGATTTGCCTTCAACCGTCTAACGTCGTTGGTTCGCCTTGCCGTGCTACAGCACTGTCTGCGGCTCCCGCCTAGTTATACGATCGAATGCAAATCCGTATGGGCTCCGCCCCACGCTATGCGGCCACGCTCTGCGCGGGCGCCAGCGCGCCCAGGTAGCTGCGCACCGCAGACTCCCGGGCCAGGGTGTCGAAGTCCGGCGCCTGGCTGACCACGCCCTTGTTCACGAATAGGAAGCGCTCGCAGCTCTGGCGCAGGATGTCCACGTGGTAGGGCTCGTTCGGGTGCAGGCACAAAAAGACCAGCTTGCCCTTGCCGCGCAGCGTGGCGAAGAAGTCGAGCATGAAGCCGATGTAGCCGTCCTGCGTGTTGAACTGCGGCTCGTCGAACAGGTGCACCAGCGGCGAATCGGTGGCCGCATGCTGCAGCAGGAAGTTGGGCTTGCCGCGCTGGAACGAGCGCACCTGGTAGGACTGGTGGTAGTGGATGGCCAGGCGGTCGCGCTCGCGCGTGCGCACCTGGTGGATGTCCTGGCCGTTCACCAGCACCCGCCCTGCCGTGGGCCGATTGCTGCCGGTGATCAGCTCGAACAGGGTGGTCTTGCCCGAGCCATTGGGGCCCATCACGCCCACGACCTGCGGGCGATCGACGACGAAGTCGGCCGCCAGCGAGAAGGTGCGCTGGCGGTTCAGCAGGCCGCGCGTGTAGTCCTTGGCCAGGCGGTCCACGTGCAAGAGCGGTGCAGCAGAAGCAACCATCGTCATACCCCCAGAAGCTGCATGCGCAGCGCAGCGTTGTCCAGCAGTTCGCGGGCCGGGCCCTCGTGCACGATGCTGCCGCCACCCATCACGTAGGCGCGGTCGGCCACCTGCAGCGCGCTGTGCACGTTCTGCTCCACCACCAGCACGGCAATGCCCTCGCGCTTGAGCCGTGCAATGGTCTTCATCACATCCTGCACCACCTTGGGCGCCAGGCCCTGGCTGGGCTCGTCGAACAGCACCAGCCCGGGCGATCCCAGCAGCGCGCGCGAGATGGCCACCATCTGCATCTCCCCACCCGAGAGGTTTTCGCACTCGCGGTGCATGAGGTACTCCATGGCGCTGAAGATCTCGAAGCACTCCTTCTCGTTCCAGGCGCGAAAGCGCGTCTTCTTGCGCGCGATGGCCAGGTTGCGCGCCACCGTCAGCGTCGGGAAGATACGCCGGTCGTCCGGCACCCAGCCGATGCCGCTCCGGGCGATCTCGTGCGTGGCCTCGTGTGTCACATCGCGTCCATCGAAGGCCACGCTGCCGCTTCTCGCGGGCGTGAGGCCCAGAATGGTGCGCAGCGTGGTCGTCTTGCCCGCGCCGTTGGGGCCCAGCAGCGCGACGACCTCGCCCGGGCCGACCTCCAGCGACACGTTGAACAGCACCTGCGTCTCGGCATAGAAGGTGTTCACGCCCTGCAGCGACAGCATGGCCGGTGCCGGTGATGGATGTTGCAGAACCGCGCTCATGTTGCCAGGGCCCCGAGGTTGGAGCGCTGCACCCACTCGCTCTCGCGCAGCTCGGCCGGGGTGCCACGCGCGATGACCTGGCCCCAGTGAATGACCGACAGCGTGTCGGCCAGGCGAAACAGGAATTGCATGTCGTGCTCGATGATGACGATGGTGAGTTCGCGCTTGAGGCCGGCCACCAGGTCGGCCAGGCGCGCCGTGCCTTCGGCGCCCAGGCCTGCGGTGGGCTCGTCCAGGAACAGCATGCGTGGCTCGGCCGCCAGCGCCACGCCGATCTCCAGCGCCCGGCGCTCGCCGTAGGACAGGCTCTTGGCCGGCGTGCGCTCCTTGCCCTTGAGCCCCACGCGCGCGAGCACGGCCGCGGCCTGGTCCTGCGCACCGCTGTCGGCGCCCAGGTCGCGCCAGCCATTGAAGCCCTGGCGCCGCACCTGGGGCATGGCCACGAGCACGTTGTCCAGCGCCGAGTCGTCGTTGAACAGGTTCATGATCTGGAACGAGCGCGATATGCCCTTCCGGGCGATCTCGCGCGGCGCCAGGCCGGTGATGTCCTCGCCGGCAAAGGTCACGCGGCCGCGGTCGGGCTTGAAGCGCCCGGTGAGCACGTTGAAGCAGGTGGTCTTGCCAGCCCCGTTGGGGCCCATGATGCCGGCCAGCTCCCCTTCGCGCACGCCGAGGGTGATGTCTTCGAGCACCACCTGGTCGCCGAAGCGCTTGGACAGCCCTGTAGCTTGGAACAGCATGCTCATGCCTCCTTTTCCTGGATCGCGATCACGGGGACATGCGTGCTGTCGGCAGCGGCGGCGGCCCGGGCACGCCGCGCGCGCCAGTCCTGCCACATGCCGGCCACGCCCTCGGGCTTGTAGAGCACCAGCACCATGAACACCAGGCCGTACCACAGCAGCCAGGTCTCGGTGTAGGCGCCCAGCAGGTCACGCGCCAGGATGAAGAAGGCCGCGCCGATCAGCGGCCCCCAGAAGCTCACCAGCCCGCCGCCGATCAACACCATCATCACCACGAAGCCCGAGTTGTGCAGGCTCATCACGTTGGGGTAGGCCGACTGCTGGGCCATGGCGAACATGGCGCCCGCCAGCCCTGCCACCCCGGCCGAGAGCGTGAAGGCCAGCCACTTGTAGAGCCACACGTTGTAGCCCACGAAGGCCGCGCGCGTCTCGTTCTGGCGAATGGCGTTGAGCACGCGGCCGAAGGGCGAATGCACCAGCCGCCACAGCAGCGCCACCGTGACGGCGAAGACCGCCAGGCAGAAGTAGAACAGCGCCTCGTTGCTCTTGAGCGGGAGTGACGCAATGCCCAGCTCCGCTGGCAGGCGCTTGATGTTGAGCAGCCCGTCCTCCCCGCCCGTCACGGTGTGCCACTTGTTCGCGATGAACCAGAACACCTGGCCGAAGGCGATGGTCAGCAGCGCGTAGTAGATGCCGCGCCGGTGCGAGATGAACAGCCCCACCAGCGCCCCCAGCACGGCCGCCACCAGCACCGCCCCTGCCAGGTCGAACCACAGGTTGGCCCACAGCCGGTGCTGCAGCAGGCCGAAAGCGTAGGCGCCGATGCCGAAGTAGGCCCCGTGCCCGAAGGACGGCAGGCCCGCCGTGCCAAGCAGCAGGTTGTAGCCCAGCGCGAACAGCATCCAGATCATGATTTCCAGCGCCAGGTACTGGTACAGGCCTGCGCCCGCAATCCACAGCGGTGTGGAGAACAGCACGGCCAGCGTGATGAGCAACGGGGCTGGCAGCACCCGGGATCGACCAGGAACGAATTGCATGGCGGGAAAACCCTTGTTCGAATTGGCTTGTGAAAACAGAATGTACGTTCTAATATTCGATCACACAAGAATTTTCGTTCTAGTACTTTCCCGATACCCACCAGCAGGCACCCGACGATCTATGGACAGCGCCACCACCTACGACGAGCTCAAGGACGCGATTGCGCGCGCCTACCCCGACATGTCCAAGCAGCTGCAGCGCATCGCGCGCTTCGCGCTAGAAAAGCCGCAGGACCTGGCGCTGGGCACGGTGGCCGCGCTGGCCGAGGCCACCGAGGTGCAGCCCTCGGCCATGATCCGCTTTGCCAATGCGCTCGGCTACAAGGGCTTCTCCGACATGCAGCAGGTGTTCCGCGGGCACCTGGTGGAGCGCTCGGCCACCTACCGCGAGCGCATCGACCAGTTGCGCCGCCAGCAGGTCACGGGGCAGCGCGCCCCTGCCGGGGTGCTGCACCAGCTGACCAGCGACTCCATGACCGAGCTGGGGCACCTGGAAGAAGCCGTGCGCGAGGCCGACCTGCGCGCCGCCGTGAAGCTGGTGGCCGCCGCCAGCCGTGTGCACGTGCTGGCCCAGCGGCGCGCCTTCCCCATCGCCTGCTACCTGAGCTATGCGCTCGGCCAGCTCGAGCTCAAGACCCACCTGCTGGACGGTGCCGGCGGCATGCTCGACGAGAACCTGCGCTCCGTCGACAAGAACGACGTGCTGCTGGTGGCGAGCTTTCGCAGCTATTCGCCCGACGTGGTGCACGCTGCGCAGACCTGCAGCCGCCGCGGCGTGGCGGTGATCGCCATTACCGACGGGCCGCTGTCGCCGCTGGTGGAGCCATCCAAGGTCTGCTTCGAGCTGGCGGACGACTCCTCCAAACCGTTTCGCTCCCTGGTCGCGCCCATGTGCCTGGCACAAGCGCTGGTCATGAGCACCGGCCACCACCTGGCCGAAAAAACCGCGCCCCAGCAGCGCACTGCACGAAAGACCCGCACATGAGCAATCCATCCCCCCGCCGGCTGGACGTGGTCTGCATGGGCCGCGCCGCCGTCGACCTGTACGGCGAGCAGATCGGTGGCCGCCTGGAAGACATGCAGAGCTTCAGCAAGTACCTGGGCGGCTCGCCCGCCAACACCGCGGTCGGCGTGGCACGCCTGGGCCTGAGGCCCGCCATGCTGACCCGCGTGGGGGACGAGCACCACGGCCGCTTCGTGCGCGAGGCCCTGGCCGCCGAAGGCGTGGACACCAGCCACGTGACCACCGACCCCCGGCGCCTCACGGGGCTGGTGTTCCTGGGCATCCAGGACCGCGAGACCTTTCCCCTGGTGTTCTACCGCGACCACTGCGCCGACATGGCGCTCACGGCCGAGGACGTGGACGGCGACTTTATCGCATCGGCCACGGCGCTGCTGCTGTCGGGCACGCACCTGTCGCAGCCCAGGACCTTCGAGGCCTGCCGCCGGGCGATTGCGCTGGCGCGCGAGCGCGGCACGCGCACCGTGCTCGACATCGACTACCGCCCCGTGCTCTGGGGCCTGACCAGCCCCGGCATGGGCGAGCAGCGCTTCGTGGCGGACGACAAGGTCACGGCGCACCTGCAGGGCGTGATCGCCGACTGCGACCTGGTGGTGGGCACCGAGGAAGAGATCCACATCGCCGGGGGCAGCACCGACACCTTGCAGGCGCTGCGCCGGCTGCGCGAACTCACCCCGGGCCTGCTCGTGGTCAAGCGCGGCCCCATGGGCTGCGTGGCCTTCGACCGGGCCATCCCGGACAGCCTGGAGGACGGACTCAAGGGCCCTGGCTTCCCGGTCGAGGTGTTCAACGTGCTGGGCGCGGGCGATGCCTTCATGGCCGGCTTTCTGCGCGGCTGGCTCAAGGACGAACCGCTGTCCCTGTGCTGCGCCTGGGCCAACGCCTGTGGCGCCATCGTGGTCTCGCGCCACGGCTGCTCGCCGGCCATGGCCAGTTGGCAAGAGCTGCAGCACTTCCTGCAGCACGGCTCGCCCACGCGCCGCCTGCGCGAAGACCCGGTGCTCGAGCACCTGCACCGCAGCACCACGCGCACGCGCCGCTGGAGCGAGCTGGTGGTGCTGGCATTCGACCACCGCTCGCAGATCGAAGAAATCGCCGCACGCCACGGGCAGGGCGAAGCCCGCATCCGCACCTTCAAGCAACTCGTGGCCCAGGGCGCGCGCAACGGCGCCGGCACGCACGTGGGTGCCGGCGTGCTGCTCGATGGCCGCTTCGGCGAGGACGTGCTGCCCTCGCTCACCGGCAAGGGCTGGTGGGTGGGCCGGCCGGTGGAGCTGCCAGGCTCGCGCCCGCTGGCCTTCGAGGCCGGGGAGCACCTGGCCATCGAGATGCGCAGCTGGCCCGCCGAGCATGTGGCCAAGTGCCTGCTCTACTGGCACCCCGACGACACCCAGGAGCTGCGCCAGGCTCAGATCGCCCGGTTGCTGGAGCTGCAAGCGGCCAGCCATGCCACGCAGCACGAATTCCTGATCGAGGCGATACCGCCGCGCGAGATGCAGCGCGATGCATCCACGCTGAGCCGCACGCTGGAACAGATGTACGCGGCCGGCCTGCGCCCGGAGTGGTGGAAGCTGCCCCCGGCCGAGAGCGATGCCGAGTGGGAGGAGATCAGCCGCACCATCGCGCGCAACGACGCCCACTGCCGCGGCGTGCTGATGCTGGGGTTGGAGGCGAGCGAGGAAACCCTGTCGCGCAGCTTTCGCATCGCCGCCGCACACCCCGTGTGCCGGGGCTTCGCGGTGGGCCGCACGATCTTCGCCGAGGCCGCGGACCGCTGGTTCGCGGGCCAGATCAGCGATGCCCAGGTGATCGACGACATCGCCAGCCGCTATGCCCGCCTGGTCGTCCTGTGGGACGAAGCCCGTGCAGGCATGTCCGAGTCCGTCAGCGCCATTTTTTGACCAAGGAACACACACATATGACTACACCGAACATCGGCTTCATCGGCATCGGCATGATGGGCCACGGCATGGCGAAGAACCTGCTGTCCAAGGGCTACGCGCTGACCTTCAAGGCCAACCGCAACCGTGCCAACCTGGCGGACCTGCTGGAGGCCGGTGCCAAGGAAGCCACCAGCAATGCCGACTGCGCCCGCCGAAGCGACATCGTCTTCCTCTGCGTGACCGGCTCGCCCCAGGTCGAAGAGATCGTCTACGGCAAGGACGGCCTGCTGGAGGCGGCACGCGAAGGCCTCTTGGTGGTGGACACCTCCACCGCCGAGCCCGAGTCGAGCGCGCGCATCCGCGCCGACCTGGCGGCGCGCGGCGTGAAGCTCATCGACGCACCGCTGGCACGCACGCCCAAGGAGGCCGAGGAAGGCCGCCTGAACACCATGGTGGGCGCCGACGCCGAGGACTTCGCCACGCTGGAGCCAGTGCTCAAGGCCTTCTGCGAGAACATCTTCCACGTCGGCCCGCCCGGCCACGGCCATGTGCTCAAGCTCGTGAACAACATGATGGCCATGAGCTTCGCCGCCTGCATCGCCGAGGCCTTCGCGGTGGCGGCCAAGTCGGGGCTGGACCTGAACAAGCTCTACAGCGTGGTCACGGCCGGCGGCGTGAACTGCGGCATCTTCCAGATGATGACCAAGGAGACGCTGCAGAACGGCGACGTCACCGGCTTCAAGTTCGGCATCTCCAACGCCCGCAAGGACCTGCGCTACTACACCCACCTGGCCGAGATGCTGCCGGTGGCGAGCTTCATGGGCGAGGCCGCGCACCAGAGCTTCGTGCAGGCCGTGAACCTGGGCTTCGGCGACAAGCTGATCGCCTCGCTGTTCGAGGCCCAGGAGCAGGCCAACGCCGTGGCCATCGTTCCCCGCTGATTCGATCCCCGCAAGACACACAACAGGCACCCGCCACCCGAAGGAGACAACCATGAGCGATTCCAAGGACAGCATTTCATCGCGCCGCTCGCTGCTCAAGCAGTCGGCCCTGGCCCTCGCGGGGGCCGGTCTGTACGGCGCGGCCCCCTTCTACGGGCCATGGAAGCACCACCACGCCTGGGCGCAGACGGCGCAGAAGAAGCCGCTGGTCATCGGCCTGACGATGGACGCCTCGGGCCTGTACGCGGCCTCGGGCGGCGAGGAGCGGCTGGGCGCGATGATGGCCATCAAGGAGTTCAACGACCGGGGCGGCGTGCTGGGCCGGCGCATCGAGGCCATCCACATGGACACCGAAACCACGCCCGCCACGGGCTCGCGCATCGCCGAGCGCATGATCACGCGCAACGACGCGGCCTTCCTCATCGGCGCGGTGCACTCGGGCGTGTCCAACGCCATCTCGCAGGTGGCGCAGAAGTACGGCACGGTGTTCCTCAACACCAATTCGAGCTCGCCCACCGAGGCCGGCAAGGACTGCCACCGCACCAAGTTCGTGTGGGACGGCAACGGCACCAATTTCTCGAACGCCATCGTCAAGAACGCCATCAAGGCCAGCGGCCGCAACTGGGTGCTGCTGACCAACGACTACGTCTGGGGCCACAGCACGGCCAAGGCCACACGCGCCGCGGTGGAGGCCAACGGCGGGCGCATCATCGAAGAGCTGATGGTGCCGCAGAACACGCGCGACTTCTCGGCCTACCTGCTCAAGCTGCAGCAGCTCAAGCCCCAGGTGGTGGCCACCGCCGTGGGCGGCGACGACATCAAGGCGCTGCGCCAGCAGGTGGTGCAGCTGAAGATGAACACCAGCATGGCCTGGATCAACAACCAGCAGGACTGGCCCGACGTGTACGGCCTGGGGCCGGATGCGATCTTCGGCGTGTTCGGCACCACCTGGTACTACCGACTGAACCTGCCAGGCGTGCGCGAGTTCGTGGCTGCCTACCAGAAGCAGTTCCCGGGCATGGCCATCCGCGTGCCGGGCAACGTGTACCACAACGCCTACATGGCCACGCGCGAGCTGTTGCGCTGCGTGGAAGAGGCCGGCACCACCAACAACATCGCCATCATCAAGAAGCTCGAGGGCCGCAAGATGGCGGCTGCCGACCGGCTGCAGCACTTCGACGCCTGGATGGACCCGGTGACGCACCAGTGCCAGCAGACCATCTACATGGCCAGCTACAACGACCAGCCGGCCGAGAAGGACGACATCTTCAAGATCCTCTCGCAGATCGAACCCCAGGAGGTGGTGGACAAGGATGCGGCCGGCGCCTGCAAGCTCGAGAGCTACGAGGCCACACCCAGCTACGAGGCCTGAGTCCGCACGCCATGAGCAGCAGTAGCAGCATCACCCGGCGGCGGCTGGTCCGCGGCGCGGCAGCGGCCGTGCTCGGCGCCATGGGGCCGTGGCAGGCCCACCACGCCTGGGCCCAGGCGCGCGGCAAGAAGCCGCTCCTGCTCGGCCTGACCACCGACGACACCGGCCAGTACGGAGCCAGCGGGCAGGACGAGCAGCGCGGCATCCTGATGGCGGTGCACGAGGCCAACGAGCGCGGCGGCGTGCTGGGCCGCCGCATCGAGACGGTGCATGCCGACACCGGCGGCGACGCCGCGAAGGCCGCGGCCGTGGCCCGCCACATGGTCGCGCAACAGGAGTGCGCCTTCCTCATCGGTGCCGTGCATTCCGGTGCTGCCAGCGCGATCTCGACCGTGGCCCAGCAGCACGGCTGCATCTACTTCAACACCAATTCGAGTTCGCCCACCGAGGCCGGCAAGGACTGCCACCGCACCAAGTTCGTCTGGGACGGCAACGGCACCAACTTCTCCACCTCCATCGTGCGCGGCGCCATGACCGGCTTTGGCCGCGAGTGGGCGCTGATCACCAGCGACTATGCCTGGGGCCACAACACCGCCAAGGGCATCCGCGCCATCGTCGAAGGCAACGGCGGCACCATCGTGCAAGAGCTGGTCGTGCCCCAGAACACGCGTGATTTCTCGGCCCAGCTGGAGCGCATCCGCCAGGTCAAGCCCGGCGTGATCGCGACTGCCGTGGGCGGCGACGATGTCAAGGCCCTGCGCGAGCAGGTTCGCAGCGCCCGCATGGACCGCGCCTTCGGCTGGATCAACAACCAGCAGGACTGGCCCGACGTGTACAGCGCGGGGCCCGAGGCGCTGTTCGGCATCTTCGGCACCACCTGGTACTGGGGCATGCGCCTGGCCGGCATCGCCGACTTCAACGCCCGCTACGAGAAGGCCAACCCCGGCTACCGCATCCGCAAGCCGGGCAATGTCTTCTACAACGGCTACATGGCCACGCGCGAGCTGCTGCGGTCCATCGAGCGGGTGGGCGGCACGAACAACATCCGGCTCATCAAGGAGCTGGAGGCGCTGCGCATCCCCGCGGCGCAGCGCATGCAGCACTACGACGCCTGGATGAACCCCGCAACGCACCAGCTGCAGCAGACCATCTACATGGCCGCCTACAACACCCAGCCGCGCGAACCGGACGACACCTTCCGCATCCTGGGCCAGCAGCGGCCCGAGGAAGTGCAAGACCGCGACAGCCTGCGCACCTGCCAACTCGAGTCGTACGCAGCGACTCCCACCTACGAACCCTAGGACCTCCATGGACTGGCTTTTTCAATTGCTGCCGCACCTGGTCAACGGCATCTCGCTGGGGCTGCTGTTCGCGCTGATCGCGCTGGGCTTCATGCTCATCGTCGGGGTCATGGAGACCATCAACCTGGCGCACGGCTCGCTGTTCGCTTTGGGCATGTACGTGGCGCTGTTCTTCGTTTCGCCCCAGCTGGGCTGGTTCCCGGGCCTGCAGGCCTGGTACATGGCCCTGCCGATCGAGACGCGCTACCTGGTGGCGCTGCTGCTGGCGCCGGTGTTCGTGGGCCTGTTCGGCATGCTGCTGGAGCTGTGCATGCGCCGCACCTACGGGCGCGACCCGCTGTATGGGCTGCTGCTGACCTTTGGCGCGGCGCTGGTGATCGAGGAGACCATCCGCCTGGTGTGGGGCTCCAACGAGAAGCAGTTGGCCCTGCCCGCCGCGATCTCGGGCGCCTTCCTGCTCGGCGACCTGATCTACTCGAAGTACCGCTTCTTCGCCAGCGGCTTCGCGGTGCTGATGATCCTGGCGCTGTGGCTGTTTCTGGAGCGCACGCCCTACGGCGCCATCATCAAGGCCGGCGCGCACGACAGCGAGATGGTGCGCGCGCTGGGCATCAACCTCAAGCGCCTGCGGCTCCTGGTGTTCGGCATCGGCGTGGGCCTGGCGGCGATTGCCGGGGTGGTGATGGCGCCCATCTGGGGCATCCGCCCGCACGTCGGGGTGGACGCGGTGGTGCCCGCCTTCCTGATCATCGTGCTGGGCGGCGTGGGCTCGCTCTGGGGGGCCGTGATCGCCGGCCTCATGGTGGGCATGGTCGTGGGGCTGACCGGGGCGTATGCTTCGGAGTGGTCGCTGATGTCCATGTACCTGTTGTTCATTGCCGTGGTGACCTTCCGCTCCCGTGGCCTGTTCGGAAAGAAGAGTGTGCTGGATGTCTGAACCCCTGAAAGACAAGGTGGCCATCGTCACCGGTGCCGCGGGCACCATGGGCCTGGCGGCCGTGAAGGTGCTGCTCGAAGACGGCTGCAAGGTGGCCCTGGTGGACGTGAACGAGAAACGCACGGCCGAGCTGGCCACCGCGCTGGGCCCGCGCGCCCTGCCCTTCGCCTTCGACATCAGCGATGCGGCCGCCGTGCAGGCCGGCCATGCCGCCATCGAACGCGCGCTGGGGCCGGTGGACATCCTGCTCAACAACGCTGGCGTGCTCTCCAACAACAAGGCCGAGGCCACCAGCCCCGCCGAGTGGCGCCATGTGCTGGGCGCCAACCTCGATGGCGCCTTCTACCTGGCGCAGTGCGTGGTGCCCGCCATGAAGGCGCAGCGCTTCGGCCGCATCATCAACACCTGCTCGCTGGCCGCCAAGACCGGCGGGCTCACGGCGGGCACGGCGTACTCGGTGTCGAAGGGGGCCATGACCTCGCTGACGTTTTCACTCGCGCGCGAGCTGGCGTCCTTCGGCGTCACGGCCAACGGCATTTCTCCCGCCTACGTGAAGACGCCCATGATCACCGAGCAGCTCGACGAGGAGCAACGCCAGAAGCTGCTGCGCGACATCCCCGTGGGGCGCTTTTGCGAGCCCGAGGAGTTCGCCCACGTGGTGCGCTTCCTCGCATCGCCGCTGGCCGGCTTCATCACCGGGGAGATCGTCGATCTCAACGGTGGCCTGCTGATGGACTGACGCATGGCAGCCAACGACACGGCGGACCAGGGCATCACGCCGCGCATCGCCTTCACGCAAGAGCTTTCGGGCCTGTTCGACCTGGCCGGCAAGGTGGCCTATGTGCCGGGCGGCTACGGCGGCATCGGCGAGGCCATCGCCTGGGCGCTGGCCCTGGCCGGTGCGAAGGTGGCCATCTCGGGCCGCGATGCCGCGCGCGCGCAGGCACTGGCCAGCGAGCTGCAGGCCGCAGGCCACCAGGCCCTGGGCCTGGCCATGGACGCGCACTCCGTGCAGGACATCCGCGAGAGCGTGGACGCCGTGGCCACGCACTTCGGGCGGCTGGACATCCTCGCCAACTGCGTGGGCATGCAGCGCGAGGAATCGCTGCTGGAAGTCACCGAGGAGGCCTTCGACGAGGTGATGCAGGTGAACCTCAAGTCCGCCATGTTCCTCGCCCAGGCCACGGCGCGCCATCAGATCGCGGGCGGCCAGGGTGGCAGCCAGGTGCATCTGCTGTCGGTGCGCGCGCAACTGGGGCTGCGCGGCCGGGGCTATTCGGCCTACTGCGCGAGCAAGGGTGCCCTCACCCTGCTGATACGCCAGCATGCGAGCGAACTGGCGCCGCACGCCATCACGGTCAACGGCATCGCCCCCACCGTGGTGCGCACCGAGATGGCCCGCCACTGGCTGGAGAACCCCGAAACCCGCGCCCAGGTGCTGGGCCGCATCCCCCTGGGCCGCGTGGCCGACCCCAAGGACGTGGCCGGCGCGGCCGTGTTCTTCACCAGCCCCGCGGCCTCGTTCGTCACCGGGCAGGTGCTGTACATCGATGGGGGCATTACGGCGAGCCAGTGACACACGCCAACGGCAGCACCATCCCGATGCGCGTGAGGCCCCCCACCGACGTGGCCAGCGTGCGCCCACCATGCATGCGCGCGATCGCGTCGGTGATGGCCAGGCCCAGGCCATGGTTGGCCTGGCTGTGGCTGCGCGCAGGGTCGGCGCGGTAGAAGCGGTCGAACAGGCGCGCCAGCACCTCGGGCTCGACCCTGGGCCCCAGGTTCTCCACCACCAGTTCCACTGCGCCATCGGGCAAGCGCGCTATGCAGACGCGCACCATGCTGCCGTGCAGCGCGTAGCGCGTGGCATTGCCGATCAGGTTGGACAGGGCGCGGTGCAGCAGCGGCACGTCGAAGTCGCCCGCGGCATCGCCCACGACCTGCAGCGCGAGCCCCGCCTCCTGCAGCGCCGCCTCGTGGTAGTCGGCCACCTGCGCGGCGACGGCCGCGAGGCTGGCCACCGGCGCGCGGCGCGCGCGTGCGCCCCGGTCGGCCTGCGACAGGAACAGCATGTCGCTCACGATGCCGGTGAGGCGCTGCAGCTCCTCGAGGTTGGAGGACAGCACCTCGGCCACCTCACCCGCCTCGCTCGCCTCCCGGCCGCCCCGCCCCAGCGAGCGCAGCGCCAGCTCGTTGTTGGCCAGCAGCGTGGCCAGTGGCGTGCACAGCTCGTGCGCCACATCGGCGTTGAAGCCTTCCATCTGGGCATAGGCCTTCTCCAGCCGGCCCAGCAGCGCGTTGAACTGCCCGACCAGCGGCTGCAGCTCGGCCGGCTGGCCGGTGCCGTCGAGCCGCTGGTGCAGCGTACGGGCCGAGAGCTCCCGCGTCTGCGCCGCCATCTGGCGCACGGGCGCCAGGCCCAGGTGCACCAGCACGAAGCCGCCGAGGGACACCACCACGGTGCCGGCCAGCGCTGCCAGCGCGAGCGTGATGGCCAGGCGGTGCAGCAGTGCCTGGTCGGGCTGCACGTCGATGCGCAGCAACACCTGCAGCGGGGCCCCGGCTGCGCGCGCCACCTCGAAGCGCAGCTCGCGCGAGGCGGCGAACGGGGCCGCGCCGGGCGCGGTGGGGTACATCCGCTGTCCATCGGCGGTGGTGACCTGCAGGCGGAAGTTCTCGTGCCCGGCCAGAAAATCGTCGAGCGCATGGCGGCCCTGGGCCGTGGCACCGGGGTGCCCTTCTTCGCCGGCCAGCAGGTGCCGCAGGATGCCCTCTTTCTGCCGCAGCGCATCGTCCTGCCGCGCCCCGAAGCCCGCCGCCGTGACCAGGTAGACCACCAGGCACACGGCGCCCAGCCCGGCCAGGCTCTGCACCGCCAGCCACCACGACAGCCGGCTGCGCAGCGAGCGCGGCGGCAGCAGCACCAGCGCGCCATGCGTCATGGCGCGCGCGCCTCCAGCACATAGCCCATGCCGCGGATGGTGTGCAGCAGCGGTGCCGGGAACGGCACGTCCATCTTGCTGCGCAGCCTGCGCACGGCCACCTCGACCACGTTGGTCTCGCTGTCGAAGTTCATGTCCCAGACCTGCGAGGCGATCTCGGTGCGCGACAGCACCTCGCCCTGGCGCCGCATAAACAGCGTGAGCAGGAGGAACTCCTGCGCTGTCAGGTCCAGCCGCTGGCCGGCACGCGTGGCCTTGCGGCGCAGCAGGTCGAGCTCCAGGTCGGCCAGTTGCAGCAGGGCCTGGGCCTGGGCCGCTGGCACGCCGGCCGGGCCGCGCCGCGTGATGGCCTCGATGCGCGCCACCAGCTCCGAGAACGCGAAGGGCTTGACCAGGTAGTCGTCCGCCCCGGTCTGCAGGCCGCGCACGCGGTCGTCCACGCCGACGCGGGCGGTCAGCATGAGCACGGGGGTCTGGCGCGTCTTGCGCAGCGCGGCCAGCAGGCTCAGGCCGTCGATGCCCGGGAGCATCACATCCAGCACCAGCACCGCATGGTCGCCCTCCAGCGCCAGGTGCAGGCCATCGACGCCATCGTGCGCGACGTCGACCACATGGCCCGCCTCGGTGAGCCCCTTGCGCAGGTACTGCGCGAGCTTGACCTCGTCCTCGATGAGCAGAATTTTCATGCCCGGATTGTCGAAGAACCGGGCCCGGGCGCAGATTACAAATTCGTCATCTGCGCGTGGGGGTTTGGACGGTGGCGGCTTCCTACAGTGAGGCCATCCATCCACCCAAGCAACCCACCGAAAGGACCCAACCCATGACCATGACCACCGCACGCAACGCCCTCTTCCTGTCGCTGGCCGCACTGGCCATCACCGCCCCCGTTCAGGCCTCGGCCGTGTACCACGCTGCCGGCGGCGAGATCGGCTACACCCAGCACCCCGACCACCAGCCGGCCAGCAGCCGCCAGCGCAGCGAAGTGCTCGGCGAGATCGAGGCCGCGCGCCAGGACGGCACCTTGGTCCTGCTCTCGCGCGGCATCGCACTGCCCGAACCCAGGACGGCCCCAGCCAAGACCCGGGAGCAGGTGCAGGGCGAGTTCCTGGGCATGGACGATGCCGAGAAGCGCCGCCTGCAGGAGATGCATGGCGCGGGCGGTTGATCCAGGGCCCGCACGCCGCACCAGATCCCCGCAATGGTGCGCGCAACGTGGGTGAAGATCTGGATGCTGTAGGCCTGGCTGGGGTGCGCGACGTCGCCGGTGATGCCATCCCAGCAGTCGGTGATGGCCACGCCATTGCGGATGTCCACGTACAGGTACTTCTGGTAGGCGCATGTCTGGCGCAGCAGCTCGGCTGCCGCGGCCAGCGTGCAGATGGCCACGACCCGCCTCACCTTGGCGGGCAGGGCGACAGGGTCTGCAGGGTCGGTGCCGCCCAGGCCGAACAGCACGGCCCCGGCATCGCACCGATGTCAGTGCAGCAGCAGTTGCGGCTGCTGCCCGCTGCCGTCGATCTTGAACACCGAGACCGACTTCACCAGGTCGTCGGCCTGGGTGCGCAGGCTGGATGCAGCGGCCGCCATCTCTTCCACCAGCGCCGCATTCTGCTGCGTGGCCTGGTCCATCAGCGTGACGGCCTCGCCGACCTGCGACACGCCCGAGCTCTGCTCCGAGCTCGCGGCGCTGATCTCGCCCATGAGGCGCGTCACGCTGCCGATACTGGCCACCACCTCGCCCATGGTGGTGCCGGCCTTGTCCACCAGGGCCGTGCCATGCTCCACGCGGCCCACGCTCTCGGTGATGAGCTGCTTGATCTCCTTGGCCGCCTGGGCGCTGCGCTGGGCCAGGGTGCGCACCTCGCCGGCCACCACCGCAAAGCCGCGCCCCTGGTCGCCCGCGCGGGCGGCCTCCACGGCGGCATTCAGCGCCAGGATGTTGGTCTGGAAGGCGATGCCGTCGATCACGCTGATGATGTCGTTGATCTTGCGGCTCGAATCGTTGATGCCCTTCATGGTCTCCACCACCTGGGCCACCACCTCGCCGCCCTGCTGCGCGATGGTGGAGGCCGAATGCGCCAGCTTGTTGGCGTTGACGGCGTTGTCCGCGTTCTGCCGGACGGTGGAGCCCAGCTCCTCCATCGAGGCGGCCGTCTGCTGCAGGGCGCTGGCCTGCTGCTCGGTGCGGGTGGACAGGTTCTGGTTGCCCTGGGCGATCTCCGAACTGGCGGTAGACACGCTCATCGACCCCTCGCGCACACCGGCCACCAGGCCCGAGAGGCTCTGGCGCATGTCCTCCATGGCGGCGACGAGCGAGGCGATCTCGTCATTACCCCGGGCCACCAGCGGACGCGCCAGGTTGCCCTGGGCAAACTCCTGGGTCGCGGCGCCGGCCTCACCCAGTGGCCCGATGATGGAGCGCGTGGTGAGGTAGCCGAGCACCACCGCAAAGAGGACCACGGCCACGCTCAGCACGATGAGCTGCATGCGCAGGGATTCGAACTGGCGCATCGAGCGCTCGATGGCCTGCTGGCTGATCTTGTCGGTCTCTGCCAGGAAGGCGTCGAGGTTGCCCACCAGCCGGGTCAGCAGCGGCCGGCATTCGGCATTGATTTTCTTGATCGCCGTGTCCTTCTCGCCCACACTCGCCAGGCGGGTGATCTCCAGGGCGATGGGGCCATAGGCCGCCTCGGTTTCCTTGATCTGGGCCAGCAGCTTTTGCAGCGGCTCGGCCGCCTCGGGCGGCGCCTTCTTCAAGGCCTCCTCCAGGTTCTTGAGCCCCTTGCCCACGGCCTCATGGGCCGTGCCGATCAGCTTGATCTCTGCAACCTCATCGGGCTTGGAACTGGCGATCACCAGGTTGCGCGCCGACACGGCCCTGGCATTGGCAGCATCGAGCACGCTGTTGCCCAGGCCCTTGATCACCTCCAGGTGGTTGACCTGGACCTCCAGGTTCTGCTGGGTGAGCGACTGCCCGCGTATGCCCATGATCGCCACCAGGACAAGGGCGAATGCGAGGACGGCGTAGCCGATGGCCAGGCGCGTCTTGATGGTCAGACTTTGCAGGAAATTCATCGCGAGGTTCTCCCTGTGTTGGGCGCGCATGCGCGCAATCCGCCGGCCAACGCCGGTCTGCAGCGTGATTTGCCCCAGACCCTTCCTTGCCAGCCAACCTTCACTGGCCGTCTGCACCAATCATTTTTTATGGATTTTTGGCCCCGCGCAGACTTGGGGGAGATCCTTCAACACCGATACCTTGCGCCTCCTGCAGCCGACTGGCAAGCATTTTCTTGTCAACCTGGCACACAACACCCGCGTGGTTCACGCCCTGCGCGCAGCGCCGGAGGCCGCAATCCGCGGGTACGCCACCACCAGCGCCCCCACAAGCATGGCCGTCCCGTTCGCATACACCCACAGCTCCCCCTCGAACAGGAGCGCGGTGAAAACGGTGATCCCGAAGACGATGGCCACGATGGTGAAAAGCGCCATCGCCACCTGCCGGCGGTGCGAAGGCGCCATCGCCACCCCGGCCAGCACGAACACCGCACCCAGCATCGCGCCGGACCCCAGCTCGATGAGCAGCGTGCCAAGCATGCCGTGGCCCATCTGCCAGGCACTGATGAACTTTGTCAGGCGCTGCGCCACAAACGCGGCCGCGAAGGCGGCTGGCAACAGGCAGATCCAGCGCATGAACTTGCTTTTCAACATTCCCTCTTTGTCCTTGTTGGTATCGGCACCGCCGGCGGGATTTCCTGGTTGGCAGGATTCGGGCCCCTGGGAAATGTACCCATTTGTCGGCAGGCCGGGGCACAGGCCTGTCGGTCCCGCCGGTGCGCCCCATCCCCCGAATCGGTGATGGTCAGACGCCCCAGCGGTAGCGACAATGAAGCGCGTTCAAAAAGGGGGAAACCATGCGTTGGATCGTGGTGGCCATCTGTTTCGTTCCAGCCATTGCCTTTGCGGCGATGGACATGCCACGGGCTTCCGTGGCCTTGGTCGGCGTGCTGAACCTGGCCTACCTGCTTGCATTGAGCAGCGGTGTAGGCTGGCTGGTCCAGCAGGTCGCCCAGACCTCGGGGCGCTTCACCCCGAAAGCCGAAGCCGTCCTCAGCGGCTCCTGCGCCCTCATCCTGGGGCCGCTGCTCTGGTTCATGCTGCTCCGGTAGATTCCCGGCTTCCTGGGCACCAGGCAGGTAATCTGCCAGACAGGATGCGCCTTGACTGCTGTCAACGCGCTACAGAAACACCAACACCCCATCCAGGCCAAACAACAAAAAAACCCCAAGCAGATCAACTGCGTGGGGTTTCCTTTTTTTGGCGTAAACGGAGGGATTCGGACCCTAACCCGGCATATTCCAGCACATCCCAGCAAACCGCCCAAAGGCGGTTTTATGAACTACATGCCGTTGACCGGCAACTTCAATGTGCTCTATTGAGCCGAGTACGTCATGGAAGGAACCGGCCGCTTGCTTGGGCGAGTCACGTCCCAGTCTTTTTTGTAGTCGCGGTAACTGGAAATCTCAGCCACCTTCCAATTTGAGCCAAACTTTTCAAGCACATATTTGTACATTTCACCCTCGTCGCGGCGCTTACGATCAAAGCTGTCCGGCACTTCGTCCGGAGCAAGTTGCGTGTTGTTCTTTATGTTCACCAGCACGACTGCGCGCGACTCAGTTTCTGTTTTGACTTCTTTGATGGTCCTCTCGAATGTCTCTCTTCGCCAAGGAGTGCGGCTCTCCTTGTTGATTTCCTCGCTCACCAGCAGATCTTCCAATTCCCGTTTCTTTTTCTCGGCTGGAGAAGATTGGCGCTGGGTGTGGTCGGCGTGACTGATATTGATGTACCAGTCGCGCATCGCCCAATAGGACTTGATGGCGCGATCTGGTGTGCTGGTGTCTGCGGCAGGAGCGGGCAACTTTGCAGTGAGGTCCTCCCCCTCCTTCTGCAAACACCCCGCAACCAACACCGCCACAAGTGCACCCATCAAAATTCGCATATCTCCTCCTCGGTTAAAAAAGGCATGGTAGCCGCTCACGGCTTCGAGGGCTCGGCTCAAACTCTCGGATGGTGAGCAGGACCGATTCCCCATTCACCTGCAGGTTGTCATGCAGATCCTGTCATTCCTTGTCCAACAACCCCAGCTTGCCCATGTCGGGAGTGGTCGCCAGGGTTGACGCGGGCGCCCAGGCTGCGGCGGGGACTTCGGCCTTCACGGCGTGCAGGGCGGCGCGCTGCACATCGTCCTTCAGCGTGGACCACTGCGTCTTGTCTTGCGCAGGGCCTTGCACTGCAAGTCAACCTGCACGGGCGTGCCGTCGAGGCGCTTGAACTCCACAGGCATGTGAAGGATGGCACCCGGCCCTCAGCGAGGCATGCAGCTGTGAACACCTCGATCGCAGGGCCTGCTGCCCCCGATATTGGCGCGGGCCCACTCACTTCCCGGCCGCACAAACAAAAAACCCCTAAGCAATAAATCACTTAGGGGTTCATGTTTGGCGGAAACGGAGGGATTCGAACCCTCGATGAGGCTCTACACCCCATACTCCCTTAGCAGGGGAGCACCTTCGGCCACTCGGTCACGTTTCCAATCCAGCTATTATGCCCCATTTTTGGGGCACTTCAGCCGAGTTGGGGGCTGATGGGTCGATCAGGCGACCGGCTGGTCCAGCTCGAAGGCCTTGTGCAGCGCGCGCACGGCCAGCTCGACGTACTTTTCGTCGATCACGACCGAGGTCTTGATTTCCGAGGTGGAGATCATCTGGATGTTGATGCCCTCTTCGCTCAGTACGCGGAACATCTTGCTGGCCACGCCGACGTGGCTGCGCATGCCGATGCCGACGATGGAGACCTTGCAGATCTTGGCGTCGCCCACGACTTCCTGCGCGCCCAGCTCGGGCACGACCTTTTCCTTGAGCAGCTCGACCGTGCGGGCATAGTCGCCGCGGTTCACGGTGAAGCTGAAGTCGGTCTTGCCGTCCTTGCTCAGGTTCTGGATGATCACGTCGACTTCGATGTTGGCATCGGCCACGGCGCCCAGGATCTGGTAGGCGATGCCTGGCTTGTCGGGCACGCCCAGCACGGAGATCTTGGCCTCGTCGCGGTTGAATGCGATGCCGGATACAACGGCTTGTTCCATTTTTTCGTCTTCCTCAAAAGTGATCAGCGTGCCGGACTTGGCTTCTTCGTTGATGTCGATGTCCCAGGGCGTGAAGCTCGACAGCACGCGCATGGGCACCTTGTACTTGCCTGCGAACTCCACGGAGCGGATCTGCAGGACCTTGCTGCCCAGGCTGGCCATTTCGAGCATTTCCTCGAAGCTGACGGTGTGCAGGCGGCGCGCTTCGGGCACGACGCGGGGGTCGGTGGTGTACACGCCGTCCACGTCGGTGTAGATCAGGCATTCATCGGCCTTCATCGCGGCGGCCACGGCCACGGCGGAGGTGTCCGATCCCCCACGGCCGAGCGTGGTGATGTTGCCTTCGTCGTCGATGCCCTGGAAACCCGTGACGATCACCACCTTGCCGTTGGCCAGGTCGGCGCGCACGCGCTGGTCGTCGATGGACTCGATGCGCGCCTTGGTGTAGCTGCTGTCGGTGCGGATCGGCACCTGCCAGCCAGCGTAGCTCACCGAGCCCATGCCTTCGGTCTGCAGCGCAATCGCCAGCAGGGCCGAGGAGGCCTGCTCGCCGGTGGAGGCCAGCATGTCCAGCTCGCGGTTGTACGCCTCGGTGGCGCGCGGGGGTGCGAGTTCCTTGGCCAGGGCGAGCAGGCGGTTGGTTTCGCCACTCATGGCGCTGGGCACGACCACCAGTTGGTGGCCTGCGCGGGCCCACTTGGCCACGCGCTTGGCGACGTTGCGGATGCGCTCTGGGGAGCCCATCGACGTGCCGCCGTATTTGTGAACGATCAATGCCATTGGATTTCTGGGGTGACGAAACACTTGCCACGGCGCCGGTTGGACACTGTTTTGGCGCGCCGCTGTTTTTCGTGCAGATGGGAAAGCAGGGCCTGGTCCCAGTCCTGTTTTGAAACCACGGGCGGGTTTCATCCAGAAGACACGGATCAGTCCCCAGGGACCAAAACCTGGGGATTGTACCAATCGAGCCCGGTGCCCGAGCGCACCACGAAGCCCGCCCCCACCTTGATGCGGATGCGGTGGCCGCGCGTGGTGCAGGCGCGCACCTGGTCCAGCAGCTCGGCCAGTTGCGCAGCACTGGGCGTGGTGCGGTGCACGCTGCGCAGCCAGTGGCGCAGCACATTGGCCTGGCGCGCACGCCCCAGGCCCTGCAGCGCGGCCAGTTGCGGGGGCACGCCCACCTGGGCCAAGTCGGCCACGGCCACTTCGTCGAGCAATTCGCTGGCCTGCGCCGCGTTGGCGGCCGAACGGGCAAAGGTATCGCGAAACGCAGGGAACGCAGCCTCAAGCACGGGCAGGATCTGCGCGCGGATGCGGTTGCGGGTGTAGTGCTCGTCCGCGTTGGTGGGGTCCTCCACCCAGCGCTCACCCTGCGCCTGCAGCCAGTCGCGCACGGCCTGGCCGGGTACCTGCAGCAGCGGGCGGTGCCAGGGCAGACCGGCACGCTGCCACCGCGCGGGCATGGAGGCCAGCCCGGCCACGCCGGCCCCGCGCGACAGGGCCAGCAGCAGCGTCTCCACCTGGTCGTCGGCATGCTGGGCGAGTGCGACGGATGCCGCGCCCTGCACGGCCGGTGCCTGCAGCAGGGCGTTGTCGATGGCAGCATAGCGGCCCTGCCGCGCGGCATCTTCCGGGCTCTGGCCCGGCTCGGGCCGGGCATCGATGCGCTGCACGACCAGCGGCACCTGCAGGCGGGTGCACAGCGCTGCGCAGTGCTGCTCAAAGCCATCGGCCGCCGCCTGCAGCCCATGGTGCACGTGGATGGCGCGCACCTGCCCCGGCCAGCGCCGCGCGCAGGCCAGCAGCAGGGCGGTGGAATCGGCTCCGCCGCTCAGGCCCACGGCCAGGGGCAGCGCAGGCGCAAAGGCGGTGATGGCGGCCTCGAACGTTTGGGTCATGCCCAGGCCCCGGGTGCCCGGCCTGCGCAGGGCGGGGCACGGTGTACGGAGGGGGCAGGCTGGCAGCGCATGGCTGCCGATTATCGCGGCCCCTGCTCAGCCGCCGGGCCCGGCCAGCCGCGGTGCCGCATGCGCGCCGCCATCGGCCGACAGCCGGAAGGTGCCCACCACCTCCGACAGCCGCACCGACTGGTCCTTGAGGCTTTGCGCCGCCGCCGCGCTCTCCTCCACCAGGGCCGCGTTCTGCTGCGTCATCTGGTCCAGGTGCGAGACGGCCTGGCCCACCTCGTTGATGCTGGTGCTCTGCTCGTTGGTGGAGGCGGTGATCTCGGCCATGATGTCGGTCACGCGCTGCACCGAGTTGACGATGTCGGTCATCGTGGCGCCGGCATCGTGCACCAGCCGCGAGCCGTTCTCCACCTGCGCCACCGAGGCGCTGATCAGCTGCTTGATCTCCTTGGCCGCCTCGGCGCTGCGCTGCGCCAGGCTGCGCACCTCGCTGGCCACCACGGCAAAGCCCCGACCCTGTTCGCCGGCACGCGCAGCTTCCACCGCCGCATTCAGCGCCAGGATGTTGGTCTGGAAGGCAATGCCGTCGATGGTGCCGATGATGTCGCTGATCTTGCGCGACGCGGCGTTGATCTCGTCCATGGTGCTCACCACATTGCCCACCACCGAGCCGCCGTGCCGCGCCACGCTGGAGGCCTGGGCCACGAGCTGGTTGGCCTGGCGCGCCGCATCGGCGTTGTGGCGCACGGTTTCGGTCAGTTGCTGCATGGAGGCCGACGTCTCCTCCAGGCTCGAGGCGGTGAGCTCGGTGCGCCCGCTCAGGTCGTGGTTGCCGGTGGCGATCTCTTCGGCAGCCACGCGCACCGAGTTGCTGGCATCACGGATCTGCGCCAGCACGCCCGAGAGCTTGCCTGCAAAGCTGTTGAAGCTGGCGGCGATCTGCGCCAGTTCGTCCTCGCCCTGCGCGTCGATGCGGCGCGACAGGTCGCCATCGCCTGCGCCGATCTCGTGCATGGCGTCGCGCACCAGGGTCAGCTGGCGCAACCGCCGCGAGAGGATGCCCGCCAGCACCACCAGGGCCACCAGCAGCACCACGATGCCCGCCCCCAGCGACACCTGCAGCATGGTGCGGATGGCGGCCAGCCCCTCGCCCCGGTCCAGCGCAATCGCCAGCAGCCAGGGCGTGCCGGTCACGGGCGCCACGGTGAGCAGCATGGCCCGGCCCTGCAGGTCCACGGCATTGAGGTCGGCGCGCTTGGCCATGTCGGCCAGCGCCGTGGCCGTGAGCGACGGGGCCAGGTCGGTCGCGGGCTTGAGCGCCAGCTTCACCTCGGGGTGGGCGATGATGTTGCCGTCGCTGCCCACCAGGAAGGCATAGCTCGCCGGCGTGGGTTTGATCGATGCCACGTTGGCCACCACGGCCGACAGCGACACGTCGCCCGCCATCACGGCCTTCACGCCTGCCCCCTCGCGTGCGGCCTTGGCAAAGGTGACCACCAGGCCGGCGCCGCCCGCATCGGCGTACGGCGCGGTGAGGATGGTGGCCTGCGCCTCGGCGGCCTGCTTGTACCAGGGGCGCGAGGTGGGGTCGTAGTCGGGCGGCAGGTTCTGCTTTTCCGAGAACACCGTGCGCTTGTCGGCATAGCCGAAGTAGGTGGTCAGGAAGTTGCCCGCCTTGGCCAGCATGAGCAGCGGCTTGGCGGCGTCGGCATCGTCGAGCGCGGCAGCGGCCGACTCGACCACCGTGGCCTTGCCGCGGGCCCAGTCGCGCAGGGCTTCGATGTGGCTGTGGGCCAGGGCCTGCGACTGCGCGGTGAGCGAGGCATAGGCCTGGGATCGGGCCGTGAGGTAGTTGGCCACCGTGAGGGCCAGCAGGCCCGCCACCAGGCAGGCCACGGAGACCAGCAGGATCTGGCCCTTGAGAGTCTTCAGGAACGACATGCTGCCCCCTTCGGATCTACCCGCTACCCAACGGGCGGCGACCCACCATGCTACATCCGGTTACGGCTGGGGCGCCAGAGGGCTGGCACGCCCGGGTTGCGCCGGGCGTAAAAACAACAACGGCCCGCGAGGGGCCGTTGGAGTGGAGGCGTCGGCAGCCGGGTGCTCAGCGCACATCCGCCTTGGTATCGCTGTAGCGGCCGTAGCTCTGCAGGCGCTCGTAGCGGCGCTCCAGCAGATCCTTGGTCTTGAGGTCTGCCACCTGGCGGAAAGCATCGCCCAGGGCACGCTTCAAGAAGGCAGCCATCTGCTTGTGGTCACGGTGGCCACCGCCCACGGGCTCGTTGACAATCTTGTCCACCAGGCCCAGGGCCTTGAGGCGGTGGGCGGTGATGCCCAGGGCGTCGGCCGCTTCCTGGGCCTTCTCGCTGGTCTTCCAGAGGATGGAGGCGCAGCCCTCGGGGCTGATCACGGAGTAGATGGCGTACTGCAGCATCACCACCTGGTCGGCCACGCTGATGGCCAGCGCGCCGCCGGAGCCGCCTTCGCCGATGATGGTGGTGATGATGGGCACTTCCAGCTGCGCCATCTCGAAGATGTTGCGGCCGATGGCCTCGGACTGGCCGCGCTCCTCGGCATCGATGCCGGGGTAGGCGCCGGGCGTGTCGACAAAGGTGAACACGGGCAGCTTGAACTTCTCGGCCGTCTTCATCAGGCGCAGGGCCTTGCGGTAGCCCTCGGGCTTGCTCATGCCGAAGTTGCGCATCGCGCGCTCCTTGGTGTCGCGCCCCTTCTGGTGGCCCAGCACCATGCAGGCATGGCCGTTGAAGCGCGCCAGCCCGCCCACGATGGACAGGTCGTCCGCATAGTGGCGGTCACCGTGCAGCTCGACGAAGTCGGTGAAGATGTCGCGCACATAGTCGAGCGTGTAGGGGCGCTCGGGGTGGCGGGCGATCTTGGTGATCTGCCAGGGCGACAGCTCGGCGTAGATGTCCTTGGTGAGCTGCTGGCTCTTCTTGCTCAGCTGGTCGATCTCTTCCGAGATGTCGACGGCGCTCTCGGTCTGCACGTAGCGCAGTTCTTCAATTTTGGTCTCGAGTTCGGCAATCGGCTGCTCGAAATCCAGAAAGGTCTTTTTCGCCAACGTTGTTCTCCTTGGGTCGCGCCGGAAGGCGGCGTGCCATGAATGAGGCACGCACTGTAACCGACGCGTTACGAGTTTGGTATGACGCTTGTCCAATGCTCAGTAAGAGACGACTGGCTGGGGGTCCATGGACCGCCAAATATACCAAGTCGCCACACTGGCCCATGGCTTCCAGGCCTCGGCGACTTCGCGGGCTTCGCTGCGGCTCACCGTTTCGCCCGAGAAGTAGTTGTGGCTGATGCCGCTGATCAAGCCCACGTCGTCAAGGGGCAGCACATTCGGGCGCATCAGGTAGAAGATCAGGAACATCTCGGCCGTCCAGCGGCCGATGCCGCGGATGGCCACCAGCTCGGCGATGATGGCCTCGTCGTCCATCGAGGCCCAGTCCTTCACGTGCAGCTTGCCGCCATCGAAGTGCAGGGCCAGATCCACCAGGTAGTCGACCTTGCGGGCCGACAGGCCGGCCGCGCGCATGTCGTCCACCTTGAGCTTGAGCACGTTGGCCGGCTTCATGCTGCGCGGCAGCTTGGCAAAGCGTTCCCACACGGTCTGGGCGGCCTTCACCGAGATCTGCTGGCCCACGATGGAGCGCGCCAGGGTGGTGAAGGCATCGCCCTGGGTCTGCAGCGCGGCATCGCCGAACTGCGGGATCAGGCGCTTCATCACCCGGTCCTTCTTCATCAGGTGCTTGCAGGCTTCGGCCCAGTAGGTGGGCGTGGAGACGACCACGGACTTGGCAGGTGCCGCAGCAGACGACGACGCTGCGGCAGATACGACGGCCGCAGCGGCGGCAGCGACTTCAGGGGCCAGCAGTTCTTCTTTAGCCATTTTTTTGCGTACCGCAGCCATGTTGGTTGTTCTTCTTGTCGTGTTCGTTCATTCGTTCTTCGATCGGGGGCATGCGGTTCTTGGTTGTTCTATCTATCTATCTGTCTGACTAACTGACGGTCTATCTATCGGTCGCTTACTGGGCAGCTTCCCAGGTGGTGCCGGCGGCCGAATCCTTGAGCACGATGCCCTGGGCCAGCAGCGCCTGGCGGATGCGGTCGGCCTCGGCAAAATCCTTGGCGGCCTTGGCGGCAGCGCGCGCGGCGATCTGCTCGGCGATGGCGGCTTCGTCCAGCCCGGCACCGGCCTGCAGGAAGGCCTGCGGGTCGCCCTGCAGCACGCCCAGGCAGCCGCCCAGGGCCTTGAGCAGCCCGGCCAGTTCAGCGGAGCGGGTCTTGTTCACCTCGCCCGCCAGCTCGAACAGCACGGCCATGGCCTCGGGCGCACCGAAGTCCTCGTCCATCGCCGCCTTGAAACGCGCGGCATAGGGGTCCGCCCAGTCGATGGCGGCCACGGGGGCCGGGGCCACCAGGCTGAGCGCGGTGTACAGGCGCTTGAGGGCATTGCGCGCGTCGTCCAGGTGGGCGTCGCTGTAGTTCAGGGCGCTGCGGTAGTGGGCACGCACGATGAAGAAGCGCACCGTCTCGGCGTCGTACTTGGCCAGCACCTCGCGGATGGTGAAGAAGTTGCCGAGCGACTTGCTCATCTTCTCGTTGTCCACGCGCACAAAGCCGTTGTGCACCCAGAACTTCGCCAGGGGCTTGCCGTTGGCGCCTTCGCTCTGGGCGATCTCGTTCTCGTGGTGCGGGAACTGCAGGTCCATGCCGCCGCCGTGGATGTCGAAGGTCTCGCCCAGCGTGGCGCCGCACATGGCCGAGCACTCGATGTGCCAGCCAGGGCGGCCAGAGCCGAATTCGCTGTCCCACTTGGCCTCGGGCGGCTCCTCGGGCTTGGACGACTTCCACAATACGAAATCGAGCGGGTCCTCCTTGCCATCGAGCACGGCCACGCGCTCGCCGGCGCGCAGCTCGTCGACCGACTTGCCCGAGAGCTTGCCGTAGCCGTCGAACTTGCGCACGGAGTAGTTCACATCGCCATTGCTGGCGCGGTAGGCCAGGCCCTTGCCTTCCAGGGTGCTGATCAGCGCGAGCATCTGCGGCACGTATTCGGTGGCGCGCGGCTCGATGGAGGGCGGCTCGATGCCCAGGGCCGCGATGTCGGTGTGCATCGCGGCGACCATCTCGTCCGTGAGGGCGCGGATGGTGATGCCACGCTCCAGCGCGCGCTTGATGATCTTGTCGTCGATGTCGGTGATGTTGCGCACGTAGGTCACGCGCAGGCCACTGGCCTTGAGCCAGCGCTGCACCACATCGAACGCCATCATCATGCGGGCGTGGCCGATATGGCACAGGTCATAGATGGTCATGCCGCACACGTACATGCGCACATGGCCAGGTTCGAGCGGGGAAAAGTTCTCCAACTCACGCGAAAGCGTGTTGTAGATGCGCAAACTCATGGGATGTCAGTCAGGGGAAATCGGCAGGGGTGTGGATGAAGCCCGTTCACCCGGCAGCAGCGGGAACAGGCCCCTCGGGGGGCGCGTTCGTCAGCGAACGCCCATCGAAATCACCAGCGGCAACAGCGCACCGTCATGACCACCCCCTCAGCTACAATCCGCCGCAGTATAAGCCCCGCCAGGGTTCAACGCTGCCCATCACCTTGCATATCCTCATGAAGCAACCAGTCCGCCGCACACTCCCCCGACTCCTGCGCCTGCTGGCCCTGACGGCATTGGTGGGCACCACCCTGGCGCACGCGGCCGACGACTACGCCGACATCACGCAATTGCTCAAGGCCGGCAAGGCCGGCGAGGCCCTGGCCAAGGCCGACCAGCGCCTGGCCACCAGCCCGCGCGACCCGCAGCTGCGCTTTCTGCGCGGCGTGGCCCAGTCCGACTCGGGCAAGCCCACCGAAGCCATCGCCACCTTCACCAAGCTGACCGAAGAGTACCCCGAGCTGCCCGAGCCGTACAACAACCTGGCCGTGCTCTACGCCAACCAGAACCAGCTGGACAAGGCCCGCACCGCGCTGGAAATGGCCATCCGCACCAACCCCAGCTACGCCACCGCGCACGAGAACCTGGGCGACATCTATGCCAAGCTGGCCAGCCAGGCCTACAACAAGGCGCTGCAGCTGGACGCGACCAACGCCAACTCCGTCAAACCCAAGCTGGCGCTGATCCGCGAGCTGTTCTCGGCCGACCCCACAGGCAAGACCCGCCCTGCCGCTGCCGCCCCGGCACCCGCACCGGCCGTGGTCGCCACGCAGCGCCCTGCGCCGGCACCTGCAGCCGCACCCGCTGCTGCCCCCAGCCCGGCAGCCGCACCCACACCGGCACCCGCTCCGGCCGCCGCCGCAGCCCCGGCCGCCCCGGCACCTGCCCCTGCTGCGGCTGCACCCGCGGCATCGGCCGCCTCCACGCAGGACGTCACCGCCGCCGTGCAGGCCTGGGCCGCCGCCTGGGCCGCCAAGGACATGAAGGCCTACCTGGCCGCCTACGACAAGGACTTCGACCCACCAGGCCGCCAGACCCGCGCCGCCTGGGAGAAGGAGCGCGAGTCGCGCATCGTCGGCAAGTCCAAGATCGCAGTGCAGGTCTCCGATATCACCGTGAGCGTGAGCGGCACCAAGGCCACTGCACGCTTTCGCCAGGCCTACAGCGCCGACGCGCTCAACGTGACCAGCCGCAAGACGCTGGACCTGGTGCAGAACGGCGGCCGCTGGGCCATCGTGCGGGAATCCACCGGCGGCTGATGGACGTGCACGACATGGCGACGGCGCCCACCACCGCGTGGGCTGGCGGGCATTGCGCCACCAGCCCCTGAGCGAAGCACGGACATGATGGTGGAGCCGTCCCTCTGGGGCCGCCGCACGGCGGCCGTTGTTGTTGCCTTGGCCTGCGCGGTGCAGGCCCTGCCCGCCTTCGCCCAGAACCCGCAGGCCCGCATGCGCACCGGCGCCGCGGCCAAACCCGCCAAGGGCCCCGAGGCGCTGCGCGACGGCCAGGCCGAAACCCGCCTGCTCGAGGTCTACCGACTCACCGGCGAAGGCCGCGGCCGCGAGGCCCTGGCCCGCGCCGAAAGCCTGGCACGCGACTACCCCAACTTCCAGCTGGCGCAACTGGCCCTCGGTGACCTGCTCAACGCCCGCGTGCGCCCCGTGCGCAAGCTCGGCGATGTGCCCGAGGCCGACGCCGCACGCGCCCCCGAAGCAGGTGGCATGCTCGACGAGCTGCGCACCGAGTCGCTGCAGCGCGTGCAGGCGCACAGGAACCGCCCGGGTGCCGACCGCATACCCGCCCAGTTCCTGGAGCTGTCGTCACGCTCGCGCCACGCGATCGCCATCGACGCCTCGCGTTCACGCCTGTACCTGTTCGAGAACACGGACAAGGGCCTGCAACTGGTGGCCGACTACTACGCCTCCGTCGGCAAGCTCGGCATCGAAAAGCTCGTCGAGGGCGACCAGCGCACGCCGCTCGGGGTGTACTTCATCACCAGCCGGCTCGACCCTGCCACGCTCAAGGACTTCTACGGCGCCGGGGCCCTGCCCATCAACTACCCCAACCCGCTGGACCAGAGCCGCGGCAAGACCGGCAGCGGCATCTGGCTGCACGGCACCCCGCCCGACCAGTTCGCGCGCGCGCCATTGGCCACCGATGGCTGCGTGGTGCTGGCCAACCCCGACCTGGAGCGCATCCTGCGCCAGGTGGAGCCGCGCTCCACCCCCGTGGTGATTGCCCGCCAGCTGCAGTGGGTGGCCACGCACAGCGTGCAGGCCGAGCGCAAGGCCTTCGAGGCCGTGCTCAACGCCTGGCGCACCGCCAAGTCGCAGGGCGACATGGCACGGCTGACCAGCTTTTATGCCAGCGACTTCCAGAGCCACCGCCAAAAGCCCCTGGCCGAGTGGACCAGCGTGCTGCAGGCCGAAACGCGCGCCCTCAAGGGCCGCGAAATACAGCTGAAAGACAAGTCTTACCTGCGCTGGACAGACGCTGCCGACACCATGGTGGTAACGTTCGGCGAAGTCGCCGATGGCGCACGCACCGGCCCCGTCAAGCGCCAGTACTGGAAGCGCAAGGGCCAGCAATGGCAAATATTCTTTGAAGGAGTGATTGGATGATTTCCAAGAGAAACGCGGCCCTGTCCCTGGCCAGCATCGCATTGGCTGCCCTCGTCGGCATCGCACCCGCCCAGGCTCAGGACGCGCCCAAGGTCAAGCTCGCCACCTCCCTGGGCGACATCGTGCTGCAGCTCGACCCCGCCAAGGCGCCCAAGTCGGTCGAGAACTTCCTGGCCTACGTGAACGCCAAGCACTACGACGGCACCATCTTCCACCGCGTGATGAACGGGTTCATGATCCAGGGCGGCGGCTTCACGCCCGACATGCAGCAAAAGCCCACGCGCCCGCCGATCCCGCTGGAGGCCAAGAACGGCCTGAAGAACGACACCTACACCGTGGCGATGGCGCGCACCTCCGTCCCCGACTCGGCCACCGCGCAGTTCTTCATCAACGTGAAGAACAACGACAGCCTGAACGCCCCCAGCCCCGACGGCCACGGCTACGCCGTGTTCGGCAAGGTGGTGAGCGGCACCGAGGTGGTCGACAAGATCAAGGCCGTGGCCACCGGCAACAAGGGCGGCCATGCCAACGTGCCCAACGAGCCCATCGTCATCACCTCGGCCACGGTCGTGAAGTGATAATCCCACCCCTTTCCTGAAGAAAGCACTGCCATGAGCAACCCCCAAGTCGAACTGCACATCGCCGGCTACGGCGTCATCACCCTCGAACTCGACGCCGAAAAGGCCCCCAAGTCGGCCGAGAACTTCCTGGCCTACGTGAACAAGGGCCACTACAACAACACCATCTTCCACCGCGTGATCCCCGGCTTCATGGTGCAGGGTGGCGGCTTCGAGCCCGGCATGGCGCAAAAGCCCAGCGACGCCCCGATCCAGAACGAAGCCAACAACGGCCTGAAGAACGCCAACTACACCGTGGCCATGGCGCGCACGAGCGACCCGCACTCCGCGACCGCCCAGTTCTTCATCAACGTGGCCGACAACGGCTTCCTGAACCACACCGCTCCCTCGGCCCAGGGCTGGGGCTATGCCGTGTTCGGCAAGGTGGTCGGCGGCGCCGACGTGGTGGACAAGATCAAGGCCGTGAAGACGGGCCGCAAGGGCTTCCACGACGACGTGCCGAAGGAAGACGTGATCATCGAAAAGGCCGTGGCTCTGTAATCAAGAGCACCGGCAGCGTCACCCCGTGACCACGACCGTGCCCCGGTTCGAGGAGCTCATCGCTCCCTCGCACTGGCGCACGGTCGATTTCATTTCGGACCTGCACCTGCAGGCCAGCGAGCCCGCCACCGTCGCCGCGTTCCGGCACTACCTGCAGGCCACCCCGGCCGATGCCCTGTTCATCCTGGGCGATCTGTTCGAGGTCTGGGTGGGCGACGACGCCATCGAGGAGCCCGGCAGCTTCGAGGCCGAGGGCTGCACCGCACTCTTCGCCGCCGCGCAGCGCCTGCCGCTGTACTTCATGCACGGCAACCGCGACTTCCTGGCCGGCCCGGCCTTCTTGCAGCGCACGGGCATGACAGGCCTGGCCGATCCCACGGTGCTGGTCTTCGCTGGCCAGCGCATCGTGCTCAGCCACGGCGACCTCCTGTGCCTGGACGACGTGGACTACCAGCGCTTTCGCGTGCAGGCGCGCAGCAGCGCCTGGCAGCAGGCCTTTCTGGCCCAGTCCCTGGCCACACGGCGCGCCCAGGCGCGCGGCATCCGCCAGGAGAGCGAGAACAAAAAACAGTCGGGCGCCGTCTATGCCGATCTGGACGGCCCCGCCACCATCGCCTGGCTGCAGGCCGCCCAGGCCGGCACCCTGGTGCACGGCCACACCCACCGGCCTGCAGAGCACGCCCTCGCGCCCGGCCTCACCCGCGTGGTGCTCAGCGACTGGGACGCTGCCGCATTGCCCCCGCGGCTGGAAACACTGCGTTTGTCGCGGGCGGGCTTGGAACGCATCGGACTCACCCCCAGTTAGTAGGTGTCCTGATTCTCCGCGCCTGCCTTTTGGCATGCTCTGACACCATGCCCCCCATCCTCAACCGGCTCTGGCGCCGCGTGCGCACCACCGTGGCCCCCGTGCCCGACATCTCGGCCACGCTGTGGCTCGCCACACTGCAGCGCTACCCCTTCCTGGCCGCGCTGTCGCTGCACGACCAGTCCAAGCTGCGCGCGCTCAGCGCCCTCTTCCTGCACGACAAGCGTTTTCATGGCGCACATGGCCTGGAGGTGACCGACGCCATGGCCATCGACATCGCCGCCCAGGCCTGCCTGCCGCTGCTGTACTGGGGCGATCCGGCCAAGGCCCTCGCGTGGTACGACGATTTCGTGGGCATCGTGCTGCACCCCGGGGAGGCCGTGGCCAGGCGGCAGACCGTGGACGAGGCCGGCGTGGTGCACGAACACGAGCAGGTGCTGCTGGGCGAAGCCATGGACCGCGGCCCCATCATGCTCAGCTGGGAGCACGCCTCCAACGGCCGCGAGAACACCGAGCGCGGCACCAACGTGGTGGTGCACGAGTTCGTGCACAAGCTCGACATGCGCGGCGGCCGCGAACCCAATGGCTGCCCGCCCCTGCCCGCCGGCTTCATGGGCACGCGCACCGGCCGCGGCGCTTATGAAGCCTGGTGGAACGCCTGGGAGCCCGCTTACGCGGACTTTCGCGAGGCCGTGATCAAGGCCGAGCGCTTCGGCGCCGAGATGCCCTGGCTGGATGCGTATGGCGCCACCTCGCCCTCCGAATTCTTCGCCGTGGCCTGCGAGGCCTACTTCGTGAACCGCACGCGCTTTGCGCTGGAGTTTCCGGGGCTGATGCCCGTGCTGGACGCGTTTTTCAAGCGCCCCGCAGATGCCATCTGAGCCCTCAGCTCACACCAAGCATCCGTACCTCCATCGACAAGACCGGCGAGACGCCTCAGTTCGGAGAGGAGATAGGGCACATCGTCTCGAGCGGCAGCCATGAATTCGATGTCCGCGTCAGATGCACTATCGTAAGCGACCTGCGGAAACCGGTGGTGCGGTATGTATCCGCTTTTCACGCCTTTTGTAGGGTGCGGAACATCCGCAGAAAGTGTTACGGCCGCGATGACATAGTAGGCCGGAGTCATTGGCTTCCTTCCATGCACGTCCGCAGCTTGTTTTCGCCTAGCCCGGAAAAGCAACTCCATCTGACTTGGCCGTTTTCCAGCCGAGGTACAAGAACCAGAAGCTGACCACGCAGCTCACCCTGACCAACGATGGTGCCATTCGGAAATACCTTTAACTCAGCGGGCATGGATGGGGACGGCGTGCCCTCGCACGCATTCGTGCATGCCTTGTCCAAAAGCCGCGCTTCAACCTTCTTCTGCAAAGGATCCATATGCCGCAAAAGCTCTTCCAGTCTTGCTTGAACCCTGTAATCCGCATATTGCGATTGAACCAAGGCCCAAAGACCGAGAGCAACAATGGCTCCGAGCATTCCAAGTAAAAGAGATTTCACAACCGATCACTCCCTATCCACGCCTAGACCCACCCTGCCAAGACGGCCCTGCAGCAACCAAATCGTCAAGCTGATCGTAGCCTTGTCTCGCCATGCGATGCCAGCACTGCTGCGCTACATCCAGCTCTTGAAAAATACCTAGCCTGCTTCGTACTCTGCAGGAGAAAGACACCAACGCATGATAGGACTGGCTGCCTCGCGTGCTACGGCTTTGGCATCCACCTCTGCTTGTATTCGCTGCTGAACATTTGTTCAAATTTTGACAATTCATCCAATTTTGGATAAATTGTCTACATGACTGCACGCCCCTCCCCCCGCCGCGCTGCCACCAAGCCCGCGCGCACCCCCGAACAAAAAGCCCTGCTCTCCCAGATCGAGCAGGTAGCCCAGGGCCTGGCCGCCACCTTTGCGCCATTTTGCGAGGTGGTGGTGCACGACCTGCTGGACCCGGGGCAGTCCATCCTGGCGATCCACAACAACCTTTCGGGCCGGGCCGTGGGCGAGCCGACGACCGAACTGGGCCTGGCGCGCATTGCCGACCCCGACTACCCGCAGGTGATCGCCAACTACGCCAACCAGTTCGCCGATGGGCGGCAGGCCAAGAGCACCTCGGTGGGCATCAAGGATTCGTCGGGCCAGTACATCGCCGCGCTGTGCCTGAACGTGGACCTCACGCTGTTCCGCAGCCTGCAGAGCGTGGTGGGGCAGTTCACGGCCATCGATGGCGACACGGGGCTTGCCGAGTCCCTGGACCCAGCCGGGGCCGACGCCATCCGCCAGCGCATCGACCAGTTCGCGGCGCGCCTGTCCACCGCACCGCGCGCGCTCAAGGCGGCCGAACGGCGCGCGCTGCTGCGCGAACTGCGCGAGTCGGGCAGCCTGCAGGTGCGCCGCGCGATGGAGGTGGTGGCGCAGCACCTGGGCGTGTCGCGCGCCACGGTGTACGGCGACGTGGCCGGCAAGTGAGGTGAAGGCATGACCACAGACCACGCCACGACCGGCCGCGCACAGGCCTCCCTGCTCCTGCTCGACACCCACCAGGTCAGCGCCCTGCTACAGCCGCACGATGTGCTGGCTGCCGTGCGCGAGGCCTTCACGCTGCACAGCCAGCGCGCGGGCCGCGTCTTCCCCGTGGTGCGCGAGGCATTGCCCACGGGCGGCGTGTTCGGTATCAAGTCGGGCGACGTGTCCGCGCAAGGGCTGCTGGGCTTCAAGGCCGCGGGCTTCTGGCCCGCCAACCGGGCACGGGGCGGCGAGCCGCACCAGGCCACGGTGCTGCTGATCGACCCGGCCACCGGCCGCCCGCTGTGCGTGCTGGACGGCAATGCCATCACCACCGAACGCACGGGTGCCGCCGGCGCGCTGGGCCTGCAGCACCTGGCGCGGACCGACAGCACGCGCCTGTGTCTTTTTGGCACCGGCGTGCAGGCACGCGTGCAGCTGCGCTTTGCGCTGCGGGTGCTGCCCGCGCTCACCCAGGTGCGCTACCTCACGCACGACGGCCAGCCGCGGCCCGATATCGAGGCGCAGTTCCAGGGCCGCTGCGACATCGTCCACGCCACCGACGCCAACGCCGCCGTGGCCGCCAGCGATGTGGTCATCACCGCCACGCCGGGCGGCGGTGCGCTGTTCGATGCCGCGGCCGTGCAGCCCGGCACCCATGTCAACGCCGTGGGCACCGACACCAAGGGCAAGCGCGAGCTGCCGCCCGGCCTGCTGGAACAACGTGCCCGCGTGTTCGTGGACGACGCCACACAGGCCCGCAGCATTGGCGAAGTCCAGTGGGCCGCGCCCGACCTGCCCTGTACCGAGCTGGGCGACCTGCTCACAGGCCAGACGCCGCCGCGGCGCAACGCGCAGGACATCACCGTCTTCGACATGACCGGCCTCGCACTGCAGGACCTCACCGTCGCCCGCATGCTGCACACCCAGGCGCTGGCGCAGGGCCTGGGCACCGCCCTGGCCTGGCCCTGGTGACACCTCCCCCTTTTCCCTCTGTCTCTCCTCCACCCATCCACCACCACCATCCACCCTTGCCATGACCACTGCCCTCCAACTTCCTACCTATGACGACGTCGTGGCCGCTGCCGGCCGCATCGCAGGCATTGCGCACCGCACGCCCGTGCTCACCTCGCGCACCGTGGATGCGGAGCTGGGCGCCCAGGTGTTCTTCAAGTGCGAGAACCTGCAGCGCATGGGCGCGTTCAAGTTCCGCGGCGCCTACAACGCGCTCGCCCAATTCGACGCCGCGCAGCGCAAGGCCGGCGTGGTCGCCTTTTCGTCGGGCAACCACGCCCAGGGCATCGCCCTGGCCGCACGCGAGCTGGGCATACCCGCCACCATCGTCATGCCGCAGGACGCACCCGCCGCCAAGGTGGCGGCCACGCAGGGCTATGGCGCCAACGTGGTGTTCTACGACCGCTACACGCAGGACCGCGAGCAGATCACGCGCGACCTGGCCGAGCGCAACGGCCTGACCCTGATCCCGCCGTATGACCACGCCGACGTGCTGGCCGGCCAGGGCACGGCAGCCAAGGAGCTGTTCGAAGAGGTGGGCGAGCTCGACGCCTTCTTCGTCTGCCTGGGCGGCGGCGGATTGCTCTCGGGCTCGGCCCTGTCCACGCGCGCGCTGTCGCCCCGCTGCAAGCTCTACGGCGTGGAGCCCGAGGCCGGCAACGACGGGCAGCAGTCCTTCCGCACCGGCTCCATCGTACACATCGACACGCCCAAGACCATCGCCGACGGCGCGCAGACGCAGCACCTGGGCAACATCACCTTCCCCATCATCCGCCGCGACGTCGACGACATCCTCACCGTGAGCGACGCCCAGCTGGTGGACGCCATGCGCTTCTTCGCCACGCGCATGAAGCTGGTGGTGGAACCCACGGGCTGCCTGGGCTTTGCGGCAGCGCGCGCTCGCGCTGCAGAACTCCAGGGCAAGAAGGTCGGCGTGCTGATCAGCGGCGGCAACGTGGACATGGAACGTTTCTGCAGCCTCCTGGCCGGCTGACCCACCAAGACAACGAGGACCTTTCGCCATGCAGGAAGCACCCACCGTCCATCTGCCGATCCCCCTGTCCCAGGTCGACACCCCCGCCGCGCTGATCGAGCTGCCGCGCATGCGGCGCAACATCGCGCGCATGCAGCAGCGCATGAACGCGCTGGGCGTGCGCTTTCGCCCGCACGCCAAGACGGCCAAGTGCCCCGCCGTGACCGAGGCGCAGATCGCCGCCGGCGCGCAGGGCATCACCGTGTCCACCCTCAAGGAGGCAGCGCAGTTCTTCGCCCACGGCGTCACCGACATCCTCTACGCCGTGGGCACGGTGCCGCACAAGCTGCCCCAGGTGCTGGCGCTGCGCCGCCAGGGCTGCGACCTGAAGATCATCACCGACAACCTCGCCGCCGCCCAGGCCATCGTGGACTTTGGCCGCGCCAACGGCGAGGTGTTCGAGGTGCTGATCGAGGTGGACACCGATGGCCACCGCTCGGGCATCCGCCCCGACGAGGCCGCGCTCATCGACGTGGGCCGCGCCCTGCACGAGGGCGGCATGCGCCTGGCCGGCGTCCTGACCCACGCGGGCGGCAGCTACGACCTGAACACCCCCGAGGCCCTCACCGCCCTGGCCGAGCAGGAGCGCGCCGGCTGCGTGCGCGCGGCCGAGCGCCTGCGCGCAGCCGGCCTGCCCTGCGCCGTGGTGAGCGTGGGCTCCACGCCCACGGCCCTGTCGGCAGCGGACCTTGCGGGCGTGACCGAGGTGCGCGCCGGCGTGTACGTGTTCTTCGACCTGGTGATGCACAACGTGGGCGTGTGCAGCACCGACGACATCGCGCTGAGCGTGCTCACCACCGTGATCGGCCACCAGGTGGACAAAGGCTGGGTGATCGTCGACGCCGGCTGGATGGCCATGAGCCGCGACCGGGGCACGCAAAAGCAGTCGCACGACTATGGCTATGGCCAAGTGTGCGATGTGGATGGGACGGTGCTGGATGGCTACGTGCTGAGCGGCGCCAATCAGGAGCACGGGATCCTGTCGTTGGTCGATGGATCCGGGTCGCCGGACGTGGGCGATATGGCGCGGCGGTTTCCGGTGGGGAGGCAACTGCGGATCTTGCCGAACCATGCGTGTGCCACGGGGGCGCAGTATGGGGAGTATCGGGCGGTGGAGGGTGGGGTTGTGGTGGGGGAGTGGGGGCGGTTTGGGGGCTGGTGATATCGGCTTTTGATGGCTCTGGTTGCTGCATGCCTGCGTTGAGTCCATGGGTGGCTTCTTCGGATTGTTCTACATGGTTGCCGCGTGCATGTTTCAAGGTCGGAGGCCGGGATGTGCGCCCGGCGGCGCAGTAACTTTCTCTTGGGCCGCCAAGAGAAAGTCACCAAAGAGAAGGCGGCCCCCAGTCTGCGTCCCCCGTACGCCCTGTCGGGCGAACGGGGGCAGCCTGCGATGCTCGGCTCTGGGGTGGTGCCGCAGAACTCGCTGCGTTCTTCGAACTTCGCTCAAACAGCTGCGGCAAGTCAGATCACGAAGCGTGTGTGTCCTTCGGCACACGCACCCACCCCAGCTCCTGCGCTTCTCGGCGCAGCCAGCAGGGGTGGGGAGCGGGGACAAAGACGGCTGCTGCTGCGCAGCTGCGCCGGGTGTCGGGTCGCGCTGCGCGCTGCCGACGCGTGGGCGCGATCGCCCTGGCGAGCCGAGCGCAGCGAAGGACCACAGGCCGAGCGAAGCAATGGCCCGTGTTGGTATCCACCCCCTTCTGACCGTGCCGAGAAGCGCAGAAGCTGGGTTGGCGCGTGTACACGCGCTTCGTCATCTGACTCGCCGCAGATGTCTGAACGGAGTTCACCCGCAGGGGGAACGCAGTGAGTTGCGAGGCGCACCCCAGCTTGGAGCATCGCAGGCTGCCCCAATCGCCGCCAGGCGAGTGGGGACACGGGCAGCGGGGTCTCCTTCTCTTTGGTGGGCGCACATCCCGGCCTCCGCCCTGAAGCAAGGCATGCGGCAACCACTGCGCGCTACAAGCCAAGCCGACGCCTTAAATGGCGGTGGCAGGCTGAACTACAGCGCCTTGGTACCGCGGCGACGCAGAAGCACCCGAAGAACGGAAACAGCCCTCAAGCCGCCAGCGCCTGCTCCACCGCCACCTTGGCTTCTTCAAGGCTGCTGAAGAACCGTGTGGGCTGGGGCAGCGCCTTGGGCAGATGCGAGGGAGGCGGCCACAAGCGCTCATCCGTCCAACCCGCCGTCCAGCCGCCAATGTCCTTGCGCTTGATGGAGCAGACGGCTTGCCCGCTGACCGTCGCTATCCAGGTCGTAGGCGGATCGTGGTCCCAGGTAACGTTTTCCATGGTGCCCTCCAACGGTTGGCTGCAACACATTGTAAGAAGGCTCTTACATGGCCGGCACTGGGGGTTCCCCGACTGCGCCACACCAGCCGTTTGCCGATGGCTTGGGCAACTACAGCAGCTTCCCCAGCATCACCACCCGCCCCTTGCGATAGCCCAGCCCCTCATAGAACCCAAAGGCCGGCGCCTCCTCCCGGGTCTGCAAGTTCACGCTCACCACCCCCTCGCCCCGCAGCCCATCCTCCAGCGCACCCATCAGCGCTGCCCCAGCACCTTGCCGCTGCAGATGCCCCGCAAAGCACATCTCCTTGATGTGAAACGTCCACCCATTCACCCAGCGCTCCTTCCAGCCCAGCGCCATCGCAACCGGCGCTCCCTCCAACAGCAGCGCCATCCCGCGCGCCGCTGGAAAAACCATGAACGCCGCCAGCCGCTCCCTCACCGCCGCGTGTTCCCACCCATCGTTCCAGGGCGGTGCATTGAACACGCCCAGGTACAGGTCCGCACAGTCGGCAATGTTCTCGGCCGTCAGGGCCACCGTGGCAAAGGGCAGGGTCATGGGGAAACAAGCGCAAAAAAACACCAGGGCGGCAAGCGTAGCGCACCACGCTTGCCGCCCTGAAAGAGCATGCTTTACAACGGCCTGCAGAGGGCTCAACGCGCTGCCGTGGCCCCCAGCGCAAACTTCGCGGCCTTCGCCACCGCTGCCGCATCCACCCCGAAGAACTCCCGCAGCGCCGCCCGCGTATCGCTGCGCCCAAAGCCATCGGTCCCCAAGGTCATGTACTTGCGCCCCTCGGGAATGAAGGCCCGCACCGTCTCGGGCACGGCGCGCACATAGTCGGTTGCAGCAATCACCGGTCCGCTTGTGGCGGCCAGCTGTGCTGCAAGCCAGGGGGTACCCGGCTTATCTGTTTCTCCTGCAATGGCGCGCTGCTCGCAGGCCACGCCATCGCGCGCCAGTTCGCTCCAGCTGGTCACGCTGACCACGGTGGCGGTGATGCCCTCGGCGGCCAGCTGCTGCGCAGCCTTCACCACCTCGGTGAGGATGGCGCCAGAGCCCAGCAGCGTCACCTGGCGGGCCGTGGCCGCCGCAGCGCCTTCGGCCTCGAAGCGCTGGAACACATAGCAGCCGCGCAGCACGCCTTCGGCCGCATCCACGGGCAGGTCGGGCTGGGCGTAGTTCTCGTTCATCAGCGTGACGTAGTAGAAGACGTCGCGCTGCTCGGTCACCATCTCGCGCATGCCGGCGTCGATGATCACGGCCATCTCGCCCGCATAGGCTGGGTCGTAGGCCTTGCAGTTGGGGATGGTCGCGGCCACCAGGTGGCTGCTGCCGTCCTGGTGCTGCAGGCCCTCGCCACCCAGCGTGGTGCGGCCCGACGTGGCGCCCAGCAAAAAGCCGCGCGCGCGCTGGTCGGCGGCGGCCCAGATCGCATCGCCCACGCGCTGAAAGCCGAACATCGAGTAGTAGATGTAGAACGGCAGCATGGCCAGGCCGTGCACCGTGTAGCTGGTGGCCGCAGCCGTCCAGCTGGCGATGGCGCCGGCCTCGCTGATGCCCTCTTCGAGGATCTGGCCGTCGAGTGCCTCGCGGTAGCTCAGCACCGAGCCGATGTCCTCGGGCGCATAGCGCTGGCCCACGCTGCTGTAGATGCCGACCTGCTTGAACAGATTGGCCATGCCGAAGGTGCGCGCCTCGTCGGCCACGATGGGCACGATGCGCGGGCCCAGCGTGGCGTCCTTGAGCAGGCCGCCCAGCATGCGCACGAAGGCCATGGTGGTGCTCATCTCCTTGGACTGCGGCTGCAGCGCGAACTGCGCGTAGCTTTCGATGGCGGGCACGGGCAGCGCCTCGCAGGTGGTGTCGCGGCGCGGCAGGTAGCCGCCCAGGTTCTGCCGGTGGCTGCGCAGGTAGCGCATCTCGGGGCTGTCTTCCGCGGGCTTGAAGAAGGCCAGGCTGGTGGCCTGCTCGTCGGTAAGGGGCAGGTTGAAGCGGTTGCGGAACTCGATGAGGTCGGTCTCGTCCAGCTTCTTCTGGCTGTGCGTGGTCATCTTGCCCTGGCCGGCCGTGCCCATGCCGTAGCCCTTCTTGGTGTGCGCCAGGATCACCGTGGGCTGGCCCTGGTGGCGCGCGGCCGCGGCATACGCTGCGTGGATCTTCACCAGGTCGTGCCCACCGCGTTTCAGGCGGTCGATCTGCTCGTCCGTCATGCCCTGGGCCAGAGCCGCGAGCTCGGGGTTCTGGCCGAAGAAGTTGTCGCGGTTGAAGCGCCCGTCCTTGGCCGCAAAGGTCTGCATCTGGCCGTCCACCGTGCCTTCGAGCGTGCGCACCAGCGCACCGGTCAGGTCGCGGGCGAACAGGCCGTCCCAGTCGCTGCCCCACACGAGCTTGACCACGTTCCAGCCCGCGCCGGCGAACAGGCGCTCCAGCTCGTCGATGATGCGGCCGTTGCCGCGCACCGGGCCATCCAGGCGCTGCAGGTTGCAGTTGACCACCCACACCAGGTTGTCGAGGCCCTCGCGCGCGGCCAGGGTCAGCGCGCTCATGCTCTCGGGCTCGTCCATCTCGCCATCGCCGAACACGCCCCAGACCTTGCGCGCCGAGCAGTCGAGCAGGTTGCGGTGCGTGAGGTAGCGCATGAAGCGCGCGTGGTAGATGCTGCTGATGGGACCGATGCCCATCGACCCGGTGGGGAACTGCCAGAAGTCCGGCATCAGCCAGGGGTGCGGGTAGCTCGACAGGCCCTGCGCGCCCGCGCCCGGCGCCGTGAGCTCCTGGCGGTAGTGCATCAGGTCCTGCTCGGACAGGCGGCCTTCCAGGAACGCCCGCGCATACACGCCCGGCGCGCTGTGCGGCTGGAAGAACACCAGGTCACCGCGGTGCTGCCCCTCGCCCAGGCCTTCGCGGGCCCGAAAGAAGTGGTTGAAGCCGCTCTCGAACAGGTCGGCCGCGCTGGCGTAGCTCGCGATGTGGCCGCCCAGCTCGCCATAGGCCTGGTTGGCACGCACCACCATGGCCAGCGCGTTCCAGCGCACGATGGAGGCCACGCGCTCCTCGATGGCCAGGTCACCGGGGAAGACGGGCTGGTCCTGCACCGCCACGGTATTCACGTACGGCGTGTTCAGGTCGGGATGCCAGCCCACGCGCTGGGCCCGCGCCAGGCGCACCATTTCCTGCAGCATGAAGCGCGCGCGCTCCGGTCCCTCGGTCGCGACCAGGGCCAGGAAGGCATCGCGCCATTCGGCGGTTTCTTGGGGATCCGTGTCAGCCAACACGGTGGCCGATGCAGGCATGAGCAGGTGGTGGGGGGCGGTGGGGGCGTTCATGCCGCAACTGTAGCCATTGCCGCCCCGAATGGGATGCCGTTTTGGCCCACAAAAGCCTCTGTCACAGCATTTCCTGCGGCAAACCACCTACACTGCAGCACATGAAGCTGGATACCCTGGATTTGCGCATTCTGGCCGAGCTGCAGGCCGACGGTTCCCTGTCCAACGTGGAGCTGGCGCGGCGCGTGCACCTGTCGCCCTCGCCCTGCCTGGCGCGCGTGAAGGCGCTGGAGGCCGCGGGCGTCATCAGCCGCTACGTGGCCCTGGCCAGCGCGGCCGCCCTGGGCCTGGGGCTCAACGTCTTCATCAGCATCAGCCTGAAGACGCAGAGCAAGGAGGCGCTGGGCGACTTCGAGCAGCGCATCGCCGAGCACGACGAGGTGATGGAGTGCTACCTCATGAGCGGCGACAGCGACTACCTGATCCGCGTGGCCGTGCCCGACATCGGTGCGCTGGAGCGTTTCATCCTGGAGCGGCTGGCCCCCATACCCGGCGTGGAAAAGATCCGCTCGAGCTTTGCGCTCAAGCAGGTGCGCTACAAGACGGCGCTGCCGCTGCCCAAGGCATAGAACCCGCAGCCGCCTCCCTCATTGCGCGCGCGCCGTGCTCGGTGGGTGCCCGATGATGCGCTTGTACGCCCGGCTGAACGAGGCCTCGGACTCATAGCCCAGCCGGTTGGCCGCCACGGCCACGCGCATGCCGTCGCGCGCGATCCAGCGGCGCGCCTGCGACATCTTGACCTTGGCCACGTAGCGCGCCGGGCTCTCGCCCATGGTGCGCGTGAACGATTCGGAAAAACTCGAGCGCGAGGCGCCCATCAGGTCGGCCAGCAGCGGCACGTTCCAGTCGCGCTCGGGGTCGGCGTGGATGGCGGCGATCACCTTGCCGATGCGCGGGCAGCGCACCGCCGCGATCCAGCCCGTGGGGTTGTTGCAGCTGCACTCCACCCAGGCGCGGATGATGCTGGCGGCCAGCGCATCGGCCAGGCGCGCGAGGATGGCGCAGGCGCCCATGCGGTCCTGCTCCACCTCGCGCTCCATGGCATCGAGCAGCACCGGCACGGTGGTGTCGCGCCGCGCCAGGTCGCCGGCCATCATCACCTCGGGCATCATGGCCATCAGCGGGTGCAGCGGGTCCAGGTTGAAGCGCAGCGCCCCGCAGAACATCACGTCGGGCGCCTGCGGCGGGGGCGGCGCCACGGCGGCGCCCAGGTGCGCGTTATTGGCATCGCGCCCGTCCACCAGGTAGATGTTCTCGGACACGGCCTTGCGCGCCAGCGAATCGATGTCCACCGGCGGCACGTCGGGCGAGCTGGCCAGCACGTGGAAGCTGCCGTGCGGCAGCAGCACCGCGTCGCCCGGGTTCAGGCGCTGCCAGTCGGTACCCGGCGTGCGCAGCCAGGCGCCGCCATGGCCCACGAAGTGAAAGCGCGCCGAGCGCTGCGCCGGGAAGGCAATGGCCCATGGCGGGTGCAGCACGCAGCGGCCATACTCCACGCCATCCAGGCGCAGGCCGAGCAGGATCTGGGTCAGCAGGTCCGGCGGGTCCGCGAACGGCTGCTGAGGCACCTGGTTGAATGGCTTGGATAAAAAGTCAAGCATCTCGGCTTTTAGGGCATGGAAACGCCGACATCTTATCCCTACGATGGCTTTCCATCCATCCCAAGGCCTTTCCCGTGTCCTCCTCTCCCTCCTGCTCCGCCTGCCTTGATGCGCCCACCGGTGCCGTCGTTGCCGAGGCCACGCCCGCCCCGCACTCCACCCCCGAGCCCACCGAGGCACGCTGGGCCGCCGTGGCCTCCATGGCCCTGGGGGTGTTCGGCCTGGTCACGGCCGAGTTCCTGCCTGCCAGCCTGCTCACCGCCATGGCCAGCGACCTGCGTGTGAGCGATGGCGCCGCAGGCCAGGCCGTAACCGTGACGGCACTGGTGGCCGCCGTGGCCGCCCCGTCGCTGCCGCTGCTCACGCGCCGCATCGACCGGCGGCTGGTGATGATCGCCTTCACGCTGCTGCTGGTGCTGTCCAACCTGATGTCGGCCCTGGCCGGCAGCATGGTCACGCTACTGGCGGCGCGGGTGCTGCTGGGCGTGGCGCTGGGCGGCTTCTGGTCCATGTCGGCCGCGCTGGCCATGCGGCTGGTGCCGGCGTCGCTGTTTGCGCGGGCCATGTCCTTCATCCTCACCGGGGTGTCGGTGGCCACCGTGTGCGCGGCGCCCATCGGGGCCTGGATGGGCGACCTGTGGGGCTGGCGCAGCGCCTTCATCGCGGCCGGCGGCATCAGCCTGATCACGCTGGCCGTGCAACTGGTGGCCCTGCCCGCCCTGCCCCCGCGCGACAACCCCAACCTCAAGGTGCTGGGCGAGCTGCTGCGCCGCCCGCCCGTGCGCGTTGCGTTGCTGGCCGTGCTGCTGGTCATCTCGGGCCACTTCGCAGGCTTCACCTACATCCGCCCGCTGATGGAGCAGGTCACCCACCTGTCGGTGGCCACCATCACGGCCGTGCTGCTGGGCTACGGCGTGGGCGGTTTCTTCGGCAACTTCGTGGGCGGCTGGATCGCCGGGCGCAGCGAGCGCCAGGCCATCGTGGCCGGCGGTGCCGTCATCGCCGTGCTCGCCGCCACCTTGCTGGTCGCAGGGCAGTCGGCCGCCATCACGGCCGTGGCCGTCACCCTGTGGGGCTTTGCCTTCGGCGCCTTCCCCGTGGGCTTCCAGACCTGGATCGTGCGCGCCGCGCCCGACCAGGCCGAGGGCGCGGGCGGGCTGCTGGTGGCGGCCTTCCAGATCGCCATTGCCAGCGGCGCCATCTTCGGCGGCCTGATGGTGGACCATGTGGGCGCCCTGGGCGGCCCGGCCTTCGCGCTGGCGGCCCTCACGCTCGGCACACTGCTCACGCTGCGCCACGGCCCCCGGCCTGCCGCGGCCGCCTGATCCAGGGGAGTACGCACCATGGCAAGCAACCGCCGCATCACACTCGCCGCGCGCCCGCAAGGGCTGCCTGAACCCAAGCACTTCGGGTTGGAGACGCAGCCCGTACCCGAGCCTGCCGAGGGCCAGGTGCTGCTGCAGACGCTGTACCTGTCCATCGACCCCTACATGCGCAACCTGATGGACCCCATCGGCCCGGGCTACGCGCCGCCTGTGGAGATCGGCGCGCCCATGGTCGGCGGCACGGTGAGCCGGGTCGTCACCTCACGCAACCCGCAGTTCCGTGAAGGCGAGCTGGTGCTGGCCAACGCCGGCTGGCAGGACTACGCCCTGTCCGACGGCAGCGACCTGCTGGCGCTGGGCGATGCGGCGCAGCCCTCGCAATCCCTGGGCGGCCTGGGCATGCCGGGCTTCACGGCCTATGTCGGCCTGCTCGACATCGGGCAACCGAAGCCGGGCGAGACGGTGGTGGTGGCAGCGGCCACCGGTGCCGTGGGCGCCATCGTGGGCCAGATCGCAAAACTCAAGGGCGCGCGCGTGGTGGGCATTGCCAGCGGCGCCGACAAGTGCCGCCATGCGGTGGAAGAACTGGGCTTCGACGCCTGCCTGGACCGGCGCGAGCCCGACCTGGCACAGCGCCTGGCAACCGCCTGCCCGCAGGGCATCGATGTGTACTTCGAGAACGTGGGCGGCGAGGTGTTCGATGCCGTGCTGCCGCTCCTGAACCTGCACGCCCGCGTGCCCGTGTGCGGCTTCATCGCGCACTACAACGATGAAGAGAACACGCCCAGCGGGCCCGACCGTCTGCCCCGCCTCACGTCCACGCTGCTGCAAAAGCGCGTGCGCATGCAGGGCTTCATCATCCTGGACCACTACGGCGAACGCTTCGACAGCTTTCGCCGCGAGATGGCCGCCTGGATCGCCCAGGGCCAGGTGCGCCTGCGCGAAGACATCATGGACGGGCTGGAGAACGCGCCGCAGGCGCTGCGCCGGGTGCTGCAGGGGCAGAACTTCGGGAAAACCGTCGTGCGCGTAGCGCAATAGGTCAGCAGGCGCTCACTGCACCTTGGCTGCTGGAGCGGGCTTGGCCGCAGCGGCCTGCTGCGGCTTGGCCTGCGCGCCCTTGCCCACGGCCTTGGGCCCTACGCCCGTGGCCACGCGCTTGCGGAACTCGGCCAGGCGGGCCTTCAGGCGCTTTTCGTTGTCCGGGCCCATGCGCACCAGCATCTTCTGCCCGCTGGACAGGCCCTGCAGCTGCGGGTCCACAAACTCGTAGCGCACCCAGGGCCGGGTGGAGGACACCTCGCCCTTCACCTCGGTCAGTTCCACCAGCAGCGGGCCGGTGGGCTCGGGGGTCTTGAGCAGGTGGTCGAGCACGGCCACCAGGCGGTCGTTGAAGTACTTGCCCGGATAGCCCAGCTCTTCGTACGCCTGCTGGAACAGCGGGTACAGCCGCGCATACAAGGCCACCGCCTGGTCGACGGGGATGGCCTCGGCAAAGGCCACGAAGGCGCTGTAGCGCCCGGCATTGCCGCCTGCAATGGCCAGTTGCCCGTGGGTGCCCGGCACGCCCTCCACGCTGAAGCGGCGCGGCGCCAGCTGCACCGGCCACATGCGCGATGGCGCCTGGGCACGCGGCAGGTTGTCCACCGTGGCCACCGCGCGGCGCACAAAGCCGTCGAGTTGCAGGAACGAGCCCACCGAAGGCTGGCCCAACAGCTCCGTCAACGCCTGGGCCACGGCCGCATCGGACTCGGCCAGGTCGGGCAGCGTGGCCGCTTCGGCCGGGGCCAGGGGATCGATCAGGTTCTGCGGACCGGCGGGCTCCGATGCCGCGGCGACGGGGGCCGATGCCGGGGCCGCGGCTTCAGGCGGCGCGGCGCTGGTGGCCCGTTCGGCAGGGGCATTGCCGGCCTGCCAGCGCCACCAGGCATAGCCCGCGCCGACCAGGGCCACGACCAACACGGTCGCCACCACCGCTGTGGCACCGCCCCCGCTGCGCGGCGGTGCCGGACGCTGGTCGCTGCGCAGTTCGGAGAAATCGCGGTCGTGGTCGAGCACTGGATCGGGCATGCAGGGGTCCTTGCGTCATGGGCCGGGGTGCGGCCAACGCAGCGGCCCGGGTCATGGCCTGACCATTGGAAACCCTTTAGGTTCCGGCAAGAGGTAACGCCCTGTTTTCGTCATGGGCACGCTGCACCCACGCAACAGCGCCCGCAGCACGCGGGAGATTCCTACAAGGTCTGCAACCAGTCCACCGTAGCGGCCAGCTCGGCCGGGCGGATCTCGTGCATGCCCGGGAACTCGCGGTAGTTCAGGGTCACGGGCAACTGCGCGAAGTGCTCGCGGATGGCATGCGCCTGCACCAGCGGGATCACGTTGTCCTGCGTGCCATGGCTCACCCATAGCTGCTTGCCCTGCAGCGCAGCAGCCGGCGCGGCCACGGGCAGCACCTGGGGCAGCAGGCGGCTGTGCCACACCATGGCGGCCTGCAGCAGCGCAGGCTGGGTGAGCAGCAGCGACAGCGACATGATGCCGCCCTGGCTGAACCCGCCCACCACCACGCGGCTGGCCGGCACGCCCAGTTGGGTCGCAGCGGCCTCGACCGCCTGGGCCACCAGCGCGCGGCTTTGCAGCTCCTGTGGCTCGTTGATGGTGCGGTCGCCGTTGGGCGCCACCGAGAACTCGAACCAGGCATTGGCACCCGGCCCCATGCGAAACGGCGCACGCAGGCTCAGCACGTGGAAGCGCCCGGGCACATGCGGCGCCAGGCCGAACAGGTCCTGCTCATTGCTGCCCACGCCGTGCATCAGCACCAGCAGCCAGGGCTCGGGGGTGCCGGCGGTGGCGGGGCGGTGCAGGTAGGTCAGCGGCAGTTGAGGTGTAGTCATGAATCTTGATATTGAAGGGATGCCGGAGAGCGGCGAACAAAGCTCAGCGAAGCGGTTCTGGCTAGGCGCTGCGTCGCAGACAGTACTGCAAGTACGGCAAGACGCAGCAACGACGCCAGAAGAGGTTTGTTCGTCGCTCAGTGTGCAGCGGGCTGGAGGGCAAAGGCATCCATGGACAACATGCTGTACATCACCTCGCGGCTCAGGTACTGCGGCTGCCGGTCATCGCCCGCCGCGCCCAGCGCGAAGAAGATGGGCAAAAAGTGGTCTTCCGTGGGGTGCGCGCGCGTGGCGTGCGGCGCCTGGCTGCGGTAGTTGAGCAGCGCCTGCATGTCGCCCCGGGCCAGCGCGCCTTCGATCCAGCGGCTGAACTCCAGCACATAGGGCGCCGGCTCGCGCGCCCCGCCAAAGAACTCCGACAGGTTGTGCGTCATGCTGCCCGAACCCACCACCAGCACGCCCTGGCTGCGCAACCCGCGCAGCGCCGCGCCCAGCGCATACACCTCGGCCGGGCCCGCGCCCGCAGGCAGGGCCACCTGCACCACGGGCAGGTCGGCATCGGGGAACAGATGCATCAGCGGCACCCAGGCGCCATGGTCGAAGGGCCGCGCGGCATCGCCCTGCGCAGCCACGCCAGCGGCCTGCAACAGCGAGAGCACCTCCTGCGCCAGCGCAGGCGAGCCCGGGGCCGGGTACTGCAGCTGGTACAGCGCCTGCGGAAAACCGCCAAAGTCATGCCAGGTGGCCGGCTGCGGCCCGGTCATCACCTGCGGGCTGCGCGCCATCCAGTGAGGCGACATGATCACCACCCCGCGCAACCCCGGAAACTGCGCCCGCAGCCCCTGCCCCCACTGCGTGAGCGCCGGGCCGGTGGTGCCGGCATCGATGGCGAACAGCGGCGCGCCATGCGATACGAACAGGGCGGGCACGGTGGCAGGCGACGAAGAAGGGGCTTGGGTGGTGGCGGACATAGGGCGTACTTTCTCTAGGGTCTGAGAGGTACTGTAGGACTTACCACGGCCGAGACCAAGCCCCGGGTGTCAAACGGATTGTTGCGATTTTGGCGCCAATGAAGGCCCTGACACGCTGACACGCCCCAAGAAAAACGCATCCCGAAGGATGCGTTGGAGTGTCCCCGTCAGTTGGCGGGCTGGTGAATGGGAATTCGCCTCAGTAGACCACCACCTTGCCCGTGGAGCGCGGACTGTAGCAGTCGTTGTAGAAGTACTCACCGGGCTTGTCGAACGTATGCTGGGCGGACTGACCGGGGGCCAGGCGAAAGTTGAAGCGCCCTTCGAAGAACTGCGTTGCGCAGTGCACGCCGGTGTTGTCGGCCGGGTTGGTGAACGTCACCGTCGTGTTGGCGGGCACGCGCATCCAGGTTGGCGTCACCGCGTTCACCGCACCGGACTCCACCGCCCCCGGCGCATTGGTCGCCGTGGGGATGCGGCCCAGGATGACGGTATTGGGCGTTGGCAAAGCGGCACCCTCCACAGGGTTACCGGACACGGGGCGGCGTACCTGTGGTGGAATGGGCGCGGGCGCCGGTGCGACGGTGCCGCCCACCTTGAAGGCCCAGAGGTGGTCGCCCCGCGGCGCATCGCTGTACGGGATGGACGTGCCGCCGGCATACACGGCAACATACTGCTCGCCGTCGATCTGGTAGGTGACCGGGCTGGCGCTGATCGACGCGCCGGTCTGGAAGCGCCACAGCTCCCGTCCGTTCTCGGCCTCCATCGCCAGCAGGTTTCCGTCCGGCTGACCGATGAACAGCAGGTTGGAGGCCGTGGTCAGGATTCCATTGCCGTGTGCCAGCGAGTACGGCATCTGTTTTTTCCAGCGGACCAGGTTGGTGCTCGGGTCGACGGCCACCACCGCACCGGTCACGTACGAGCCGGGTGGCCGCAGGCCATTGCTGGATTCGCTGAGCGAATGCGCGGCACCTACGTACCCCATGCCCGTGTAGACCAGTCCCGTGGAGCGGCTGAACGACTGGTGGTTCCAGTTGGCGCCGCCGCCATGGCCCGGCATGGACAGGATCGGTATGTCCCAGTGCGGATCGAAGAGGCAGCCGGTCTGGTAGTTGGGCACCGCACGGTTGGGATCGCCGGGCACCTCCGTGCCCAGGGGTTGCTGCACCACGCACAACTCGGTGAAGCCACCCTGCTTGGGATACGGCTGCGTCGGCCAGGTGGCCTGGCGCGCGTCCTGCTTCACGGGCCGCTCTTCGATTCCCAGCGGCGCACTGCCATCCTTGCGGTCCAGGATGTAGTACATCCCGGTCTTGCTTCCGTAGATCACCACCTTGCGCTCGCGCCCTTCGATCTGCACATCCGCCAGCACGGGGGACATCACGTTGTCCATGTCCCAGATGTCGTGATGGACCGACTGGAAGTGCCACTTGTAGGCGCCGGTGGTCAGGTCCAGAGCGACGATCGAGTTGGAAAAAAGGTTCTGCCCAGGCCGCTCCGAGCCGTCCTGCGACGAACCGCCGCGCACGTTGCCGAAGGTCCAGTACACAAGGTTGAGTTCGGGGTCCACGGCGGGGTGGATCCATGGCGTGGCCCCGGTCCGCTTGGCCTCTTCCGCACCGCCCCAGGTTTCATAGCCACGCTCTCCCTGGCGTGGTATGCCCCAGAAATAGTTCAGCACATTGCCGTTCGTGGCATCGGCGGCAAAAGCCGCCCCGCGGTTGCCGTCGTTGGTGCCCACGTGCAACCGGCGGTTGTGGTACACGATGGCCACCTTTTGCACGGCCCCCAGGTAGTTCGGGTCGGTGGCGTCGGTCGGGTACTGCTTGATCCAGGCAACCGCGCCTGTGTCCTTGTTCAGCGCCACCAGGCGGTTGCCGTTGGCGACGGTGTAGACCAGGCCAAGGTCCTTGGCCACGGCCACGCCGCGGCGGGTGATCACGCCGTACGGCGTGGTCCATTTCCACTTGGTGGCGCCTGTCTTGCCGTCCACGGCAATCACATTGCCCAGCGCCGATTCAATGTAGATCACGCCATCGACCACCACCGTGGTGCTCTGGTTGGTTCCGGTGTTCAGCCCCCCTTCGATCCGGTTGGTCCATGCGCCCCCCAGATTGGCGACGTTCTGCTTGCCGATCTGCGCCAGCGCCGAGTAGTTCTGGTTGCCCAGGTTGCCGCCGACCTTCGGGAAGTCCTTGTCTCCCGCAGTACAGCAGTTCTGCAGGTCTGCCGCTGCGCCAGCAGCGTTTGCAGGGCCGCCATTGCTTCCCCCGCACCCGTGCAGGAAGGCGCCCGTGGCCAATGCCACTGCCGTGAGCGACACAGCCGTGGTGAGTTTCTTGTGCATCGATGTCTCCTTGCAGATGGAACCCGGCGGGCTACTTGGTCGCGGTGCAGAACGGAGTAAGTCCCATGACGGACTTCACGCCCTGGACGACGAGCTTTTGAAACGCCTGGGCGCCCGGTCCTTCGGAGTTGGCCTGGAACGAGTGCGTGTTATGGCCCAGCGTGGTGAGCCAGGCCCGGCCGCCGTCGTAGTATTGGCACCAGGCGACGGGGTGGAAGTCCTTGTGGCCCGGATGCGGGCTGGCGGTCAGCGGATCGAGCGTGGCGGTGTCCACCTTCGCGAGGAACTTCACGTTCGTCGGAAACGGCGTGAGGTTGTACCACTCGTCCTGGAACGCGAACCGTGCCGGCACACCCTGGGTGGAAGGGTCGTCCGCCAGGATCTGCACGTCACCATTGCGGTTGGGGGCATGGTTGTAGAAGTTGGCGTTGCCCAGCAAGCCCTCGTAGTACGGCCAGTTGTATTCGGCCCCGAACGCGTTGTGCAAGCCCACGAAGCCGCCCCCGCGCCGCATGTAGTTGCGCAGCGCGGTGCGGGCGGCATCGTTGCTGGTGGTGACGGCTTCGTTCCACAGCGTATCGCGGTTGGAGCTGGCGAACACCACCGCCTTGTAGTTGTTGATGCGGTTGGCGATCACCGTGACGTCTTCCGTCCAGTCTGCGGCAATGCCCGCTTCCTCGAACATCCGCTTGAGGCCCGCCTGCATGACGTTGTCCGCATTCATCGCCGGATTGAGCCCGGCGGCCATCGGGGTACCCAGGTTCGCGTGGCGCGGCCCCGCCGTGCGCGAATAGATCAGTACCCGGTTGGGGGTGTTGGCGAAGGCACCCCAGTCGTTGTAGCAGGCCGGATCGACCCCGCGGCACACGTTGTAGTACGGGTCGATGCTGGGGGCCACCACCGTTTGCGGGTCGGAGTCGCCGCCGCCACAACCCGCCAATCCAATCAAGATCGCTGAAAGCATGCCCGCCAGATGCAGGGCGCGTGCCGAAGTGTTCAAAGTTGTCTCCTGTGTGGTTCTGCGTTTGTCGGAACGAAGGTCTCCCCCGTCCGCCAACGCATACTAAACAAAATGGAAACATTTTCCAATATGGAAACTCTTTCCTTTTTACACTTGAGAACACTTTTCAAAGGGCTAGAGGGCACCTCCGGTCCAGGGGGACAAGGTCAAGGGCATGGCCAATCCTTTTCAGTGGCGCTTGCGAAACAGCGCGGAAGCGCTACTGGCCCGTGAAACCTCTGCCGCCGTCGACAGGATGTCGGGGCCCAGCTTTGCCATGCGCTGCTCGGTCAGTCGCACCATGGGTCCGGCGATAGTGACCACTCCGACCGCAACCCCGTCGGCGCCAAACACCGGCGCAGCCATGGCCGTCATGCCAGGGGAAAAGACCTCGACAATCGTGCTGTAGCCTTTGTCACGGGCTGCATTCACATAGTCCATCACGGCTGCAATGGAAGTTGGTGCATTCGGGCCAAAGGCACGGGGATCCCACAGGCCTTTTCGCGCCACCAGGGACAGCGCATCGTCTTTCGGCAACGTGGACAGCCAGGCATGGCCCGCGGCACTGCATGCCAGCGTGACCGACAGGCCCATGTCGGGGTCATACCGCAAACCGCGGCGGGCACCCTGCGCCTTGGCGACGAAGATGAGTTCTTCTCCATCCACGACAGCAAGGCGCACCAGCTCCCCGGAAACGCTCGCCAGTTGGTCGAGCAGCGGCTGCGCCAGATCGACGACTCCCGTTCGGCTCAGGTAGGCGAGCCCGATCGACACCATCTTGGTGGTGAGCCGGTAGTGGCCATCATGGGGGTCCTGCGCCACATAACCGTAGCGGATCAGGTCGGCCAGTAGACGGTGGGCTGCAGACAAGGGCAGCTCCAACCGGCCGGCAAGCGCCGACACCGCGCTTCCTTCAGGATGTTCGGCCAGGTACTCGAGAACCTTCAGGCTGCGCTCTACTGCTCCGCTCATTGCACCACTCCACCGGTTCAACATCCCGGCACAGCAGGACTGTAGCAATCTCCCGAATCAGATTCCGTGCGGAATTTTTTTCAGATGATCCATGGCGTAGCGCCCACCTGCCCGCGCAACGTCCCCGAGTTGGGGCAAAACGGTCTGGTTCGTGCCAGGCGCCGGGTCGCGCCGCTCAATCCACCACCCGCCCCCGCAACGCCTTCGTCGCACTGCGCTGGCTCTTGCCTTCCAGCCGCCGCTGCTTGGACCCATAGGTCGGCTTGGTCGCCCTTCGCACCCTTGGCGGCGCGGCCACGGTGTTGACCAGGGCATTCAGCCGCTCCATCGCATCCGCGCGGTTCTGCTCCTGGCTGCGGTACTGCTGGGCCTTGATGACGACCACGCCCTCCTGGGTGATGCGCGAATCGCGCAGGGCCAGCAGGCGCTCCTTCACGCCTTCGGACAACGAAGACGCGGCGATGTCGAAGCGCAGGTGCACGGCGCTCGATACCTTGTTGACGTTCTGCCCGCCGGCTCCCTGGGCGCGCATGGCGCTGATCTCGACCTCGCGCTCGTCCACCTGCAGCACGGCGACCTGGCCGTTGACGCGCGGTGCCTCCTGCGGCGGGCGGGGTGGGCGCGGCGCGGCCTCGGGCGTCCCGGCAGGCAGTGGCGCCTTGGGTGGAACGAGGGGAAGCGTGTCGTCAGCCATCTCAGCCCCTGCCCACCGCACCATCGGCCAGTGCCGCCAGCAGCGCCTGCAAGAACGCCTCGGGCCGCTCGAACTGCACCCAGTGGCCGGCATCGGCCACCATGGCCATGCCGCGAAAATCAGGCGCGGCAGCGGCGTACGCACCCTCCAGTTGGCCGATCCAGCCCTGGTACAGCGCGTCGGCTTCGCCGTAAATGGCGTGCACCGGGCAGCCCACCTGGGCCAGCGAGCGGGCGAGGATGTCGGTGCGCGCCAGGCGGCGGCGCGTCATGCGGTCGCGCACCACATTGCCCACGTGCACTTCGAGCGCCAGGCCCTCGACCAGGGCCGGGTCGTGCAGCATCAGCGCGGCCAGGTTGTAGCGGTGCATGTCGAGCTGCTCGGCGGGCGGCAGGTGGCGCCAGCCCTTCAGGCGCACGGGCCGCTCGGGCACCACGCCCATGGCCGGGGCGCCCACCACCACCAGTTGGCGCGCCAGTTCGGGGTGGGCTGCCAGCATGAGCCCCGCCGTCATCCCGCCAAAGGAAAAGCCCACCAAGTCCACCGGCCGCGGCCCGAACAGGGCGCGCAGACCGTCGGCCATGGGCTCGACCAGCGCATCGGCATCGCCGCCCGTGGGCGGGGTGGCCGAGTCGCCAAAGCCCGGCAGGTCGGGTATCCAGACCTGGCGGCCGGCGGCAACCAGGGGTTCAATGTTGCGCACCCAGTGCGTCCAGCTGCCGCTGCCGCCATGCAGCAGCACCAGCGGCGGGGCGGCATCGGCCCGGGCCTCGCCCCAGCTGTGCCACACGGTCTCGCCACTGCCGCAGGGCGTGGTGTGGCGCTGCGCCAGGGCGCGCAGGCGGTCGATCTCGGGGGACGGCAGGCGGACGACCTCACGCGCAGGGGCTGCGGGGTTCGGATCCTCGTCGTCGTCCCCAGCGGCCATCACATGCCCGCCAGGCCGTCGATGGCCAGTGCATAGCCGCGCACGCCAAAGCCGCACATCACGGCCTTGGCCGCTGCGGCGATGTAGGAGTGGTGGCGGAAGGCCTCGCGCGCATGCACGTTGCTGATGTGCAGCTCGATCAGCGTGATGGCTGTGCCCTTGGTCGCATCGTGCAGGGCCACGCTGGTGTGCGTGTAGGCGCCGGCATTGATCACCACGCCTGCCAGTTCGCCGGCAGCGTGCAGGCGGCCGGCCTCGTGGATCCAGTCGATCAGGGCGCCTTCGTGGTTGCTCTGGTGAAAGCGCAACGCAAAACCATGGCGCTCGCAGGCCTCGGCGCACATCTGCTCGACATCTGCCAGGGTGTGCGCGCCGTACACGGCGGGTTCGCGCGTGCCCAGCAGGTTCAGGTTGGGGCCATTCAGGACAAAAACGGTTTTCTTCTGGGCAGACGACATGGTGCAGCAACTCTCCGGGCGTTGGGATGGGCCTGCCGATCATTTGCCAGGCAAGCCGTGGTGGAAGCGCCAAAACGCTTCCTGCCAACGCCGGATTATGCGGTGCCCGCCACCGTCGCACAGGGCCCCGCGCCACCCCGCAAGGGGTGGTAAGAGGCTTGGCCGCCCTCACGGGCAAGCCACGCGCAGCAGGTCAGCGGTCCCAGCGGCCATGGCCGTGGCCATGACCGTGGTGGCGATGGCCGTGGCCACCACCGCGGTAGTAGTACACGGGCGGGGGCGGTGCGTAGTACACCGGTGGGGGCGGTGCGTAGTACACCGGCGCTGGTGCCGAGTACACCGGGCGCGGCGCGTAGTAGACAGGCGCCGGGGCCGAGTACACCGGGTAGCCGTTGCCCACGCCCACCACCACACCTGGCGAACTCAGGCCTATCGACCAATTGACATCGCTGCGGGCCTGGGCGGAGCCGGCAGCTGCGAAGAGCGCCAGGGCCACACCAGCGGCAGCGGCCATGGACTGGATAGAACGGGTTTTCGTCATGGAAATCTCCTAGTAGTGGAGGCGGCCCCCTTGGTTGGGATTCGCCTCACTGGTACTCAACGCACCAGATGTCCGAAAGGATGGCACGAAAGACCATCTTTATTGTTTCTTTACGTACACGTGAGTGCGCACTCCTGCGCAATAGTTCACACCAAGCCGCTCCGGCGCAGGCCTGGCGGGCGCTTGCCTGCTTTCTCGGCCCACTTTCGGGCGGTCCGTGGTGTTACAAATCGCCGCGCAGCCCGGGTCCATGGGAGGCGCCTGGTGCCTGCCGGCAAGGCCGGGCACGCTGCACTGCAGCAGACGGCCCGGCCTCCCCCTAAAATGGGCCAATGACCACGTCCACCCCAGCAAATACCCCTGCCGCAGTACCCGAAGCGGCCCTTGAGACCGCAAAGACGAGCAATTTCCTGCGCCAGATCATCGAAAACGACCTGGACAAGGGCACCTACGCCAGCCGCCAATGGGGTGGCACGCCGGGCGACGCCGCCCACCACGCCAAGGGCCAGCCCGACCCGGCCAGGATCCGCACGCGCTTCCCGCCCGAGCCCAATGGCTACCTGCACATCGGCCACGCCAAGAGCATCTGCATCAACTTCGGCCTGGCGCGCGACTACGGCGGCGTGTGCCACCTGCGTTTCGACGACACCAATCCTGAAAAGGAAGACACCGAGTACGTCAACAGCATCATCGATGCCGTGAAATGGCTGGGCTTCGACTGGAACGGCAGCGCCGACGCCGCGCCCTACCAGGCGAGTGACTACTTCGACTTCATGTACCGCGCGGCCGAGTACCTGGTCGAGGCCGGCCACGCCTACGTGGACGAGCAGACCGTGGAGCAGATGCGCGCCAACCGCGGCGACTTCGGCAAGCCCGGGGTGGACAGCCCGTTCCGCAGCCGCACGCCGGCCGAGAACTTGAAGCGCTTTCACGAAATGCGCAACGGCGAGCATGAAGACGGCTCCATGGTGCTGCGCGCCAAGATCGACATGGCCAGCCCCAACATCAACATGCGCGACCCGGCCATCTACCGCATCCGCCGCGCAACCCACCACAACACCGGCGATACCTGGTGCATCTACCCGATGTACACGTACGCCCACCCCATCGAGGACGCGCTCGAGCAGATCACCCACAGCCTGTGCACGCTGGAGTTCGAAGACCAGCGCCCCTTCTACGACTGGCTGCTGGAGCGCCTCACCGAAGGCGGCCTGCTGGGCAACCCGCCCCCGCGCCAGTACGAGTTCTCGCGCCTGAACCTCACCTACGTGATCACCAGCAAGCGCAAGCTCGCCCAGCTGGTGTACGACCACAAGGTCAGCGGCTGGGACGACCCGCGCATGCCCACCATCGTCGGCCTGCGCCGCCGCGGCTACACGCCTGAATCGCTGCAGGTGTTTGCCGAGCGCATCGGCGTAACCAAGAGCGACAGCTGGATCGACTACAGCACGCTGGAAGGCTGCCTGCGCGAAGACCTGGAGCTCAAGGCCTTCCGCGGCATGGCCGTGCTCAACCCCGTCAAGCTGGTGCTCACCAACTGGGACGAGGTCATGGGCGCCGGCCACCTGGAGCCCTGCTCCCTGCCCTCGCTGCCCCACCCCCCCGAAGGCGTGGAGAGCCCCGAGCGCCACTTCACCATCGGCAAAGAGGTCTGGATCGAGCGCGAGGACTTCGAGGAAGTGCCGCCCAAGGGCTACAAGCGCCTGTTCCCGGGTAACAAGGTGCGCCTCAAGGGCGGCTACGTCATCGAGTGCACCGGCTGCACCAAGGATGCCGACGGCAAGATCACCGAGGTGCTGGCCACCGTGGTGCCCGACACCAAGAGCGGCACCCCCGGCGCCGACAGCGTCAAGGTCAAGGCCGCCATCACCTGGGTGGGCGTGGCCGACGGCGTGCAAGCCGAAGTGCGCATCTACGACCGCCTGTTCCTCGAAGCCCAGCCCGACGCGGGCGGCAAGGACTTCATCGAAGGCCTGAACCCGAACAGCCTGAAGACCGTGGCGGCCATCGTGGAACCCTCGCTGGGCCACGCCCACAAGGACGACAAGTTCCAGTTCGAACGCCACGGCTACTTCGTCGCCGACCGGGTGGACCATGAGCCGGGCAAGCCGGTGTTCAACCTGGCGGTGGGGTTGAAGGACTCCTGGGGCAAGTAAGCAGGCTCTTCACATCGACAAAGGCGCCCTGGGCGCCTTTGTGCTTCATGGGGCTTGTGACGGACAGGATTGGCGTTCGCTGCTGTCAGCCAACCCCTACCTGCCCCGTCGCCTCCAGCCGATGCCAGCAGAGGCCGCCACGGCGCACCATGGACCCTTGTTCGTGAAACAACGGAGGTCCCATGCCCACGACAACCGCCCCTCGCCAGACCCTCATCGATCTGGAAACCCAATTCTGGCAAGCCATGGTCGACGAGAACGTCGGCGCCGCCACCGACCTGCTGGCCGAGCCCGCGATGATGGTCAGCAGCCACGGTGCGCTCAAGTTCGACCGCGCCATGTACGGCAAAATGGCCCAGGAAGGCCCGATGGTGGTCACCGCCTTCGAGTTCAGCGACATGCAGGTGGAATTTCCGACTGACGCCATGGGCATCCTGACCTACCGCGTGAAGCAGGGCGTGGCGCCGCGCGACGACAAGGCCAAGACGACCGAACAGGTGATGCACGACAGCTCGACCTGGATCCAGGCCGACGGGCGCTGGCAGTGCGTGATGCACACCGAGACGCCGGTCGATGATTCGATGAAGCTTCCGACCAAGCACTGATCGCAGGAGTGGAGTTGCGGCGCGCGCAGGGGCTCTAAGATCGGCGGTTTTCCACCGTCAACCCGGACCGATTCCCCACATGAATTTCGCCGCCCGCCTCCAGCAACTGCCCTCCGCCTCGCACCTCGCGTCCCTGCAACTGCTGGGCGCCGATGGCCAGGTGATCGCCACCATCGAGAACAAGCCCGGCCAGACCGGCTCGCTGGTGGTGTATTCCGCCCTGGCCGCGCTCTATAGCGGCAGCATCACACCCAAGGCGGCCGCCCTGGGCCTCGAGTGGTATGCCGAGCACGTGGCCGATGCCAAGGCCTTCCCGGGCAAGCATCCCAATATCGACCGCCTGCTGGGCTGGGCCGAAGGCAGCGAGAGCTACCGCGCCAAGGCCATCGCTCAGGCTTGATGGCAGGATTCACCGGGCCCACGCCAGCCCGGTGAAACTAGCTGATTACTTCAGCCATTTGTCTGAAGCGCCCTTGAGGATGCCCCGGCTGTCGATCTGGCCCCACACGAAGTTCATCACGCGCGTGTAGTCCGCATCGTCCTTGGGCAGCATGAAGCCCAGGTAGCTCTTGGGCGTGAGCGGTGCGTCGATGAAGGCGGCGTGAAGGCGCGGGTCGGCCTTGCTGTAGACCAGGGCCTCGTAGGTCTCGGTGATCATCACGTCGCCCTTGCCCTCAGCGATCAGGCCCGGGATCTCGGCGTTCTTCTCGTGCGTGCTGACCTGCGCGGTCTTGAGGTTCTGCAGCACGAAGGTCTCGTTGGTGCCGCCGGGGTTCTTGATCACGCGCACATTGGGCTTGTTCAGGTCGTCCACGGTGTTGTACTTGGCCTTTTCGGCCGAGCGCACCAGGGCCACCTTGCCGAAGGGCGCGTAGCCCGGCAGCATCTCGATCAGGCGGATGCGCGCCACATTGCGCGTGATGCCGCCCACGGCGATGTCGAACTGGTCGGCCTGCAGGTCCGCCATGAGCTTGGGCCAGGAGGTCTGCACGTACTCGATCTTCACGCCCAGCTCCTTGGCCATGGCCTCGATCACGTCGATGTCGTGGCCCGACAGGCCGGCGTCGGTCTTGATGGCGAACGGCCTGTAATCACCCGGCGTGCCCACGCGCAGCACCTTGGTCTCCATGATCTTGTCCAGCCGCGGGCCGGCCTGGGCGGCCTGGCTCAGGGACAGGGTGGCAACCACGGCCGCGGCGGCCAGGGCGAGTACTTTCTTGGCGATCATTTCAGAGCACTCCGAAGGTAGGGGAGAAAGAAGAGAGACAAAGGGACGGGGCTGCACGCGACCGCGGCGTCTGCGCGGGCGGTTCGCAACAAAAGGATACAGCAGGCACCTGCTCTGCCAGCACGCCGTGTCCCGCCGGGGATGCAGCACCGGTACGCGATGTCACCGCGGACCAGGCCGAATGCGGTTACCCTGCCCGCATCCACCATCCCAACCCAACAGGAAAAATTCCATGGCAAACAAGAAGCTCAAAGTCACCATCGAAGTCGAAATGTCCGTGCCCGAAGACTGGGAGCTGGTCGAGACCTCCGAAGGCACGCCCGTGCTGAGCCTGCCCGATGGCCGGTTCATGGACATCGCCATCGAACCGCTCTTCGCCACCGACCCCGAAGAGCTGTGGAGCAGCACCGAAGACGAAGACGCGCTGCACGAAGTGCTGGACATGGTGGACAGCGAAGCCGTCACCTACGAGTTCGTGAAGCACTGAAGTGAAACACCCCGTGAGTCGCTTCGCGCCTTCACCCCTCTCTCGACTCGCTGCGCGAGTCGGGAGGGGGACGCCCCCAGCGCGGCGGGGCGGCCCTTGCGCGGGGGCACTGGCCTGGGGCGCGCCCGTTTCGTACACCATGCGTGGCGCGCAGCTCAGTGAACAGCGGATGCCGATCCCCCTTCCACGGCAACGATAGTCGATGCGCCTTGCCGTGCGGCGGCACCGTCTGCAGCCCCTACCCGGCCATTTGGTCAAACACCCGTCCGTGTGAGAAGCACTTGGCAAGGGTGAACCCACTGTCTCACGACAGCCGTGGCCCATCCTCAGTACAGGCAGTCGTGGTAGTCGTAGTTGCTCAAAGACAGGCGGGGCTGGCCGGGCCCCTCGAAACCCAGCCCCAGCTGGCTGCCCTTGGGCGTGGCGGTGTCCACCACCAGTTCACCGTCGTTCTCGGGCGAGCTTTCATAGTTCAGCACGAAGCACTCGAACACATGGGTCATCGCGGCATCTGCGCCCATGGGGCGCAGCTCGTCGTCCAGCAGCAGGCGGGGTGACTGGTCGAGGTTCTTCTCGCTCATCCAGAACCACACCCCCTGGCCCGCCGGGCCGGGGCGGGCCACCGGGTTGTTGCCGTTCTTCCAGGTGCCGCGCGTCTCGCCGGCCACGATGCCTGCCGGGTCCCAGGCCAGGGCACCCATGCCGCTGTTCATGTCCTCAAACACCACCAGGCTGCGGTCGTAGCGGGCGCGCAGCGCAGGGTCCAGCAAGCGGTCCAGTCCCCGCGGGCCCTTGAGCTCGTGGTTGCGCGCATTCACCAGCATGTCCGTCACCTTGGCCATGCCCGCAGCCGTCACGAAGCCGGAGGAGTGGCCAGTATCGACCTTCCAGTCCCCCAGCACCCTGACCAGCGGCGGCAAGGGCGCACCCAGGCTTTTCTCGATGTCGGCAAACAGGGCGCTGGCGGGCTTTTTCATGGCCTTGCTGTCGATGCGCTCGACGGAGACCCCTTCCGCGACCACCTTGGACAGGCCACGGATGCGTTCGATCCAGGGCCTGTTGGCGTCGTACAGCGGTGCCGACAGGCGCCCCAGGTCGCGCACCTTCCAGGCCTTGTCGAAAGGCGCCACCGCGCCCTTGAGCGTGGCCTGGCCGCGCAGGCGCACGCGCTTCGTGCCCGCGGGCAAGGGGAACACCAGCGCCGCAGACGGTGCGGCACCGGCCTTGGCGGCCTGGTAGTCGAGCTTGGCCACCACCTTGCCATCGACGATCACATCGGCCACCACGCGGTCCCCCACCGCCAGTTCGGGGTAGATGCCGGCCTTGCCTGCCGACATCTCCAGCCCCGCTGCACCGGCCACGCCGTGCATGCCCGCCCACGCAGCCACCACGCAGGCCACCATGCCCGCCAACATCCGCCGCCGCCCTCGTGCCATGGAATCCCTCACCCTCTCAGTTTTTGTGAAGGCGCGATTGTAGGAAGCAGCATCCACGGCGCGCAGAGCACAAGGTATCCAGATATGACACGGCAGGCGGGGCTAGCCAGCCCGCCTTCTGCGCCCTCAATACAGGCTGTAGTGGTAGTCGTAGCTGCGCAGCCACAGGCGCGGCTTGCGCGGCCCGTCGAAGTGCAGCTGCAGCAGGTTGGGGCGCGGGTTGGCGGTATCGACCTCCAGGTCGTCTTCCGACTCGGCCAGTTCCACCTGCGACAGTGCGAAGCGCTGGAACACATGGGTCAGCGCGGCCTCGGCGGTCTTGGGGCGGTAGTCGTCGTCCAGCAGCAGCTCGGGCTGGCCGATGTGGCCCTGGTGCAGCCAGTACCACACGCCCTCGCCCGGCGCCCCAGGCTTCGCGCCGGGGTTGCCCTTGTCACCCCAGGTGCTGGGCGCCTCGCCGGGGGTGACGCCTGCAGGGTCCCAGCCCAGGGCGCCCAGGCCGTCGCCCACCTCGATGAACACGGCCAGGCTGCGGTCGTAGCGGGCGCGCACGTCGGGCGCAAGAATGGTGTCGAGCCCATCTTTGCCCTTGCGCTCGTAACCCCCTTCACTGAGCAGCATATCGGTGACCTTGCGCATGGAAGCCGCCGACAGGAAGTACGAGTCACCGATCTGGATCTGCCAGTCGCCCAGCACCTTCACCAGCGGGGGCAGGGGCACGCCCAGGCTCTTTTCCAGGTCCGCAAACGCAGCCTTGGCAGGCTTCTTCTTGGCGCCGCCATCGCCGGCTTCGATTTTCACCGCGCCGTCCAGCTTGGCGGCCAGGCCGCGGATGCGCTCGATCCAGGGCTTGCCCTGGTCGTACAGCGGTGCAGAGAAGGGCGCCATGTCGCGCACCGTCCAGGTCTTGTCGAAGGACGATGCCTTCCCCCCCTGGGTGACCTGCCCCTTGAGCCGTATGCGCTTGAGCCCCACGGGCAGCGCAAACACCAGCGCGGGCGGCTTCTTGAGCCCCGGCTGCGTGGCCTGGTGGTCCAGCTGCGCGACCCGCTTGCCATCGACGATCACATCGGCCACCACCTTGTCGCCCGCGTCGATCCAGGGGTGGATGCCGGCCCGGCCTGCGGTGGTGCCGTCCGCAGCGGACACACTGCCCGGCGCCCCTGCGAGCGAAGTCGCCAGCCACGCCGATATGCCCGCCAGAATGCTTCGCCGCTGTGCCATGGAAATCCCTCACCCTCTTGTTGAGGGGAGGAATTGTAGAAACGCGGACCCTCCTGAAGGCCCGCAGCGCATGCCCACGAAGTAACGAGCTGTGAGCGAAACGCGTGGTCGGTCTCGCAGCCGGCATGCCTACAGCTGCGACTCCAGCAACGCCGCCATGCGCTCGGACAGGCGCTCCTTGAGCGGCCGGTTCTGCCAGTCCTCCAAGGTCACGCGCTTCGATTGCTTGAGGTCGTCCTCGAACACCCGGGTCTGGCGTTCGGCGAACACCGTGTCGTAGACATTGAGGTTGGCCTCGTCGTTCAGGCGAAAGGACCGGTTGTCGAAATTGGTGGAGCCCACCGACACCATGCGCTGGTCCACGATCATCACCTTGCAGTGGTACATGCTCGGCTGGTATTCGTGGATCTCGGCCCCCGCCTCCAGCAGCGGGCCCCAGGTGGCGCGCGAGGCCGCCTTGACGGTCTCGGTGTCGGTGTGCGGGCCCGGCGTGATGAGGCGGATGCGCACGCCACGCTTCAGGGCATCGAGCATCAACTGCCGCGTGAGGTCGTCGGGCACGAAGTAGGCCACCGACAGGTCCAGGCTGCGCTCGGCCGCGGTGATGGCCATGTGGTACATGAGCTGCATGCTCTCGCTGCCGCTCGACGGCGAACTCGAGAACATCTGCGCGCGCTGCGTACCCTGCGCAGTGATGGGCGGAAAGTACGCGTCCCCGTGTACCACCTTGCCCGTGACCTTGAGCCAGTTGTCCAGGAAGGTGGCCTGCATCTGCGCCACGGCCGGCCCGCGCACCTGGTAGTGCGAATCGCGCCAGTGGTCGGGGTCCTGGGCATTGCCCGTCCACTCCGGCGCAATGCCCACGCCGCCGGTAAAGCCCACCTGCCCGTCCACCACCAGCAGCTTGCGGTGGGTGCGGTTGTTCATGCGCGCCAGGTTGTACCAGTGGGGCTTGTGGAACTTCTCGACCAGCACGCCGGCCTCCTTCATCTCGGTGAGGTAGCTCTCCTCCATCTTGGCGCTGCCGACCCAGTCGAGCAGCACGTGTACCGGCACGCCGGCGCGGGCGCGTTCGGCCAGGGCGTCGGCAAACTGCTTGCCGATGTCGCCCGACCAGTAGATGTAGGTCTCGAAGGTCACGCTCTTCTGTGCCGAGCGGATGGCTGCGAGCATGGGCGGAAAGATCTGGTCGCCGTTGATCAGCTCCTTGACCTCGTTGCCCGGCAGGATGCCCGGGCCCAGCAGGCTGCCCATGGCGCGCTCGAACTGCGGGCTGGCGCTGCTGTACAGGCGCGGCAACTGGTGCTGGATCTTTTTCTCGCCGGCCGTGAAATTGAGTGCAAAAAGCACGAGGGCGGCCGTGGCCACGAAGGTGAGGAGCGCGACGCGCACGGTGCGACCGGGTTTGGGCATGGCGCGATTGTTGAAGAGCCCCCAAGGGCCCCATGTAGGCCGAATTCCCCAGATGACGCGGCACAATGGCGCCTGTTTTTTTCTTGCCCGCGATTCGCTGCGGGTCCGAACAGCCGTGCCCTTCTCCATGCGCCCTCTCTTCCCCGCCGATACACCGCTCATCAACCGGCGCACCGCCCTGCTCGCTGCCGGCGGCAGCCTGCTGGCCCTGCATGCGCCCGGCGCGCACGCCAAGGCGCAGGCCACGCCTGCGGCCCCCACGCTGTGGCCCCAGGCACTGCTGGTGCCGGGCGGCGTGGCGCGCCTGTCGCTGGGGCCGGCAGCGGCCCGGCCCGTGGTGCACACACAGGGAGCCAAGAACGAGCAGGTGCCCGTGCTGGTGGTGGGCGACGCGCACGGGTGGACCGCCCTGGTGGGCATACCGCTGGCGGCCGTGCCCGGCCCGGCCCATGCCACCGTGGCCGCAGCCGGCGGCAGCGCGGCGCGGCAGTTGCCCTACACCGTGGCGCCCAAGAAGTACAAGGAGCAGCACCTCACCGTGTCGCCCCGCACGGTGGACCTGTCGCCCGAGGACCAGGCGCGCTACGAGCGCGAGCGCGACCACCAGGCGCTGGTGATGGCCACCTTCACCGAGCAGCCCGCGGGCCAGGCGCTCGATTCGCTGCGCATGCGTGTGCCGGTGCCGGGGCGCCGCTCCAGCTCGTTCGGCCTGCGCCGGGTGTTCAACGGCCAGGCGCGCAACCCGCACAGCGGCATGGATATCGCAGCGCCCACGGGCACGCCCATCCTCTCGCCCCTGCCGGCACGCGTGATCGACACGGGCGAGTATTTCTTCAACGGCGGCACGGTGTGGCTGGACCATGGCCAGGGCCTGCTGTCCATGGTCTGCCACCTGAGCGCCATCGACGTGAAGGTGGGCGACGTGCTGGCCACCGGCCAGCGCCTGGGCGCCGTGGGCGCCACCGGCCGCGTGACGGGCCCGCACCTGCACTGGGGCGTGATGCTCAACCGCACCATGGTGGACCCGGCCCTGTTCGTACCGGCAGCATGAGGAGCGCCGCCATGGCACTGCAGACAATGCGCTCCCCAAAACAGTTCTCGAGGCCTGGGCGCCTGGCACTGGTAGCCGCCCTGGCCCTGTGCTGCACCGGCTGCGCCGTGGTCACCGTGGCCGATGCGGCGGTGAGCGTGGCGGCCACCACGGTGAAGGTGGGCGCCAAGGTCGTCGGCGCCACGGTGGACGTGGGCGCTGCCGGGGTGCGCGCCGTCACCGGCGGCAGCAGCGATTGACAGGACCACGCCGCCCCATGCCTCTTGCCACGCCACCGCGCCTGGTGCGCTTCAACAAGCCCTACGGCGTGCTCAGCCAGTTCACGGCCGAAGGCAAGTGGCAGGGGCTCAAGGACTACATCGACCAGCCGGGCATCTACGTGGCCGGCCGGCTCGACGCCGACAGCGAGGGCCTGCTGCTGCTGACCAGCGATGGCCCGCTGCAGGCCCGCATCGCCGACCCGCGCTTCAAGATGGAGAAGATCTATTGGGTGCAGGTGGAGGGCCAGCCCGGCGAAGACGCCCTGGCGCAGCTGCGCAGCGGTGTGCAGCTCAACGATGGCCCGACCCGCCCTGCGCGGGCCCGCCTGCTCGACCCGCCGCCCGCCGTGTGGACGCGCACACCGCCCATCCGCGAGCGCAAGGCGATTCCCACCGCCTGGATCGAGCTGGCCATCCGCGAGGGCCGCAACCGCCAGGTGCGGCGCATGACGGCGGCCGTGGGCCTGCCCACCCTGCGGCTGGTGCGCGCGGCCATCGGCCCCTACACGCTCGACGGGCTGGCACCCGGCGCCTGGGCCGAGCAGGCCGTGCTGTAGGCCGCGGCGGGACACCACCTGCACCAGCACCCCACATCCAGGGTAAACCCGAGCTTCTAAAGTCCTATAGAGGTCTATAGTTCTCTGCATGGAATCCCCTTCACACCTGGCACTGGTCGACAGCTCTCCCGGCATGCGCCGCTATGCCGCGCTGGCCAATGCCCTGCGCGTGCGCGTGGTGGCGGGCGAGTGGCCGCCGGGCAGCGCGCTGCCAGCCGAAAGCCTGCTCGCCGCCGAGCACCAGGTGGCCCTGGGCACCATGCGCCGTGCGCTGGAGCTGCTGGTGGAGCAGGGGCTTATCGAACGCATCCATGGCAGGGGCACCTTCGTGCGCCAGGGCATCGCGGGCGGCTCCATGCTGCGTTTTTTCCGCTTTGGCGGGGGCAGCAACGAGGTGCCGCAGTCGCGCATCATCCAGCGCCAGAGCCTGGCCGCCACCACGGCCGTGGCGCGGGGCCTGGGCGTGGCACCGGGCGAGCCGGTGCTGCGGCTGCTGCGCCTGCGCCTGCTGGCGGGCCAGCCATGCCTGCTCGAAGAGCTGTGGCTGCCGCTGGACCGGTTCGCCCCCCTCGCCGAAGGCGACCCTGCCGCCTGGGACGACCTGCTCTACCCCCTGTTCGCGCGCCACTGCGGCGTGCACGTGCACCGCGCGGTGGACCAGATCGGCTTTGGCGTGCTCACCGCCCCCCAGGCGGCCCACCTGCGCCTGCAGGCCAGCCACCCCTGCGTGGTGGTGGAACGCAGCGCCTACGACCTGGCGGGCCGCTGCGTGGAATGGCGCACCACCCGCGGCGACGCCCACGCCTTCCACTACTCCGTCACGATCACCTGACCCTCTCGCCCCCGATCCCCCGCAGGAGCACCGCACCATGGCACCAACCACGCCCTCTTCCCATATCTCCCGCCGCAGGCTGCTGCAGGCCGCAGGCGCCACCGTGGCCGCCCCCTGGCTGGCGGCCGGCCACGCGGCCACAGTCGCCGGCGGCCGGCCGATCACGCTGGTGGTGAGCTATCCCGCAGGCGGCGGTGCCGACCTGATCGCACGCATCATCGCGCCGCGCCTGGCCGACACACTGGGCCAAAGCGTGGTGGTGGAGAACAAGCCCGGCGCCAGCGGCCAGCTGGCCGCCTCGCAGGTGGCGCGCGCCACGCCGGACGGCAGCGTGCTGCTGCTCGATGCCTCGTCCTTCGCGGTGAACCCTTCGCTGTTCCCCAAGCTGCCCTACGACAGCGCCAAGGCCTTCACGCCGCTGGCGGTGCTGGTCACCTTTCCCAACGTGCTGGTGTGCACGCCGGGCTTCTCTGCCAAGTCAGTCAAGGACGTGATCCAGCTGGCCAAGGCCAAGCCGGGCGAGATCACCTATGCCTCCTCGGGCAACGGCTCGGCCCAGCACCTGGCGGGCGCCATGTTCGAGGGGCGTGCGGGCGTGCAGCTGCTGCACGTGCCCTACCGCGGCGGCGGCCCGGCCATGACCGACGTGATGGGCGGGCAGGTGCCGCTGTTCTTCGCCAACGTGGCCTCGTCGCTGGGCCACATCCAGGCCGGCAAGCTGCGCCCGCTGGCCGTGACCAGCATGGTGCGCGCCCGCTCTCTGCCCGAGGTACCAACCATGGCCGAGGCCGGCGTGCCCGGCTACGAGGTGCTCGAATGGAACCCCCTGCTGGCCCCTGCCGGCATGGCCGCCGACACCCGGGCCACGCTGGTGGCCGCCGTGCGCAAGGCCCTGGCCGACCCCGAGGTGCTGGGCCGCGTGCGCCAGCTCGGTGGCGATGTGTTCGCCGACGCCTCGCAACAGACAGCCGGCAAGTTCATTGCCGCGCAGCAGGAGCAGTGGGCCAAAGTGGTGCGCGAGCGCAAGATCTCGGTGGGATAAGCCCCCGCCCGGGCAGCCGGCAGGGAGCGCGCACGCTTCGTGCATGCGCCACCGGCACGCCGCAGCGTGTGACTGAAATGACTTTTTCCACCTCTCCCCCTTCCCCCTCCGCCCTGCCCCAGGGTTGGGACACCCACGTGCACGTCTTCGACAGTGCCGCACCCGCGCAGGCCGGCCACTACCAGCCCGTGCACCGGCCGCTGGCCGATATCGAGGCGCTGGCCGCCGCGCATGGCGTGGGCCACCTCGTGCTGGTGCAGCCCAGCGTGTATGGCACGGACAACCGCGTGCTGCTCGATGCACTGGCCCGATCCAGCGGCCGCCACCGCGGCGTGGTGGTGCTGGACGGTGCCGTGCCCGATGCGGAGCTGGACCGCATGCACGCTCTGGGCGTGCGCGGCGTGCGCTTCAACCTCGTCTCGCCCGTGGGCAACGGCCCAGAGACCATGAAGGCCCTGGCCCCGCGTCTGGCCGAGCGCGGCTGGCATGTGCAGTGGTACGCCAACCCAGAAGACCTGGCCACCATCGTCCACCTGCACCAGGGCACGCCCGTGGCCTGCGTGCTGGACCACTTGGCCGGCCTGCACGGCCTGCTGCCGGCCGACGACCGCGCCTGGCAGGCCCTGGCCAAGCTGGCCGGGCAAGGCGCCTGGGTCAAGCTCTCGGGCTGGTACCGGCTGCAGGCCAGCGCGCCCTATGGCCTGCTGCACCCGGCCATCACCCGCGTGGCCGCGCACATGGGAGAACGGCTGGTGTGGGGTTCGGACTGGCCGCACACCTCCTTCGCGCCCGACGCGCTGCCGCGCTACGCCAGCGTGTGGGAACCCGTGGTGAATGCGCTGGGCCACGAGGCCGCGCTGCGCATCCGCGATGCCGGGGCGCGCCTGTACGCCTGAGGGGGCCGGCTACTCGTTGGCCTGGGCGGCCTCGTCGATGACCAGGTAGCGCCGCACCAGGTCGAAGAAGCTCTCGTAGAAGGTGTCCGCGGTGATGGTTTCGCTGCCCACGCGCACCAGCGATTCGCTGCTCGACGAGAACGGTAGCGACACGGACCCGATGGCACCCACGCCCAGGCTGGCGGAGTTGTTGGTCTTGCGCAGCGCAAAGCTGTCCTGGATGGCGGTAACGAAGCCCAGGCTGATCTTGCCGGTGGGCGACTCGGGCACGCAGACCACGCGGATCACCATCTGCATGTGCGTCTCGGTGCCGGGCTGGAAGTTCTTCTTGCCCTCCACCAGCTCGGCCGAACTGGTGTTGATGATGTAGCCCTGGCTGAGCAGTGCCCGGCGCGACGCCTCGCAGGTCTGCGCCGGCGTGGCGTCGAACAGGCGCGAGTAGGTGGCCAGGGAACCGAACTTCTCCTGCGGCGCCTGAGGCCCCTGGGTGCCGGTGGGCAGGGAAGCGCAGCCGGCCACGAACAGCGTGGCCGCAGCGGCCAGCGCCATGGCCAGCGGACGCAAGAAGCGCAAAAACAATGGCGAAGCAGACAGAAGGGACTTGCCCGAGGGCATCGGCGAATTCAAAGGCAGCACTCCGAAAGGGCGGGCATCGGCAGGCGGGTGTGGCTGTGAGACCCACGGCCGGCCGGTGGTTCCCCGCATTCTAAAAATGAAATTCGTCTGTGGGATGGCATCCCATTTCCGGTATCGAACGGACCGTTGGCCTGCACGGTTCTTGCCACATGATGCCATGCCGCTCTCATTTCGATAGCCGGCCAATGGCTGTGCGCGATGATTGGTGGTGACTGTTACAAATCCATGCCCAGCTGGCATGCATCCATTGCTGCACAGCAGCACAGTTACACATCCGGACATACAAAAAACCATTTACTACAAATACACTACACCCCATTGGGCCGGCGGCACCCTATGGGAGGGGCCGAAAGAGCAGCCCGGGAGGGCCGCGCCAGCGTGCGCGGTGAAGGACGAACTACGTGAACACCAAAGCTGGACCATCATCGCTTTCGCTGTCCCTGGAACCCATCGAAAAAGAGGGCGCGGCTGCAGCCGCCCCGTCCGCCGCTACCGGCCGCGTCTGCGCCCGCTGCAAGTACGCCCGCCTGTCCAGCGACACGGCACCCGACTGGCAGTGCCCCAGCTGCCACGTGGCCTATGACAAGGTAGATCCCCCCAAGCCAGCGGAACCCAAGGCCGCCGAAGCGCCGGCTCCGGCACCCGCCCCCTACATAGGCAAGGCCGCCCGGGCCCGCGCAGCCGCGGCAGAGGCCGCCGCAGCCGAAGCAGAAGCCAAGAAGAAAGCCAAGGCCCAGAAGAAGGCCCAGCGCGAACTGCCCGTGACCTGGATTGCGCTGGCACTGGCCGTGGCCATCGGCGGGGGCCTGATCGGCTGGAAGTTCCACGCCGACAAGGTCCGCGCACAGGAGCGCGCCGCCAAGGTCGAGGCCGACGCCCGCGCCGCCGAAGTGGCAGCGCAAAAGGCCGCCCAGGACCAGCAGGCGCGCATGCAAGCCCTGGAGAAGCAGGCCCGCCGCAGCAGCGAAGGGCCCGAAGCGGTGAAGGAACTGCAGGCCCTCGCAGAAAAAGGCGACCTGCGCGCCATGCTGGTGCTGGGCACCACGCTGCGCGATGGCCGCGGCGTCCCCAAGGACCCCGACCAGGCGATCCGCTGGCTGACCAAGGCATCCAGCGAGGGCTATTCCCTGGCCAGCGTCCAGTTGGGCTACAGCTATGAGCGCGGCCTGGGCGTGACCCAGCAGGCCGAGCAGGCCGAAAACCTGTACCAGCGCGCCGCGCGACAGGGCGACCCGTCGGGCCTGTACAGCCTGGGCCTGCTCTACTCCACGGGCCTGGACAATGTGGGCCGCCGCCCCGTGGCCGCCCACATGCTGCTGGACCTGGCCCAGCGCGCGCACAAGGAGCAGCAGCAGGACGACACGCTGGTGCCGCCCAACCGCGGCGCCTTCTGGGCGGCCGGCACCATGCGCCGCCTGGCGCCCGGCATGAGCATCGTGGAAGTGGCCGAAGCGAAACGCCTGGCCGACGCCTGGAAGCCCGGGCAGCCGTTCGGCTTCTAAACTGCCGGTTCGTCCGGGCCTCCGCTTTGGAGTGGTGGTTCTAAAGCCGAGCTGCTGAGCGGCAGATTACCGGCGGATACACGTGCCGTTGCGCGGCACGGGTACAGTGCAGGGCTTTCGCGGAGCGCAGCGCCAGCAGGCGCAGCGCCCGCGGTGCCTTTTTCCGCCCCGCTTGCCCTCCCCCTTTCTTTCCGGTTTCCCCATGTCCAACCTCATCGTCCACGGCGGTACGCCCCTGCGTGGCCGCATCACCCCGTCCGCCAACAAGAACGCCGTGCTGCCGGTGCTGTGCGCCACCCTGCTCACGCGCGAGCCGCTGCGCCTGCATGGCGTGCCCGACATCACCGACGTGCGCAAGATCCTCGACATCTTCCGCATGCTGGGCAGCAGCGTGCACCTGGACGAGGCCACGGGCACGCTCAGCCTGCACCACCAGGACACCGTGTTCGACCCCGCGCGGCACCGCCTGCCCGAGGAGATGCGCTCGTCCATCATGCTGATCCCGCCGCTCCTGGCCCGCTTTGGCGTGGCACGGCTCGAAGACAACGTCAAGGGCTGCACCCTGGGCGTGCGCGAGATCGACCCGCACGTGGAGGTGTTCCAGCGCTTTGGCGGCACGGTGGAGCGCGCCGAGGGCTCGCTGCTGGTGCGCAGCAGCAACAAGGGCGCACTCACGCCCACCGACCACTGGCTCGACTACGCCTCCGTCACCACCACCGAGAACTTCGTGCTCTGCGCGGTGGCCGCCAACGGCACCTCCACGCTGACGAATGCGGCGTCGGAGCCGCATGTGCAGGAGTTCTGCCGCTTCATGGTGATGCTGGGCGCGCGCATCGACGGCATCGGCACCTCGCGCATCACGGTGCAGGGCGGCGCGGCGCTGGGTGGTGGCGAGTTCCGCTTCGACGAGGACTTCCACGAGATCACCACCTTCCTGGCGTTGGGCGCCATCACCGGCGGCGACGTGGTCGTGCGAAACAGCGCGCCGGGCAACTTCCCGCTGATCGACCGCACCTTCGCCAAGTTCGGCGTGGTGGTCACGCACGAGGACGGCTGGTCGCGCGCCCACTGCCCCGGCCCGCTCAAGGTGCAGACCCCGTTCACCAGCAACGTGCTGACCAAGGTGGAGGCCGCGCCCTGGCCCTACTTCCCGGTGGACCTGCTGCCCATCTTCATCGCCCTCGGGGTGCGTGCGCAGGGCAACTGCATGTTCTGGAACAAGGTCTACGACGGCGCCCTGGGCTGGACCGGCGAGCTCTCCAAGTTCGGCGCCCACGTGTTCTCGTCGGACCCGCACCGCCTCATCACCTTCGGCGGCAACCCGCTCTCGCCGGCCCTGGTGGAGAGCCCCTACATCATCCGCGTGGCCATCGCCCTGTTCATGGTGGCGGCCAGCATCGAGGGGCGCTCGGAGATCCGCAACGCCGCGCCCATCCGCCGCGCCCACCCGCGCTTCGTGGAGAACCTGCGCAGCCTGGGCGTGAACGTGGAGTGGACCAGCGAGGAGTAAGGCCCGCTACCGGCGCCGGAACCAGAGCACCACGCCCAGGAACACCACGCCGGTGAGGATGGGCGACCAGGACATCAGCAGTTCCAGCCAAGTCGATTTGCGGATGCCCGACCAGACCTCGACCTGCACACGGTCGATGCGCAGGTTGCGCGACGATTCGAACTCCAGCGAGGGGGCCGCCATGCGGTCTTCCTTGAAGCTCACGCCCTTGGAGGCACCGACCATGGACACCGGCTGGCCCGCACGCGCGCCCTTGTGCACCAGCTCGGGCAGGAACGAGATGGGCGAGGGCCCCTCGAACTGCAGCCCCGTCTGCCAGCGCGAGCCGGCGTCGCCATCGGCCAGCGCCACGCCGGAGACCTTGACGACGATGGTGAAGGGGTTCTTGCTGGTCGGCAGCGACAGCTCGTCGCCGCGCCAACGCTCGGTCGCGGCATGGATGCCCGGGCCCTTGTCACCCGGGGTCTGGGCCTGCTTTTCCTGGAAGCGCTGGAACTTGGCCAGCGTCTCGGGCGACAGGTCGTAGGTCTTCTCCAGCGTCTTGCCATGGGCGCCGGCCTCGTCCCTGGCCTGCACGGAGGGCAGGGCGGCCACCAACGCCAGCACCGCCACGGCACCCCATCGCCACGCCTTGCCTGAATGGGCGGCGCAAATCACGCTACGCATCTGAAACTCCCCTTGTGCACTGTTGTCGTTCGTTGTGGGCGCGGCCCTGGTGCACCGCGCAGCCCGGAGTGTAGGAGACAATGCGCGGCCTTTTCACTGCCCGCCAGCCCCCTCCTGCCCCATGCCCCTGCCCGCCGCTGCCCTGCTCTGCCTCGTGGTCGCCATCAGCGACGGCGACACCCTCACCGCCCGCTGCGGCACGCCAGGACGCTACGCGCAGATGAAGGTGCGCATTGCGGCCATCGACGCGCCCGAACGCAAGCAGGCCTTCGGCCAGAAGTCGCGGCAGAACCTGGCGCAGATGTGCTTCAAGCGGCAGGCGGCGCTGCAGCCCATCGAGGAGGACAGCTATGGCCGCACGGTGGCCAATGTGCGCTGCGGCGGCACCGACGTGGCCACGGCCCAGGTAACGGCAGGCCTGGCCTGGGTGTACACGCCGTATGCGCAGCAGCACCCGCACCTGGCGCCGCTGCAGCGCCAGGCGCGTGCCCAGGGCGAAGGCCTGTGGGCCCAGAAACGCCCGCTGGCACCGTGGGACTACCGGCACCGGCACCAAAAACCCTACGGCCCCGTTGGGATCCGCGCCACCACCGGTTGAGACCACCTGGGCCGGCCATGGAATACTGGTCTTGTCGCCGCGCGTGTGGAAGAATCCGGCGCGCACCTACGGCCCCACCTTCCCATCCGCAATCCGCCCTCGTCGCACCACCTGCATGACCCGCCCCCTGCGCCGCGCATCTGCTGGCTTTACGCTCCTGGAGCTCATGTTCGTCACCGGGATCATTGGCATCCTGGCCGCCGTGGCCTTGCCCGCATACCAGGACTACCTTTTGCGAGCCCGCGTTGCGGAAGGCCTTGAGTTGGGCCGGGCCGCCCAGCAAAACATTGCCGAATACTATGACCGCTGGGGCGTACTACCCCGGGACAATGCAGCTGCGGGCCTGCCGGCACCGGCGCTCATGAAAGGCGCCTGGGTCGACGGCATCGACGTAGCACAAGGGGTGTTGTCGATCCGGTTTTCCGATGCCCTGGGCAAGGACCTTCCCAAGCCCGCCCTGCTGGTGATGCGCCCCGCCATCCGGGACGCTTCGCCCACCGCCCCATTGGCCTGGATATGCCAGAACGCCCCTTCTCCCGCAGGCACCCGCGTGGCACCGATGCCGGCGGCCCCTTCCTTGCTGGGGAACAAACACCTGCCTTCCGCATGCCGCCCCCGCTGATGCTGCGCCACCCAGCCTGGTTGCGTGAGCGGATGAAGCCGCTCGAGATTGCGATAAGTGCGCTCATCATCGCAAGCGCCGCAGCCGCATGCATGACCACGCTGTGGCCCTTGCGAGAAAAGGCCCATGCGATGGAGGCCCTGACCCTGCTGGGCGGTGCCCGGCTGGAAGCAACCCTGGACATCGCCATGCGCGGAACCTTGCAGGAGGCCGGCGCCCGCGCCCAGCCGCTGCCGATCAGCCAGTCAGCGGGCATGCTGCACGACCCCCGCGACGACGGCCGGTTGAAGGACATGCGGTACGAGCGGCTTGGGGACAGCGTGCGGGCCGCAGGCCAGTTGCGCAGCGGCGCACATCCCGTGCTGCTGGGCATGCGGCCGGCACTGCCCGACAACGCACCGGCCTGGACCGTGCTCTGGCTGTGCGGAGGCAAGCCCGTACCCGCTGGGTGGGCAACCCCCTACCCCGCCGCCATCAGTGGCATGGCCCCAGCAGAGACACCCGCGGCCTGCAGGGGCGCTGCCACCGACAGGAATCCATGAAGAAGAACCAAGACACCCTGCAGGACCAAGCGCTGCTGCTGCGCCATCTGGCGGCAGCCACACGAGCGGGCAGTGCCCTGCCGCCTGTCACACGCCTGCTGGCGCAAGACGCGCAATTGCCGCGCGCCACAAGGCGTGCCTATGCAGACACGGCACAGGCCCTGGAACAGGGCGCTGGGCTCGGCCAGGCCTTGCAGCAATTGCCCGCATTCTCCAGTCCCGACACTGCCGCCTGGCTCCAGGGCACCGAAGGACCGCACCAGCAAGCCGACACGCTGCAGGCACTCGCCGCAGACACGGAACTGCGCGTGCGCGGCCGCACCGATCTGGCACTGCTGCTGATCTGGCCCTCGTCCCTTGCGTCCGCGGCATGCGCGCTCTTTGTCTCCATGCTGATGTTCGTCGTACCGTCGATGCGCGAGGGCATGGAAGCCATCGGCCACGAACTGCCGGCCCTCACCCGTGCGGTGTTCGACAATGGCCCGCTGCAGTGGCTGCTGATCGGATGGCAGCCTGCCTTGATCGTGGCCTTGCTCCTGTTGTGCATGTTTGCAAGGCATTTGCCCGCTGGATGGACCAGGCGATTGGCCGATGCAGGCCACGCCTCGGGATTGACGCGGCGCCTGGGCAAGGCGGAGCTTGCCGTCCGCGCGCTGGCCATCCTGCGCGCATCGGCGGGCAGCAGCATCCAGCCCGCTGCAGCACTGGGCCACCTGGCCTCGACCACCGGACCGACCCCGCTCAAGAAAGCCGCTCAGGAGCTGCAGGCGGCCATCGCCGCCGGGCACAGCTGGAGCAAAGCGTTCGAGACTGCCGGGGTGCTGCCACAACGCTATGCGCTGCACCTGGCCGTGGCCGAGCAGGCCCACGACGCGAGCATGCCACTGCCCTATCTGCAAGCCTGGGCAGACACGGAATGGGCCGAAGCCTTGGCCCGCCTTGATCGCACCATCGTGTTCGCCCTTTATGCCTGCGTGGGCTCTCTCATCGGCACCTTGCTGGTGTCGATTTATCTCCCCATCCTGAAACTGGGCCAGATGCTATGACCGATCGCTTCCCACATCTGCCCACCTGCCGCAACCGGGGCTTCACGCTCATCGAGCTGATGGTGGTGATCGCGATCATCGGCATCATGGCCACGATGGCCATGCCGTCCTACCAGGACCGCATCATCCGCACCCAGGTCACCGAAGGCCAGAACCTGGCGGAGTTTGCCCGGCAGGCCGTGGGCACCCATTACGCCCGCACGAAATCGCTGCCAGCCAGCAACACGGCGGCGGGACTGCCGCCTGCCGACCAGATCATGGGCAACTACGTGACGCAGTTGGTGGTGGAGCAAGGCGCATTGCACATCCGTTACGGCAACCTGTCCAACCGCAACCTGGCCGGCAAGACGCTGACCTTGCGGCCCGCCGTGGTGGAGGGCTACCCGCAGGTGCCCATCGCATGGATTTGCGGACAGGCCGCCGTGCCGGAGAAAATGAAGGTCCATGGCAGCAACGCCACCGACCTGCCAGGCCACTTCCTCCCCCTTGAGTGCCGGGGCGCGCCCGTCTCCTGAACGCCCAGCCGCAGATCAGCGCAGCAACGCCAGCACGCCCTGCGGCAACTGGTTGGCCTGCGCCACCATGGCCGAGCCAGCCTGCTGCAGGATCTGCTGGCGGGCCAGCGTGGCGGTCTCGACCGCAAAGTCGGCATCGAGGATGCGCGAGCGGCTGGCCGACAGGTTCTCGCTGGCGTTGCCGAGGTTGGCCATGGCCGACTCCAGGCGCGAGGCCTGGGCCCCGATCACGGCGCGCTGGCTGTTGACGTAGTCGAGCGCCCGGTCCACCGCCACGATGGCCTGGGCGGGCGAGATGGTCACGTCCAGCGTGCTGCGCAGTCCCAGCGACGACAGGCCCATAGCGCCTATCGATGTTTCCAGGGTCTGGTTGGCATTGGCACCGATCTGGAAGACCTTGGTCGTCGTGCCGCCCCTGGACGTGGCGATGGTTTCGAAGGACTCTGCAAAGCCGTCCAGCACGTCGGTGCCCGAGCGGCTGCCGCTGTTGGGCACGGTGCTGGTGGCGGTCTTCACGTCGCCGCCGTCCACATCCTGCCCGCCGATGGCGCCGGTGTCGGCGTTGTTCAGGTCGAAGCCACTGATGAAGGCCGCGCCGTTGGCGGCGAACTGCGTCTTGAAGTCGGCGGCGCTGGCAAACTGCCCCTGCGAGGCATTGGCCAGCGCCTGGTCGAGCGTGGAGCCGGGGTTGGCGCTCAGGTAGGTGAGCACGTCCTTCACGCCCTCGCCGCCCGCCCCCTTGATGCGGCTGTGCATGTAGCGCACGGCGGAATAGCTCGATGAGTAGAACTCGCTGGTGTTCGAGGGCCCGTTGATGGCGGCCACCACGGCGGGCAGCCCGACATTGGCGATGTCGCCCTTGACGCGCTCGTCCGCCCCCTGGATGAACTCGGCCGTGCCCTCGGCAAACCACAGGTTGTTGCTGGTGATGTCCTGCCAGTTGGTGCTGCGCGCCATCACCGCGTGCACCATCTCGTGGGCGATGATGCGGTCGTTGTAGTACGGGGCGTTGCCCCCGTCGGGGAAATTGGGCGGCACGAAATCGGCCATGTCCACCTGCAGGGTCAGGTTGGTGCCGCGCCCCTGGCCATCGAAGCCCGTGGCCTGTACGTAAGCGGCCACTCCGCCCGCGCCATCGGTGTAGCCCGTGTACTTCACCGCCAGCGCCGCCCCATCGGCCTTGATGCCGTAGAGCTTGCTGATCAGCGTCTCGCTGCTCTCCAGCCAACTGCCCACGCTGGTCATGCCGTCGAACACGGCCAGCAGGTTGGCGTCCCCCACCAGGCTGCCGCGGCTGGGGTCGAACACGTTCATGCCATTGAACTGCGCCGTGCTGGCGGTGCGGTCGATTTCGGAGGCCAGCTGCGCCACCTCGGCCTGGATGGCCTGCCGGTCGCTGGCGCTGTAGCTGCCATTGGCGGCCTGCACGGCCAGTTCGCGGATGCGCTGCAGGCCCGAGGCAATGGTGCTGATGGCGCCCTCGGCCGTCTGCAGCAGGGAAATGCCGTCGTTGGCATTGCGCGCCGCCTGGTTCAGGCCGCGGATCTGGCTCGTGAAGCGTTCGGAAATGGCCAGGCCGGCGGCATCGTCCCGGGCGCTGTTGATGCGCAGGCCCGAGGACAGCCGCTGCAAGGAAGTCGCCAGAGCGCTCTGCCCCACGCTCAGGTGGCGCTGCGCGCTCAGCGACATCACATTGGTGTTGATGCTCAACGCCATGGCATGCCCGAAGAAGAACTCCTGACCGACCTAAGAACGTGTTTGCGATCTTTTCGGGGCCGCGTTGGGGCGCAATCGGGATGAGTGGATGCATCGGATGCGCCGCATGGGCTCGTGCCCATGCAAGCAGCCGGGGCGTCCAATCGCCCGATTTCGCCCCAACCCTTCGGGCAAGTGCCTTGCCGGGCGGTCTGCGGCGTTGCGGTGCTTGCCAATAGCCAGCTATTGGCTGCACCCCGCGCCTTGCATCCCATCCCGAAAAGGGACTTGCGTGGCCCCGTAAAGATCGTAAACACGTTCTAACAGGCAGGGCTGCGCACGCGCCGCCGCTGCCGGGGCTGGCCCCATGCCGGCCCCTTCTTTTTCGGTTATCGGCGGATGTAACAGGAACTTTCGGGTTTTTTTGGGGGCCAGTCGGTCAGGCAGCCTTCAGCAGCCCCGGCGCAAAGCCGGTAGCATCGAGCCCCCGGTACAAACCCTGATAGGCTGGCCTGGCACCGGCCCAGCGCAGCGTTCTGCGGCCCGCCCGCCCCGCGCCAATCCCTTTTCCGCACCTCCCGTGTCCCAACCGTCCCCGACCTCCACCCCGCTCCCGGCAGGCCAGCCCGCCCCCAGCGTCTACCGCCATGGCGGCTTCCTGGCCTTCCTGTCCGCCCGCCTGATCGCCGTTTTCGCCACCCAGGTGCAGGCCGTGGTGGTGGCCTGGCAGGTGTACGACATCACGCGCGAACCGCTGGCCCTGGCCTATGTGGGGCTGGCGCAGTTTTTGCCCATGCTGTGCCTGCTGCTGCCGGCCGGCGACCTGATCGACCGCTTCGACCGCCGGCGCATCCTGGCCATCAGCTGGGCCGTGGGTGCCGTCTGCAGCGCGCTGCTGTGGTGGCTGTCGGGCCATGGCGCCACGGGCGTCCATGGCATCTACGCGGTGCTGGTGCTGTTCGGCTGTGCGCGCGCCTTCTCGGGCCCGGCCATGCAGAGCCTGCTGCCGCAGATCGTGCCGCGCGAGCAGCTGGCCCAGGCGATTGCCGCCAACAGCATGCTGATGCGTGCGGCCAGCATCGGCGGGCCGCTGCTGGGCGGCATGCTGTACGCCGTGGGCGGCGGCGAGCTGACCTATGCGCTGTGCTTCGTGTGCTTCGCGCTGGGCGCCGCGCTGCTGGCGCGCGTGGCCGTCCCCTACGCCACGCCCCCGGCGGCGGCGCAGGGCAGCATGTGGCAGCGCTTTGGCGCGGGCATCGGCTTCATCCGCTCGCGCCCCATCATCCTGGGCACCATTTCGCTGGACCTGTTCGCCGTGCTGCTGGGTGGCGTGGTGGCCCTGCTGCCCATCTACGCGCACGAGGTGCTGCACGTGGGCCCCGCCGGCCTGGGCGCACTGCGCAGTGCCATGGCCGTGGGCGAGGTGGGCGCCGGGCTGTACCTGAGCATGCGGCCCTTCAACCGCAAGGTGGGGCAGACCATGTTCATCGCCGTGGCCATCTTCGGCGCAGCCAACCTGGTCTTCGCACTGTCCACGCTGTTCTGGCTGTCCTTTGCGGCCCTGCTGGTGGCGGGTGCCGCCGACATGGTGAGCGTGTACATCCGCGGCGCGCTGGTGCAGTTCTCCACGCCCGACGAGATGCGCGGGCGCGTGAATGCGGTGAACATGCTGTTCATCGGCTCGTCCAACGAGCTGGGCGAATTCCGCGCCGGCACCAGCGCCGCCTGGCTGGGCGTGGTGCCTGCTGCGGTGCTGGGCGGCATCTGCACGCTGGGCGTGGTGGGCGCGTGGACGCTGGGCTTCCAGCAGCTGCGCAAGGTGGACAAGTTCGAGGAAGCGGCGAAGGCCCGCTGAGCCTGCGCGCACGCCGTGCGCACAACTGCTCACAACCTGCAGGGCATTTGTTTCGCCCGCGTAAAACCCGCTAAAGGCCCTTGCCTTGGCCCGACAGCAGGCGCAGCATGGTGCCATCGCCCCGGCTTCGATGGGGTCGACGGAAGACCGCAGCATGCTCCTCCCTGGCGTTTTCTCCAGCCCCCCGATCAACCGCCGCCAGTGGCTGGCGCTGACTGCCCTGGGCGCCTCGGCCAGCACCGTACCGGCCTGGGCGGCGGCGCCTTCCCTGGCTCCTTCGGACACCCCTGACGAGGCCTTGCGCGCACGCTGGATGGACCGCATCACCTGGGGCTGCACGGCCCAGGGGGCCCAGGCACTGGCCGGCATGGGCCGGCAGGCATGGCTGACCGCCCAATTGCACGGCCCCGCCAGCGCGCCGCTGCCGGCCGCGGCCCAGGCGCAGATCGACGCCATGGCCATCAGCCACACCCCGTACGAGGCCCTGGCCCTCCAAATGGACGCGCGCCAGCGCGAGGCCCGCGCCCTGCCCACCGAGGACGAGCGCAAGGCCGCGCTGGAGGCCTGGCAGAAGGACATGCGCCAGCTGCAGCGCGAGGCCAGCCAGCGCTTCGTGCTGCGTGCGCTGTACTCCCCGAGCCAGTTGCGCGAGAGGATGACCTGGTTCTGGATGAACCACTTCAACGTCTTCGCCGGCAAGGCCGACCTGCGTGCCAGCGTGGGCGACTACGAGGAGCGCGCCATACGCCCGCACGCGCTGGGGCGCTTTCGCGACCTGCTGGGCGCCGCCACGCGCCACCCCGCCATGCTGCGCTACCTGGACAATGCGCAGAATGCCGCCGGCCGCATCAACGAGAACCATGCGCGCGAGCTGATGGAGCTGCACACCCTGGGCGTGGGCGGCGGCTACAGCCAGCAGGACGTGCAGGAACTGGCGCGCGTGCTCACGGGCGTCGGCATCGGCATGCGCCCGCTGGACAGCGAGCCCCCGCGCATGAAGCCTGCGCTGCGCGCCCACTACGTGCGCCAGGGGCTGTTCGAGTTCAACCCCCAACGCCATGACTGGGAGGCGAAGACCCTGCTCGGCCAACCCATCCGCACCCAGGGCCTGGCCGAGCTGGACGAGGCCCTGGACCGCCTGGCCCGCCACAGCGCCACGGCCCGCTTCGTCACGCGCAAGCTGGCCGTCTACCTGGTGGGCGATGCGCCCGCGCCCGCGCTGCTCGACACCCTGGCGCGCACCTTCGAGCGCAGCGATGGCGACATCGCGGCCGTGCTGCAAGCGCTGTTCCAGTCCAGCGACTTCCAGGCCTCGCTGGGCCAGCGCTTTCGCGACCCGGTGCAGTACCTGCTGGCCGGCGCGCGCCTGGTGCATGGCGAGCAGCCGGTGCTGGCCAGCACCGATCCCCTGCTGGGCTGGCTGCAGCGCCTGGCAGAGCCGCTGTATGGCCGTGCCACGCCCGACGGCTACCCGCTCGATGCGGCCACCTGGTCGGGCTCGGGCCAGATGAGCACGCGCTTCGAGGCGGCCCGCGCGCTCGGTGCGGGCGCCCTGGCGCCGGGTGCTCGCATACCACCGCCCGCGCTGGCGCAAACGCCCTACCTGCGGCAGATCGATGCCACGCTGGCACCCGCCACACGGGCCGCCCTGGCCCAGGCCCAATCTCCGCGCGAGTGGAACCTGTTGTTCCTCTCCTCCCCCGAATTCATGCACGGCTAGAGATGGAGTACATCCCCCTGAGTCGCTTCGCGCCTTCCCCCTTCTCTCGACCCGCTACGCGGTTCGGGAAGGGGGACGCAGCCAGTGCGGCGGGGCGGCCCTTGCACGGCTGCCCTGGCCTAGGACGTGCGAATTCAGGCGCAACAGTCGATGCCATGCGCCCCCTGTCATTGAAAGGACAGCGATGTTGAGAAGGCACTGCCTGCAAGCCCTGGGCGCCAGCGCCCTGGGCCTGGCCACCGCCCAGGTGGCCGCCGCCCCGCGCGCGGGCGATGCACGCCTGCTGCTCGTGTTCCTGCGGGGCGGGTACGACTGCGCCAGCCTGCTTGTGCCCACCGGCAGCAGCTTCTACTACGAGAGCCGGCCCAATATCGCGATTGCCCGCCCCGGGCAGGAGGGTGGTGCGCTGGAACTCACCAGCGACTGGGGCCTGCACCCGGTGCTGGCCGAGTCGATGCTGCCGCTGTACCAGCGCCGCGAGCTGGCCTTCGTGCCCTTCGCGGGCACGGACGACCTCTCGCGCAGCCATTTCGACACGCAGGACAGCATCGAGCTGGGCCAGCCCCTGGGTGGGCGGCGTGACTATGGCTCGGGCTTCCTGAACCGGCTGGCCGCCGAGCTCGGTGCCAGGCGCACCACGGCCGCCCCCATGGCCTTCACCAGCACCCTGCCGCTGGTGCTGCGCGGCACCGTGGACGTGCCCAACACGGCCTTGGCCGCTGCGGCCGGCAAGGCCGCCGTGGACGAGCGCCAGGCCGGGCTCATCGACATGATGTACCGCAGCACCCCCCTGGCGCGCCCCGTGGCCGAGGGCTTTGCCACCCAGGGCGAGGTGGCGCGCAGCATGCAGGGCGAGGTGGACGCGGCCAGCCGCAATGCGCTGAGCACCCGGGGCTTCGAGGGCACGGCACGGCGCATGGCGCGGCTCATGCAGACGCGCTACCACCTGGGTTTTGTCGACGTGGGCGGGTGGGACACGCATGTCGGCCAGGGCAACGCCACGGGCGCGCTGGCCAACCGTTTCGAGGAGCTGGGCCGGGGCCTGGCCGGCTTTGCCGACGAGATGGGCCCCGCGGCCTGGAAGAACACCGTGGTCGTGGTGGTCAGCGAGTTCGGCCGCACCTTCCGCGAGAACGGCAACCGCGGCACCGACCATGGCCACGGCACCGTCTTCTGGGTGCTGGGCGGCGGCGTGGCGGGCGGGCGCATGGCGGGCGAGCAGCAGGCGCTGACGGCCGCCACGCTGTTCCAGGACCGCGACCACCCGGTGCTCAACGACTACCGCGCCGTGCTCGGCGGGCTGTTCGGGCGCATGTACGGGCTGAACGCGACCGCACTGGCGCGCGTGTTCCCGGGCGCACGCGCGACGGACCTGCGGCTGGTGTAGGGAACCTCAGGCGTTCAGCACGCCGCTCAGCAGCTCGGGCAGGCGCTCGATCTTCATCTTGAAGCCGCAGGCCTGCGCATGGCCGCCCCCGCCCATGCTTTCGGCCAGGGCGATGCAGTCGAAGTTGCGCTGCGAGCGCAGGCCCGCCTTCACGCCCTTGGCACCGGCGCTCCACATCAGCGCAAAGGTACCGGTCTGGGCCGAGAGGATGTCGCCCACCAGGCTGTGGAACATGCCGGGCGCGTTGACCATCAGCCCCTCGATGCCGTTGAACACCAGGGGCTGCGCGCCCTCGGCGATGTCGGCGCAGAGCTTCTTGTATTTCTCGTCCATGGCCGATCCGCGCGCCATGAAGATTTTCAGCGCTTCGGGCGTGAAGGAGGCAATCTCGCGCCAGCGCTCGAAGGTCTGGGTTTCCATGTCCAGCGCCGAGAGAAAGGCCGCGCTTTCCGGAAATTCCCATTTCCAGATGTCGCGGTCTTCCACGTACTGCAGCAGCGCGGGCACGGGCTGGTGCGGGTGGAAGAACTCCCAGGCCAGGCGTGCGCCCGACTTGTCCATGTCGAAATGCACCACACCGCAGCGGCAGGCAAAGCCGGTGAGCTTTTCGGCCGCGCTCTTGTGGTGGTCGAGCATCACCAGCCGTGCCGCGCGCTCGTCGATGGCCGAAAGGATCTCGGCCGAGAACGAGAAATCAAGGATGTAGACCGAGCGGCCGTCCAGGGCCGGCAGGTCGTCCACCGACTGCACGTCGCCATGGTCCAGCCCCAGGTACTCGGCCTTGTCGCCGTAGTACAGCCAGGCCGCGAGCGCGGCGCCAAAGCCGTCCGGGCAGTTGCGGCCGTGGTAGAGCACCAGGGGCGAGGGGTCGTTCACATCGGGGGCAACCAGCAGCTGCAGGGGAAGAATCGTTTTTTTCATCATTGCCGCCAATTGTCGCCGGGCTGCAAGACAGGGGGAACCAATACATTGCACCCGGCTCCATCGGGCATGGCACGCAGCATTCTCTCGCGCATATTCCACCCCCACCCTTTTGGCCGGCACATGTTCCAGACCCTCAAAGAACTGTTCGACAGCTTCACCGCCCCGTTCTCTCCCGAGGCCTCCCCTGCCGAGCGCGCGCATTCCGTGCAGCTGGCCGCCGCCGTGCTGCTGGTGGAAGTGGTGCGCGCCGATGCCTCCATGGACGAGGCCGAGCGCGCCGCCATGGTGCGCGCCCTGCGCGAACGCTTCAGCCTGGCCGATGACGAGATCGAGCGCCTGGTCGAGCTGGCCGTGGACACGGCCAAGACCGCCTACGACTACCAGCGCTTCACCGGCAACCTCAACGACCACTTCACCCAGCCGCAAAAGATCGAACTCGTCGAGGCGATGTGGCAGGTGGCCTATGCCGATGCCCGCCTGGACGAGAACGAGATGCACGCCATCAGCAAGGTGGCCGGGCTGCTGCACGTGACGCACGGCGAGTACATCGCCGCGAAGATGCGCGCCAAGGAAGCGGCTGGCGTCTGAGAGGCTGAGAGTCTTTCGTCCATGCCCGCTGTGCACGCCAAAACACCCCGGCTCGTCGTTGCAAATGCTCGCCATAGCCCAAGCTATGGCTGCGCTTTGCGCCTAGATCCAGTGCGTTTTGACGCGCCCCTCGGACACGGCTAAAAAATTCTCAGCCTCTGAGCCGCTATACCGGCAACCAGCGCCACCAGAAAGGTGTCTTCACCTCGCGCGCTCCACGCTCCTGCAACAGTTGCACGAACTCCTTGCGGCCGTGGCGCTTCGCGGCCTGCAATGGCGTCATGTCGTCGAACTCCGAGCGCAGCCCTGGGTCCGCACCGCTGTCCAGCAGGTAGCGCGCCATGGCATCGTGCCCGTGGACCAGGGCCGCCACCAGCGGCGTGCACAGGATCTCGGGGTGCTGGTAGTTGGGATTCACGCCCGCGCTGATGTGGTGGCGCACCAGCGCCAGATCGCCGGCCACGGCGGCGGCATACATGTCTTTCCAATCGCCTGCGGACATGGGTGGTTTCTCCCTGCTTGAAAAATCAGCGTGGCTTGCGGTACTTGGCGGCGTACTCGGCAGCCAGCTTGCGCGCGGCCGCCTGGCCCTTGGCATCCAGGATGGACAGCAGCTGCGCCCGGTTCTTGATGGCCTGGGGTTCACCCGCACTGGCCGGCATATCGATCCAGGCAAAGGCCTGCACATAGTCCTGCGGCACGCCATGGCCCTGGGCGAAGAGCAGGCCGTACTCGTTCTGCGCGGCCAATGAGCCGGCCTCCGCAGCCTTGCGGTACCAGTGCGCGGCCTTCTCGTGGTTCTGGGGAACGCCCACGCCCATGCGGTAGGACTGGCCCAGGTCGAACTGCGCCTGCACGTCGCCCTTCTCGGCGGCCAGCGTGGCGTAGTGCTGCGCCCGCTGCATGTCTTTCGGCACGCCATCGCCTTTGGAGTACATGAGGCCCAGATTGGCCATGGAGGGCGTGTAGCCGGCGTCCGCCGCCTCGGTGAACAGCGCGGCGGCTTTCTTCACGTCCTTGCCCACGCCCTGGCCGGTGTAGTAAAGGCTGGCCAGCATGTGCTTGCCGGCGGCATCGCCGGCATTCGCCGCGGCGCTGAATTCCTTGAAGGCGGTGGCGTAGTCCCCCTTGCCGTAGGCGGCGATGCCATCGTTCACGGCAGCGAGGGCAGTGGCGGAAAAGGACATGGCGGCAACTCCCAAGGTCAGGGCGGCAGCAAGGGCACGCGGGGTCATCATCGGCATGGGCTCCTTCGGCTATTGGGGCGCATTCTGGCACGCCGTGGACTATGCGGTGGCCTCCACCGCCGCCATCGCCCGGGCATGCTCGGCCGGGCTCAGCACCTGCACTGCAGCGACCGGCACGCCCGCACCATCGAAGAACGGCGTGCGCCGGTAGCTGCCGGTCAGGCGCGATGCCGCTATGCGCGGCATGAAGCCCAGCAAGGCCTTGGCCTGCTTCCACCCACTCAGTCGGGGCGGCGTGCCGCCCTTGGCACCGGCCGTCTCCAGATGCATCTGCACGGGCCGGAAGGCAGGCGGTGCCAGGGTTTCGCCGCCCGGTGTGCGCAGGCAGCTGTGCACCAGGCCCACGTAGGGCATGCGCCAGTCGCGCCCGGTATTGGCCAGGGGCGTGTGGCAGCAGCGCGCGTACCAGCGCAGCAGGCCCTTGCCGGTCAGCGACACGCAGGCCAACTGGTCCGTGCCGCCCGTGAACGACACATGGCGCGCATGCGTGCCAACGACCTCGGTGCCTGCCAGGGCATCGAGCACCGCATCCGCCTGGCCCAGGTGGTGGGCATAGGCCTGGCAGTCGCGGCAGTAGCACACGGCGTGCAGGGCCGAGTGGGTATCGGCCACCTCGCCGGTGACCTGGCCGCACCGGCATTGGAAACGGTGGGGGTGCGGCGGATGGCTGTTGCGGGTGTTGTCGTTCATGGACCTTCTGTCTCCCTTGTTTGTTCCCATTTTTCCCAGGCTCCTGGCGCCAGCTTAGCGCGCCTGCTGCCAGAATCTGTCAGTTGTCTGCGCCGTCTCTTTTTTCCCTTCCCCCCTCCTCCCTTCTCCATGCCTGCATTGCACATCCTCTGGCGCGACGAGCACCTCGTCGCGGTCTACAAGCCTGCGGGCTGGCTGGTGCACCGCACGGGGCTCGATGCGGGCGAGACGCGCTTCGTGATGCAGACCCTGCGCGACCAGTTGGGCCAGCACGTGTTTCCCGTGCACCGGTTGGACAAGGGCACCTGCGGCGTGCTGGTGATGGCGCTGCACAGCGATGCGGCGCGCGCGCTGTCGCAGGCCTTCGAGCACCAGGCCACGCACAAGCGCTACCTGGCCATGGTGCGTGGCTTTGCACCGGCGGCGGTGGAGGTGGACCACGCCCTCAAGCCCGATGACGCCCCGGCCGACGCGGCGGTGCAGGAGGCACACACGCGCTTTCGCACCCTGGCGCAGCTGACCCTGCCCGAGTCCAGCGACCCACGCTTTGCCAGCACCCGTGCCTCGCTGGTGGAGGCCGTGCCCACCACCGGTCGGCGCCACCAGATCCGCCGGCACCTCAAGCACCTGGCTCACCCCATCATCGGCGATGCCACGCACGGCAAGGGGCCGCTCAACCGATGGTGGGCCGAGCGCCTGGGCCTGCAGCGGCTGTGGCTTCATGCCTGGCAGCTGCAGGTGCCGCACCCGGTGACGGGCCAGGCGCTGGTGTTCGACAGCGGCCTGCGGCTGGACACCGGCGCGGTCCAGGAGGCCGAGCCCACCGCCGACTGGCAGCGCCTGCTGGCCGGGAGGCCCTGGTCCACCACGGCCCCGTAACGCGGGCGACATGCGGCGGGCACAGGGCCCCGAATAATGGGTTTTCGCAAGAACAACGGAGACCGACCGCATGACCACCCCGACCACCAGCACAGGCAACCGCGTCCTGGCCCACACGGGCGCACGCTACCCCATCATCCAGGCCCCCATGGGCTGGATCGCGCGCACGCAATTGGCCTCGGCGGTCTCGCGCGCCGGCGGACTGGGCATCATCGAGACCTCGTCGGGCGAAACGGCCAACTGCCAGGCCGAGATCACGAAGATGCGCGCCCTCGGCCTGCCCTTCGGCGTGAACCTACCCATCCGCTTCCTCAAGGACGACGCCATGCTGCGTTTTGTCTGCGCCTCGGGCGTGAAGTTCGTCACCACCTCGGCCGGCAGCCCCGCCAAGTTCATCGCACCGCTCAAGGACGCCGGCATCACCGTCTACCACGCCGTGCCCACGCTGGAGGCCGCGCTCAAGTGCGTGGATGCCGGCATCGATGGCCTGGTCGTGGAAGGCGGCGAAGGCGGCGGCTTCAAGAACCCTGAAGAGGTGTCCACCCTGGTGCTGCTGCAGGCCATCCGCGCACGGGTCGATGTGCCGCTGGTCGCCGCCGGCGGCATCTGCGACGGTCGCGGCATGGCCGCGGCCTTTGCCCTCGGCGCCGAGGCGGTGCAGATGGGCACGCGCTTCGTGAGCTGCGCCGAAAGCCCGGTGCACGCCAACTACAAGAACGCCATCGTGGGCGCCAGCACCACCGGCACCTGGATGCTCAACACCCGCGCCAGCCCGTGCATCCGTGCGCTCAAGTCCGAGCGCACCGCGGCCATCCACGCAGCCGGGCTGATGCCGGCCGACAGCTTCGAGGGCATCCAGCGCGTGTACTTCGACGGCGACATGGAGGCAGCGCCTGCGCTGGCGGGGCAGACGGCGGGGTTGATCGATGGGGTGAAGACGGCGCAGGAGATCATTGACGATACGGTGGCGGAGTTTTTTGCCATCGTGGAGCGGATGGGGGCTATGGGGGTGGCGCGGGCGTTTGGGTGAGGGGGCTGTTCGTGCTTTGATTGATGTTCGGTTTCTGTGGTTGCTGCGGTGTTTTGATTGATGGAGGGGGCCGGGATGTGCGCCCGGCGGCGCACCTTCTTTCTTTTGCGTCGCCAAAAGAAAGAAGGCAAAGAAAAGGCGACCC
>NZ_JBWKNZ010000020.1:0-68434 GCF_059415825.1 Acidovorax sp. GW821-FHT10A04
TCTTTGGTGACTTTCTCTTGGCGACGCAAGAGAAAGTTACTGCGCCGCCGGGCGCACATCCCGGCTCCCGCCCTCAACCAAAGCACACAGCAACCACAAACAACACAGACACAAACGTCAGCCCCGTCCTACCCCCAATACCGCCTCCCACCTCTAGCCGCCCCCAAACGTCCAGAGCACATTGACGCCAGCCCCCCCAACACCCACAAAGACAGCACCCACACCATGGCAGAAACAAGCACCACCGACGCCTGGTGGCAACAGGTCGCAACCACCGTCGCCTCAGAATTCTCCGACGTCCCTGACGCCGGCGAAGCCACCCGCATCGTCGTGCGCCTCATGGTCGCCGGCATCCTGGGCGGCATGCTGGGCTGGGAGCGCGAGCACGCCGGCAAGGCCGCCGGCATACGCACCCACATGCTGGTGGCGATGGGCGCGGCCCTGTTCGTGCTGGTGGCGCAGCAGATCGGCATCGGCCCCGCGGACAACAGCCGTGTGATCCAGGGCATCGTCGCGGGCGTCGGCTTTCTCGGGGCCGGCACCATCCTCAAGGGCGATGGCGATGGGGAAAGCCAGGTCCGGGGCCTGACGACCGCCGCCGGCATCTGGCTCACCGCCGCCATCGGCGTGGCCGCAGGCCTGGGGCGCGAAGTCACGGCTGTGCTCAGCACCGTGCTGGCACTGGCCGTGCTGTGGCTCATCCCGCTGCTGCACGACGCCACACAGAACCGTTCGCAGCGCGGTGGCAAAGAAAAAGCAAAAGAAAAACAAGAAGCCGATTGATTGATCGATAGACGATAGCGCAGGCAAACAAGCAGGCAGGCAGACAGGCAGGCGTCCCGCAGCGTGGGAATGTTGGCAGCCTGCTGGCAGCAGGCCTGGGCTACACTTTTTGCAGAGCCCTGCACTGCGCCGGGGGATCGATCCCACCGCCCACGATCACGATTGTTGCTGCCATGACCTTGTCCCCAGTCCTCCTCGCTCCGGGAACCGCCGGTGGCTGAGCCCACCGCCCAGGCCGCCCCACCCAGCCAGACCCCTGCCCGTGCACCGCTGTCGGGCAACCTGCGCGGCATCATCGCCATGTGCCTGGCGGTGGGCTGTTTTTCGGTGATGGACGCGCTGCTCAAGACCCTGTCGGGCAGCTACCCCGCCATGCAGGTCGCCTCCATGCGCGGCCTGGCGGCCCTGCCGCTGGTGGCCCTGTACGTGCTGTGGCGCGGCGAGGTGCGCGGCCTGCTCAAGGTGCGCTGGCCGCTGCACCTGCTGCGCGGCGCGATCAACATCACCATGCTGGCGCTGTTCGCGTTTGCGCTGCGCGAGCTGGGCCTGGCCGAGGCCTACACGCTGTTCTTCATCGCGCCGCTGCTGATCACGGCCCTGTCCACCGTGGTGCTGGGCGAGAAGGTGCGCGGCGCGCACTGGATCGCCATCGTGCTCGGCCTGGTGGGCGTGGTAGTGGCGCTGCGCCCGAGCCAGGAGGCCATGCTCTCGGTGGGCGCACTGGCCGTACTGGGCGCGGCCGCGGGCTATGCCATCTCGGCCATTGCCGGGCGCCTGCTCACGCGCACCGACTCGAGCGCCAGCCTGGTCTTCTGGACCACGGCCATGCTGGCACTGGGCGCCACGGCCCTGGCCCTGCCGCAGTGGAAGGTGCTGGACGCCTCCCACTGGCCGCTGGTGGCCGCCATGGGGGTCTCGGGCTTCCTCGGCCAACTGGCGATCACCGAGGCCTTTCGCCACGGCCAGGCCTCGGTCGTGGCGCCTTTCGAGTACACCGCCCTGGCCTGGGGCATGGGGCTGGACTGGGTGCTGTGGCAGGCCGTGCCCGGCGCCTCCACGCTGATCGGCGGCGCCATCATCATCGGCAGCGGGCTGTACCTGGTGCGCACCGAGCGCAACACGCAGCAGCAGGCCGTGCTGCCTCCGTGAACTGCAATTGCCGTCTTCGGCCCGCTTGCCCACGGGGTCCGGTCTGACAAGGCCAGCCCGGCCGCCGGGCTGTAATAAAGGCATGCCAACAGCGGCCTCGTTGCCGCAAGGATGCCTTCCATGAAACAAGCCCCTACGCAGCACGCCACCATCCGTGGCCATGTGACGTTCACCCCCGGCGACGGTGCACCCATCGCCATCCCCGAAGGCCCGGTGGAGCTGATCACCGCACCCGACAGCACCACCCTGAGCTGGACCACCGAAGACGATGCCGCAGGCTCCGCCGCGATCCCCAAGGACCAGTACAACCAGTACGTCAAGGACGGCAAGATCCGGCTGACCAAGCACTGAGGAAACCACCGCCTTCGGACCGACCGACCTGCATGCGCCCTATCATGGGCGCATCTTTTTTTAGCGCCCCGCCCGCCCATGCAAGCCGAAGACGTTTTCCACTTCTGGTTCGAGGAACTCACGCCCAACCAGCACTTCATGCAGGACGATGCGCTCGACCGCCGCATCACCGAACGCTTCGGCGCCACGCTGGCAGCCGCGCGCCAGTGCGAGCTGTCATCCTGGCGCGCCTCGCCGGAGGGCCGGCTGGCCGAGATCATTGTGCTCGACCAGTTCTCGCGCAACGTGTACCGCAACACGTCCGGTGCCTTCGCGCAGGATGCCCAGGCGCTTACCCTGGCGCAGGAACTCGTGGCCAGTGGCCAGCACAAGGCATTGCCCATGGCCCAGCGCGCCTTTGCCTACATGCCCTACATGCACAGCGAGTCGCTGGCCATCCACACCCAGGCGATGGAGCTGTTCGACCAACCGGGTCTGGAGAACAATCTGGCGTTCGAGGTGAAGCACCGCGACATCATTGCGCGCTTTGGCCGCTACCCACACCGCAACCAGGTCCTGGGGCGCGTGTCCACGGCCGAGGAAACGGCGTTCCTCTCGCAGCCCGGTTCGTCGTTCTAGAGTTGCAGCGAGGCGGTGCCCACGCCATCGAATTCCACTTCGACCATGTCCCCGCGCGAGGCGGGCAGCAGGCCCACCCACGACCCGGTGGTCACCACCGTGCCGGCAGCCACGGTCGCACCATTGCGCGTGGCATGTTGCAGCCAGGTGGGCAGCAGCCAGGCCGGGTCGCCCAGAGGGTGCGTGCCCGTGCGCAACACGGGCTCGCGCGTGCCAATCCGCGTGGTGCAGCGTTGCGCCGCCCAATCGCGGGCGGCATAGGGCACCCAGTCGCCCAGCGCCAGCGCGCCGTGCGACTGCAGGTCGGCCAGGCGCAGCAGGGCCGGGGCGTCGCCGCCTTCCTGCCAGCGCGTGTCCACGATCTCGATGGACACAGCCATGGCATCGACGAACATGCCCGCGGTATCGGGCGTGAGCGCCGCGGCCTGCGCGGGCGACACGGCCTGACCCAGGCGCAGCGCGATCTCGGACTCGATGCCGATGGTGTGGAACTGCAGGGCCGAATAGTCGGCCGGGCTGGTGCGCACGCCCGCTGGCGGCAGCGGTGCATGCGTGAGCACGGCCTGGCGGTTCGGGCCACCCGACTTCCAGTGCCGCGCCGGCCCCGGCGGGAACCAGCCCATGGCATGGGCCACGGCCTCCTGCACGGCATAGGCCGCAGGCGCATCCGCCAGCGCCCCGCCCCAGGGCAAGGCACTGATGGTGCGGCCCGCCTGCCATGCGGCCACCAGGGCCTGGGTCAATCCGGTCGTCGGGTTCTGTTCAGCCATCGTCTTCTAGCTCTCCACTTTGACATTGCCTTCTTTGACCACCTTGCCCCACTTGGCAATCTCGGTGGCGATGAAGTCCTTGAATTTGTCGCGTGTTCCGCCGCCGTCTTCGGCGCCGTAGGTGTCCAGGCGTTCCTGCACGTCGGGCATGGCCAGCACCGTGTTCACGTCGCGGTTGATCTTGTCGGCCACGCCCGATGGTAGCTTGCCCGGCCCGGCCAGCCCGTACCAGGTGGTGGCCTCGAAGCCCTGGAAGCCCTGCTCCTGCATGGTGGGCACGCCGGGGTGGCCCTTGGCGCGCTTGGTGCGCGTCTGCGCCACGGCGGCCACCTTGCCGCTCTTGACGTGCGGGGTGGCGGCCGTCATCGTCTCGAAGCAGTACTGGATCTGGTTGCCCATGAGGTCGGCCAGTGCCGGTGCGCTGCCCTTGTAGGGCACATGCAGCGCATCCACCCCCGCCTGCAGCTTGAACATCTCCAGCGCCAGGTGCTGGGCCGAGCCCGGGCCGGCCGAACCGAAGCTCACCTTGCCGGGGTCTGCCTTGCACAACGCCACGATCTCTTTCACGGTCAGCGCCTTCTGCCCCGGCCCCGCGATCAGCAGGTTGGGCGTGACGCCCACCATCACGATGGGCACGAAGTCGCGCTGCACGTCGTAGCGCAGCTTGGGCTGCAGGCTGGGCGCCAGGGCATGGCTGTTGATGTGCGCCATGAGCAAGGTGCTGCCGTCGCTGGGTTGCTGGGCCACGTACTCGGCCGCCAGCACGCCCGACACGCCGGCCTTGTTCTCCACGATGACCGACTGCTTCCACATCGTGGAGAGCTTGGTCGCCACCACGCGCGCCAGCGCATCGGTGCCGCCCCCGGGCGGAAAGCCCACGATGATGCGCACCGGGCCGCTCGGCCACTCCTGCGCGAACAGGCGCGGCGCGCCGAGCGTGGCCGCTGCCGCGCCTGCGGACTGGATCAGGGAACGTCTTTTCATCATCATCGCTTGTCTCCTTCGTTGGCCCTTTTTTGTGCAGGCCGGGTTGAATGAACTCAGCACATACCGCCCCGGCCGCATGCGTGCACGGCCAGTGGCAAAAAGAAAACACGGGGTCGATAACTCGGCCAAACCATGCTTGCGCCGGGGGCGCAGGCGGGCGAAAAGCCTGCACGTGCGTGCGGGTGAAAAACCTGCACATGCGTGCGGGCCAAAAGCCTGCACATGCGTGCAGGCGAGCAGCCGGCGCCTCCCGCAGGCGCCGGCCGATCTGTCAGGCCTTCAAGGAACGGGCAGTCGAGGGCTCAGGCGGCCTTCTTCAATGCGGCAGGTGCCGCATGGTTGGCAAAGTAGTCCATGCTGGCCTGCACCCCGCTGCCGGCCAGGGCCACACCCGAAAGCTTGAGCCCCATCTCCACGCCCGCCACCATGGCAATCAGCGTGAGGTCGTTGCTGTCGCCCAGGTGGCCCATGCGGAACATGCGGCCCTTGAGCTTGCCCAGGCCCGTGCCCAGCGACAGGTCGAAGCGCTGGTGGATGAGCCGGCGCACGGCATCGGCATCCACGCCCTCGGGCGTGATCACGCCGGTGAGCACGGGCGAGTACACGGCCGGGTCGGCGCACTGGATGGGCAGGCCCCAGGCGTTGACGGCGGCGCGCACGCCCGCACCCCAGCGCTGGTGGCGCGCGAAGACGTTGTCCAGCCCCTCGGCGAGCAGCATGTCCAGCGCCTCGGACAGGCCGTACAGCAGGTTGGTGTTGGGCGTGTAGGGCCAGTAGCCGTCCTTGTTCATCTCCACGATCTCGTCCCAGGCCCAGAAGGCGCGCGGCAGCGTGGCCTTCTTCGAGGCCTCGAGCGCGCGTGGCGACAGCGCGTTGAAGCTGATGCCCGGCGGCAGCATCAGGCCCTTTTGCGACCCGCTGATGGTCACGTCCGCACCCCACTCGTCGTGGCGGAAGTCGGCGCTCGCCAGGCCGGAGATGCTGTCCACCATCAACAGCGCCGGGTGGCCCGCCGCGTCGATGGCCTTGCGCACCGAGGCGATGTCGGAGGTCACGCCCGTGGAGGTCTCGTTGTGCACCACGCACACGGCCTTGATCTTGCGCTCGGTGTCCTTGCGCAGGCGCGCCTCGATCAGGTCGGCCTGCACGCCGCGGCGCCAGCCACCGGCCAGGGGCAGGTGCTCGTCCTTGCCCTCCCAGGCCAAAAATTCGGTGGAGATACCCAGGCGCGTGGCCATCTTCTGCCACAGCGAGGCGAAGTGCCCGGTCTCGAACATCAGCACATGGTCGCCCGGGCTCAGGGTGTTGCACAGGGCCGCTTCCCATGCGCCGGTGCCCGAAGCGGGGTAGATCGCCACCGGGTGCCGGGTCTGGAAGATCTTCTGGATGCCCGAGAGCACCTTGAGCCCCAGGACGCCGAACTCGGGCCCCCGGTGGTCGATGGTGGGCAGGCTCATCGCCCGCAAAATGCGGTCTGGCACCGGGCTGGGGCCCGGGATCTGCAGGAAGTGGCGGCCAGTAGGGTGAAAGTCGAGTTGAAGCATGGAGCGTCCTTTCTTTCTTCAGTTTTGCATGCAAAAAACACAATTGCATGCGGGAATACCCTGAAATATAGCGATTGATCCGCCAATTTTTTGCATGCAAAATTCAAAACAGAAAGAACTTCATGGCTGAAATCATCGAAATCTCCCGCCTCGCGCTGCACGACCAGGTCGCCGCGCGCCTGCGCACCATGCTGGTGGAAGGCCAGATCGCGCCCGGTGCCAAGCTCAATGAACGCGAGCTCAGCGAGCAGCTGCGCGTGTCACGCACCCCGCTGCGCGAGGCCATCAAGCTGCTGGGTGCCGAAGGCCTGGTGGACCTGCTGCCCAACCGCGGCGCCGTGGCCGTCAAGCTGACCGAGGCCGACGTGGTGAACACCTTCGAGGTGCTGGCCACGCTCGAAGGCATGTCGGGCGAACTGGCTGCCCAGCGCATCACCGATGCCGAGCTGGCCGAGCTGCGCGCCCTGCACTACGAAATGATGGCCTGCTTCGCCCGGCGCGACCTGTCGGGCTACTACCGCATCAACGCCAGCATCCACACCGCCATCAACGAGGCGGCGCGCAACCCGGTGCTCACGGCCACCTACCGCTCCATCAATGCCCGCGTGCAGTCGCTGCGCTTTCGCACCAACCAGAACGAGACCAAGTGGAAGCTGGCCGTGGCCGAGCACGAACAGATGATCGACGCCCTCGCCGCGCACGACGCCGAGGCCATGCGCAAGGTGCTCGTAGCCCATGTGCAGCGCAAGCGCGACACGGTGCTGGAGCTGCTGCGCGCAGGCGAGATCTACCCCCAAACCAAGCGGCAAGCCAAAACCTAGGACCCCCTCCCCATGCGCATCGAACCCGCCAGCACCCTGCAGCCAGCCGGTACCACCCTGCCCCCCAACGAGACCTGCGAGGCCCTGGCGCGGCGCCTGGCCGCCGAGACCGAGGGCGAGGTGCTGTTCGATGCCGGATCGCGCGGGCGCTACGCGACCGATGCCTCCATTTACCAGATCATGCCGGCCGGCGTGCTGGTGCCGCGCACCGAGCGCGACATCGCCACCGCCATCGCCATCGCGCGCGACCTCAAGGTGCCCGTGCTGCCGCGCGGCGGCGGCACCAGCCAGTGCGGCCAGACCACGGGCGCGGCCCTGGTGATCGACAACACCAAGCATTTCCGCAAGCTGCTGGCCTTCGATGCCGAGGCCCGCACCGCAACCGTGGAGCCGGGCATCGTGCTCGACCACCTGAACGCCCAGCTCAAGCCCCACGGCCTGTGGTACCCGGTGGATGTGTCCACCAGCGCCCAGGCCACGCTGGGCGGCATGGCGGGCAACAACTCCTGCGGCTCGCGCTCGGTGGCCTACGGCAACATGGTGCACAACGTGCTGGGCGCGAGCGCCTGGCTGAGCGACGGCGAGCTGGTCGACTTCGGCCCGCTGGCCACGCTGGGCCCGCGCGCCAGCGCCATTGCGCAGCATGTGCATGCCCTGGCCCAGCAGCACCGCAGCGAGATCGCCGAGCACTGGCCCAAGGTGATGCGCCGCGTGGCCGGCTACAACCTCGACATCTTCGACAACCAGAGCGAGAAGCCCTACACCGCCGACGGCAGCGTGAACCTGGCGCACCTGCTCATCGGCTCCGAGGGCACGCTGGCCTATACGCGCAGCCTGACCCTGAAGCTCAGCGAACTGCCGCGTGCCAAGGTGCTGGGCATCGTCAACTTTCCAAGCTTCCACAAGGCCATGGACTCGGCGCAGCACATCGTCAAGCTCGGCCCCACGGCGGTGGAGCTGGTGGACCGCACGATGATCGAGCTGGCGCTGGCCAACCCGGCCTTTCGCCCCACGGTGGAGACGGCCCTCATCGGCAAGCCCGAAGCCATCTTGCTCGTGGAGTTCTCGGGCGCTGACAAGGCCGCCCTGCTGCCGCAGCTGCGCCAGCTGGTGGAGCTGATGGGCGACCTGGGCATGCCCGGCAGCGTGGTCGAGATGCCTGACGAGGCGCCGCAGAAGAACCTGTGGGAGGTGCGCAAGGCGGGCCTGAACATCATGATGAGCCTCAAGGGCGACGGCAAGCCCGTGAGCTTCATCGAAGACTGCGCCGTGCCGCTCGAACACCTGGCCGAGTACACCGACGGCCTGACCGAGGTGTTCGCCAAGTACGGCAGCCGCGGCACCTGGTATGCGCATGCCTCGGTGGGCACGCTGCACGTGCGCCCCATCCTCGACATGCGCACCGATGGAGCGGCCAAGATGCGCGCCATTGCCGAGGAGGCCAGCGCCCTGGTGCGCAAGTACAAGGGCGCCTTCAGCGGCGAGCATGGCGATGGGCTGTGCCGCGGCGAGTGGATCGAGTGGCAGTTCGGCCCGGCGATCAACGAGGCCTTTCGCGCCATCAAGACCCACCTGGACCCGATCGGCCTGTACAACCCCGGCAAGATCATCGACCCGCCCAAGATGGACGACGGCGCGCTGTTCCGCTTTGCGCCGCCCACGGCGCCCCGGCCCTACAGGCGCATCCCCCTCACGCCCGTGCTCGACTGGTCGGCCTGGAACGTGCAGGCCGACCCCGTGACCGAGGTGACCACCGCGCCCGGCACCGGCGGCGACGTGACCGGCGGCTTCGCCAAGGCCGTGGAGATGTGCAACAACAACGGCCACTGCCGCAAGTTCGACGCCGGCACCATGTGCCCCAGCTACCGCGTGACGCGCGACGAGCAGCACCTCACGCGCGGCCGCGCCAACACCTTGCGCCTGGCCGTGTCGGGCCAGCTGGGCCCCGACGCCTTCACCAGCGAGGCCCTGCACGACACCATGGACCTGTGCGTGGGCTGCAAGGGCTGCAAGCGCGACTGCCCCACGGGCGTGGACATGGCCAAGATGAAGGTCGAGTTCCTGGCCCACTACAAGCGCAAGCATGGCCACACGCTCAAGGACAAGCTGGTGGCCCACCTGCCCGGCTATGCGCGCACGGCCAGCCACTTCGCCTGGCTGCTCAACCTGCGCAACACCGTGCCCGGCGCGGCCTGGCTGGGCGAAAAGCTGCTGGGCTTCTCGGCCCGGCGCTCACTGCCCGCCTGGCGCGCGGACACCTTCTGGCGCCGCCACGATGCCTCCCTGTTTGCCAGCAAGGACGACACCATCGCCGCCGCCCAGGCCGGCCGCAAGACGGCCGTGCTGTTCGTCGACACCTTCAACGGCACCTTCGAGAGCGAGAACGCCCTGGCCGCCGCGCGCGTGCTGCACGCCGCAGGCTACGTGCTGCACACCGTGGAAAAGGCCGGCGGCCACCACTGCTGCGGCCGCACGTACCTGGCCACCGGCATGGTCGACGAAGCCAAGGCCAAGGCCGGCGCCCTCATCGACGCCCTGCTCCCCCTGGCCCAGGCCGGCATCGCCATCGTGGGGCTGGAACCCTCGTGCCTGCTCACCCTGCGCGATGAAGCCCTGGTGATGGGCCTGGGCGACAAGGCCGTGACCGTCTCCCAGCAAGCCCTGCTGTTCGAGGAATTTTTAGCCCGCGAAGCCAAGGCCGGGCGCTTCGCCCCAAGGCTCAAGCCCGCCGGCAAACCCATCCTGCTGCACGGCCACTGCCACCAAAAGGCCTTCGGCGCCGTGCCCCCCATCCTGGAGGTGCTGCGCCTGATCCCCGAGGCCCAGCCCGAGCTGATCGAAAGCTCCTGCTGCGGCATGGCCGGCAGCTTTGGCTACGAGGCTTCGCACTACAAGGTGTCGATGCAGATGGCCGAGGCGGCGCTGCTGCCTGCGATGCGCAAGAACCCCGATGCCATCGTGGTGGCGGACGGGACGAGCTGCCGACACCAGATTGCGGACGGGGCGCAGCGGGAGGCGGTGCATGTGGCGAAGTTGCTGGACGGGCTGATGCACTGAGAGGCAGGAACGCGGTCCCTGTTGCGCATGCGGGCCTACGGTGCCTACTGCATATCTTTGATGATCGGTACCAGAAAAAACACCCCCGGGCGGCATTGGCGCAAGGCATATTGGCTATCCAGAACGGCTGTCCAGCTCGCCAACCGCGCCGGTGCGGGTCGGTAAACATGCGGGGGTTGACCGTGCCACCCAACAAAACAAGCTGGCGAGCGACTGCCAGACGACGACGGCGAAATCGCGACAGAAGATGCCTCGGAAACTCACCCGTCTTGCATCGGCGCTCCGCGATGATGATCCTCCGTAGATACATCGCCAGTTGCTTCAACGGAAGAAACTCCCACCGCGCGTAAAGCACCCACCCTGGACCCCAATCTGGTACAGAACGGGGTTTTGGTCGGATGCGGCGGGACATGCTGATGATCAATGCGCTTGCGGCATTAGACCACCATGACCCGCGTTTCTTGGGGTGACGCGCCAAAGCGCCCAGGGTAGGCTTCGCGCCTGGCTCGATTTGAGCATTCGGTGCACGAACCATCTTCTTCAGTTGCTCCACCCCATGACCACATCCGAATCCATCCGACGCCTGTGGCTGATTTCAAGCGCACTGCAAAGGCAGACAGAGGCCGAGATCCGTGATGGAACGCATGGGATGACCCAGGAGACCATCGCGGATCTCAAAAAAGCCCTGGCAGAAATGTCGGACCTTCGCCATCAGGTTCATCAACTGATACCTGACTTCAACCCCGACAACGCCGACGAGCCCTGCGAATGCTCGGCAGCCGATCGTCTGCTGGTGGAGTCCATGACCAAGGCTGCCGAGCTGGAATTCGCAGGAGACTGCGCTCGTGCGATCTCGACCCTGGAGGAGTTTCTGGCGCTCGAATCATCGTTCTGGCATCGCGAAATGGCAACGGAGGAACTGCAAAGGCTTAAGGACTCATCCCGCAGCTGACTTGGTCCCCCCACCCTCCTCCCCCAGCTCATGCGCCCGCTGCTCCGAAGCCCGCATGGCGCGCTCGAAGGCATCGGCCACCCCGTCCCTCGCCAGGGACTGCAGCGCCGCATAGGTCGTACCGCCTTTGGACGTGACCCGCTCGCGCAGCACGGCCGGTGGCTCGTCCGAACTGCGCGCCAGCTCCGAGGCGCCCACGAAGGTGCCCACGGCCAGCCGGTGGGCCTGCTCGGCCGACAGGCCCATGGCCGTGCCGGCGCGCGCCATGGCTTCCAGGAAGTAAAACACGTAGGCCGGGCCCGAGCCCGACAGCGCCGTCACGGCATCGAGCTGCTTTTCGCTGTCCACCCACAGGTACTCGCCCGTGGTGGCCATGATGGCCTCCACGCTCTGGCGCTCACCCTCGGATACGCCGGGGCGGGCGTACAGCGCGCTCATGCCCTTGCCCACCAGGGCCGGGGTGTTGGGCATGGTGCGCACGATGCGCTCGCTGCCCAGCCACTGGGCGATGCTGTCCGAGCGGATGCCGGCGGCCACGCTCAGGTGCAGGGCGTCCTGCGTGTGGGCACGCGCCTGGGCGGCGGCGTCCTTGAAGGTCTGGGGCTTGACGGCCCAGACTACGATGCGGGCGCGCTGCAGGGCCGGGCCGGCCTCAGTCTGGGCGTCGATGCCGTAATTCGCGCGCAGGGCTTCGCGCGCCTGTCCCCAGGGTTCGACGACCTCGATCTGGCTGGCCGGGTGGCCCTGGCGGACCAGGCCGCCGATGATGGCGCTGGCCATGTTGCCGCCGCCCATGAAGGCGATTGGGGGAAGGGAAAGGGACGTGGGGAGGGACATGGAAAGCACAGTTTGTTGTTGTGGTTGGGGAAGGTCGGGCATCACTCCATCACCCGGCCGTTGCCGCGGTAGATGCCCAGGGAGGTGTAGCGCGAGGCCACCTGCCTGCCGGGTGGCAGGGCCAGCGTGAAGTCGCCCAGGTCCACGCTCAGACCACGCTCCAGGGCCTTGCGCACGCCGGCGGCCGACGGGTCGTCGCCGGCCGCGCGCAGGGCCTCCACGGCAAAGCGCAGGTTGATGCAGCCCTCCAGGCTCAGCAGCGAGGGGCTGGCGTCGCCCGCGCGGGCCAGGCTGGCCTGGTAGTCGCGCACCACGCGGCGCGCGCCGTTCCAGGGGCTCGGGTAGAGCATGGAGGTCATGATGCCGGCCACCCTGTCCCGCAGCTGGTCGGTCAGTACCCGGCCACCGACGACATTGAGCACCGCCACGCGCGCGCCAGGACCGGCGGCGCCCTGGTAGGCCGCGATGAAGGCGGGCGCCGCCTGCCCCGCGGCGATCAGCACCACGGCATGGGGTTGCGCGCGCTGAACCTGGGCCACCGTGTCCGGCAACTCGCCCAGGCGGATCTCTGCGGGCTGGCGGCCCGCGAAGGCCTTGCGCGCGCTGTCGAGCCCGGCGCGGCCGAAAGGGTTGTCCTGGTAGACCAGGGCCACCCGGTCCATGCCGATGGTGGGCAGGATGCGTGCAAAGCCCTCGAACTCGTCGCCGTTGCCGGCCTTGGTGTGGAACACCCAGCGGCTGCCGGGCAGCGACTCCTGGCGCAGCAGGTCGGCGCCGCTGGAGACGCCGACCACCGGCACCTTGAGTTCCGCCAACACCGGCTGCAGCTGCTGCAGCGAGCCGGTGCCCACCAGGTTCACGAAGGCAGCGATGCCCTTGCCCGCCAGCGTGCGCGCATTCGCCACCGCGCGCTCGGGCTCGTATCCGTCGTCCAGGTAGTGGATGGCCACCGGGCGCCCGCGCACCCCGCCCGCAGCGTTGATGCTGGCCAGGCAGGCGTCCGCGCCCTTGCGGTACTCCTGCCCGTACTCGGCAAAGGCGCCGCTGAACGGGGCCGTCGTGCCCAGCTGGATGGGTGCCGGGGTTGTCTGCGCATGCAGCGCTGCGGGCGCTAGCGCCCACAGCAGGACCGGGATGGAGAGACGGGCAAGCAGCATGGGCGGCTCCTCGAAGCGCAGACGGACAGAAACGGAGGGAGATGGCGAAGTGCAGCGGTTCATACGGATTCAAGGCGAACCAACGACGTTAGACGGTTGAAGGCGAATCCGTATCAGTTATTCATTGCGCTGCACGCCACCCACGGCGTATGAAACTGGCGCGGCCCAAGCCAGTGCTCCCGTGCAAGGGCCGCCCCGCCGCACCGGGAGCGTCCCCCTCCCGACTCGCGCAGCGAGTCGAGAGAGGGGTGAAGGCGCGAAGCGACTCAGGGGGTGTTTCACTTCAGTGCGCGCGACCGCCCAGGTAGAGCTCGCGCACCTTCTCGTCGCGCATCAGCGCGCCGGCGTCGCCCGTGAGCGCCACCGCGCCCATGGAGAGCACGTAGGCGCGGTCGGAGATGCGCAGCGCCTCCATCGCGTTCTGCTCGACCATGAGGATGGTCACGCGCTCCTGGTCGCGCACGTGGACGATGGCGTCGAACACCTCGTGCAGCACCTTGGGCGAGAGGCCGGCCGAAGGCTCGTCGAGCAGCAGGATGCCTGGGCGCGGCATGAGGGCCCGTGCCAGCGCGAGGATCTGCCGCTCGCCGCCCGACATGGAGGCCGCGCGCATGTCCAGCTTGCGCGCCAGCACCGGGTACAGTGCGCACAGCTCGTCCATGCGCCGTGCGCACTCGGCCTTGGGCAGGTAGTGGCCGCCCACCTGCAGGTTCTCGCGGATGGTCAAAGCGCTGAAGACGTTGTCCGTCTGCGGCACGAAGCCCAGGCCACAGTGGCGGATCTTGCGGTGCACGGGGATCTGCGAGACATCCTCGCCGCGCAGCGTGATGCGGCCGCTGCGCGGCAGCAGGAAGCCGGCGATGGTCTTGAGCAGCGTGCTCTTGCCGCAGCCGTTGGGCCCCAGCAGGGTCACGATCTCGGAGCCCTGGGCCTGCAGACTCATGCCGCGCAGGATGTCGATCTCGGCCGTGTAACCGGCCACCACATCGTGGATTTCTATCATGCGGCCTCCGGGCTCGGTTCGGTGGGGCGGGATGCGGTGCCCAGGTAGGCCTGCAGCACGCGCTCGTTGCGGGCCAGCTCTTCGGGGGGGCAGCTGGCGACGATCTCGCCACGGTCGAGCACCACGCAGCGCGTGCAGACCTCGCGGATGAAGTGCATGTCGTGCTCCACGATCACCAGGGTCATGCCCTGGGCGTTGAGCCGCTGCAGCGCCGTGACGATGTCGCGGCGCAGGTTGGGGTGCACGCCCGCCGTGGGCTCGTCGAGCAGCAGCATGCGCGGCCGCGCCATCAGCGCGCAGACGATGCCAAGCAGCTTCTTCTGCCCGCCCGAGATGGCCGATGCCGGCAGGTCGCGCACGGGGGTCAGCAGCAACTCGCGCAGCAGATGCTCGGCCCGGTCGCGGGCGTCGCGCTCGGCATGGCGGGCACCGCGCGTGGCCAGCAGGGTGTCCCACACGCCGTGGTGGGCCGTGGCGGCGGCCATGGCCACCTCCATCACCGACATGCGGGTGGGCATGGACGGCAGCTGGAAGGTGCGCGCCATGCCGGTGCGCACGATGCGGTGCGCGGTGAGCCGCTCGATGGACGTGCCGGCGAAGCGCACGCTGCCCGCATCCGCCGGCGTGAAGCCGGTGATGACGTTGAGCAGGGTGCTCTTGCCCGAGCCGTTGGGCCCGAGCAGGCCGACGATCTCGCCCTGCGCGATCTGGATGTTCACGTCCGACAGGACCTGGTTGCCTCCGAACGCCTTGGCGACGCTGCGGACTTCGAGGAATGCATTCATGGGTGCGGTGGTGGTCATGGCATCTTTCGCAGCTTCTCGGGGATCAGGCCCTCGCTGCGCCACAGCAGGCAGGCCAGCAGGATGGCGCCGATCAGGCCCAGGCGCAGCGCGCCGGCCAGGTCGGAACTGAAGTGGAAGTAGTCCTTGGCAAACGGCACCAGCGCATAGGCGCCCTGCACCAGCACCACCCCGGCGAGCACGCCGGCCGTGTTGCCCATGCCACCGATCATCACCATGGTCCACAGCAAAAAGGTCTCCGACGCCACCATGTAGTCAGGGCCGGCGAAGCTCATGTAGTGGGCGTAGAGCGAGCCCGCCAGCGCCGTGACGGCGGCGCCGGCCATGATGGCCCGCGTCTTGAGCGATCGCAGGTCGTAGCCCATGCAGATCGCCAGCTGCGGTTCCTCGCGCGTCAGGCGCAGTGCGCGGCCGAAGCGGCCATTGGCCAGGCGCCGCACCAGCAGCGCGAAGGCCGCGACCAGTGCCAGCACCAGGGCCAGGAAGGCCAGTGCGCTCCACGGCCGGCCGAGCCCGTCGAACAGCGAGGGGATGGCGCTGATGCCGTTGGCGCCGCCGGTCAGCCAGTCCTCGTTGGTGGCCACGGTGCGCAGGATCTCGGCGATGGCCAGGGTGGCGATGCCCCAGTAGTCCGAGCCGAGCTGGCGCCCCAGGCGGGCGATGCACCAGCCCAGCAGCATGGCCACGAGCACGCCGCAGCCGGCGCCCGCCAGCGGCGGCCAGCCGGCCTGCACCGCGATGCCGGTGGCGTAGACGCCGATGCCGGCAAACGCGATGTGGCCGAAGTTGAGCAGGCCGGCATAGCCCGCCTGCAGGTTCAGGCCCAGGGCCATCAGGCCGTAGATGCCGGCGATGGTCAAGGTGGAGATCAGGAAGTCAAACACGGCGCACCTCGCGGTCGAACAGGCCGTAGGGCTTGAAGAGCAAGGCCAGCAGCAGGATCAGGAACGATGCGGCGCTGATGTAGGAGACCGGCAGGAAGGCCAGCGGCTTGCCCACCAGCCAGCCGAAGTCGAGGTTGGTGACCAGGGTCTCGGTCAGCGCGATCAGCGCTGCGCCGGCTACCGCCCCCAGCGGGTTGCCCAGGCCGCCCAGGATGGCGGCAGCGAACACCGGCAGCAGCAGGTCGTGGCCCAGGTTGATGTGGGCGCCGGTGGACAAGGCCAGCAGGCTGCCGCCCAGGCCGGCGATGGCGCCGCTGGCGAAGTTGACCAGGCGCGTGGTGCCCTCGGCGTTCAGGCCCGATGCCGCCGCGAGCGCCGGGTTGGTCGACAGCGCCCGCATGGCGCGCCCCGTGCGGGTGAAGAACAGCAGCAGTGTGAAGAGCGCCAGCAGCACGGCCGTGGTGCCCATGGCGGCGATCTGCGTGTGCGACAGGCGCACGCCGCCCAGCACCACGGGCTCGGTGATCGGCAGGTTGAACATGCGCGGGAAGGAGCCCGCGACACCCTGCGCCACGGCCACGACCAGCATGGCCACGGCGAGCGAGCCGATCATGGCGATGGCCGGGCCCGAGCGCAGCAGGCGGCGGAACACCAGCAGGTGCAGCACCAGCGTGAGCAGGCCCGTGAGACCGCAGGCAGTGGCAATGGCCAGCGGCAGCGGCAGGCCCCAGGCGAACAGGGCATAGGTGGCGTAGGCACCGAGCATGGCGTACTGCACGTGCGCGATGTTGGGAAACTTGACCAGGCCGTAGACGGTGCTCAGGCCCAGCGCGACGAGCGCGAGGTCCGAGGCACGCAACAGCGTGTCGAAGAGGAGTTGAAGCATGGAAACGGGTCGGTGGGCCCGGCCCCGCGCGCAGTGCGCGGTGTGCCGGGCATCAGGGGATGCCGCGCCCGAAGGGGGGCGCGGCGAGAGGCTGGCAGGGGATCAGCGTGGCACGACCTTGCCGTCGTACCTGAGCTTGGCGTAGGGCGGGTCGGTGCGCTGGCGCTCCGCATCGAGGACGATGGGGCCGGTCACGCCCACATAGCCGCCCTTGCCCAGCTCCTTGAGCGCTGCCTGCACGGCGGCGGTGTCAGTGGATTTGGCCTTGTTCATTGCGGCGGCTGTCATGAGCACGGCGTCGTAGGCATAGCCGGTGTACGAGGTCTTCATGCCTTCCTTGTACTTGGCGGCAAAGGCTTCGGCATAGGCCTTGCCCGCCGCGCCGTATACCGAGCCCACTTCCATGCCGAGCTGGCCCTTGGCGATCTCGGGCGCGGTGTCGGACAGGCTCATCGAGATCAGGATGGCGTACCAGGGCTTGCTGCGCAGGCCCAGCTCCATGGCCTCGCGGTTGATCACCGCCGATTCCTGCCCATAGGCGGTGTAGATGTAGGCATCGGGGTTGCTGCGCGACATCTGCTGCAACTCGCGCCGGTAGGTGGACTGGCCCGCGGTGTAGAGCACCTCGGTCACGACCTTGCCGCCGAGCTTCTCGAACTCCTGCTTGAAGCCATGCACCACCCCCTGGCCGTAGGCGTTGTTGGGCGCCACCATGGCCACGTTGCGGTAGCCCAGGTCCCACACGTCCCTGGACGAGAACTGGTTGCCCTTGTCCTCCAGGCCGATCAGGTTGAACGAGCTGGCGCCCAGATCGCGGATCTTCACGCTGGTGCTGGCGATGTTGATGTGGGCCACGCCCTCCTTTACCAAGTACTGCGCCATGGGCAGCGTGATGCCCGAGGAGTACTCGCCGATCACCACGGGCACCTTGTCCACGCTGACCAGCTTGCGCGCCGCGTTCAGGGCCGTGGTGGCGTTGCCACCCGAGTCTTCCACGATCACGCTGAACTTCTTGCCGAGCACGCCGCCGTCGGCATTCACCTTGTCGACCGCCAGGGTAACCGCGCGGCGCACGTCCTCGCCGACCGTGGCATTGGCACCGGTGAGCGAGAGCACGGCGCCCATCTGCACGGTGTCCTGCGCCAGCACATGCGAGGTGACGGCCAGACTGAAGGCGAACGCCATGGGCGCCCGGAGGGTTCGAAATTTCATGGACATGGAAGCTCCGTTAGGTGGATGGGTCAAAAAATCGGCTCGCGCCGCAATGCACGGGGGGTGCAGGGGGATGCCTGTAGGAGTGCCAGCCCGAACGGAGAGGGGGTCCCATGGCGGTGTGGCGACGACGCCCAGACCCTCAAAAAGTAGCCAAATGCCACCTTATTGAACCCAATTCGTTTTGATTTAAATCCAACAAATCATCAATTGGATCCAATTCTATACATGCGGATCCAATATGACAATGGCATTGCGGCCTGTAGCCCAAGTTCTGATCCAATAGCGCCATGAGATCCCGCACCACCAAACCGCTTGCGCTGCACCAGGTCATCCGCGACGCGCTGCGCCACGACATCCTTGGCGGCAAGCTCGCCGCAGGCCACCAGTTGCGACAGGACGCACTGGCCACGCAGTTCAACGCCAGTCGCATCCCCGTGCGCGAGGCCCTGCGCCAGCTCGAGTCGGAAGGCCTGGTGGTGCACCACCTCAACCGCGGGGCGGTGGTGGCCGGCATGAACGTGCAGCAGATCTGCGAGCTGCTGGACATCCGTGTGGCGCTCGAATGCCATGCCGCCCGGCTGGCCGTGCCCAACATGGTGGAGCGCGACTTCGAGGCGATGGAGCGCATCCTGGACGACTACAGCAAGAGCGACGTGGTGGGCGACTGGGCCGAATACAACCGCCAGTTCCACCTGGCGCTGTCGGCCCCGGCCAACAACATGCGCCTCAAGCGCCTGATCGAGGAGTACTGCCTGAACACCGACCGCTACACCCACCTGGCCATGTCCACCGCCACGGGCAAGGACAAGCCGCAGTCCGACCACTACCAGCTGGTGGCCGCCTGCCGTGCGCGCGACGTCGCCAAGGTGGTGACCCTGCTCGAAGAGCACATCGACAACACCCGCAAGGAGTTGCTGGCCACCGCGCGCGAGCAGCAGATGCAGGGCGCGGACGGCACGGGCCAGCTGCAGCTGGGCTGAGAGGCCCTGCGGCCCGAGCCGGCAAGTCGGCGCGGGCTACCGGGCGGGCTGCACCAACAGGGCGCAGCCTGCACGCCGAAAGGGCCCCGGTGCACCAGGGCCGTGCCATGGGGCGTGCCAGGCCGGGCAGGGAAAACACCGAGCGCGCAGACTCGGTCTTCGTATATCTTCTCGTACACATAAAAGTATACAAACAGGTCAAATGCAGGAATGCGGCAGTTTTTGGCACAGCTCTTGCATTGTTCGTATACGAAGAGATATACAGATTCACCTCACCGCCTCTCCCGAGGCTTCACTCTCCCTGAAAGAAAGCGACCATGCTCTATTACTTTGCCTACTGCACCTGGCTCAACGATCCCGAGATCCGCCGCTACTGGCCGACGACCAAGGCCATCACCAAGGCCCACGCGGCCAACCACCGCCTGCAGTTCCATGCGGCCGGCGAGCGCAGCGACCGCGGCTGGTGCCACCTCAACGGGGTCTCCGACGCCGTGGGCAACAACGCCCTGGGCGTGGTGTTCGAGCACGAACCCCACCAGCTCAACGAGGACTACGACGACTTCGAACGCTTCTTCCTGACCGTGCACGGCGAGGACGGCAAGGCCTACGACTGCTGGACCTACCGCTTGTCCAAGCCCGGCATGGCCATGCGCCCGCCGAACTTCTACTGGGAGCACATCCCCACGGGCCTGGCGGCATGGAAGTTCCCGGCCGAGTACATCGCCTCGGTGCAGGCCACGTTCGACGCGGCAGCACCCTGCCCGCGCGCAGACCGTCCCAACCCGTCGGCCATTCCGGGCAAGTCCGCCGAAAGCCGCTGAGCCACCGCCCACCCCTTGCGCGTACCTGAAAGGACCTCTCCATGCGTTTCCTGAAGCCACCATTCCGCAGCGGCCTGCTCTTGCTGGCGGCCGCCATTCCACTGCTGGGCCAGGCCCAGGCGGCCAGGCCCCTTGCCGCGGAGCTGCCGGCGGAGATCAAGGCGCGCGGCGTGCTCCGGGTGGGCTCGCAGCAGACCTTTCCGCCCATCGAATTCCGTGAGCCGGGCAAGAGCGAGGTCACCGGCGCCAGCCGCGACCTTCTGGCCGAGGTGGCGCAGCGCCTGGGGCTGAAGCTGGAGTTCGTGCAGGCCGAATACTCCGCGCTCATCCCCGGCCTGGAGGCCGACCGCTTCGACCTGGCCTCGGGCGGCATCAGCGACACGGAAGAGCGCGAGCAGAAGGTGGACTTCGTGAACTACCTGTTCTCGGGCGGCAGCATCCTGGCGCTGGCGGCCAACAAGGAGCGCCTCGATACCATCGACGACTTCTGCGGCAAGGGCGTGGCCACCCTGCTGGGCAGCCGGGTCATCATGGCCCAGGTGGAGGCCGCGTCCGAGCGCTGCGTGAAGGGCGGCAAGCCAGCCATCCGCGCAGAGCAGTTGCCCTCGGCGCCCGACGCGCGCATGCAGCTGGACCTGCGCCGCGTGGACGGCTACCTGGGCGACTTCCCCGCCCTGGTGTACATGGGCCAGCAGTTCCCGGACCGTTACCGCATCGTCGGCGGCAACTACATGCTCACGCAGTACATCACCTCCTGGGGCTTCGCCAAGAACCGCACCGCCCTGCGCGATGCGGTGCAAAAGGCCACGCAGTCGATGCTGGACGACGGCAGCTACAAGAAGCTGCTCGACAAGTGGGGCGTGGGCGGTGCCGCCCTGCCGGCCATCAGCGTCAACCTTCCCGCGTCCAAACGCGGCAAGTAACCCTTGCGGGGGCGGCCTGCCGCCCCTCCCCTGCCCCGACCGGAACCTCGTGTGACCTCCGCAACCCCTCCATCTCCCTCTCCAGCCACCGTGCGACCGCGCCGTGTGGTGCACCGCCGCCCCTGGGGCCCGTGGATCTTTGCCGCCCTGGTGCTGGCGGCCCTGGCCGTGCTGCTGCACGCTGCGATCAAGGCCCAGGTGATGAAGCTCCCGGTCTTCCTGGAATACCTGTTCAGCCGCCTGGTGCTGGAAGGTGCCATCAACTCCCTGATGCTGGGCACCACCGCCCTGCTGCTGGCCGGCGTGGTCGGGCTGGTGGCGGCGCTGATGCGCGTGAGCGGCAACCCCATCCTCACGGCGTTCGCATCGACCTACATCTACCTGTTTCGCGGCACCCCCATGCTGATCCAGCTGATCTTTTGGTTCAACGCCTTTCCGATCATGTTCCCGCAGCTGCACATCGCCATCCCGTTCACCAGTTGGGTGCTGCTCGATGCGCCGATGACCGCGGTCATCACGCCCCACGTAGCGGCGCTGATCGGGCTGAGCCTGGCCGAGGGCGCCTACATGGCCGAGATCATCCGCGGCGGTTTCCTGGCCGTGGACAACGGCCAGCGCGACGCCGCCCGTGCCATCGGCATGCCGCATGGCCTGCTCATGCGCAAGGTGGTGATCCCGCAGGCCGCGCGCATCATCGTGCCAGCCGCGGGCAACCAGTACATCCTGCTGCTCAAGTCCACCTCGCTGGCCTCGGCCATCGGTTACCTGGAGCTGCTGCGCATCTCCACCGACATCTATGCAGCCAACTTCCACGTGGTCGAGCTGCTGGCCGTCGCAGGCTTCTGGTACCTGGTGATGACGGCCTTTGCCACGGCGCTGCAGACCACCCTCGAGAAACTCTTTCCCCACCGCTAGCAGACCATGTCCCAGCCGTCCCCCAACGCCATCGAATTGATGGAAGTGACCAAATTCCGCGGCACGCAGTGCGTGCTGCGCAATGTCAGCGCGCAGGTCCCGCGCGGCCAGGTGGTCGCCGTGGTCGGTCCGTCCGGCGCCGGCAAGTCGACCCTGCTGCGCTGCGTGAACCACCTGGAGACCATCGACGGCGGCACCATCGCCGTCGACGGCGCGCTCGTGGGCTACCGCCAGCGCGGCGATGCGCTGCACGAGCTCAGCGACCACGAGATCAGCCTGCAGCGGCGCCGCACCGGCATGGTGTTCCAGAGCTTCAACCTGTTTCGCCACCTGTGCGTGCTCGACAACGTGATGTCCGGCCCGCTGCACGTGCTGCGCAAGCCGCGCGCCCAAGCGCGCGACACCGCGCAGGCACTGCTGCGCCGAGTCGGCCTGGCAGACAAGGCCCAGGCCTACCCGCACCAGCTCTCGGGCGGACAGCAGCAGCGCGTGGCGATTGCGCGCGCGCTGGCCATGGAACCCTCGGTGATGCTGCTCGACGAGCCCACCAGCGCGCTCGATCCCGAACTGGCCCAGGAGGTCATCGCCGTGATCCGCCAGCTCGCCGAGGACGGCATCACCATGCTGATGGCCACGCACGAGATGGCCCTGGCGCGCGATTTTGCCGACCGGGTGCTGTTCATGGTCAACGGCGAGATCGTCGAGGACGTGCTGCCGGCCCGGCGCTTCTTCGAGGGCCCCGCGAGCGAGCGCGGCCGCCAGTTCTTGGCCCACCACCTTTCCCACTGACATTCTCACCGACCGAACGAGACTTCGCCATGAACCACCCCTTCCACCACCTGCACCATGTCTGCATCGTCGTGCACGACCTGGACAAGGCCGTCGCTTACTACGAGAGCCTGGGCATGGGCCCCTGGTTCGACTACCCCAAGGGCCAGCCCTATGTGGCCTTCGAAGTGCCGAACAAGGCCGCCTCCGACGCCATGCGCTACAAGTGCCTGGACCTCGGAAACTTCCAGCTGCAGCTGTGCCAGCCGTCCTTGCTAGACTCGCCCCAGCGGCAATTCCTCGACACGCGCGGGGAAGGCGTCTACCACCTCGGTTTCGAGGTGGAGGACTGCGACGAGGCCGAGGCCCATGCGCGGCAGGCCGGCGTGCTGCCGACCGCCCGGGGGCGCCGCGCCGACCGCTCCGGCTTCACCTACTTCGACACGCGCGCCGATGCCGGCGTGGTGCTCGAAGTGCGCCGCACGGCCTGATGCCACCCCGAAATCCGTTCGCCACAATGGGAACCCCATGACCCGCAACCACAACGGCACGGCGCCGATCATCCAAGACGTCCACCAGCAGCTGCGCGACCGCATCCTGTCGCACGAGGTCAAACCCGGTGAACGCCTGGTGGAAGACGACATCTGCGCGCTCCTCTCCGCGGGCCGCACCCCCGTGCGCGAGGCCCTGCTGCGCCTGCAGGGCGAAGGCCTGGTCAGCCGCAGCCGCGGCTGGGTAGTGGGCACGGGGGCACCGCTGGCGGTGCGCAGCATCTTCGAGAGCCGCATGGCGATCGAGGGCTATGCCACGCGGCTGGCGGCCGAACGGGCCCCGGCCGAGGCGCTGCAGGAGCTGCGCCAGATCCTCGTGGCCATGGACGCGGCCGAGGCGGTCTCGCGCAGCGAGGTGAACCGGCTCAACCAGATCTTCCATCGCCGCGTGGTGGCGCTCTCCGGCAATGCCTACTTCGTCGAGCAGCACGAGCGCACCCAGTTCCAGTACTGGAGCCTGCGCCTGCCGGTGATCTTCGCCAAGGACCAGCTGGCGCACTCCGCCAAGGAGCACCACGAGATCCTCGCGGCGCTGGAGCGGCGTGATGGCGACCGTGCCGAGCAGCTCACGCGCGAGCACATCGCCACCACGATGCGCATCGTGGCCGATGCGCTCGACGAGCGCTGACCACCGTCCCGCCGCCATGACGGCCCGGCACCTGCAGGCTGGCGACAGCCATCTCTATCCCGGCGTGCGCCTGGGCCTTGGTCCCGCTGGCGACGTGACCCGCTGGCAACCTGACGACCCGGTGCTGGTCGAGTTTTCCGATCTCACCGTGGGCGAAGGCCGGCTTGCGGCCGGGCCACCGGGTGGCTGGCTGCTCCAGCTGGCGGCGCGGACCACGGCCAAGGGCACGGCCCTGTCCGCCCAGGCCTGGTGGATCGATCACCACCCGAAGAAGTCCGGCCTGCTGCGGGTACGCCGGCCCACCGCCTAACGCAGGCCTCCCCCCTTTTTCCGCCACATCCATGTCCGCCCACACCACGGGCAGCCTGCTCCTGATGGGGGCCATGGCTGGTTTTTCCGTGTCCGACGCGCTGGTCCAGCACGCAGGGGCCGGGCTCGGCGCCGGCCAGCTTGCCTGGCTGCGCTATGCCCTCTTGCTGCTCACCGTGCTGCCCCTGGCCGTGCACCGTCCCGGCCTGCTGCGCTCCGGCCGCCCCCTGCTCCAGCTGGGGCGTGCCTGCGGCCTGGTCGGCTCGGCGGTGCTGTTTCTGCAGGGCGTCAAGACGCTGCCCATTGCCGATGCCACGGCACTGGTCTTTGCCTCGCCGCTGTACGTGACGCTGCTGTCGGCCATGCTGTTGCGCGAGCCCTTCGGGCTGCTGCGCAACGCGCCGGTGCTGCTGGGGTTTGCGGGGGTGCTCATCGTTGCCCAGCCCGGCGGCGCGGGCTTCGATGGCGCCATGCTGTTCCCGCTGCTGTCCTCGCTGGCCTGGGCGGCCTCGGTGGTCTGCACCCGGCTGCTCAGCGGCAGCGACCCGGCCCCCACCACCATGCTCTACTCCGCCGTGCTGGGCGTGCTGGCCCTGTCACCGGCAGCGCTGCAGATGGACCTGGCAGCCATCGCACGGCAGTGGCCCTGGCTCCTGGCCATGGCCGGCAGCTGGTGCCTGGCGCAGTGGCTCATCGTCTGGGCCTACCGTGTGGCGCCTCCCTCGGCGATTGCGCCGTTTTCGTACTCCCAACTGCTCTGGGCCGGGCTGCTGGGCTGGCTGGCCTTCGGCCAGGTGCCCGACCAGCATACCCTGCTGGGCATCGCGGTGATCGTGCTCAGCGGCCTGTGGGCTGCATGGATGGCGCGGCGGCGTTGACCTGGGAGCCGGCACTGCGGCGCTGGAGCACCGCAATCAGCACATGCGCCGCCACCGCCAGGACCACCAGCACCGATGCGCCCAGGCCCCAGACCACCCACGCCAGCACCGCGACGGCGCCGGACAGGCCGGGCACGGTTTCCAGCGCCGCCTGGACCACCGGCCCCACGGAGGCGAGCATGGCTCCGAAATCCTGCGCCAGCGTGGGCGGTATCCAGGCCTTGATCCATTCGGGCAACAGCACTGCAGGGTCGATGGCAGCAGTGCCACCGGCCAGGGCCCCTGCGCTGCCCACCGCCCAGGCCGTCACCGCATGCACGCCCCGGCAGGCCAGGGACCACAGGGCCAGCAGCATGAGCGAGAGAAACCAGGTGATTGTGTAAAACATGGGCGTGCTGTCCTTTCAAGATGGCAAGCCCCGGAGTATGGGCAGCGCAGCAGGAAAGGAACAGCAGCCACGGCCGGATCCACAATCAGGTTTTTACGAACCAATGCCGCCATTTTTGGCAGGAAAAATCTGCATGGTATGCGGGCCTGCGGACTGCCCGCCCGCCCGCCCGCCCAAGGGTCAGATCGGCCGCGTCAGATACACCGCCTCGCGCCCCACGATGGGCTCACGCGTGGGCATCAGCACCGTGCAGTCATCGCACAGCGCGCGGATCTCCACGGTACCGTCGGTGGCGATGAGTTCGTCCTTGGCGAAGGTCTCGAAGCCCTGCACCGGGCGCGTGAACGCGAAGTCCGGCGTGAGCACCATGCAGGTCTCGAGCAGCTCGAAGCGGCGCTGCGGGCCGGGGACGGCGCGGTCGGCGCGGGGCTCGGTCAGACCGAAGTGGGCGATGAAGTCCTGCGCCACCAGGGTGGCCAGGTCGGCGGCCGATTTCAGGAAGTGCTGGCCGCATTCGACCACCATGGCCACGCCGGCATCGCCCAGGGCCTGGCCGTGGCGGCCGTGCTGGATCAGCGGCGTGCCGGAGCCCAGGCCGTTGGGCATGACCATGTGCACCGGCGGCAGGCCGATGGCCAGGGCCGCCGCCGAGTTGCGCTCGTAGGCCGGGTAGACCCAGAAGGGCTGCACGTCCTGGCTGGTGGAGTGGATGTCCAGAATGTGCTCGGCCGCGGCCACCACGGGGCGCAGTTCGCGCGCGCGGCGCAGCTCGGGGCTGTCGTCGCTGCCATCGAGCTCGGCCGCCGACCAGACGCGGTTGAGGTTGTGCACCAGCTGGCGGCTCTCGAACGGGCGGGATTCGTCGAACGACTCGTAGGCCGCCACGTTGGCAAAACTGATGGTCAGCGTGCCGATGAGCGGGCGCACGCCGCTGTCGAGCAGGTGGGTGGCCGCGACCATGCCGCAGATCTCGTTGCCGTGCGTGAGCGCATTGACCAGCACATGGGGGCCGGGCTTGCCCGATTCGAAGCGGTGCACGTAGTCGATGCCGACATTGCCCTGGCGGTAGGCGGACAGGTCGCGGGGCAGCACTTCAAACAAGGGCGGGTTCTGGCTCATGGTGGGAGGGTTTCATTAACTGATAAGACAACACATCATTGTCGGTCCAAACGGTCGGGCATGCACGCCGCGCCGTGGCGACCTGCACGCGGTGTACGATGCCCGCCGACTGTTCATTGCCCTGAAAGCACCATGCCCAGCCTGCCCAGCCTGCGCCTTGTCCCCCTGGCCGATGTGGCCCATCTGCTGCCTGCCGACTGCGCCCTCGCCGAGCGCCTGCGGGCCGATCCCGAAGAATTCAGCGAGGAGACCGCCGCCTGGATCACCGGCGACCTGCAGTGGCCCGAACTGCACCTGGACACGCCGCTCGTGGCCGATGGCGGGCTGCACCGGCTGGCGCAGGCGCAACCCGAGCCCGTGGCCCTGCCCCGCCGCGCCCCCCACCTGCTGCTCGTCGAAGGCAGCCTGCGCATCGACGGCGCGCTGACCGCCAGCGACACCGATGGCACCACGAACCTGGTGGTGCTGGGCAGCCTGCAAGCACAGCACGCGGTGATCGGCGGGCAACTGGTGTACGTGAAGGATGTGCTCACGGTGGAAGAACTGCTCTGGGGCCACGACGACCACGGCGACCTGCACGTGGACGGAGGCCTCGCCGCGCGCGTGGCGCTGTTCACCGACGGGTACCACGTGCAGGTCGCCGGCGGCGAGCAGGTGGAGTTCCTCCTCGACGAGGTGCGCGGCGTGCCCAGCCTGGCGGAGTTTTCTGCCGAGGTGGCCGGCCTGGTGTTCCTGCCCGGGTACTTCGACGGCATCGACGATGGCACGGACGGCATCGGCGATCTGCTGGACCGCGAGCGCGTGGTGGAGGCCGTGCGCGCCAGCGAGAGCCCCGTGCGCACCAGCGCCGAGATCAGCGCCGACATGCCGCTGGCCAGCGACCTCTTCGCCGACGAGGCCATCAGCGTGGCCAACATTCTCGCGGCGGTGAATTCGCCCATCGTCACGCACAAGGAGAAGAAGGCGCCCGGCTGGTTTGGCCAGACCGACTTTTCGCTGTGCCGCCGGCATGTGGATGCCGAGGGCGACCAGCGCGACGACAACGTCTTCATCACCGTCTGGAAGACCTGGGACTTTTACCTCTCGGTGGAGCACGAGCCCACGCGCAAAGGCCTGCTGGCACGCCTGGCGGCAGCCGTGCTGCGCAAGCCCATCCCGTTCAACGAGGTGGCGACGCTGCTCTACCGCGGCTACACCGAGGGCACGGGCGACGGCTGGAAGGTGCTCGACGACGAAGCGCCTGCCGAGGCGCGAGAAGCCTGTACCCAGGCCTGGCGTGGCGTGCTCGACTACCTGCGCCGTGCCGTGGGCCAGTCGCGCGCCGGCTACCCGCTGTACCGCCGGCTGCAGGGCACGCTCACGCCCAAGCACATCGAGCAGTTCACCAGCCTGCCTTATTTCACCGAGGAGTACAACGACTGGTGGGACAGCGACAGGAACGGCACCTGGCAGGGCGACGTGTGGGTCGGCGCACGCCAGCCCTGCCTGCACGAGGGCGAGCCCTATGGCCGTGCGCTCAAGCTCAGCTGGGAGAACGGCGAGCCCCGTCCCGGGGACGACCCGGACGACATGTACAGCGCCTACCAGCTCGACGTCGACGAGGCCCGCACGGGCCCGCCGCTGGTGGATTTCAGGTACGCCCAGCGGCAGAACGAGACCAAGGCCACCCTGCCACGCGGGGCGGTGGACCACATCGCGCGGCTGCTGCGCATGGTGGCCCAGGTGGAAGCCAGGATCCGGGGCGCGCACGAGAAGCAGCAGGCCGAGCGCGCCGAGGCCCAACGCATCGAGGCCGCCGTGCGCCTGCTGGCCACGCCCCCGCTGGCACCGGACCTGCCCGATGCCGCCGTGTTCCCGGCCGAGCTGATGCTGCTGTCCGGGCAATGGCAGGCCGATGGCGAGGGCTATGTGGCGGCGATACGCGCCCACCAGTTGGCCCTGCTCACCCGCGCCGAACAGGGCAGCGAGGACGGCGACAACGAGGACACCGACGACGAGGAAGACGGTGACGGCACCGCCCGGATCCCCGAAGACCCACGCAAGGCCAGCGCCCCCACGGTGCTGCAACTGGCCCGCGTGGTGAACCGCCATGCCGACGAGGCGCTGGCCGAGCGCTTTCGCCAGCGCTTTGCCTTTGCCCCGGACGCCTATGTGCGCACGGCAGCCAAGGCCGGACAGTTCATCGGCCCGGCCCTGCTGCTGTCGGACGGCCGCATCCTCGCGCGCATCGGGCCCACCTACAGCGATGCCGTGCACTGGGCGCAGATCGAAGGCGTGACTGTGACCTTGCTGCCCGCGCTGCAGGGCCTGGGGCGTTCGGCCGACGGGCACTGCTTTGCCCAGAGCGACGGCACGCACATCACCACGCACCAGGGCTATGGCGGCCCGCTGATCGCGCAGTTGCCGCTGCCACGCGGCAACGAGGGCATCCCCGCGTCCATGGGCCTGGTGGCGGGCGCGCTGGGCCAACGCTGCGACGAGATCATCCCCTTCAACGACGGCCAGCGCGTGCTGCTGCGCAACCCCACCGGCATCTACCTGATCAGCGCTGCCCAGGGCGTGCAGCGCCTGCACCCGCAGGAGTTCGACGAGGGCGAAGACGGCGAGGACGATGGCGGCCCCTACACCTGGCCCAAGAACCACGAGGACGCCGCCGAGGGCGAGCCCCCAGGCAGCCTGCTGGCCATGGACATGCTGCACATGGCCCTGTCGCCCGACGAGCGCTTCATCGCCCTGGGCGACCAGGACAGCACGCACATCCTGCTCGACGCCCAGGGCCGGCCGCTGCGCACGCTGGACACCCACTCCTCCTACCCGCACCACGCCCGCTTCTCGCATGACAGCACGTGGCTGTGGTTCAACTCCTGCCACTTGTACAACGGCATCACCAGCGCCACGCGGGTGGATGACGCACAGGACGGCGAGGGCACGCTCGTGAACACGCGCTGGCGCGTGTACGCCTCGGCCACGCTGCCGGGCCTGGCCGTCATGGGCGATGCGGACGGCTACATTCATGCCCTGGACGGCGAGGGCAACATCCTGTGGCGCCACCATGTGGGCAGCACCATCAGCGCCGTCGAGGCATCGGCGGACGGCAACACGCTGCTGGTGGGCAGCTACGGGGGCTACCTGGCCGTGTTGGAGCGCACCGAAGCGGGCCTGGACCCGTATTCCATCGGCACCTCGCCCTACACGGAGGTGCGCCGCTGGATCTTCTGGGACAACGAGCCCGCGCCGCTGCGCTGGTAACGAGCGCAGCCCGCCCAGGGCCGCTCAGAAATGCGGACCGGGCCCTTCCCGGGCCAGCGCATCCTGCGCATTGCGCAGCGGGCAGACCTTGAGCGACAGGCAGCCGCAGCCGATGCAGCCATCGAGCTGGTCGCGCAGCGCGGTCAGGGTGCGGATGCGCTCGTCGAGGTCCTCGCGCCAGCGCTCGGACAGGCGGCGCCAGTCGGCCACCGTGGGCGTGCGGCCAGCGGGCAGGGCCTGCAGCGCCTCGCCGATGGCCGCCAGCGGCACGCCCATGCGCTGGGCGATCTTGATCACCGAGACCCGGCGCAGCACCGAACGCGGGTAGCGCCGCTGGTTGCCCGCGCTGCGCACGCTGGCGATGAGGCCCCGCGTTTCGTAGAAATGCAGCGCCGAGACGGCCAGTCCGCTGCGCCGGGCCACCTCGCCCACCGAAAGATCGGCGGCCAGCTCTGCCATGGAATCGCCTGGTGCGTCGTCGTGCTGCTTCATGACCCTGCTCCGAAAAGTGGCCGTTGACCTCAACTTAGCTTGAGGTTGAATACTAACAGCCTCTTCAACGATTTCAGGAACCCACCCATGTCCCAGATCGCCTCGCGCCTCACCTCCGCCCACGCCGCCACACTCGCCCACATCAACCCCGAGGGCGTGTACGACCCCGCCCCCAATGGCTACACGCACGTGGTGGTCGCGCCCCTGGCGGGCCGCACGGTCTATGCCTCGGGCCAGGGCGGCGAGAACCTGGCGGGCGAGCTGTCGCCGGACTTTGCCGAGCAGCTCGCGCATGCCCTGGACAACATGCGCCGCGTGCTGGAGGCGGCCGGCGCCACCGTGCATGACGTGGCGCGGCTCACGCTGCTGGTCGTGGACCACACCGAGGCCCGCCTGGCCCTGTGGACCGAAGCCGCGCGCCGCGTGTGGGGCGACGCACCCACGCCCGCCTGCACGCTGATCCCGGTGCCGCGCCTGGCGCTCGACGGCATGCTGGTCGAGGTGGAGGCCACAGCCGTGGTTGCAGCGGCGCGGGCATGAGGCCACCACGCTCCCCGGCGCCCTGAAAAAAGAGCCACCATCCGTCATCGCGAACACCCCGGATGTGGCGTACCATGCTGCGCAGCGGTCCCATCCGGAGACCCAACCAGGAGGACCCATGGCCAAAGGTGAACAGCGCAGCAACAAGATGGCTAAGAAGCCCAAGAAGGACACGTCGATTCCCAAGGAATCCCACGGTTCCGACCGTCCCATGCCGCCCGTGACAGCCGTGCTGCCACGCGGCAAGGACAAGAACAAGTAAGCCAGCCAGCATCCGGCCCACCGCCGGACCGAACAACAGCCCCCGCTGCCTCCCGGCAGCGGGGGCTGTTTTCCTGGTTCAGACGATGGGGCCGGGTGCAAGCCTGGCCAGCCAGTCCTCCTGCGGCTCGGGCCGGCCATAGAGGTAGCCCTGGTAGAGGATGTCGGGCGCACGCTGGCGCAGGAAGTCGGCCTGGGCCCGGGTCTCCACGCCCTCGGCCACCACGCGCAGGCCGAAGTGGCTGGCCACCGACAGGATGGCCTGCACCAGCACACCATCGTCGGCACTGGTCGGGGCATCGTGCACGAAGGAGCGGTCGATCTTGATCTCGTGGATGGGCAGGCGCTTGAGGTAGGCCAGCGAGGAGTAGCCGGTGCCGAAGTCGTCCAGCGACATCTCCACCCCCAGCGCCGCCAGCTCGCGCATCTTGCCGACGGCATCGTCGAAATCGTCGATCACCAGGCCCTCGGTGACCTCCAGCGTGAGCAGGCGCGGGTCGGCCCGGGTGGATTCGAGCAGCGCACGCAGCTGCGGCACGAAATTGGCCTGGCGGAACTGGCGCGCGCTGAGGTTGACCGACAGGCGCAGGCGCTGCCCGCTCATCACCGGCAATGCCAGCAGCGCGCACGACTGCGCCAGCACCCAGTTGCCCAGGCCCACGATCAGGTCGGACTCCTCGGCAATGGGAATGAAGGCACCGGGCGCCAGCAGGCCATCGCGCGGGTGCTGCCAGCGCACCAGCACCTCGGCGCCCGTGAGCTGCCCCTGCGCATCCACCTGCGATTGCAGGAACAGCCGCAACTCGTCGTCCGCAATCGCCTGGCGCAGCGTGCGCTCCACCAGAAAGCGCTGCTCCGCCGCCTCGCCCATGCCCTGCTCGAAGAAGGCCGAGCGCCCGCCCCCGGCCTGCTTGGCCCGGTGCAGCGCCGTGCCCGCGCGGCGCAGCGCCTCCTGGGGCGAGTCGGCCGGGCTCTGCGGGTACAGCGTGATGCCGATGCTGGCACCGAGCTGGGCCTCGTCGGCATAGCCCTCCAGCCGCAGCGGCTGCAGCAGCAGGGCCTGCACCTGCTCGGCAAAGGCCAGCGCCCGGCGGCTGGCCTGCGGCGCCTGGCTGGCCAGATCGTGCAGCACGATGGCGAACTCGTCGCCGGCCACGCGCACCAGCAGGCCCTGGTCGGGCAGCAGCTCGGACAGGCGCAGCGCCACGGCGCACAGCAGCCGGTCGCCCATCTCGCTGCCGCGCGCGTCGTTGAAGGTGGTGAAGCGGTCCAGGTCCAGCAACACCAGCGCGTGCAAGGCCCCCGGTACATTCGGCGCCCGCCCCGAGCGCCACTGCAGGGCCGACAGCCGGTCCATCAGCATGGTGCGGTTGGGCAGGCTGGTGAGCGCGTCGAAGTGGGCCAGGCGGTGGATCTCGTCGGCCGCCCGCTTGCGCTCGGTGATGTCCTGCTTGAGCTCCACATAGTGGGTGATGTGCCCATCGGACTGGCGGATCGGGGCCACCACCACCGCCTCGATCACCTCGGCGCCGTCCTTGCGGCGGTTGACCTGCTCGCCGCCCCAGTTCTCCCCGCGCTCCAGCGTGTCGCGCAGGCCCAGGCGCTGTGCAGGCGCCATGCCGTTGCTGGACACCCGGGCCGATGGCTGGCCCAGCACCTCGTCGCGCGCATAGCCCATACGGGCCAGGAAGGCGGCGTTGACATACTCGATGCGCCCGGCCAGGTCGGTGATGACGATGCTCTCGGGGCTCTGCTCCACGGCGCGCAGCAGCTTGCGCAGCTCGGCCTCGCTGTCGGCCAGGCTCGAAGCGGTCTGCTGCGCCTCCTGCACGCGGCGCAGGTAGCTGCGGCGCGACAGCAGCGTGGCAGCGGCCGTCACGGACAGAATGCCCGTGAGGTAGGCCAGGTAGGCCAGGCGGTTGCCATAGCGGGCGTCCGGCAGCCAGCCGCGCAGGTCGGCCCACAGGAAGACCAGCATCAACACGCCTGTGCAGCCCGTGAGCCACAGGGTGGCGCGTGCGCCCAGGATCCAGCCCGCAAACACGATCAGCACCGGAAAATTGAGCAAATTGGGCCCGCGCAGGCCGCCATTGCTGGCCGCCACCATGGCCACCACGCCCCACACCCCCCAGACCAGCACCAGCGCCGCCTGGTGCCAGCGCCCCATGCGGCCCAGCACCACGGACAAGGCCCCCATGCCGCCCGCCCCCAGGTTGAGCAGCACATGCGTCCAGGACAGCGGGGCGTCCAGCAGCAGCAGCGCGGCGATCAGCGTGCCGGTGACCGCAACCACCCACGCGCCGGCCCGCACCAGTTGCTGCGTGGTGGTGTCGTCGCGGTCGGAGGGCAGCAGGTGGGCAACAGCGCGCATGGTCGTCATCAAAGCGGTGGCAGCCGATGAATTGGCATGGTAACGCGATACATCGCGTCTATCGAGTCCTCAATTGCCACAGTCCGGCCCGGCCACCGGCCCCGCGCCGGGGCACCCCGGCTATTCGGCCTCGGCGGCGTCGCCCGCAGCGGGTTCGCGCACGCCCGATCCCTTGCCCTTGGACTTGGCGCGCGCGTCCTTCTTGGCCTGGCGCTTGGCGTCCTCGGCCAGGCCGGCGGCGCGCCAGGCCTCGAACTCGGCGGGCGTCTCCAGGGTGATGCGCCCCAAGATGGCCGTGCGAAAGTCGGTCATCACGATCTCGGCGGTCTTTTGCAGGTTCACCCGGCCACCGCCCAGCATGGCGCCGCGCTTCCTGCCGATGGCTTCGAGCAGCTCCTCGTCGTGCATGGTGGCCATGCTCCCGGCAGGCAGGCCCAGTTTGTAGCGCGCCTCCAGCAGCGGTGCATAGTGCTGCTGCAGGCGGCGCAGCAGCTCCAGCGCCACCAGTTCCTCGTCGTAGGCATTGCGGCCCACGGCGCCGCTGGCGGCCAGGTTGTAGCCGCTTTCGGGAATGATGATGCGCGGCCACAGCATGCCGGGCGTATCCCACAGGTAGAAGTCGTCGGCCAGCGTGATGCGCTGCTCGATCTTGGTGATGCCAGCCTCGTCGCCGGTCTTGGCCTGGCGCTTGTTGGTCAGGGTGTTGATCAGCGTGGACTTGCCCACGTTGGGCACGCCGCAGATCAGCACCCGCATGGGCTTGGCCATGCCGCCCCGGTTGGGCGCGAGGCGGTGGCAGCCGTCGATGAGCTTGCGCGCGGGCGCGGCCTCCGAGGCATCGAGCGCCACGGCGCCCGTGCTGAGCTGGGCGTTGTACCAGTCGAGCCACAGCGCCGTGCGCGCGGGGTCGGCCACGTCCTGCTTGTTGAGCACCTTGAGCGTGGGCTTGTGCCCCGTGAGCTCGACCAGCAAGGGGTTGGCGCTGGAGCCGGGCAGGCGCGCGTCCAGCACCTCGATCACCACGTCGATGTCCTTGACACGTTCGGTGATGGCTTTCTTGGTCAGGTGCATGTGACCGGGGAACCACTGGATGGCCATGCGGGGGTACTTTCTAGTCGAACGGATCGGAAATCGGGGTGGCAAGGATAATCGCGGTTTGCCCTGGCGCTGTTTTAGCGCCTTTTCGGCATATTTTCTGCCAGCCATCGCCATGCCAACCAACGACAACACTCCCCGCAACCCCCAACAGGCCAAGGCCGACAAGGAGATGCTGTTCAAGGGCGTCACCTGCGCCCTCATCGGGCTGGTGATCCTGCTGGCGCCCTACGTCGCCAGATCGGGTGGCGTGCGCGATCTCATGGCCCAGGCCACCTTGGTGGGCTGGTTCGCTCTGGTGCTGGGCGGGGGCTTCATCGTGCAGTACCTGCTGCGCCGGGCCAAGCGCAAGCCGTGAGCGCCGCCACGCCTGCGGCACCGGTCGATGCGGCCCGGGCTATGTTTGCACAGCTGCAGCAGCAGGCTGCGGCGATGGGCATCACCCTGCGCGCGCCACCGCCTGAGCCTACCAGTTGTTGTGGGCGGGGGTGCAATGGGTGTGTGTGGGAGGGGTTCTTTGCTGCGGCTGAGTATTGGCGTGAGGAGGCGTTGCTGCAGTTGGGGTGACGGTGCTGTTGTTGCCCAGACGTGGTTCAGCGGACTGGTCTTCGTGGTTATTGCGTGCTTGGATTGAGGGCGGGAGCCGGGGTGTGCGCCCGGCGGCGCACCTACCTTCTTTTGCTTCGCCAAAAGAACGTAGGCCAAGAAAAGGCGACCCCGCTGCCCGTGTCCCCTGCGCTTCGCTCCGGGGCAACCTGCGATGCTCGGGCCTGGGGTGCACCGCGGAACTCGCTGCGTTCCCCCTGCGGGTGAACTCCGCTCAAACAACCGCGGTGAGTCAGACAACGATGCGCGTGTCCTTCGGCACGCGCTCACCCCAGGCCCTGCGCTTCTCGGCACGGTCAGAAGGGGGTGGGAACGGGCCCCATACGGGCCATTGCTTCGCTCGGCCTGTGGTCCTTCGCTGCGCTCGGCTCGCCAGGACGATCGCCCAGCTCGTCGGCAGCGCGCAGCGCGTCACCGACACCCGGCGCAGCTGCGAAGCAGCAGCCGTTTTTGACCCCGCTCCCCACCCCTCTGGCTGCGCCGAGAAGCGCAGGGGCTGGGGTGGGTGCATGTGCCGCAGGACACATGCACTTCGTGATCTGGCTCGTCGATGCTGTTTGAGCGGAGTTCGAAGAACGCAGCGAGTTCATCGACGCCCACCCCAGATCCGAGCATCACAGGCTGCCCGCAGCGAAGCGAAGGGACGCAGACAGCGGGGTCGCCTTCTCTTTGGTGACTTTCTCTTGGCGACGCAAGAGAAAGTTACTGCGCCGCCGGGCGCACATCCCGGCCTCCGCCTTCAACCCACAGCAGAAGCCACCACAAACCAAACTCTCAGCCCAAACCACCCACGGCCATGTACTGCTCCCGCCAAGGCTCAAACGGCAAGGTATCCGCTGCCTCAATAGCCTTCTGCGCCGCCACGGAGTCATGCGCCATCTGCTCGAACCGCGCCTGCTGCGCATCGCTCCACGGCAAGGCCAGCAGCGTGTTCTGCGCCTTGGCCGATTGCTGGAAGGCAAAGCGCTCGAAGTTGCTCTCGTGGTCCTGCACCATGCTGGCCAGCACGCGCGCCGAGGGCGTGCGCTCGGGCGCTTCCATCAGCGCACGCGCATCGCGCAGCGCATCGCTGTAGTCGCTGGTGCCGTGCGTGGCGTCCAGCGCCGCAGCCAGGGGCACGCACTCGGCCAGCACCTCGGCGCCCCAGGTGGTCAGCGGCACGGCCTGGCCCGCGCGCTGCAGCAGCAGGCCGGGTTCGCGGCCGCGCTCGGCCGTGAGGTGCTGGTTCTGCTGGAGCTCGGCGATCTCCTCGGGCGTGTCGGGCGGGCTGTCGGACAGCAGGCAGTGCAGCAGGAACACGTCCAAGAGGCGCATGGTCTGCGCCGTGATGCCCACGGTGACGAACGGGTCCAGGTCCATGAGCCGCACCTCGACGTATTCCACGCCGCGCTCGCGCAGCGCATGCAGCGGGCGCTCGCCGGTCTTCACCGTGCGCTTGGGGCGGATGGTGCCGTAGAACTCGTTCTCGATCTGCAGCAGGCTGGTACCGAGCTGGTTGTAGTCGCCGCCGGGGTTGCGCACGCCCACCGTCTCGTAGGCCGGATAGGGCTTGGTCAGCGCCTCGTGCAGCGAGTTGGCGTAGCCCTTGAGGCCGTTGTAGCTCACCGCCAGCGTGGCCTGGGCGTCGCTCTGGTAGCCCAGGCGCCCCATCCGCAGCGAGGTGGCGTGCGGCAGGTACATGGCCTGGCCCTTGTCGCCCAGCGGCAGCAGGCGGTGCTCGCGCCCCTGCACGAAGCAGGGGCACAGCGCGGGCGAGGCGCCGAACAGGTACAGCAGCACGAAGGCGTGGCGGCGGAAATTGCGGATCAGCGCGAAGTAGTCATCGCTGCCCACGCCGGGCAGCGACCAGTTGTAATGGATGCCCGAGATGGTCTGCATGCGCCGGCCATAGCGGTGGCCCAGGCCCATGCGGTAGACGCTCTTGGCGCGGCCCACGTTGGAGCTGCCATAGCGGCCGATCGGGATCGTCTCGTCGGTGGGCAGGCCGCAGGGCATGCTCGACGCCCACATCAGCTCGCCGCCCTGGGCCTGCAGTGCGCGGTGCACGAACTGGTGCACCTCGGCCAGCTCGTTCAGGCAATCGTCCACGCCCTTGTGCGCGCCGGTGATCAGCTCCAGCTGCGATTCGCTGTAGTCGGTGGTGATCAGCGGGTGCGTGAGCGCCGAACCCAGCGCCGCCGGGTGCGGCGTGAGCGCCAGCCCCCCGCTGGGCAGCACGCGCAATCCCTCCTTCTCGATGCCGCGGCGTATCCCCGCCAGGGCGTCGGCGGGGTAGGCGGTCAGTCGTTCCTGCAAAGTTCTCATATCTTTATTACCGATCTCGTGTCGGCCCGGAACTTAGCACGGCGCACGATTGCGCGTGTGGATCTGGCTTAAACCCTGGCCGCCAAGGCCTTGCTCACCTCGTTGGTCCCCTGCGCTGCGCCGCTTTGTGGTACTTGCTCGCCGGCGCGCTCGGTCACGTCCGAGAGGCGGGCCGCGAGCTGCTCGGGGGTGTCGGCGCCAACGCCTAGGTGAATACCCTGAGTCAACGTGATGTGCGCCGCCTCGAAGGTGCCGGCGCCTGCGCACAGGATGGTGCGCGTGGGCGCGCTCTCGTGCGCCAACACCAGCATGGCGGGCACCACGGCCTCGGGCTTCAGGGCGTCGAGCACTTCCTGGGGCATCAGGCCCTCGGTCATGCGCGTGGCGGCCGTGGGCGCCAGCGCGTTCACGTGGATGTTGTACTTGGCCCCCTCAATGGACAGGGTCTGCATCAGCCCCACCTGGGCCAGCTTGGCGGCACCGTAGTTGGACTGGCCGAAGTTGCCGTACAGGCCGGTGGACGACGTGGTCATCACGATGCGCCCGTACTGCTGGGCCACCATGTGCGGCCACACGGCCTTGCAGCAGTGCGCGGCGCCCATCAGGTGCACGTCCACCACCAGGCGGAAGTCGTCCATCTCCATCTTGCTGAACGACTTGTCGCGCAGGATGCCGGCGTTGTTCACCAGGATGTCCACCCGGCCCCAGGTGTCGATGGCCTGCTGCACCATGGCCTGCACGGCCACGTAGTCGGTGACGGATGCGCCGTTGGCAATCGCCTCGCCGCCGGCCGCGATGATCTCGTCGACCACGGCCTGCGCCGCCCCCACCGAGCCGCCCTTGCCATCCACCGCGCCGCCCAGGTCATTGACCAGCACCTTGGCGCCGCGCGCCGCCAGTGCCAGTGCATGCTGGCGGCCCAGGCCGCCACCGGCGCCCGTGACGATGGCCACACGGCCCTTGAAATCGATACCCATGGTCAATGTTCTCCTGTGGTGGTTGGCTTTGAAATGGCGGCCTGGATCGCGCCGCGGCAGCGCAGCGACTGTAAGCCACATCGCGCCGCAGGCCGGTACCGTGCGTGACTGCTGGCCGTGCAGGCAAAATCGCGGCTGGCGCCCCACCCTCGCCCGGGCGCCGGGCACTTGCGCCCCTTTCCCCCTCTCCAAGGATCTCCCATGAAAGCAACCTGGAACGGCGTGACCATCGCCGAAAGCGACGACACCGTGGTGGTCGAAGGCAACCACTACTTCCCCGAAGCCTCGCTCAAGCGCGAGTACGTCACCTTCAGCAACCACAAGACCATGTGCGCCTGGAAAGGCCAGGCCAGCTACCTCTCGCTGCTTGTCAACGGCGAAATGAACACCGACGCCGCCTGGTTCTACGCCGATCCCAAGCCCGAGGCCGACGAGATCCGTGGCCGCGTGGCCTTCTGGAAGGGCGTGAAGATCGAGGCCTGAAACGCGGCAGCAGTTATCCCTGCCAGCACTGGACAATCATGTGGATAAGTTTTGGCAAGCCCTGTATGGCATCGCCAAGCCATTGATTCACAAGGGAAACCAATGCAGCGCCCATTTTTTGGGCAGCCCGGCACGGCCGACATCTGCGGGTTATCCCTGATGGCACTGGACAATCGTGTGGATAACCCCGGACAAGTTCTGTATGACCGATGCAAGTGCTTGATTCACAAGGCAATCCTACGCACCGCCCATTTTTGAGGCAGCGCCGGACCGCTCACCACCCGCCGGTTATCCCAGCCTTCGCTGGACAATCATGTGGATAAGTTTTGGCAAGTTCTGTATGGGCGATCCAAGTCATTGATTCACAACGGGAATGGATGCGGCGCCTGTTTTTTAGGCAAAGGGCGTCCGGTTATCCCTGCCAGCACTGGACAATCATGGGGATAACTCTGGAGAACCGCTGTATGACCGTCCCAAGTGCTTGATTTGCAAGGCTTATCCCTGCGTTGATGAAAATTCAGGCACTTCGGCAAAGACCCTGTGAAGCCCCCTCTGCTTTCAATTTGATAGCATCGCGCCCCGCACTTTGTCCACACCCATGACCGCACCCGCCCTCCCCTGCAGTCCCGCTTCCGAACGCAACCAGCCCCCCATCCTGGCGGTGCTGCGCGGGTTGCTGCCCGATACCGGCACTGCGCTCGAAATCGCCAGCGGCACCGGCCAGCACGCCGCCTTCTTCGGCGCCGCCCTGCCCGGCTGGGCCTGGCAGCCCACGGACCTCAAGGACGAACTGTTCTTCGCCATCGCCGGCTGGGCCCTGCAGGCCGGTGCCACCAACGTGCAGCCCGCCGTGCTTCTGGACGTGCGCTCCGGCACCTGGCCCGATGGCCAGGCGCCCTTTGCCGAGGCCTTCGACCTCATCTACTGCGCCAACATGCTGCACATCGCCCCCTGGGCCTGCTGTGCGGGGCTGATGCAGGGCGCGGCGCGCCACCTGGCCCCCGGTGGCCGGCTGGTCACCTACGGGCCCTACATCGAAGACGGCGTGCCCACCTCGCCCGGCAACCAGGGCTTCGACGCCACCCTGCGCGCCCAGAACCCGGCCTGGGGCATCCGCAACCGCGCCGACGTGGAGCGCGAAGCCGCAGCCGCCGGCCTGCACCTGGCCGAGCGCCACGCCATGCCCTCCAACAACCTTTTGCTGGTGTGGCAACGCACCCCAGCCCCAGGCAACACCGCATGACCCAGCCCGCCATCCCCTTCTTCACCGCCCGCATCGAGCCCGATGGCGCCCAGTGCGATGCCTGGCCCGAACAGCCGCTGCTCGTCTCCATCGAGCAGGGCGGCATCGACTGGCCCAGCTCCTGCCGCAACGGCACCTGCCGCACCTGCATCGGGCAGTTGGTGGAAGGCCGTGTGCGCTACGAGATCGAATGGCCGGGCCTGTCACCCGAGGAAAAGGCCGAGGGCTGCGTGCTGCCCTGCGTGGCCTACCCCGAGACCGATGTGGTGATCCAGGGCAGCATGATTTAGGAAGCCCCCCTGAGTCGCTTCGCGCCTTCCCCCCAGGGGGACGCCGCCCCTGCGGCGGGGCGGCCCTTGCACGGCGGCACTGGTCTTGGGGCGCGCCAGTTTTTCGGGCACACGAACGTATCAGCCGCTGATTTGCGCCAACATGGCGCCCCTCCGTGGACGCAGGACTGCCCGGGTGCATTAAAATCAGTAACTTCCGGGGCAATATGCTCCGTCGACGTGCGGCAGCGCCGCATCGCATGTTCTTTGGGCGGTTTCTTGGAGGTGTGTGCCGTGTGGCGACCTCCGGCCACGGGAACCTGCGCTGCGCACGCTCGCCAGCCGTCCCCACAGAAAGCCCAAGCCTTCCATGAACACCCCCCTCACCCCCGTGCCGATCTCGCCCGTCGAGGACATCGTGGCCGAGATGCGAGCCGGCCGCATCGTCATCCTGGTGGATGAAGAAGACCGCGAAAACGAAGGCGACCTGGTGCTGGCCGCCGACCATGTCACCCCCGAGGCCATCAACTTCATGGCCCGCTTCGGCCGCGGCCTGATCTGCCTGACGCTGAGCCGCGAGCGCTGCGAGCGCCTGCGCCTGCCGCCCATGGTCACACGCAACGGCACCAAGCACGCCACCGCGTTCACCGTGTCGATCGAGGCGGCCGAGGGGGTGACCACCGGCATCTCCGCCGCCGACCGCTCACGCACCGTGCAGGCCGCCGTGGCACCCAACGCCCGCGCCGAAGACCTGGTGCAGCCCGGCCACATCTTCCCGCTGCAGGCGGTGGACGGCGGCGTGCTCATGCGCGCCGGCCACACCGAAGCCGGTTGCGACCTGGCCGTGATGGCCGGCTGCAGCCCCGCCTCCGTGATCTGCGAGATCATGAAGGACGACGGCACCATGGCCCGCCTGCCCGACCTGCAGCTCTTCGCGGCCGAGCACGGCCTGAAGATCGGCACCATCGCCGACCTGATCGAGTACCGCAGCCGCAACGAAACGCTGGTGCAGAAGGTCGGCACGCGCACGCTGCAGACCGCTGCTGGTGAGTTCACCGTGCACGCCTTCCGCGACCAGCCCAGCCAGGCCGTGCACCTGGCGCTGGTCAAGGGCCAGTGGGGCGCCGACGACGTGGTGCCCGTGCGCGTGCACGAGCCCCTGTCGGTGTTCGACGCGCTCGAGGTCAACCGCTCCATGCACTCCTGGGGCCTCGATTCGAGCCTCCAGTACCTGGCCGCCCAGGGCAAGGGCGTGGCCGTACTGCTCAACTGCGGCGAGACGGCCGAGCAACTGCTCGAACAGTTCGAAGGCACGGCCCGCGCCGCCCAGGCGCCCGAACGCGGCCGCATGGACCTGCGCACCTATGGCGTGGGCGCGCAGATCCTGCGCGAGTGCGGCGTGCACAAGATGCAGCTCATGGGCCAGCCCCGCCGCATGCCCAGCATGGCCGGCTACGGCCTCGAAATCACCGGCTTCATCCCCAAAGAGTAAAAGAACAGGATCACCACTATGTTTGGCGCAGAAAAAGGAACAGCGGACAGGCTGGACGGCAGGAAGCTGCACATCGGCATCGTGCAGGCCCGCTTCAACGAGAGCATCACCAACACCCTGGCCGCGGCCTGCCGTGCCGAGCTGCTGGCCCTGGGCGTGCAGGAAAAGCACATCACCCACGTGCTGGTGCCCGGCGCGCTCGAAGTGCCCGTGGCCCTGCAGGCCATGTGCGAGGCCGACGAGTACGACGCGCTGATCGCCCTGGGCTGCATCATCCGCGGCGAGACCTACCACTTCGAACTGGTGGCCAATGAATCGGGCGCGGGCGTCACGCGCCTGTCGCTCGACTACCAGATCCCGATTGCCAACGCCATCATCACCACCGAAAACCTCGAGCAGGCCATTGCCCGCCAGAGCGAAAAAGGCACGGACGCGGCCCGCGTCGCCGTGGAGATGGCCAACCTGCTGGAAGACCTGTCATGAGCGAAAGCAACAACTACGGTGACGACGACAACGGCACCGGTGCCACCAGCAGCCACCCGGCCAAGCGCCCGCCCAAGCAGGCACGCACCGGCCTCAAGAGCACCGGCGTGCGCAAGGCGGCTTCCAAGTCGGGGCGCAGCCGCGCGCGCGAATTCGCGCTGCAGGCGCTGTACCAGCACCTGGTGGGCGGCAACGCGCCCGAGGCCATCGACGCCTTCACGCGCGACCTGGCCGGCTTTCACAAGGCCGACTCGGTGCACTACGACGCGCTGCTGCACGGCAGCATCAAGATGGCCGCCGACATGGACGCGCTGATCACCCCGCTGCTGGACCGCAAGATGGCCGAGATCTCGCCCATCGAGCACGCCGTGATGTGGATCGGCGTGTACGAGTTCCAGCACTGCCTCGACGTGCCCTGGCGCGTGGTGCTCAACGAGTGCATCGAGCTGGCCAAGGAGTTCGGCGGCACCGACGGCCACAAGTACGTGAACGCCGTGCTCAATGGCCTGGCCCCGCGCCTGCGCGCCGCCGAAGTCGCAGCCGACAAGGGTGCTGCAGCCGCAGCAGCAACAGCCCCCAGCGACGCAGCAGCACCCGAGGGCGGCGAAGACGCCCAGGCCTGATGGGCCGAGCCTCATCGCAGGCTTTCCTGCCCCGGGCATGCACGGCCCGGCGGGCTCCCCCCACAATGCCCCGCGCGGGCAGGACCTCCACCCAGCCATGAAATTCTCCTCGCGCGCCGAGCGCATCGAACCGTTTTACGTGATGGAGGTGGCCAAGGCCGCCCAGGCCCTGGCACGCGAGGTAGCGGCCACCAGCGAGCCGATGATCTTCTTGAACATCGGCGAGCCCGACTTCACCGCCCCGCCCCTGGTGCAGGAGGCCGCCGCCCGCGCCGTGCGCAACGGCGCCACCCAGTACACCAACGCCCTGGGCCTGGAGCCCCTGCGCGAGCGCATCAGCGCCTGGTATGCACAGCGCTTCGGCGTCAACGTGCCGGCCCGGCGCATCGTGGTCACGGCCGGCGCATCGGCTGCGCTGCAGCTGGCCTGCCTGGCGCTCATCGAGTCCGGCGACGAGATCCTCATGCCCGACCCGAGCTATCCCTGCAACCGCCACTTCGTGAGCGCAGCGGACGGCAAGGCCGTGCTCGTCCCTACCACCGCAGCCGAGCGCTACCAGCTCAGCGCCGAGAAGGTGCGCGCCGCCTGGACCGACAAGACCCGCGGCGTGCTGCTGGCCTCGCCATCGAACCCCACGGGCACGTCCATCGCGCCCGGCGAGCTGCGCCGCATCCACGAAGTCGTGCGTGCGCACGACGGCATCACGCTGATCGACGAGATCTACCTGGGCCTGTCGTACGAAGAAGAATTCGGCCACACGGCGCTGGCCATCGACGAGAACATCGTCAGCATCAACAGCTTCAGCAAGTACTTCAACATGACCGGCTGGCGCCTGGGGTGGATGGTGGTGCCCGAGGCCATGGTGCCCGTGGTCGAGCGCCTGGCGCAGAATTTGTTCATCTGCGCGAGCACGGTCTCGCAGCATGCGGCGCTGGCCTGCTTCGAGGCCGAGAGCATTGCCGAGTACGAGCGGCGGCGGGCGGAGTTCAAGGCACGGCGGGATTTCTTCATTCCCGCGCTGCAGTCCATGGGGCTGTCGGTTCCGGTGATGCCGGATGGGGCGTTCTATGCCTGGGCGGATTGCTCCAAGGCTGCTTCTCGGTTGGGTGTGAATGGCAGTTGGGATTTTGCGTTTGAGGTGATGAAGCGGGCGCACGTGGCGATTACGCCGGGGCGGGATTTTGGGACTGCTGAGACGGAGAGGTTTGTGCGGTTCTCTACTGCGAATTCGATGGCGCAGTTGGAGGAGTCGGTTGCTCGGTTGCGTCGTTTGTTGGGGTGATCTGAGTAGTGGTTAGGTCTGCTCTTTTTTTGAAGGCGGAGGCCGGGTCTCGGCCCGGCGGCCGAGGTACCTTTCTTTGCTTCGCCAAAGAAACGTACCCCAAAGAAAGGCGACCCCGCTGCCCGTGTCCCCCTCGCCTGCGGCGAGGGGGCAGCCTGCGATGCTCGCGCCTGGGGTGTGCCGCAGAACTCGCTGCGTGCTTCGCACTCCGCTCAAACAGCTGCGGCAAGCTAGACAACGATGCGCGTGTCCTGCGGCACGCGCTCACCCCAGGCCCTGCGCTTCTCGGCACGGTCAGAAGGGGTTGGGAGCGGGCTCCACACGGGCCATTGCTTCGCTCGGCCCGGGGTGCCGTCGCTGCGCTCGGCCTGGGCAGGGCGGCTACGCCGCCCGTCGGCAGCGCGCAGCGCGTAACCGCCCCCCGGCGCAGCTGCGCAAGCAGCAGCCGGGTGGTACCCGCTCCCCACCCCTGCTGGCTGCGCCGAGAAGCGCAGGAGCTGGGGTGGGTGCGTGTGCCGAAGGACACACGCACTTCGTCATCTGGCTCGTCGCTGCTGTTTGAGCGGAGTGCGAAGCACGCAGCGAGTTCAGCGACGCCCACCCCAGATCCGAGCATCGCAGGCTGCCCCCGTTCGCCCGACAGGGCGATCGGGGGACGCAGACTGGGGGTCGCCTTTTCTTTGCCCACTTTCTTTTGGCGACGCAAAAGAAAGTGGGTGCGCCGCCGGGCGCACATCCCGGCCTCCGCCCTCAACACAAACACAGAAGCAACCACCGCACCGAGAGGGAACAAGCACCATGGCCTTTGAATTCCCCATCCGCGTGTACTGGGAAGACACCGACGCCGGCGGCATCGTCTTTTATGCCAACTACCTCAAATTCTTCGAACGCGCCCGCACCGAATGGCTCCGCTCCCTCGGCATCGGCCAACAACAACTCAGGGAACAAACCGGCGGCATGTTTGTCGTAACCCACAGCCAGGTCCGCTACCTGCGGCCAGCCAGGCTCGACGACGAACTCATTGTTACCGCCCAGCTGCAGGACGCAGGCCGCGCATCGTTGACAATACTGCAGCGAGCGCTCCTGAAACCGGAGCAGCCAATGACCGACAATGCGTCCGCGTTGCTGCTCAGTGAAGGCACCATCCGCATCGGCTGGGTGGACGCCGCCGCCCTCAGGCCCGCAAGAATACCGAGCACCCTTCTGGAACAACTCTCAACAAACACATGAATTCCCAAAACATGTCCATCCTCAGCCTGGTGCTGCAGGCCAGCTGGGTGGTGCAACTCGTCATGGCGCTGCTGCTGGCCGTCTCGGTCGCCAGCTGGGCTGCCATCTTCCGCAAGCTGTTCGCGCTCAAGCGCATCAAGTCGCTCAACGACGACTTCGAGCGCGACTTCTGGTCCGGCACCAGCCTGAACGACCTGTTCGCCAGCGCCGCGCAGAACGCCAAGAACGCCGGCCCCATGGAACGCATCTTCGCCAGCGGCATGCGCGAGTACCAGAAACTGCGCGAACGCCGCATCACCGATGCCGGCACCCTGATGGACGGCGCACGCCGCGCCATGCGCGCCAGCTTCCAGCGCGAGATGGACGTGGTGGAGTCGAGCCTGTCCTTCCTGGCTACCGTGGGTTCGGTATCGCCCTACGTGGGCCTGTTCGGCACGGTGTGGGGCATCATGCACGCCTTCACCGGCTTTGCCGGCATGGAGCAGGTGACCCTGGCCACCGTGGCCCCGGGCATTGCCGAGGCGCTGGTGGCCACCGCCATCGGCCTGTTCGCCGCCATCCCGGCCGTGATCGCCTACAACCGCTTTGCCCGCGACATCGACCGCGTGGCCACGCACCAGGAGACCTTCATCGAAGAGTTCTCCAACATCCTGCAGCGCAACCTGGGCGCGCAACAGCCCACCTCGGCCTCCGGCCACTGAAAACAGGAAGGGAGCCCGCATGCCCGCCATGGCGTCCCGCGGCCGAGGCCGCCGCACCATCAACGAGATCAACATGGTCCCGTTCATCGACGTGATGCTGGTGCTGCTCATCATCTTCATGGTGACCGCGCCCATGCTCACCCCCGGCATGGTCGACGTGCCCAGTGTGGGCAAGGGCCGCAACCTGCCCAAGGTGGTCGCCCAGATCGTGGTGAACAAGGACGGCTCGCTGCAGCTCAAGACCCCCGAGGCCACGCGCAGCATGAGCCAGCGCGAGATCGGCGAGGCCGCGCTGCGCTGGCAGAAGAACCAGACCAGGGAGACGGCAGTCATCATCACGGCCGACAAGGGCGTGATGTACGACAACGTGGTCAAGGCCATGGACGCCCTGCAGAAGGCGGGCGTCCAGCGCGTGGGGCTGTCCGTCAAGCAGGGCGGCTAGCGAGCCAGGCAGACAACGCTTTGGGCGCCTGGCACGTTGTGTGTATGCGCTGCCAGCGGTAGACAAGCCACTGACGCCCATTTCATCCCTCCACGGAACCGACGACCCTGCAAAGCGCTCCACCCCTTCCATGCACGCCCAAGACGACCGCGACCAGTTTGCGCCCCCCGCCCCCCCTGCCCGCCTGCGAGCCATCTCGCTGGCGGTGCTGGTGCACCTGGCGCTGATCGGCGCACTCACCTGGGGCGTGAACTGGAAGGCCAGCTCCGACCAGCCCGCCGTGCAGGCCGAGCTGTGGTCTGCCGTACCCCAGCAGGCCGCGCCACCCGAGGTGACGCCGCCCACGCCCCCCACCCCGCCCACGCCACCCGAGCCACGGCCCGTTCCCACACCTGCGCCGCCACCGCCGCCCCCCCCACCGCCGCCGCGCGCCGTGGAGCCCGACACGCGCGAGGCCGACATCGCCATCGAGCGCGAGAAAAAGCGCCTGGAGCAGGAGAAAAAAGCCCGCGCCGAGAAGCTCGAACGCGAAAAGCGCGAGCGTGAGCGCAAGGAAGACGAGCGCGAGGAACGCCTCGAAAAGGAAAAGAAGGAAAAGCTCGCCGAGCAGAAGAAGGCCGAGCAAGAGAAGGACAAGCAAAAGAAGCTGGCCGAGGAAAAGCGCAAGGCCGAAGAGGCCAAGGACGCAAAGGAAGCCAAGGAAGCAGCCGCCAAGAAGCAGCAACAACAGCGCGCCGAGGCCGAAGCCAAGCAGTTGGCCGCCCAGCGCGAGGCCAACCTGCGCCGCATGCAAGGCCTGGCGGGCTCCGAGGGCAACGAAAAGTCCACCGGCACCGCCCAGCGCGACTCCGGCCCCTCGGGCAGCTACGGGGGCCGCGTGGCTGCCAAGGTCAAGCCCAACATCGTCTACCCCGACGCTATCTCGGGCAACCCGCGCGCCGAGGTCGAGGTGCGCCTGGCACCCGACGGCACCATCGTCGGCAAGCGGCTCGTGCAGTCCAGCGGCAACAAGGCCTGGGACGACGCCGTGCTGCGCGCCCTGGACAAGACCGAGACCCTGCCGCGCGACGTGGATGGCCGCGTTCCGGCCTCGCTGACCATCGGGTTCCGGCCGCAGGACTGACCCCGGCGCCAGAGAACGCTTCGGGCCGCGCGCAAGGCGCTGGCGCGCGGGCTGCCATGCGGTCGCCGGTCTACTCCGGCTGGATCCCCGCCGCCTTGATGATCTTGCCCCAGCGTGCCAGTTCACCGAGCTGGAACTTCGCCAGTTCTTCCGGGCCCATGAAGGATGCCTCCTGGCCGGTCTGCTCGATCACCTGGCGCACCGCCGGCGTGGCCAGTGCATCGCGCACCAGGCTGCTCAGCCGGTGGACCACGGGCGCAGGCGTTCCGGCGGGCGCATACAGCGCATTCCAGTAGCCGAACTCGTAGCCCGGCAGCGACTCGCCGATGGCCGGCACGTCGGGGACCAGCGGCGAGCGGCGCGCACTGCTCACGCCCAGGGCGCGCAGCTTGCCGGCCTTCACCTGCGGCAGGCTGGTGGTCAGGTCCACGATCATCAGGTCGATCTGTCCGCCCACCAGGTCCATCACGGCCGGTGGGTTGGCCTTGTAGGGCACGAAGTTGAACTGGGTGCCGGTCGACTGCTGGAACAGCTCGGTGGCCACCTGGGCCGACGAACTGCCCGAGCCGTAGTTGAGCTTGCCGGGCGAGGCCTTGGCCAGCGCCACCAGCTCGGCCACGTTGCTGGCCTTGACCTGGGGGTTCACCACCAGCGCCAGGTAGCCGCGCGCCAGCAGCGAGACGGGCGCGAAATCCTTGATCGGGTCGTAGGCGATCTTCTTGAGCAGGTGGGGATTGGCCGACTGCGTGGTGTTGGTCGTCATGAACACGGTGTAGCCGTCGGGCTGGGCGCGTGCGACGTACTGCGCGGCGATGCTGCCGAACGCACCGGCCCGGTTGTCCACGACCACGGCCTGGCCCGTGGCCTTGGCCATTTCCGCAGCCACGCTGCGGGCCAGTCCGTCGGTGGCACTGCCCGGCGTGGAGCCGATCACGATGGTGATGGGCTTGGCCGGAAAAGCCTGGGCCAGCACACCGGTGCTGAACAGGGCGGCGGTGAGGGGAGCGAGCGCGGCGAGCGCCAGCACAGAGCGGCGAAATGGCATGTTTGTCATCCTGATTATTGGTTTGGGGTCGCAGAGAGAAGCCTGGAGAGAAACGGTGAGGCCAGGTCAGCGCAGCAGATTCCAGCCTGCCAGCAAGGCGCCCAGCTCCTGCTGCTGCCGCTCGGTGAGCGGCCAGGCCGAGGGCGGGCGCGTGGCGCCGCAGGAGTTGCCCATCAGCTGCAGCGCGGCCTTGACCACGGTGACGTTGGTGCCGTTGTTCTCCTGCGCACGCAGTTCCTCGAAAGGCAGCATCTCGCCGATCAGGCGCATCGCCAGCGCGTGGTCGCCGGCTTCCAGCGCCTGGAAGATGGCCACCGACCGCTCGGGCAGCACGTTGATCAGCCCCGACGTGAAACCGCGCGCACCCACCGCGTAGAACGGCGGCGCCCACACCTCGGCCAGGCCGCAGACCCAGGCCAGGTTGCGGTCTTCCACGCGGCGCATGGCCTGTGCCAGCAGCAGCGGCGTGGGCGACGCCCACTTGACGCCCACCACCTCGGGGATGCGGCACAGCGCCTCCACGGCGGCGAGGCCGATGTTCTCGTTGCGCAGGTACAGCACCAGCGGCAGCCCGCCGCCCGCCTCGGCGATGCGCTGCACATAGGCCACCACGCCACGCGGCGAAACAAAGGGATCTGGCGGCTGGTGCACCATCAGCGCATCGGCCCCCGCATCGCGCGAGACACGGGCCAGGCGGCAGGCCTCGCCCACGCTGCGGCCCACGCCGGCCAGCAGCGGCACGCGCCCCGCCACGCACTCGGCGGCGAACTGCACCGCCTGCTCGGCCTCCCCGGCCTCCAGGCCATAGAACTCGCTGGTGTTGCCATTGGCCACCAGCACCTGCACGCCGGCCTGCACGGCCCGGTCCACCACCGGGCGCAGCGGCGCGGCGGTCACCGCGCCATCGGCACCGAACGGCGTGACCAAAATGCCCGAAATACCGCCGAGTGCGCTGCGCAGCGCCGGCCCCTGGAATGAACTCACAATGCAGCTCCTGGATACAGTGAAACAATGGGATCCACTGTAAAAAGCCACCCAGGCAGTGTCCAATCCAAACAGGCGATGGCGCCATTCAAGAAATAGATCGTGTTCCAGCTCTCCCAATTGCGCTGCTTCGTGGCCGTCGCCACCGAACTGCACTTCGGCCGCGCTGCCGCCCTGGTCAACATGACGCAGCCCCCGCTCACGCGCCAGATCCAGCTGCTGGAGCACGAGGTCGGGGTGCGCCTGCTCGAGCGCGCGGGCGGTGCGGTGCGCCTCACGCCCGCGGGCGCCACCTTCCTGCGCGAGGCCGAAGACATCCTGCGCCGCAGCCAGGCCGCCACTCTGGCGGCGCGCCGGGCCATGCGCGCCGATGCCGGCAGCGTGACGCTGGGTTTCATCGCAGCGTCCAGCTTCGCCCTCCTGCCCCGGGTGCTCGGCGCGATCCGCGCCGGCCTGCCCGACGTGCACGTGGTGCTGCGCGAGATGCAGAGCGTGGACCAGCTCGAAGCCCTGGCCGGCGACCGGCTCGACCTGGGCATCGTGCGGCCCTTCGCACCGCGCAGCTTCGCCGCTTCGGCCCCGCTGCTGCAGGAGCCCCTGGTGCTGGCCGCGCCCGCCAGCCATCCGCTGGCCCAGGGCGGGCCGATGCCACTGGCAGCGCTGCAGGGCCAGCCCTTCATCGAGTTCTGCCCGTCGGAGACACGCTACATCTACGAGCTGATCGCCGGCCGCCTGCGCGCCGAGGGCGTGGCGCCAGACACCGTGCTCACGCTCAGCCACACCCATTCGATCCTGGCGCTGGTCGATGCGGGCTGGGGCGTCGCGCTCGTGCCCCACTCGGCCATGCGGCTGGGCTATGCGAATGTCGCGTTCCGGCCGCTGCGCGACCCGGCGGGCCTGCATGCCGAACTGCACCTTGCCTGGCGCAGGGAGAGCCGGCACGAGGTGGCGAACACCGTGCGGGAGGTGGTGGTGGGGGCTTTCGCTGCTGTGGCACAGGCATCGGCGCACCGGCCGATCCCTGCCGGCTAGAACCTCAGGCGCGTCCCGGCAGGCACCGGCCGCCTCAGCACCGGTAGTCGCTGATCCGGGGCGCACCCGCGGGCTTGCCCGCCTCGATCCATTCCAGCTTGTCGCGCAGAAAGGCCAGCGCGCCTTCCAACTGGCTCTTCTTGTCCTCCAGCCGCTCGATCTGCGTGCGCAGCACCTCGACCGTCCGCGCCCTGGAGCGCGCGCCCCGGCGGTATTCCTCGTTGAGCGCCGCAATCTCGCCCAGCGAATAGCCCAGCGACTGCTGCAGGCGAACCATGCGCACCGCCACCAGGTCGTCCTCGGTGAAGGTCTGGTAGGCGCTGGAGCCGCCCAATTGCCCACGCCGCGGGGTGATCAGGCCCTTCTTCACGTAGAACCGGACCGTGTCCTGCGGCAGGCCGGCGGCCCGGGCGAATTCGGAAATCAGCATTGCACTGGCGGCTTGACCTTGGACCATGGTCCATACTTATAACAGGGCGCTTGTTCATCTTTTTACGGATCGTTCTCCATGGCACACAAGCACCCCGCCCTCGCACAGGTTCAACTCGGCCGCTCCGGCCCCATGGTCGGGGCCCAGGGCCTGGGCTGCATGGGCATGAGCGAGTTCTATGGCGCCGCCGATGCAGCGCAGTCGCAGGCCACGCTGGCGCAGGCGATGGACCTGGGCGCCACCCTGCTGGACACCGCCGACATGTACGGCCTGGGCGCCAACGAAAGCTTTCTCGCCCCCTTCTTGCGGGCGCACCGGGGCCGCGCCTTCATCGCCACCAAGTTCGGCTACACCCGCACCGCAGACAACCCCGGCGACTGGAGCCTGGACAACCGGCCCGCCTACATCCGCGCCGCGGCAGAGCGCTCGCTGCAGCGCCTGGGGGTCGACACCATCGACCTGTACTACATGCACCGGCGCAGCCAGGAGGTGCCGCTGGCCGACTCCATCGGCGCCATGGCCGACCTGGTGCGCGCCGGCAAGGTCCGCGCGCTCGGGTTGTGCGAGGTGACGGCCGACGAACTGCGCGCAGCGCATGCCATCCATCCCATCGCGGCGCTGCAATCCGAATGGTCGCTGTTCAGCCGCCAGATCGAGCGCGAGGTGCTGCCATGCGCAGTGGCGCTGGGGATCGCCATCGTGCCCTATGCCCCGCTGGGGCGCGGGCTGCTCACCAGTGGCAGCTTTGCCGGCCAGTTGGGTGCCGACGACGCCCGCAAGAACTTCCCGCGCTTTGCGGCAGACAACCAGGCGGCCAACGCCCGCCTCGTGGCCCAGGTCGAGCAGTTGGCCGCCGCCCGCGGGCTCTCGGCGGCGCAGCTGGCGCTGGCCTGGCTGCACACGCAGGCACGTCTGCTGGGCGCCACCGCCGTGCCGATCCCCGGCACCCGCAAGCCCTCGCGGCTCCAGGAAAACGCGGCGGCTGCCTCCATCACGCTCACTTCAGCAGACATGGCGGCACTGGAGCCTCTGGCCAGCGCCGTGCAGGGCATGGCGATCTAGGGCCTGCGTGCGGGACGAATGCCTGCCCGCTCACCATGGCAAGGTAAACGTCTTGCAGTTGGTGAACGACTTGATCGCCTCCTGCACCCCTTCCTTGTAGCCCAGGCCCGAATCCTTGATGCCACCGAACGGGGTCAGCTCGATGCGGTAGCCCGGCACCTCCCAGAGGTTGACGGTGCCGACCTGCAGCTCCTTGGCAAAGCGGGTCACGTCGTCCAGGCGGTTGGTGCAGATGCCCGACGACAGGCCGAAGGCCGTGCCGTTGGATATGCAGATCGCCTCGTCGATGTTGCGAAAGGTCAGGATGGGCGACACGGGGCCGAAGGTCTCCTCGCGCACCACGGTCATCTCCGGCCGCACCCGGTCCAGCACCGTGGGGGAGTACAGCGCGCCCTCGCGCACATTGCCCGCCAGCAAGCGCGCGCCCTGGGAGATGGCCTCGTTCACCACCTTCTCGAAGTGGCGGGCCGCGGCCTCATCGATCACCGTGCCCATCTCGGTGGCCTTGTCCATCGGGTCGCCATAGCGCCATGCCACCGTCTTGGCCACCACGCGCTCGGTGAACTCGGCCGCCACCTTCTCATGCACCAGCATGCGCTTGACCGCCGTGCAGCGCTGGCCCGAGTTCTTGTACGAGCCCTGCACCGCCAAGTCGCTGGCCTTGTCCAGGTCGGCATCGTCCATCACGATCAACGGGTCGTTGCCGCCCAGCTCCAGCACCATGCGCCGGTAGCCGGCCTTCGACGCAATGTACTTGCCAATGGCCACCCCGCCGGTGAAGGTGACCAGATCGACGTGGCGGTGGGTCAGCAGCTCGTCGGCGATCTCTCGCGGATCGCCGGTCACCACCTGCAGCATCTCCACGGGCAGGCCGGCCTCGTACAGCAGGTCGGCAAAATAGTAGGCCGACAGGGGAACCTTCTCCGAAGGCTTGAGCACCATGCGGTTGTTGGTGGCCACGGCCGGCACCACCTTGTGCGCCACCTGGTTCATGGGGTGGTTGAAGGGCGTGATGGCCGTGATGACACCCAACAGCGGCTCGCGCGTGGTGATCACCTTGCGCTTCTTGCCGTGCGGCGTGAGGTCGCACGAGAACACCTGCCCATCGTCGCGCAGGGCCTCGTTGGCGCCGAAGTTGAGCACGTCTGCCACGCGCCCGATCTCGTAGGTGCTGTCCTTCTTGCACAGGCCCGACTCGGCGGTGATGATGTTCGATGCCTCGTCGGTGCGCTCGCGCAGCAGCGCCGCCGCCCGGTTGAGGATGGCCGAACGCTCGTAGCGCGACAGCGTGGGCACATAGGCCTGGGCGATGTCCATCGCCCGGCGCACGTCCTCCACGCTGGCCATGCCCACCGTGCCCACGCGCTCGCCGCTGTAGGGGTTGACGACGTCGATGCTGCGCTCCGTGCGCACCCTGGCGCCGCCGATGCGCAGGGCCTCCGCGCGGAAGTCCACGCTTTCCATGATGCAACTCATGCTGCCTCCTTGAGTGCTGCCGTGTTGGCTCCGATGAAGTTCTTGCCGCGTGCGCCGGTCAGCGCATGGGCCACCATCTGCTGCGCCTGGTCGTCACTCACGCCATAGTCGGCAAAGCGCGTCCTCACACCCAGTTCCTCGATGAAGCGGGCCAGCCGGGCCGGCGCACCGGCCAGGTTTCCCAGGGCGCTTTCCAGCACGGCGTCGCGCTCCGGGTTCTGGCCAATGGCCCGCTCCAGCACCATGGGCAGCGGAAAGCTGCAGGCAATGCCGTGCGGCAGCCCGTAGCGCAGCGTCATCTCGTACGAGATCGAGTGCGCCAGTGCCGTGCGCGTGTTCGAGAAGGCCATGCCGGCCTTCAGGGCCGCCAGGGCCATGCGACCGCGCAGCACCGCGTCGTCCAGGTGCTCCATCAGCTGCGGCAGGGCATCCAGGATCTCATGCACCGCCGCCACCGCGAAGGTATCGGACACAGGGTTGGCATTCACGTTCCAGATCGACTCCAGCGCGTGCGACAGCGCATCCAGACCGCTCTGCAGCGTGACCGAGGCGGGCAGCGACAGCATGAGCTCGGGGTCGATCAGCGCAATGCTCGGCCAGGTCTCGGGCAGGTGCAGCGAGTACTTCTTCTGCGCGCCGCGGTCCCACACCGTGGCCCAGGGCGTCACCTCGCTGCCGGTACCGGCCGTCGTCGGCACGGCGATGAGCGTCTTGGTCCGCGCTGGCGTGAAGGCCTTGCCGGACGCCAGCAGCGCCACCAGCTCGGAGAAACGCCCGCTGGGCGTGGCCACCATCAGCGCCTTGGCGGTATCGATGGCACTGCCACCGCCCACCGCAATGATCACCTCGGCACTCGCGGCCCCACCGGACCAGAAGGCGTCGTAGACCGCCGCAAGCTCCGCGACGTCCGGGTTGGGACGCACATCGTCGATCACACCGGCTAGCTGGTCGCCCAGCAGGCCCTCGATGCGGGCCACCAGGCCTAGCTGGCGGGCCTCCGGAAAGGTGACCAGCAGCGCCCGCCGGCCGCCCAGCAGCTTTGGCAGAGACAACAGTTCCCCTGCCCCGTAGACGCTGCGTACGGGGTTCAAGTATTCATGTGGCATGGAGAGACCTCTAGACGGAGGGGAAAGCGTGGTTCAACGCGAGGTCGAACACGTCGAAATTGCGCAACCGCCGACCGGGGGCGACGCCCTTCAGGGGCCGGTTGAACAGCAGCGGCACCTTCTGCTCCGAGATGCCGCCGTGCGAGCGCAGGGGCACGGTCAGCCCGCTCAGGTCGTGCCGCGCCGCACTGGTGCCCAGCACCGTGAGGTGGTCCGACACCACCACCAGGTCGCCTATGCGGTCGCCCGCCAACTCGAAGCGGGCCACCGCCTCCTCGCGCGTCAGCACCACCTCCACGCCCGGCAGGGACTGCAGCGCGCTGCGCACGCCCTCCAGCGTGGCCCCGGCATTCACGTAGATGGTCGCGAACGAGCCCAGGGCGCCGTGGTGCACCACGTAGGGGTCGGTGATGGGCAGGATCACCCGCGTGCTGCCCGCACCGAGCTGTGCATCCAGCTCCTGCTGCAGGTACACCACGCGCGGCTTGCCGGCGGCGTCGGTCTTGGGGCTCATGCCATGGTCGGCGGTGAGGCCGATGACCGCGCCCAGCGCATCGAGCTGGGCGAGGTAGCCGTCCATCATTGCGTAGAAGGCATTGGCCTCCGGCGTGCCCGGGGCGCACTTGTGCTGCACGTAGTCGGTGGTCGACAGGTACATCAGGTCCGGCCGGCGGGTCTCCATCAGGCGCACACCGGCCGCAAACACGAACTCGCTGAGGTCAGCGCTGTACACCGAGGGCACGGGCCTGCCCACCAGTTCCAGCACATTCTCGATACCGCACTCGGCCAGCGTGGCCTTGTCGGCCTTCTCGGCCGAAAAGCAGATGCCCTTGAGGCCATGGCCGAGCAGGGTGCGCAGCTTGTCCTTGGCCGTCACCGCCGCCACCAGCGCACCGGCGTTCGCAAAGGCCGCCAGCAGCGTCGGGGCACGCAGGTACTCGGGGTCGTTCATCATGACCTCGCGGTCGGCGGCCACGTCGTAGAAGTAGTTGCCGCAAATGCCGTGCACCGAGGGAGGCACGCCGGTCACGATAGACACGTTGTTCGGGTTGGTGAAGCTGGGCACCACGCAGTCCCCGATCAGCGAGCCGCCCTGGGCCTGCATGCGCGCCAGGTAGGGCGCGACGCCTGCCTGGATGGCCTGGGTCAGGTAGTCGGGCTCGCAGCCATCCACGCAGACCACCACCACCGGTGCGGCGGGCCTGGCGTATTGCCGGCCATTGGCCTGCACGAAGTCGATCACAGCAGCATTCATCAACGGGCTCCTTTTTGAATCCAGGCACGCAGCCGGGTCGAGATGGCATCGGCCACCATCACCATGGCAATGATCACGGCGATGCAGGTGGCGGTGTCCTGGTACTGGAACAGCTTCATGCTGCCCACCAGTTCGAAGCCGATGCCGCCCGCGCCCACCATGCCCAGCACGGTGGCCTGGCGCAGGTTGGTCTCGAAGCGGTACAGCACCACGGCGATCCATGCGGTCACCACCTGGGGCAGCACGGCAAAGATGATGGTCTGTATGGGCCCGGCCCCGGTGGAGCGCAGCGCCTCGATCGGCCCCTGGTCGATCTCCTCGATCGACTCGGAGAAGAACTTGCCCAGCATGCCCGCGCCATGCACGGCCAGTGCCAGCACGCCCGGAAACGGCCCCAGCCCCACCGCGGCCACGAACACCAGCGCCAGGATGATCTCGTTGACGCCCCGCGTCACGTTGAACAGCTGGCGGGTGAGCTGGTAGACCACCACGTTCGGCGTCAGGTTGCGCGCGGCGAAGAAGCACACCGGAATCGCCAGCACCACGGCCAGCAGGGTGCCCCACACGGCGATCTGGATGGTCTCGATCGCCGGAACGATCAGCTTGTCCAGAAACGCCCAGTTGGGTGGCAGCATGCGCCCCAGAAAGTCGCCGATCCACGGCAGGCCCTTGGCCAGCTCGCCAAAGCTGACCTGCGCGCCGCGCGCTGCCCACCACAGCACGCCGACGAACAGCGCACCCAGGCCGATGCGCGGCCACCACCCCAGCCCGCCGCTGGGCCGGGCCACCAGAAAAGTGTAGGAACCGATGTTCATGCGCCTGCCTCCTCAAGTTCCAGCTGGCGCAGCGCGGGTGCGGCTGCGGCCGCCACGGCGGGGGCGCCGCGGCTGCGGGCGTCGCCCTCGTCCAGGCCGGGGTAGATCCGCTTGAGCATCTCGTCCGTCAGGCCCTCGGGCCCGCCGTCATAGACGATGCGCCCGCCCGACACGCCCACGATGCGTTCGCCGAACTCGCGCGCATAGTCGATCTGGTGCAGGTTGCAGACCACGGTGATGCCCAGCTCGCGGCTGGCCTGTTTGAGGTAGTTGAGCACCGTGCGCGAGGTCTTCGGGTCCAGGCTGGCGACCGGCTCGTCGGCCAGGATCACCTTGGGCTGCTGGGCCAGCGCACGCGCAATGCCCACGCGCTGCTTTTGCCCGCCCGAGAGCGTGTCGGTGCGCAGCCCGGCCTTGTCCTGCAGCTCCACACGGCGCAGGCACTCCAGCGCAATCGCCACGTCCTTGCGCGGAAAGATCTGCAGCCATGACAGCGCCGAAGGCACCGCCCCCATGCGGCCCGTCAGCACGTTCTTCTGCACCGACAGGCGGGGCACCACGTTGTAGTGCTGAAAGATCATCGCCACCTGGCGGCGCAGGCCGCGCAGGCTCGCGCCGCTGGGCCGGGCCAGTTGCCCGTCGATGTGGATTTCGCCGCTCGTGGGCTCGGCCAGGCGGTTGATGCAACGCAGCAACGTCGACTTGCCGGCGCCCGAAGGCCCCAGGACCACCAGGAACTCCCCCGGCGCCACGTCGAGGTCGATGCCCGTCAGCGCATCGAAGTCGCCGTAGCGCTTGCTCAGGCCACGGATCTTGATCATTTCATGGCCCTCAGGTCGAGGTTCAGGATCTTGGCCGTCTCGCGGATGATGTCGTAGGCCTTGTCGTTCGTGGGATGAAACCCGTTGAGCATCCCCTGGTCCGACCATGGGATGTCCTTCACGTCCAGGAAGGCGGCCTGCACGCGCTTCTTGAGGTCCGCATCCAGGTCCTTGCGCCACACGGTGGGCGACTCGGGGATCGGGTCCGACTTCCACACCACCACCAGGTCCTCGCGCTTGGCCAGGCCCTTGGCGATGGCCGCATCGAGGATGCGGTCGGCAATCGCCACGGCCTCGATCTTCTTGTTCTGCACCGCCACGGCATTCGAGTCGTGCGAGCCGGAGAAGACGACCCGGCCAAAATCCTTGTCGGTGTTGAAGCCCTCCTTCATCAGGCCGGCCTTGGGGAACAGGTGGCCCGAGGTGGACGTCGGGTCCACGAAGGCAAAGGTCTTGCCCTTGAGGTCGGCCACGGTCTTGATGCCGCTGTCCTTGTGGGCCACGATGAGCGCGTGGTAGAAGGCCCGGCCGGCCTTCTTGGTCTCGGCCACGGCGAAGGCCTCGATGGGCGCCACGGTGGTGCCCATCACGTACGAGAAGGGGCCGAGGTAGGCCACATCGAGCCGCTTGGAGCGCAGGGCCTCGATCACGCCGTTGTAGTCGGCCGCCACAAAGGGCTTGACCGGCATGCCCAGCGATTTGGACAGCATGTCCATCATGGCCTGGCTGTTGGCGATCATGGCCCGCGAATCCTCGGAAGGAATCAGGCCCACCGTCAGGGTGCCGGCTGCGGCCCTGGCCGTGGCACTCAGGCCCACCAGGGAGGGGGCCAGCACCAGGGATGTGCTGGCCAGCAGGGATCGTCGCGTGAATTTCATCGATGTCTCCTAAGGGTTGGGTTTGAACCTCTTGTGTGCGCATGCCTCACGGGGCCCGACGCATGGCCCTACTGTCGGCGCTCGCGCACTATCTGGCAAATTCAACTTTTTTCACCGTTGCATTCATTCAATCTATAGTTGGCACGGGATAACACGGAGACGAATGCCATGCGCCTGACACAGCTGAGGTCCTTCCACGCCGTGGCCACGGAGGGCAGCTTCACGCGCGCGGCCCAGGCCCTGCACGTGAGCCAGCCCACGGTGACCACCCAGGTCAAGCAACTGGAGGAGCTGTACAAGGTGGAGCTGTTCCACCGCACCGGCCGGCGCATCCGCCCCACGGAGATCGGCGAGCGCCTGCTGCAGCTGTCGCGCCAGATCTTCGGGCTGGAGCTGGAGGCCGTGCAGGTTCTGCGCGATGCGGGTGAGCTGCGCTCGGGCCACCTGCGCGTGGCCGCCGTGGGGCCCTCGCACGTCACGAAGATGCTGGCCGCCTTCAACCAGCGCTACCCGGACATCAACATCTCGGTGGGCACCGGCAACTCCGAGGACGTGCTGACCCGCTTGCTCGACTACCGGGCTGACGTGGGCGTGCTGGCGCAGGTGCTCAAGGACAAGCGCTTCGTGTCGGTGCCGTACAGCGAGCACCCCATCGTGATCTTCTGCAATGCAGACCACCGGTTCGCACGCCGGCGCAGCATCCGCACGGCAGAGCTGCAGGGCGAGAAGCTGATCCTGCGCGAGCAGGGCTCCACCACGCGCAAGGCCATCGAGTCGGCGCTCAAGGCCGCGGGCGTGCAACCCACGGTGGTGATGGAAGTCGCCAGCCGCGAGATCATCCGCGAGGCCGTGCTGCAGGGCCTGGGCGTCGCTGCCGTGTCAGAGGTGGAATACGTGCCCGGCGCGGGCCTGCACGCGGTGCGCATCAGCGACGCGCAGATCAAGACCTACGCCCACGTGGTCTGCCTGGCCGAGCGCCGGGACATGCGCCTGATCCGGGCGTTCTTCGAGATCATCGGCCGCGATTCCTGAAACCAGGTTCTGAAAACAAAAACCCGGTGGCCGCCAAGGCAGCCACCGGGTTCTTGCATCGCTTCTCTACAGGGCCGTGCCTTGTTATCAACAGGCCCGCCCCTCGCTCTCTCTTGTAGGGTTGTAGGGGGTATCAGCGGTCGCGCCGCTCCATGCGGCGGTTCAAGTTCAGGGCGCCCAGGGTGCAGGCCACGCCCGACAGCAGGTACACCGTCACGGCCAGCAGGCCAAACTGGGCCGACAGGCCCAGGGCCACCAGCGGGGCAAAGGCCGCGCCGATGATCCAGGCCAGGTCGGCCGACAGGGCGGCGCCCGTGTAGCGGTTCTTGGGTGAGAAATTGGCCGTCACCGTGCCCGAGGCCTGGCCGTACGACAGGCCCAGCAGCACAAAGCCCAGCAGCAGGAACATGGTGCTGCCCACTTCGCCGCTGTTCAGCAGCACCGGCGCCATGAAGCTGAACACCCCGATCAGCACCGCCATGCCGCCCAAGAGCTTGCGTCGGCCCAGGTGGTCCGACAGCCAGCCCGAGACCATGATGGCCCCGGCCGCCAGGAAGGCGCCGACGATCTGCACGCCCAGGATCTGGGTCACGGGTTGGTCCGTGTACAGCGTGATCCACGACAGCGGGAACACGGTGACCAGGTGGAACAGCGCAAAGCTGGCCAGCGCCGCAAACGCGCCCAGCAGCACGTTGCTGCCTTCGTCGCGCATCACCTCGTGCACGGGCACGGGTTGCAGCTCACGGTCCTGCAGCAGCTCGGTGTACGACTGGCCCACCACCAGGCGCAGGCGGGCGAACAGGGCCACCACGTTCACGGCAAAGGCCACGAAGAACGGGTAGCGCCAGCCCCAGGCCAGGAACTCCTGCACCGACAGGTTGGCGTACAGGTAGGCAAACAGGCCGGCCGCGAGCACGAAGCCCACGGGCGCGCCCAGCTGGCCGATCATGGCGTACCAGCCGCGGCGGTGCTTGGGCACCGACATCGCCAGCAGCGACGGCAAGCCGTCCCACGAGCCGCCCAGCGCCAGGCCCTGGCCGATGCGCAGGATCAGCAGCGCCACGATGGCGGTGGTGCCCAGGTCCTTGTAGCCCGGCAAAAAGGCCATGCCCACCGTGCACACGCCCAGCAGGAAGAGCGCAATGGTCAGCTTGGTGCCCCGGCCCCAGCGCCGCTGGATGGCCATGGAGATGGCGGTGCCGATGGGCCGCACCACGAAGGCCACGGCCAGCAGCGCAAAGGCGGCCAGCGTGCCGTCCAGGCGCGACATGAAGGGGAACAGGAACGACGGGAAGACCAGCACGCAGGCGATCCCGAAAACGAAGAAGTCGAAATACTCGGACGAGCGTCCGATGATCACGCCCACGGCAATTTCGCTGGGGGTGACGTCTTCATGGGTGTCCGCGCGGGAGAGGGAAGCGTGGCCTTCTTCAAAGCCATTCGCCGGGTAGATCGCAGAGGCGGGACTGCTCATGAACAGGGCTCCTTTGTTGTGTAACTGATACACCCACGTTTTACACCCAGCAGCCCGGCCCGACAAGGGCGGTTTCACCCACGTTCTCGCAGGACAAATGCCCATAGGCTGTCTCTGCAGGGATTTCGGTACTGGCAGTGTGTTCGCTGGCTGCCCCCAAAAGGGGCAAAAACTTGACCTTGGACAAAATGTCCAATGGACAAATTTGGCTGCTCTATTACATTGAGCGGCAAATTGTCATTCGCGTTTACCCCTAAACGCCTTTGTTGGGCCCATCACATGTTCAAACTTCCCCAACTTCGCGGGCCGGCATGGCTTGCGTTGGCGGCCACCGCCACCAGCCTCGCCGGCTGCAGCAAGGCCGTCGTCCTCAATCCCGCAGGCGACATCGCCTCGCAGCAAGGCCACATGGTCGTGCAGGCCACCTTGCTGATGCTGATCATCATCGTGCCGGTGATCGCCCTCACGCTGTGGTTCGCCTGGAAGTACCGCCAGAGCAACACCGCCAACACCGAAGAGGACTACGACCCCGACTGGCACCACTCCACCACGCTGGAGCTGGTGATCTGGACCGTGCCCCTGTTGATCATCATCGCGCTGGGCGCGCTGACCTGGATCGGCACCCACAAGCTCGACCCTTACCGCCCGCTGGACCGCATCTCGGCCACCAAGCCGCTCGAAGCCCAGGCCACCCCCATGGTGGTGCAGGTCGTGGCCATGGACTGGAAATGGCTGTTCTTCTACCCCGAACAGGGCATTGCCACGGTGAATGAGCTGGCCGCCCCGGTGGACCGCCCCATCCTGTTCAAGCTCACCGCCACGTCCACGATGAATGCCTTCTACGTGGCCGACCTGGCGGGCATGATCTACGCCATGCCCGGCATGCAGACCGAGCTCAACGCCGTGATCAACAAGCCGGGCGTGTACCCCGGCATCGCCTCGCACTACAGCGGCTCGGGCTTCTCGGGCATGACCTTCAAGTTCCACGGCCTGAGCCAGGGCGACTTCGAGCAGTGGGTGGCCAAGGCCAAGACCGAAGGCAAGGCGCTGGACAAGACCACCTACCTGAACCTCGTCAAGCCCAGCGAGCGCGATCCCGTGCAGCGCTTTGCCAGCGTGGAAACCGGCCTGTACGACAAGGTGCTCAACCGCTGCGTCGAAGAAGGCAAGATGTGCATGCACCACATGATGTCCATCGACGAGCGCGGTGGCGAGGCCTACATGAAGGCCATGGGCCTGAACCTGCCCCAGGACGTGTGCACCATCGACAACGCCGGCCAGATCGTGGCCGCACTCGAAGCGCGCCACGCCACGGTCCACGACCGCACCCTTTCCCGCCAATGATCCGCGCCTAAGAGACTGACGAACATGTCCACCTCACCCGTTGTAACCGAACCGCATTGGGCCCTGGGCCGAATCACCTGGGACTCGATACCCATGGCGCACGAGCCCATCGTGCTGATCACCTTCATCGGTGTCGTGCTGGGCGGCCTGGCCGTGCTGGCCGGCATCACCAAGTTCCGCCTGTGGGGTACCCTGTGGCGCGACTGGATCTGCAGCATCGACCACAAGAAGATCGGCATCATGTACATGATCCTGGGCGTGGTCATGCTGCTGCGCGGCTTTGCCGACGCGCTCATGATGCGCCTGCAGCAGGCCATGGCCTTTGGCGACAACATGGGCTACCTGCCGCCGCACCACTACGACCAGATCTTCACCGCCCACGGCGTGATCATGATCTTCTTCGTGGCGATGCCGCTGGTCACGGGCCTCATGAACTACCTCGTGCCGCTGCAGATCGGTGCGCGCGACGTGTCCTTCCCGTTCCTCAACAACTTCAGCTTCTGGATGACCACCGCCGGTGCCATCCTGGTGATGGTGTCGCTGTTCCTGGGTGAGTTCTCCACCGCGGGCTGGCTCGCGCTGTCCAACCTGGGGGCGCAGAACCCGGGGGTGGGTCTGGACTACTACATCTGGGCGCTGCAGATCGCCGGGGTGGGCACCACGCTCTCGGGCATCAACCTGATCGTCACCATCATCAAGATGCGCGCACCCGGCATGAACCTCATGCGCATGCCCATCTTCACGTGGACGGCCCTGTGCACCAACGCACTGATCGTCGCTTCGTTCCCGGTGCTCACCGCCGCGCTGGTGCTGATGTCGCTGGACCGCTACGCCGGCACCAACTTCTTCACCAACGACCTGGGCGGCAACGCCATGCTGTACGTGAACCTGATCTGGATCTGGGGCCACCCCGAGGTCTACATCCTGATCCTGCCCTGCTTCGGCATCTTCTCCGAAGTGGTGGCCACGTTCTGCAAGAAGCGCCTGTTCGGCTACACCTCCATGGTGTACGCCACGGTCGTTATCACCATCCTGTCGTACCTGGTGTGGCTGCACCACTTCTTCACCATGGGCTCCGGCGCCAGCGTGAACACCTTCTTCGGCATCACCACGATGATCATCTCGATCCCCACGGGCGCGAAGATCTTCAACTGGCTGTTCACCATGTACAAGGGCCGCATCCGCTTCGAGCTGCCCATGCTGTGGACCCTGGCCTTCATGGTCACCTTCGCCATCGGCGGCATGACCGGCGTGCTGCTGGCCGTGCCCCCGGCCGACTTCGTGCTGCACAACAGCCTGTTCCTGATCGCCCACTTCCACAACGTGATCATCGGCGGCGTGCTGTTCGGCCTGTTCGCCGGCATCAACTACTGGTACCCCAAGGCCTTCGGCTACAAGCTCGACCGCTTCTGGGGCCTGTGCTCCTTCTGGCTGTGGGTGGTGGGCTTCTACGTGGCCTTCATGCCGCTGTACATCCTGGGCCTGATGGGCGTCACGCGCCGTGCCAACCACTTCGAAGACCCTTCGCTGCAGATCTGGTTCGTCATCGCCGCCTTCGGCGCCTTCCTGATCGCCCTGGGCATCGGCTGCCTGCTGATCCAGATCGTGGTGAGCTACCTCAAGCGCGACCAGCTGCGCGATCACACCGGCGACCCATGGGACGCCCGCACGCTGGAATGGGCCACTTCGTCGCCCCCGCCGGACTACAACTTCGCCTTCACCCCCAAGGTGTACGAGATCGATGCCTGGTGGGACATGAAGAAGCACGCCTACGCGCGCCCGCTCACCGGCTTCCAGCCCATCCACATGCCGGCCAACACCGGCGCGGGCGTGATCATCTCGGCCCTGTCGCTGGTGCTGGGCTTCGCCCTCATCTGGCACATGTGGCTGCTGGCCGGCCTGTCCTTCGCGGGCGTGGTGCTGGTGTCCATCATCCACACGTTCAACTACAAGCGTGACTTCTACATCCCCGCCGCGCAAGTGACGGAGACCGAGAACCTGCGTACCCAACAACTGCGTGCCAGCCATGTCTGATATCACCTACAACCAAGCCGCCGCTGCCATCACGGCAGGCGGCCCCACGGCCGCCACGCTGGCGCGCCGCGAGTACCACCTGGCGCACGAGCCCCACCCCGAGAACGGCACCGCCCTCGGGTTCTGGCTCTACCTGATGAGCGACTGCCTCATCTTCGCCGCGCTGTTCGCCACCTACGGCGTGCTGGGCCGCAGCTACGCCGCCGGTCCCACCGGCGCGCAGCTGTTCGATCTGCCGCTGGTGGCCATCAACACCGCCTTCCTGCTGGCGTCGTCCATCACCTTCGGCTTTGCCATGCTGCAAAAGCAGCAGAACAAGGTGGGCGGCACGCTCGCCTGGCTGGCCATCACCGGCCTGTTCGGCCTGGGCTTCCTGGCGCTGGAGCTGTACGAGTTCCACCATCTGATCCACCAGGGCGCGGGCCCGCAGCGCAGCGCCTTTTTGTCGGCCTTCTTCACGCTGGTCGGCACCCACGGCCTGCACGTCACCTTCGGCCTGATCTGGCTGGTGGTGCTGATGCTGCAGATCAAGAAACACGGCCTGATCCACGAGAACAAGCGCCGCCTGATGTGCCTGTCGATGTTCTGGCACTTCCTGGACGTCGTCTGGATCGGCGTCTTCACCTTCGTGTACCTGATGGGAGTGCTTTGACATGGGCGCCGCACAACACACCGCCAACGCTGGCCACGGCCATGACGACCACCACCACGACGACCACCATGGCGACGTGGGGCCGCACAGCAGCTTCTCGGGCTACATGGTCGGCTTCGTGCTGTCCATCATCCTCACCGCCATCCCGTTCTGGCTGGTCATGTCCAAGGTGATTGCCGACCGCAACACCGCCGTGCTCGTGCTCGGCGGCTTCGCGGTGGTGCAGATCCTGGTGCACATGGTCTGCTTCCTGCACATGAACGGTAAGGTCGAGGGCGGCTGGACGCTGCTGTCCACCATCTTCACCGTGGTCTTCGTGGCCATTGCCATCAGCGGCACGCTCTGGGTCATGTTCCACATGAACGCCAACATGATGCCCGACCACCCCACGCCGACCCCGCCCACCCAGACCGAAGGTGGCGCCGCCGGCCACCACACCCCCTGAGGGTGAGTGCAGCCCTGCACCAGCGGGGCCGCATTGGATGGATTGAACAGCGGCCGCCTCCAGCGGCCGCATCTGTTTCTGGCCTGTGCGCCAGTGGTCCCGACAAGGAGTTTTCGATGTCTGCAACCCACGCTGCAGCGCCTGCAGCCTCCCGCCGCCTGCGCCGCGCCCTGCTGCTGGTGGTGGGCATCGCCCTGTTCCTGGGCTTCGTGGCCCTGGGCACCTGGCAGGTGCAGCGGCGGGTGTGGAAGCTCGACCTCATCGAGCGCGTGGACCAGCGCGTGCACGCCGCCCCCGTGGCCCTGCCCCCGGCCAGCGAGTGGCCCGGCATCACGGCCGACACGCATGAATACCTGCCCGTGGCCCTCAGCGGCCATTGGCTGCCCGGCAAGACCCTGCTCACCCAGGCCGTCACCGCCCTGGGCTCGGGCTTTTGGGTGCTGAGCGCGCTGCAGCAGGCCGATGGCACCCAGGTGCTGGTCAACCGCGGCTTCATCCCCCAGGACCAGCGCGCGCAATGGGCAGGCAAGACCGACGATGCCACCCCCGCCACCGTGCAAGGCCTCATCCGCATCAGCGAGCCCAAGGGCGGCTTTTTGCGCAGAAACGACCCCGCCGCCCAGCGCTGGTTCTCGCGCGACGTGGCGGCCATCGCCCAGGCACTGCAGTTGCCCCGCGCGGCGCCCTTCTTCATCGACGCCGGCCTGCCCCAGCGCGGCGTGGCCAACCCCACGGCGGAAGCGGTGGAAGTGGCCGGCACCGCCGCCGCCACGGCGGGCACCACCTGGCCGCGCGCCGGGCTCACCACCATCCGCTTTGCCAACAGCCATGCGGTGTATGCCCTTACCTGGTACGGCCTGGCGCTGATGGTGCTGGGCGCGGGCTGGTTCGTGGTGCGCTACGAGCGGCGCCAGGCTTCCCAAGCAGGGCACTAAACTCAAGCCATGCCCCTGCAACGCCTCGCCAAGCGCGCCGAGTTCTTGCGCAACCCGCGCGCTGCCGATGCCGCCGCCGGCATCAAGAACCTGCAGCAGCTCATTCAGCTGCGTTGGATGGCCGTCATCGGCCAGGTCTTCACCATCGAGGTGGCCCACCACAGCCTGCGCTTGACCATCCCCCTGCACCAGATGCTGATGGTGGTGGGCTGCCTGGCCGTGTTCAACGTGGTCAGCCTGCTGCGCCTGCGCACGGGGGTGCAGGTGCGCAACGTGGAGCTGTTTTTGGCGCTGCTGGTGGACGTGGCCGTGCTCACCACCCAGCTGTATTTGAGCGGCGGCACCAGCAACCCCTTTGTCTTTTTGTACCTGCTGCAGATTGCGCTGGGCGCCATCCTGCTGCGCGGGGCCTATATCTGGAGCATGGTGGCCATCAACACCGCGTGCTTTGCCCTGCTGGCCAACTACCACCTGCCGCTGGAGCTGCCGCAGGATTTGCACCAGGGCCTGTCGAGCCTGTACGTCATTGGCCTGCTGGTGTGCTTTGTGCTCAACGCGATCTTGGTGGTGGTGTTCATCACCCGCATCAACCTGAACCTGCGCGAGCGCGACGCCCGCCTGGCCGCCGCGCGCCGCCGCCGGGTGGAAGAAGAGCACATCGTGCGCATGGGCCTGCTCGCATCGGGCGCCGCGCACGAGCTGGGCACGCCGCTGTCCACCCTGGCCGTGATTCTGGGCGACTGGCAGCACGACCAGGAGCTGATGGGCGACGAGCTGCTGCGCGAAGACATCGAGGAAATGCGCACCCAGGTACAGCGCTGCAAGAGCATCGTGAGCGGCATCTTGCTGTCGGCCGGCGAGGCGCGCGGCGAAGAATCGGCCCAGACCACCGTGCGCACCTTCGTCGACGCCCTGGCCGACGAGTGGCGCACCACGCGGTCGATACCCGCGTTCTCGTACCGCAACGACTTTGGCGACGACACGCCCATGGTGTCGGACACCACGTTGAAGCAGATGGTTTTCAATGTGCTGGACAATGCACGGGACGCCTCGCCCCAGTGGGTGGAACTGCTCATCACCCGCGACGACAAGGCCGAGGTGCCTGCCCTGTGCATGACCGTCAACGACGCAGGCCCCGGCTTTGCGCCCGGCATGCTGGACCACCTGGGCGAGCCCTACCAGTCCACCAAGCAGCGCCCCGGCAGCGGCCTGGGCCTGTACCTGGTGATGAACGTGGCACGCACCCTGGGCGGCAGCGTTACGGCCCGCAACCGCACGGGCGACGGCGAAGGCAGCGGCGCACAGGTCAGCATCCGCCTGCCGCTGGCGGCGATTGCGATGCCGCGCGGGCACCGGCCTGCGTGATGCTGCGAATTTGCGTTGGATGGACAGCCAAGCGAACCAGCAACTTTTGTAGCCAGACAAAGTCGAATTCGTACTAGTACAAAACCCGGACCCGAGCGCCATGGACGAAACCACCACAATCAGCAGCAGCCCCGCAGCAGACGCATCCCCCAAGGATGCGAAGGAAAAGCGACAGCTGCTCATCGTGGAAGACGACGAGGCCTTTGCCCGCACCCTGGCCCGCTCGTTCGAACGCCGCGGCTACCGCGTGCTCCAGGCCGCCAGCCTGCCCGAGGTCGAGGCATTGCTCACCCAGCACACCCCCGGCTACGCCGTGGTCGATTTGAAGCTCAAGGGCGACGCATCTGGTTTGGCCTGCGTGCAGAAACTGCACGCCGCCAGCGAAGCCATGCTCATCGTCGTGCTCACCGGCTTTGCCAGCATCGCCACCGCCGTCGAGGCCGTGAAGCTGGGCGCCTGCCACTACCTGGCCAAGCCATCGAACACCGACGACATCGAGGCCGCGTTTGGCTTGAAGGAAGGTGATACCGAGGTGGATGTGACCAACCGCTCCAGCTCGCTCAAGACGCTGGAGTGGGAGCGCATCCACGAGGTGCTGGCGGAGACGGGGTTCAATATCTCGGAGACGGCGCGGCGGTTGGGGATGCACCGCCGCACGCTGGCGCGCAAGCTGGAGAAGCAGCAGGTGAGCTGAGAAAGGATCTGACCGAGCTGATGTGAGAGACAAGTTAGCTTGATCAAACTTACTTAGCCTCAAGCTACGTTGCCTATCATCTAACCTCTGATGTGAGTGACAAGATAGCTTCACCTAACTTCCTTAGCCTCAAGCTACGTTGCCTATCATCTAACCTCTGATGTGAGTGACAAGATAGCTTGACCTAACTTC
>NZ_JBWKNZ010000020.1:68531-136955 GCF_059415825.1 Acidovorax sp. GW821-FHT10A04
TCATCTAACCTCTGATGTGAGTGACAAGATAGCTTGACCTAACTTCCTTAGCCTCAAGCTACGTTGCCTATCATCTAGCCTCTGATGTGATTGACAAGATAGCTTGAGCTTACGAGTTGCGCCAATTCATGGTAGGTGGCTTCGAAGCAAGTTGCTTCGCTCTTAGCTAGCGCCTGCAACAAAGATGCAGCACGAGCACTCAGCACAAACTTTGCACTGCGTCCTTCAAGACCAGACCCACAAAAGTCGACCCAAAAGCATTTGCTGTCAATTTTTAAGAAAATTTGATCATCAAAGCAATTTGATGCTAAAATTCAATTAAATTTTCACATCAAACTCCTTTCATGCAAAATATTAATCTTGATTCAGCGGTCAACTACCATTACGGTAAGTTTCCGCCTTCATTACTTGATTACGCATCTCTAGTTCCCCAACTCGTTAAAGCGACTGATGCCGTTGCGCGATACGATCAAATGCTTAAAAACATGCACAACAGCGAAATACTGTTGGCACCCTTGCGCAACCAAGAAGCAGTTATCTCTTCTAGAATGGAGGGAACTGTTAGCACAATGGATGAAATTTTAAAATACGAAGCCGACTATGATGAATCAAGCAAAGAATCACCTCATACTCGCCAAGAGGTAATTGAAACATACTTATATCAACGTGCACTGACAGCCTCACAACAAGCAATGCTTTCGGGCCAACCTTTGTCGCCATATTTGATTCGAGCAGCACATCAGACACTGCTATCATTTGGACGAGGAGCAAGCAAATCTCCGGGGCAATACAAAATAGAGCAAAACTACTTAGCGGAGCGAGGGAAAAAAGTTTTGTTTATTCCGATCTCTCCAGAGTACCTACAAGAAGGCATGGATAAACTTTTTCAGTACATCAACGAAAGCAACGATACACCTCTTATAAAAGCAGCCATATCACATATTGAATTTGAAGCACTCCACCCCTTCAAGGACGGTAATGGACGAATAGGCAGAATGATAGTCACACTACTACTATGGTCATCCAAGGTTATTTCAGCACCGCATTTTTACTTGAGCGGCTACTTGGAAGAGCATAAGGATCAATATATAGACACGATGCGAGCAGTCTCCGAAAAAGATGACTGGACTGCGTGGTGTTCATTTTTTCTTGAAGCAATAGAAAAACAAGCCATCCGCAATCTCGAAGTCGCAGAAAGTATAAACAATTTATATGAAGAAATGAAAATTAAATTTAGCAAGACACTATCATCGAAATGGAGTGTGTCAGCGCTCGACTTTGTTTTCACTAACCCCGTATTTCGAAATAACAAATTCACTTCCGGAAGTGGAATTCCTGGACCGACTGCCTCAAGATTTTCAAGAGTACTTCTTGAAAATGGCTTGCTCAAAATAATTGAGGAACCCTCAGGGCGAAGGCCTGCCTTATACTCTTTTGAACCACTAATGCAATTAGTTCGCGTCTAACCATCCGCCTCGAATAATCAATTAAAAGCGGAATATTCAAAACTGAAGTGCAACACCTGCCAAGCTGAAGGTCCGCAGATGCATTGCTCCTCCCGTTCTAGCCACTACAGCCAGCTGCAGCTCAGACCGCGTCACCATTGCCAACCTGAAGCAGCAGACTACAGCGTGCGGGCCATCGCAAGGCAGCTGCGGCGCTCACCCGCCACAATCAGCCGGGAGCTGCTGCGCAATGGTCACCCATCGGGCCATCCATCGGACTATGACAGCTTCAAGGCGCAGAACCTTTGCCTGCAGTGCAGGCGCTGTGGCAGGCCCGCAGTCAAGCTGCACCCTGACTCCATCCTGTGGGGCTTGGTGAGCCATCTGCTGCGGCTTCACTGGTCGCCCGAGCAGATTGCCCTGACACTGGCACGCTTGCATCTCCAAGGCCATGAGCACCGCATCTCCCACAAGTTCTACACGAGACCATCTACAACTGCATCTATGCCATGCCTGTGGGCGAGCTGCGCAAAAGAGCTGATCGCCACCTTGGGCCATACCCACAACAAGCGAATGTCGCGCAGCAAAGGCAAGGACCGCAGGGGACAGATCACCGAGATGCTGAGCATTCACGTACGTCCGCCAGAGATCGAAGTCCGCCAGCGCCCTAGGCACTGGAAAGGTGACTTTATCAAAGGCGAACGCAATGCCAGTGCGGAGGGGCCTTGGTGGAAATTTCTACAGACGCGATACCATGCAAAATTCGCAGCTCATCCACAATTAAAAAATCCTGAACACACAAGTCCACCCATTACATAGCGCCACGAAGGAAACTCCATATTTTATAAAAGGAATTTTTACAAAGACCCAGAAAGCACATCAAGCATTAGACAAATGTGATGATCAATCTGCAACTCTTTATTCTTCCCAAGACCTGGGTATTCAGAAGATTTTACGTGAGAAGCATATGCATCCAGCGCAAAATTCACTCCGAATTCTGTGGGTCGTTTTTTAGCGGCCGTAACCAACTTCCTCACAGCTTGCAGATATTTTCCACCGACATCGCCAATTTCCTTGACAACATCATCGGAGACAAAATGCTCGACCCAAATATCGAAAGTCAATTTATTTCGATAAATTGCATGCATAGCCACAGCATGTGGAGTTGATCCACCATCACGAAATACGGAGCCCACAGATGTGTAATCTCCGAACCCTATGCCGCTAGCCTTGAATGTTTTGTGCCGATCTGTAAAAAATTCGGGGCCGCCGTAATCAGCATTACGAGCAAGCTTATTGAAGTCATCTTGAATATCTACTAGTTTTCCCTTTGGCAGCATCGCCCGCTGTGCCGCAGGTATTTTTCCATTCAAAACGATATGAAATTTTACTCGGGCAGATCCTGCAAGAGATTTTAACTCCGCGTCGCCAAGCCCGGGGCTTGCATAGACGATAGCAGTATCACCTTCTGGAAACAATTTAAAAAATGCATCTAAATTAGATTGCTTGGACTGCGCATGGCAACGATATGCGGGCAACAGAACTTCACTAGAATTCAAAACCGGCTCTACAAAAGATCTCCATTCTTTCACTGCGGCATTGCTATTAAGCTGGTGCTTATCTGGATTAATTATTACGGCGATACGATTTTTAGCTTTTCCATAGGCATCTAGACAGCGTAAAAGATCATCGGGCTTGAGGTTCACAGGTTCAATGACCGGAACAAGTGACTCAAGAGAACGATGATCTGAAAGCATCGCTCGCAAAGCTAAAAATTCGGACCGTCTTCCATACAAAAAAGGAAAATACATGTCGCCTCCCCCTTCCGGCAATTCTGCCGACAGATGAAAGCACTTATCTTATATGTAACAAGGAAGGAGATGCAAGAACTGAAAGCACACGACTCCGTTGAAGACCGGAAAGGGGTGTCGCGTACCCTAGCACACGCAGGCTTTGCGGCAGTGCTGACACGTAATCCACATAGGCGTCGTCAGTCGTTCTTGAACGCATCGCGTCAACTAGCGCCTGATGAGCTTGGATAGGCGTCAGCTCATTAAAATTTTTCTCATAATGTGAAAAAATCAAACCACTTGGTAATCTGGGCTGCTTTCCGCACGCTTTTTCCACCGCTGCTATGTACTCATCCCGCCGAAGCATGCGAATTACGGTCGATTGACAAATATGCTGAGCGTTGCTCAGAGCAGGACGCACAACACTCAAATTTTCTTTTTTTGTCAAGGAAATAATTCCCACTCGAGGATCAAGAACACTTTCAAATTTCTGAATAAATTCAGGATGAGTGACCAAAAAAACTCGATCGAATGCCTTCAAATAGTCAGCAGATTGCGAATTCAGGCGCTTTGACGTATCCAGCTCCGTTTTAATTTCATAGGCGGTGGACGTGCCATTAAACACAGCAACATCAACAATGGAGCGTCCAACTTGAAGCTCGATTTGCATAGCTGCAGTTTTTGGACTATGCCGTCCGAAAACTATCCGATTCGCAAGGGCTGTCTTGTAGACGTACTCGTTGCGATAGTGCTTCCTGATGTCCTCGAATGATCTCTCGAACACATCTGCAACTGTAGCGTCTGATGCCTGCCCCTTTCCTGCCGTTGACGGCAGCAACGACAACACATGAGCTGCACTACCGCTTCGGGCCAGAGCATCCAACATTGGACGAGTAAAAATCTTAGCTAGAGTTCGATGGCGTTCGTTCGACATCATGTTGGTAAGTCGGTGTTGCTCACTGGCGTTAGAAAGCTTTTGGCAAGGTTTCTGCATTGCATGCGCACTATAGCGAACCGCCATCGCTTAGTCTGCCCAAAAACATTGAAGAAGCACGCACGAAATCATCGAAGGGGCCGCGAGCTAAACCCTACCGCGCCGGCACCCCACCCCGCCACTGCCCCCAGTTCCGCACGATGTGGTCCACCACCCGCGTGCCCACCAGCGCCACGTTCTCCACCGTCTCCGCAAAGCCCCCGGCCGTTTCGCCCGGCGCAGGATCCAGGTGCGCCAAGGTGGTTTCGTTCGGGTTGCCCTGGTCAAAATTGACCGCGCCGCGCAGGCTCATCAGGCGGTCGGTGCCGTGGGTGCGCTTGACCACCAGGGCAATGGCGGCGGCCTCCATCTCGGTGATGACGTAGTCATCCGCACCGTAGAGCTTGGCGATGTACTGGGCTTGGCGGGACATGCCGGGGCCGTGGAAAAACGTGTCGCCCGTCATGTGGGTGCCGCTGGTCACGGCAGGGCTGCGGCGGGCCGCTGTGTCGGGGTAGCGCAGGCGATAAGTGCGGGCGCTGTCGGAGTCCTTGAGGGGCACGTCCACCGTGAGATTCATGGCCCAGTCCACCAGCAGCGGGTTCAGTTGAAAGCGGCGGTATTCCTCGTAGCCCTTGCGCGGCATGAAGGTGGGCGCGCCGGCCGTGTTCTCTTCAGGCGCCCAGCGGTGGCCCAGGTCATAGTCCACCAGCCAGGTGCCCCAACTCACATCGGCAATGGTGCCGCGCTGCGGCGGCGTGCCGGCCACGCCGGAGATTACGTAGTACGACTGCGCGAAGTCGAACTTCGGATTCAACAGGATGGCCTGCATGGATGCGGACGAGTTGACCTTGCCCATGCCCAGCACGGCGCCGCACACGCCATCGGCGTTGCAGTAGACGGGGCCCAGTGCGCCGGGCACGATGATGGGGGTGGCGTCTTTCCAATACCGCTCGTACCAGTGCTGGAACTCGCCCGCACGGTCACCGGTGTTCTTGCCGATCTCGAACATGGCAGCGACGAAGACCTTGACGCGGATGGGTGCGGCATTGCTGGTGGTGGTAGTCGCAGAAGGTGCTGTGGAACAGCCGGCAATGGACAGCGCAGCCAGGGCCAGCAAAAGCCAGCGCGCGGGACGGAAAGAAGCGTTGTTGAAGAGCATGGAAGACACCTTGGCAAGGGAAATGAAAGTGGCTGTGCCTTGTGGGCGGCACATGCCAACGGCACCGCAAGAAATGCGCCATTGTGCGCCGCGAAATCCGTGGCGGATCAGTGTGGCCGGTAGCGTTGGATCAGGGACACGATCGCTTTGCCAGCGTCGTCCTTGCGTCGCTGTGCACGCATGCGCGCAGTGTTCCCCATCCATCCTGTGATGTCAGGGTCGGCCCCCTGCTGGAGCAGCAACTCCACCATTTCCGGATAGTCGCGCTGCACCGCCAACGAGAGCGGTGTCTCGCCAATCGTGGCCTCGTCATGCGCGTTGACGTTGGCGCCCTGCTGGATCAACCATTGCGCTACCCGGTAGTGCTCGCCCTCCACTGCGTAGTGCAGCGGGGTGCGGCCCAGGTCATCGAATGCGTCGAGCGCGTGGTTGCGTGCGGCCAGCAATCGACGCAGTTCTTCCTGATCGCCATCGGCCGCCGCACGGTGCAGGCGCTCTTTCTCGAACCAATCGTCATCCATGGGCATGGTCCCGAGGGTAACCCGCCAGCACAGCCATGGGCTCGCCAGTCCATTGAGGGCAAGCCCTAATGCACATGAATTAATTCAAGTGCATTATTCACCCCATGATGCCTGCCCTTGCCTCGTCTGCCGATGATCCTTCGCCGCCAGCCCCCTCCCCCACCGACCCGCAGGCCACCCGCACCCGCCTGATCGAAGAGGCCATGCGGCTCATGGCCCGAGAGGGGATGAATGCGGTGTCGCTGCGGCGCATCGTGATCGCGGCGGGGGCGCAGAACCCTTCGGCGCTGCACTACCACTTTGGTGGGCGCGATGAGTTGATCGAAGCGATCACCAACTTCCTGCAGCAGTGGCTGGAGCCGCGGGCCTGTGCGCGGCTGGAGGCGCTGGCCAGCCAGCCGGGCCACACCGTGCGCGATGTGGTGGAAGCCGCCTTTGGCCCCGTGATCGCCATGCTGGGCGAGCCCACGCTGGGGCGCGATGCCGTCAACTTCATCGGGCGGCTGGGGTGGGACTATGGCGAGAAGGGCCAGGTGATCTCTGCCGCCCTGCACCGCCGCACGCTGGAGCTGACCCTGGCAAGGCTGCAGGCGCTGATGCCCGCCGTAGGGCGCGAGACGATCCAGTTTCGGCTGCTGCTGACCATGAACGCCGTGTACTACGGCATCTCGTACCGCAGCTACATGCGGCGCTCGCCGTTCGGGGCGATGGAGTTGTCCATGCCCGGCAACGAAGCGCGCGAACAAGAAGAGTTTTTGGCTTATCTGGTGGCTGGGTTGAGCGGCTAACAAAGCCTCCCTGGCGTCGTTGTTCTGTCTTGCCGTACCTGCAGTACTGTCTGCGACAGAAGCGCCTAGCCAGAGAGGCTTTCTTAACCGCTTTGAACCACCTGTGATGAACCGCGCGTGTGCGTTGCCTGGGCAACGCACCTGCAGCGCCAGCTTGCGCCCATTTTTTATCCACCACTTCCCACACCATCAAGGAGACAAGCATGCAAAAGAACAACAGAGATATCGGCAACCACTACACCGGCGCGCCCCTGCGCCGTACGCTGCTCGGCCTGACCCTGGCCGCTGCGCTCACGGCCTGCGGCGGTGGCGGGCAGGCGCTGGTGGATGGCGGCAGCACCACCACCGGCGATTTCACCATCAGCACGCACGAGCTGGCCAGCCGCGCCAAGGCGGCGCGCACACCGGGCACTGCAGGCGTGGCGGTGGCGGCGGGCAGCAAGCTGGCCACGCAGTTCGGCGCGGCGGGGCCCGACCTGAACCGGGTGCGCTACACGCGCTATGGGCTGGCAGCCAACGCGGGCAAGCCGGTGGATGCGGTGCTGGTGGCGATGCCGGGCACGCTGGCGGCATCGCACAGCTACCTCATCCTGGCCGAGAACCTGGTGCGCCGCATGTGGGCCGACCACAAGGCGGTGGTGGAGGTGTGGGGGGTGGACCGCCGCTCCGTGGCGCTGCAGGACATGGAGGGCCTGCAGATCGCCGAGCGCGCGCGCGATGCGGCGCTGGGCCTGAACTTCTTGTACGGCGGCGAGCTGGGGCTGCCGCTGCCGGCCCAGCTGGCGCGGCGCGCGGTGTTCCACGAAAGCCGCGAGATCCCCTTCCTCGCGGACTGGACGCCGCAGGTGCATTCGCTGGACCTGGATGCGGTGGTGACCGCAGCGCACACGGTGGCGCGCGACGGCAATGTGTTTCTGGGCGGGCATTCGGCGGGCACGGGCTTTGTGGCGCGCTATGCGGCCACGGACTTCAACCTCACGGGCACGGGGCCGGCGCAGCCTGGGTATGCCAAGCTCAAGGGGCTGGTGCTGTTCGAGGGGCCGGGCGGCGCGCTGGCAACGAGTGCGCCCACGGCGGCGCAGCTCGATGCGGTGGTGCGCGCGGCCGATGGCGGGCTGTATGCGGCCGTGGCCTCGGGGGCCGAGCCGGGCTTTGTCTCGCGCCCCGGCCTCACGCCGCGCGTGAGCGCATCGACCGAGATCGCGGGCATGCAGATGGCCTTTGAAGGCACCATCAACGGCACGCAGGCGCTGCTGCAGGCGGACCAGGGGGGCGTAGCGGGCAACAACGTCTACAACCGCGTGGCGGACTTCACCAAGCGCGACTTCCCCGTGACGGCGGGCGCGGCCATCGGCACCTTCATGGACGATGACAACCTGCAGCGCACGGTGTTCTATTCGGTGTCCATGGGCGCCCTGGGCCCGGCGCGTGCCGACGGCCTGCGCACCTGGCTGGACAACACCGACCCGCTGCCTGCAACGGCGTACCGCGACTTCGGGCCGCAGCCGGCCACGCTGGTGGCCAACCCGCCCGCCTGGGGCAAGGAGGTGGAGCCCACCAACCTCAAGCGCCTGTCGCGTGCGCTGTACCTGGGCAACACCACCTACAGCGACTGGTACTACCCCAGCTCGGGCCTGCTGCTCGCCAATGCCGAGGGCAGCGGCGGCGCCAACCTGGGGCTGGATACCAGCGCCCTGTCGCTGCCCGCCAGCCAGGGCGGGCGCGGCCGCGCCGACATCGTGAACCAGACGCAGGCGCGAAAGATCGACATCCCCGTCATCGCGTTTGGCGGCACCAACGGGCTCACACCCGTGGCCGGCATCTGGCGCGGCTTTGCCGAGGCGATTGCGCCCTGCGCCGCAGCCAGTTGCAAGGCAGGCATTGCGCGCACCCCCGCAGGCCAGGCCACGCTGGTGGCCAACCGCCAGTACGGCGGGGTGGAGGGTGGCTTTGAGGTGCACATGAGCGAGGGCTACTCGCACGTGGACATCGTCACGGCCGACGACGATGCGACGAACAACGTGATCCGGCCGCTCGCAGCATTCCTGCAGCGCAATGCGAGCGCGGGGGCCGGCAAGTGATGCGGGGCCTGCTCCTGTCACTGGCGCTGGGTGGCGCCACCATGGCCCACGCCGCAGACCCTGCCCCTCTGAACTGCCTGAGCCCCGTGCAGCACGAATCGCCTGCACCCGGCTCGGCCGAGTGGAAGCAGCGCGATGCCGACAACATGGCCTGCGCACGCCAGCGCATCGACGATTTTGCGAGCCAGCCCGCCGCGCTGTTCACGCCCGGCAAGACGCCCGCGCTCGACGCCTACCGCAACCCGGCCAGCCATGCGGACAAGCGCTTTCGGTACACCGAGGCGAGCACGCCATCTTCCGCATCGGGCAAACCGATTGCGGTGGAGATCTACCGGCCGTGCGCTGCGGGCACCTGCACCGGCCTGCCGGCGGGGCTCAAGACCTTCGAGGCGCCCTACCCTGCGGTGGTGATCGTGCACGGGGGCTACAGCTCCAAGCGGCTGCACCGCTCGGCCGCGCAGGTGCTGGCCGAGGCCGGCTACATGACGATTGCGCTGGAGACCACGGCCCCCATGGGCACGCACGGGCCCGATGCGCAGAGCGTGGTGGACTGGGTGTTTGCCACACCCAAGGCGCCGGTAGCAGGCGCCAACTTCTTCCCGCACTGGGACCAGCTCGACACGCGCATGGTGGGCATTGCCGGCCACTCGCAGGGCGGCAGCACGGCCAGCCTGATCGGCCAGGCGGACAAGCGCATCCGCGCCATCGTGGCCTGGGACAACCTCACCGCGCTGAAGACCGGCTGGGTCGACAAGATCGGCATGGACCCGCCGGCCGACCTGGCCCTGCGCACGCCGGCGCTGGGCATCGGCGCCGACTATTACTTCAAGGTGGTGCCGACCACCGAAGCGCCCGAGCCCGCCAAGGCCAACACGCAAGGTGGCCGGGGGCGCGGTGCCGAGCCCCACCCCAAGGACCCGGGCTACCAGGAGCTGAAAGGCGCCGGCGTGGACACCATGCTGGTGGTGCTGCGCGCGGGCACGCACCTGGACTTCTCGCTGTTCGGCGGGCCGGCCAGCCGCCATGGCGAGAGTGTCATCAACTACTACACCCTGGCCTGGTTCGACCGCTACCTGAAGGGCGCGCACGACCCGGCGCTGGCGGCCGATGCGTACCGGCGCCTCACGGCGCAAACGTTTGACGATTCGGCCGACCGGCACAACATCAGCCAGGGGCTGTACGACAAGGCCGCCGCGGGCGATTCGGTCCTGAAGGGCAACCGGCCCTACCTGGTGGGCGGCACGCCGGTGCGCGACCGGCTGTCGTTCTACTTCCAGTCGCGCTGCGTGATCACCAAGCCGGGCAGCACGCTGCGGGTGGGGTCGGAAGACATGCGGGCAGCGGGCTGCCGGTGACCGGTGCGGCGGGCCCGCAGCGCCGCAGGGGCTTGTGGCGCAGGGCCTTGCCGCCAGTCAGGGACAATGGCACCCCGCCCCGCTCACCGACTCCATGCCCGCTCCACGCTCTCCCGCCTCCGCCTCGTCTGCCGCACGCAGCTGGGCCCACACACGGATCACGGCCACCGCCGAGCAGCGGCGCGTGCTGGACTCCACGGCGCCGGCCATCATCATCAGCGCGCTGGCGGGCACGGGCAAGACGACCACGCTGTGCATGAAGGCCTGCAACCTGCTGGCCAGCCTGCAGGGCCAGCGCGAAGCTGCAGCGCCGCCACGCATCCTGGTGCTGGCGTATTCGCGCGCCGGGGTCACGGCGATACGCGACCGCATGCTGCAGCTGCATGGTGCCGTGCCGCGCAGCATGGAGGTGCTGACCATGGAGCAGCTGTGCGAGGCGGTGCTCAAGGAACAGGGTGACCCGGTGGAGCGGCTCGACGACCCGGTGCGCCGGCGTTTTCTGATCCTGCAGGCGCAGCAGGCCCTGCGGCTGGAGCTGGAGCACAATGATGGCAGCGGTGGCAGTGGCGGTGAGGGCATCGACGACGCCCTGCTGGGACAGAACGTGGACATTGATGCCTTTCTGGCCTTCGAGGCGCTGGCCAAGAAGAAGCTGCTGGAGCGCGAGGTGGAGGACTCGGGCCTGGACCTGCGCGCGTTTTGCGAAGACCGCGACCTGGACTACGGCCTGTGCCGCCTGTACGGGCAGTACGAGCGCATGCGCGTGGGCATGAACCACGAGCCGCGCTTTTATGCCGAGGGCGACTGCACCTTCGAGCTGTGCCGCCAGCTCGGTGGGCTGGACTGGGACCAGCCCTTCGAGTGGCTGCAGGGGCGCTACAGCGCCGTGCTGTTCGACGAGCTGCACGACCTGGACGAGGGCGCGCTGACGGTGCTGCGCAAGCTGGTGCAGGGCGGCAATGGCTTCTTCGTGGGCGCGGGGGATTTCAACCAGCACATCCACGAGGGCTCGTTCTCGGTGTTCGGCGGCGGCATGCAGCGCGTGCGCGAGTGCCTTCCGGCGGACACACAGGTGCTGAGCATCAACACCACGCGCCGCTTCGGTGCCGATATCTGCGCGGCGCTGAACCCGCTGTTCGGCGTGGAGTTTGCGCCGGTGGCGGGCAGCTCGGACGCGTTTGCCCACCTGACCTACGACAGCGACGAGCACTGCGCCGCGCAGCTGGTGGAGCTGCATGGGCAGATCGTCAACGGCTGGGGCGCCTTGCAGCAAGCCAAGGGCGACCAAGGCGCACAGCACCACAGTGCGCTGAACGTGGTGCTGCGCAACCCGCAGGACAGCATCTTGCTCGAATGGGTGTTCGGCCACGAGGGCGTGCACTACGGCTGCCAGGGCATGAGCCCCTTCTACCTGCGCCGCGAGGTGGCGCTGGCGCTGGCGCTGATGTGGGCGCTGCAGGGTGATGACGGCCATGAGCGCTACCTGACCCCGGGCATCGTGGGCGCTGCCGTGGAGGGCCTGCTGCACTATGGCCGGCGCACGGCACGCAGCGGTGCGGCGGACGTGGACCTGCTGGCCCAGGGCCAGTTCGACAACGCGGGCTGGACCGACCTGCCCGGCGCCGACGAGGGCAGCAAGCTGGCTGCCACGCTGCACAGCGGAGCCACGCGCATGCGCCGCTACATCGCGCACGGCACGCTGAACCCGAATGCGCCCGAGCTCAAGGACGCCTGTGCCGAGATCATGGCCCTGCCCGCTGCGGCGCGGGCCGCCGTGCTGGCCGATGCCGGCGCGTTCTGCCAGCACCCGCTGGTGCGGCGCATCTTTGCCGATGCGCCCATCAACGGCACGGAGCGCAGCGCCTGCATGGCCAGCCTGGACAGCTTGGCCCGCCTGGCGCACGGCCTGCCCGTGGCGGAGCTGCTGGGTCGCCTCACCTTGCTGGTGACGACGAGCATTGCCATGCACAACGGGCCTGAGCCCATCAGCCTGCGCCTGTTGAGCGTGGACGCCTGCAAGGGCCGCGAGTTCACCTTTGTGGCCGTGCCCTTCGTGGAGCGCGGGCGCTTCCCGGGCCCCGCATCGCACCAGGAGGCCTACCGCGAGCGCAACATGCTCTACGTGGCCACCACGCGGGCGCGGGCGGCGCTGTGGGTGCTGGAGAGTGCGGCTAAGCCGGTGTGGCCGGGGCCGGTTTAGGGCCTGGCTTGGCAGCCAGCCGCCCAAGCTTATTGAGGCGTAATGTTGTAGTCCTTGACGATCTTTGCGTAGAAATCGTAGTCCTGGCGCACAAAGGAAGAGAAGCCATTGACCGAGCCTCCGGTAATCCCCAGGCTGATCTCGGCAATCTGCTTCTTCATATCCGAGGTGTTGAGAATTTTCTGAACCTCCTGGTTCAGCCTGGTGACGATAGCCGGTGACGTGCCCGCAGGTGCCGCCAACCCCACCCAGGCGACGTACTTGTAGTTCGCAACACCCGCTTCCGCCAGCGTCGGCACGTCTGGCAACGTCGACAGGCGCTTGTCACCCGTCACCGCCAGCGCCCTGAGCTTGCCACTCTTGGCGACGGGGACCGCAGTGGGAGACGTCTCGAACATCAGGTCGATATGACCCGCCAAAAGGTCGGCCTGGGCAGGTGCTCCGCCCTTGTAGGCAATGCTGAGCATGTCGGTGCCGGTCATCCGCATGAACATCTGGGCAGAGATATCCTGCGGGCCGCCGACGCCCGAGTTTCCAACGGTCAGCTTGCCGGGGTTGGCCTTTGCGTAGGCCACCAGTTCCGCCACGTTCTTGAACGACCACTTCGGATGAACGATCAACACGTTCGGCTGATCGGCAATGTGGATGATCGGCGCAATGTCCTTCAAGGGGTCGTAGGGAAGCTTGGCGTAGATGTGCTTGCTGGAGGTCAACCCGGCATGGGCCAGAAGGAGGGTGTAGCCATCATTGGGCGCCTTGGCAACATAGTCGATGCCGATGTTTCCACTGGCTCCGGGCCGGTTGTCCACCACGACGGGCTGGCCCAAATTCTCGGACAGCTTTTGGCCCACGATCCGGGCGACCATGTCGTTGCTTCCGCCGGGTGGATATGCGACGACCAGCTTGATCGGTTTTGAGGGGTAGGCGTCCTGGGCGTTCGCGGTGGACGCCATGCAGGCAATACCTGCGATCACAAGCGCAATGGGGAGATGAAAGACGGTCTTCATAAATGGCTCCTGGGAGTTGACTCTGTTGATGCAAGGGGGATCGGTCGGCAAGGGGGGCGTGTTTCGATGCAGCGTCCTCCCTCAGTGCAAGACTGCTTCGATGGATGCGGCCCAGTCCAGGACCGCTGCGTCGCCCAAGGGCGGCCCCGCCAGGCTGAGCCCCACAGGAGCGGCGCCGGGTTCGTGGCAGGGCAAGGAGATCGCACAACCGTCCATGAAGTTGACGATGGACGGATTGCGCAGCATCAGCGCGTTGGATTCGAAATACATCGTTTCGCTGGCGACCAGGTCTGCAATGCCGGGAGCGATCGTCGGCACGGTAGGCATCAGCCAGCCGTCGAATCCGTCAAAACGCGCCGCGATTCGGCGCTGCCAGTCGGCGCGCCTGGCCAGCAGATCGATGTACGCCTGCGCGGAGATGTCACGACCGCGCAGGATGCGAGACAGCACGCGCGGGTCGTAGCTTGCGGCACGGCGGTCGATCAGTTGGGCATGCCAGGCCCAGGACTCTGCGGCACTGAAGCCACCTGCAGCGTTGATGCGGGCCAGCTCGCTGAATTCGGGCACGTCCAGGCTGACCACCTGCGCCCCCGCAGCCGAGATCCGGTCCAATGCGTGCCGAAACGAGGTGGCCACCACTGCGTCCATTCCGTCCTGCACCAGGGTCGTGGGCACTGCAAAACGGGCCTGCTTCAAGGAGGGTGTACGGGGTGTGTGGGACGCTCCGGAAAGTACCGCGTCCACCACGGCGCAGCCCTGCACGTCGGCAGCGAGCACGCCCACCGTGTCGAGCGCTGGCGACAGAGGAACAAGGCCTTCAGCCGAGATGCGCCGCGCCGTGGGTTTGAACCCGGTAATGCCACACAGCGCAGCAGGAATGCGCGCCGAGCCGCCCGTGTCACTGCCGACACTTGCCACACACATACCGTCTGTGACGGCGACCGCCGCACCCGAAGAAGAACCACCGGGAATGCGTTGCTCATGCCGTCGCCAGGGGTTCGCCGGTGTGCCGTGATGGGGGTTGATGCCCAGGCCGGAATAGGCAAACTCGGTCATGTTCGTCTTGCCCACCAGGACGGCGCCGGAGGCCAGCAAGCGCTGCACGACCGCAGCATCCCGCTCAGCCGCAGGGGCGTCGTGCAACACGACGGAGCCCGCCAGTGTGCGCGTCCCTGCCACGTCGAACAAATCCTTGATCGAGATGGGAACGCCTTCCAGCGGTGAGCGTTTCTGGCCCGCCGAACGCATGCTGTCGCTGACCTGTGCCATGCGCAACGCACGTTCTGCGAACACCTGGGTGAAGGTACGCGCGCCCTCTCCCGCCGGGTCGGCGATGTGATCCAGCGCCGATTCCGTCAGCGCGAGGGAACTGGTCTGGCCATTGTCCATGCCCGTACGGGCACCGTGAAGTGTGAGGGTGGGGTGTGGTTGTTGAGACATCGCGATGCCCTTGGCTGTCAGGCGATGACGGGCAGTGCCGTGCATCGGTAGGCGTGTGTGATGCGACGGTCCAGGCGGGCATCGAACAGTTCCATCCGGAAACTGGAGGAAGGCCGAACGCCGCCAATGGCGCCCAAGGTGCCGCAACTCATAGCAAAGCCTTCCGCTGGCGACGGATTGCTGGCCCCGTAACGTGCCAGCAGGTCCGCAGGATCGCGCAGCGCAGCCAGCGTACCTTCCTGGTACAGGCGGAACTCACCGGCTTCCTCAATCCACGAGCGCAGCACCAGATCGTCCCAGTGGTTCTGCACGTCGGCCAGGCGCCAAGCGTTGCGCGCCACCGGCTTCGGACAGATTTGCTTCGAGAGCGCAACGCTGTGGGCTTCGAGTGTCCGGTCCGTGTGGTCTGACGCCAGCGACACGAAGTATTCGCCTGCGTGGAAGAAGAGGAAAGGTTCCGCTTCGCCCGACGTTCCATCGCCCACCACTTGCACGGCGTCGGCCTGGCTCAACTGGTGGGCGGCCACCCGGTAGAAAAGCGGGACCGCACTGGGACGCGGTACGCCAATCGCTTCAAGTTCATGGATGTGGTGCTCAACGGCGTGTGCATCGCGACCGGTCCAGCCGGCAACGACCAGACAGTTGAACTCGACTTCGAGACGTCGATGGACATCCCGCCCCGGGAAATCAAAGGAAAGAGGCATGGCTAGGGTTTCTCTTTTAGAGATCAAACAAGAAGGGGCGACCGGGTGTCGAACGTTCGATCTCCTGCGCGAATTGCATGGAGTTTTCGACGTGGCCATTCGATGCGACGCAAGCGCGGGACAAGCCCCAACGGGCTGCCTCCAACACGCTTGCATGCGCGACCAACGAGAGGAGAAGCCGGGCGGCCGATGCGCAACACACTGCTGCAGTCTTCCCACCAAAGCTTCGGGCCATGAACGTCTCCTCGTTGTTGAGGCTGCAATGGTCGCAGTCGACATGGCGATGGCAAAACGGATTAAATCAATCGGCACCCATCAACGAAACTTCAGCAGTTCCGTGGTCCAGGGGCCTGGCCCGCAAGCGCACGAGTGGCTTCTTCGGACCTACAAACGGACTGCAACCGGCATGCGTCGTCGCTTGCGCTGCTGAAGTGAGGCGCCAGCCCAACCATGGCCCAGGTAGCCCTGTGCAGCGCGTGATCACCACCCGTGAAAGGCTTTGTCGTGACGCGCGATCAAGCCTCGGAAGAGCGTATGAATGCAGGCTTCGTCCTTCACCTCAGGAAGGTGCAATCCAGCCATCGAGTTGGCGGAACTCCTCCTGGATCGGATTGCGACCAGGCGCTTGGACATGCTGCGCCCGGAGGCGTTCAAACCTGCAACCAAAGCTTGGCGTGTGACGCAGGAGGCCTGAGTTCAGGGCGGCGTCGCGAGGGCATTGCGGGTCGATTGCGCGAAGCGGGTCGCATGTTGCAGTGCGCCCTCCACGACCACGTCTATCGCAGCCCAGGTGGCGTCACGCCGGTAGCTCAGAACGAGTTCGAGCGGGCGCAGGACGATGCTGGAAGCGACTTGCACCAGTTCACCACGCGCCACTTCGTCCTGCGTTACCGCGGGCGGCAATGTCGCCACGCCGAAGCCCTGCCGTGCGAGTTGCCGAAGCACGGAGATGGCCGTGACGCAATGCACCTGCCGCACCTTCTCGCCCGCAGTTTCCATATCCCGCAGCACGTTGGCGTGCGGCTGCGACCCGCGGGTGAAAGTGATCACCGGCAAGTCCAGCACCTGCTCCCACGGTGACTCGCCGATGGCCAGCGCGGCCTCCGGTCCGGCAAACCAGGCCATGGTCATCGCACCGAGGCTTCGGTTGACGATGTGTTCTTCGACCACCGCATCGGTCTGCAATGCGACATCCAGGCTGCCGCGAAGCAGATGTGCGTGCAGGTGCGATGTCGGCTCGATGGTCAGTTCGAGCGACAGCCGAGGGTGGGTGACAGCTAGCTCACGGACCATCGGTACGAGCCAGGAATGCGCGATCGATTCGATGCACCCGACACGTACCATGCCTTCCGCCTCGGAGCGGCCGGTCACCGACGCCTTCAATTCGCGCTCCAGCCGCAAAATCTGCTCGGCCTGCGCCAATGCCGTTCGCCCACAATCGGTCAATCGAACCTCGCGGCTGTCACGCTCGAACAGCTGGACGCCCAGCTCTTCCTCAAGCGCTGAGATGCGGTTGGAAATTGCCGCTTGCGTGACGTGCAGCTTGTCCGCCGCCGCTCGGAAGCTGCGCAGGCGGGCGACCCAGATCAAGGCATCCAGGAACCGAGTGTTCACGCTGACTCCTATCGTAGAGTTGACCGGCGACTTGCACCAGGAACGGATGAAAAGCGCTTGCATTCAGGCACGGCGTATCTCGTTCGGTCCCACGCGGGATGTCAATGCGGTGCTTGCACGAGATCAGCGGCGCGCACTTCGCGCATGAAATCGAAGGCATGGACTTGGGTGGAAGTCCCGAGGTCCAGGTGGCGCAGCATGGATACTACTTGTGCATGCGCTTCAGGCTGCAGAATTTCGGCAAACACCATCGGCGACAAGTTGCCGAAATCGCCACCAGGCAATGGTGTCGAGAGTTCGGCCACGGGCTCCAGCCAATGGAATCCAGCCACGCCCGCAAGCTTGCCCAGATTCGACAGGAGTTGGCCTTGCAGTTCTTGGGACAGGTTGAGCGGCAGTTCAAGGAGTATGCCGCCTTGTCCCGTGCCAACGCCACCCACATGCGGCACGCTGCAGACCCGCCGCATGGTGTCGCGCATGCGGGTGAACACTTGCTGGGACCATTCGGTCTGGTTGCGGAAAGCGAACTGGTACGCCGGTGACGAAAAGACATCCAGAGCGTCGGTACGGTACAGCGCCAGGTAGCGGCGCGGTCCCTGCCGGGAGCAGTAGCGTCGCGCCCACCGGAATCCGGGGATCAGAACGCGTTCGCGCAGATGCTCCGATTCATACCAGTGGTTCATGTCTGCCTCGTATTCGTGCTCTACGTTGGTCCAGATGAACAGCTCTCCGGGAAGTGACTTGATCTGCATGTGAGGAACTACAAATGGTGAGCGCCTGATGCTAGGCAGCGGCGTAGCCCATGCCAAACGAAGAATTCGATTCGCCAGCGATAGGAAAATCTTGTCGCGGCTGCGCCTCCCAAAGCAGGGATTCATTTGCCGTCGCTCACAGCACCCGCTTGCGGATCTGCACCACCACCACTTCCGCGATCAGCACCACCGCGAAGATGGCGAGCAGCACCAGGGCGACGCGGTTCCAGTGGAAGAGATTGAGCGCGGTGTCCAGCGCCATGCCGATGCCACCCGCGCCCACCAGCCCGAGCACGCCGGATTCGCGGATGTTGATGTCCCAGCGCAACAGAGCGACCGACCAGAAGGCTGGCTTGATCTGCGGCCAGTAGCCGTACCAGACCTGTGCCAGTGTGGAGGCACCCGCCGCCTGCAGCGCCTCGATCGGGCCGCGTGGCGTCTGTTCGATGGCTTCTGCAATGAGCTTGCCCACGAACCCCACCGAGCGCAGCGCAATGGCCAGCATGCCGGCCAGCGGCCCCGGCCCGAAGATGGCGACGAACAGCAGCGCCCACACCAGCGAGTTCACCGAGCGGCTCGATACGAGCAGCACGCGGGCGATGAAGCTCAGCGTCCGGTTGCGCGTGAGGTTGGACGCCATCAGCAGCCCCAGCGGAATGGCCAGTGGCAGCGACAGCAGCGTGCCCAGCGTGGGCATGTGCAGCGTTTCCACCAGCGCAGCGTGGATGGTGTCGGGGGAATGGCCCCAGTCGACCGGCCACATGCGGCTGAGCAGGTCGCCACCTCGCGCCGCGCCACGCGGCTGGCCGAACAGCTGCTCTCGCTGGCGCGGGCGCAACAGACCGAATCGCTCACTGCGGTACAGAACGAGGCATTCGACCTGGGTGAACTGGTGAGCGAGATCGCCATCGACCTGTCGCCCCTCATCGCCCGCAAGCACCTCGACTTTCAGCTGGACGCCAGGCCCTTCGTGATGGAGAGCCAGCGCTGGATGGTGCGCGAGGTCCTTGCGAACCTGCTGCGCAACGCCATTGAATTCACGCCCGGGCAGGGCCAGCTCGGCGTGCGCATCGAGGCCATGGAGCAAGGCGGCGTGCGCCTCATCGTGTGGGACACCGGGCCCGGCATGTCGCCCGGGATGCAGGCCATGGCGTTTACACCATTCGCCCGTGAGCCCTCGGCCCGGCCCAGCAGCGGCGCGGGGCTGGGGCTGGCCATCTGTGCGGACCTGGCGCGCACCATTGGTGCAGAACTCAAGCTGGGCAACCGGGTTGACGGCGAACGGGTTCTGGGGCTGGACGTGGAGTTTGCCTGGCGCCACGTGGTACCGGGTCACAACTAGCCCGCCCCCTCCCGCGCCATGCGCAGCGCCCCCTCGCTCTCGCCGCCATGCGACGAGAAGCCGTGCCAGGCCAGCGCATCCGCCACCATGTAGATCCCCAGCGCCAGCAGCCCCACCATCAGGCAGCGCCGGAACCACACGGCCGACAGGCGCTGCCGGATGCGGGTGCCCAGGGCCATGCCCAGCAGCGCGGGCAGCAGCATCCAGGCCGAGAGCACGAGGGCAGCGGCGGGGTAGCTGGCATTGAGCGCCAGGCCGCCGGCCAGCGCGATGGTGGACACGGTGAAGCAGATGCCCATGGCCTGCACCAGCGCATCGCGCTGCAGCGCCAGGGCTTGAAGGTAAGGCACCGCGGGCACCACGAAGACACCGGTGGCGGCCGTGACCCAGCCGGTGGCAAAGCCGACCACGGGGGACAACCAGCGCTCGGCCCGGGGCGGCACCGACAGGCGCGCACCCACCAGGCCCCAGCAGCCATAGGCGATGAGCGCCCCGCCCAGCAGCGCGCGCGACCAGGCACCGGCTGGCGCACCCAGCACCCAGGCCCCGAGCCAGGTGCCCGCGCAGATGCCCAGCTGCATGCCGCCCAGGCGGCGCAGCAGCGGCAACACGCTGGCCCAGGGGCGCAGTTGCCAGACATTGGTGATGAGCGAGGGCACGACCAGCAGGGCCGCGGCCTCGGCCGGCGCCATGAGCATGGCCAGCAGGGCCATGGAGACGGTGGGCAGCCCCAGGCCGACGATGCCCTTCACCCCACCGGCCATCAGAAAGACCGCACCGGCCCCCGCGAGCCAGGCCCAGGAGTGGGCGCCGAACAGGCCGGTCACCATGGCTGGCGCCCCGGCTTGCGGGCCTGGCATATAGGACAATTTTGAAATTGTGCTGAACTCATCGTGGGTGCTCCGTGCGGTACCTGCCAGGTACGGCAGGTGGACGGATGCCATTCTTGGCAAGGCGGGCCCTGCTGGAAATGCGGAATGCGGTGCACCCAGCCTCAGGCTGGGCCGAAGGCTGTTGTGGTACGTTGTGGCCCATGCGCTTTGACCTGACCGATCTGCGGCTGTTTTTGAACGTGCACGAGGCCGGCACCATCACCGGCGGTGCCGAGCGCAGCCACATGGCGCTGGCCTCGGCCAGCGAGCGCATCCGTGGCATGGAGGATGCGCTGGGCGTGCCCCTGCTGCTGCGCGCGCAGCGCGGTGTGGAGCCAACGCCCGCGGGCCACACCCTGCTGCACCATGCGCGGCTGGTGCTGCAGCAGATGGAGCAGTTGCGCGGCGACCTGGGCGAGTACGGCGCGGGCCTGGCGGGCCATGTGCGCGTGCTGTGCAACAGCTCGGCGCTGAGCGAATACCTGCCGCAGGCGATAGCGGGCTTTCTCGCGCGGCATCCGCGCATTTCGGTGGACGTAGAGGAGCGCTCCAGCCAGGAGGTGGCCGATGCGGTGCGCGCAGGCCTGTGCGACATGGGCCTGGTGTCCGACGCGGTGGACCTCGAAGGTCTGGCCACCCAGGTGCTGCGGCCCGACCCGCTGGTGCTGGTGGTACCGCAGGGCCACGAGCTGGCCGCGCGCCGCAGCGTGGCGCTGGCCGAGGTGGCGCACCTGGACTTCATCGGCCTGGCCGAAGGCAGCGCGCTGCAGGCCCTGGTGGTGCGCCACGCCCAGCGCCAGGGGCAACGGCTGCGCTACCGGGTGCGGCTGCGCCAGTTCGAGGCCGTGTGCCAGCTGGTGGGCCTGGGGGTGGGCGTGGGCATACTGCCCCGCGCGGCGGCGGTGCGCCATGCCCGCGCGCAGCATGTGAAGGCCGTGCGCCTGACCGATGCCTGGGCGAATCGGCAACTGGTGCTGTGCCTGCGCGACCTGAATGCCCTGCCCCAGCATGCCCAGCAACTGGTACAACACCTGACCTTGCAAGAAACACCACCTGCCGCACCATGACGACGAATGCCACCGACCTGGAAGGCGTGTACCGCGCCTACATCGCCTGCCTGAACGCACAGCGCTGGGAGGAGCTGCAGCACTACGTGCATGCCGAGGCGTCGCACAACGCACGCCACCTGGGCGTGGCGGGCTACCGCGCCATGCTGGAGCAGGACTACCGCGACATCCCCGACCTGCAGTTCCACATCGCCCAGCTGGTGGCCGATGCCGGACCTCTGCAGGGAAACGTGGCGGCGCGGCTGCAGTTCGATTGCACGCCGGCGGGCGAGTTTCTGGGCCTGCCGGTGAACGGGCAGCGCGTGCAGTTCACCGAGAACGTGTTCTATACCTTCCGCGATGGCAAGATCGCCGAGGTGTGGTCGGTGATCGACAAGGCGGCGATCGAATCGCAGCTTTGATTCTTGGCCGCAGTGCGACACCCCACATCCAGTGGTAAAACCGCTCCACCCTGTTTCACACCCGCACCATGAGCTACGACCTTCGTGTTTGGGAACCACCCGCCGGCCAGGCCACCCCGGCCTCGTTCGAGGCAGCGCTGCGCAGCTGGTTCGAGCTGGAGCTTGTAGAGCCCGGGCCCAACCCGAAATTCGCGGCCCTGGCCGCGCAGATGGCAGCGTACAAGGACTACGGTGACGCGCCCTGGGTCGGCGATCCGGTGGCGGATGCCAAGGCCTGCCGCAAGGGGGTGTGGACCTTCCAGCTGCCTGCGGACAACCGCATGCAGTTGCTGGTGGCCGTGGTGAGGCGGGCCAATGCGCTGGGCCTGACGGTGCTGGACGACCAGCTGGGGCTGGCGCTGGCCGCGCCCAACCAGGTGCTGCCGCCGGAGCGCACCGACTTCTGGAAAGAGGCGATGCAGGTTCTGGAAGGGGCGCCCCGGGGCACTGCTGGCGCCCCCGCCCCCACGCCCAGGCCGCCACCCCCGCCCGCTGCAGCGCCCGTGCCGGCGCCGGCCCCCATGACCATGGCTCTGGTGTCGGCGCGCGACGAGATGCGCGCCGTGCTCGCCTCGCTGTTGCCGCAGCACGGTTTCATCTCGCCGCGGGTGGCGCTGGATCTGCCGTACTACCGCGCCCAGGCGGAGGCGACCTATTTCCGAACCACCCCGGCGGGGGGCCAGGGCGTGGTGCTGCTGACGTCGACGACCAACCAACTGCCTTGCCTCACCATCGACGTGAACGTGTTCAGCGAAGAGATCGCCAACATCCTGCGGGCCGTGTTTCCCGAGCACGACGAGATGTTCTTTAGGCGCCAGCTGAATTTTCACGTCGGGATTTTCCATGGCGTCCCTGGCTATGTCCCCATCCGGTCCACGGCAGACCTGCAGCGCATGGTGCAGGAGGTGCAAGACCCTGTGGGCCCCATCCTCGAGATGACCCGCACGCCACAAGGCATGCACGCCATCATGGCGGGCACCACCGTGTTCCCCCTGCCCCCCGGCAATCGCCAGGGCCACAAGTCGCTGGCCGAGCACGCCCAGCAGAACTTCGGCTACGCCGCGCTGGTCAGTGCCTGGCTGTACGGCGGTGACCAGTTCCAGGCCATGGCCCAAAAGAAGCGGGAGACCGAAGAACGCCTGGCACCTGCCGCCAAGAAAGACGCGGTGCTGGCACGGGTGGAGCGGTTGTTGGCCTACCTGCGTGCGCAGGTGAAGCGAAAAGCCTAGGCCTTCAGCGCGCCCGCTCCAGCAGCCACTGCTCGGCCTCGCCCTGCTGCTTGAAGCGCGCCCAGTCGAGTGCGGTCTTGCCATGGGCGTCCTTGCGCGCCAGGTCGATGCCCCTGGCGGCAAACCACTGCAGCGCCTGCACCCGGCCCCGGCCGGCGGCCAGCATGGTCGGCGTCTCCCCCCGGCTGGCCAATGCGGGTTCATCCAGCGGCTGGCCCTGCGCAGCCAGCCATTCCAGGCAGGCGATGCAGCCGCTTTGGGCCGCCATGTGCACGGGGCCCCAGTCCCAGCGGTTGCGGGCCGACAGGCCGGCCCCGGCCAGCACCAGGCGCTGGGCCGCCGCCAGGTGGCCGCCGTAGAAGGCGCGCAGCAGCGCGGTGTCGCCGCGCTCGCTGTCCTTTTGCGTCTGGCGCAGGTCGGGTTGGGCACCGGCTGCGAGCAGGGCTTCGATGTGCTCCAGCTGGCCCCGGTGGGCGGCGAGCATGAGCACGCTGGAGCCGTTGGGCGCCAGCAGATCGGGGTTGGCACCGGCCGCCAGCGCGGCGCGCAGGGCGGCGGCGTCGCCCGCGTTCTGGGCATCGAGCAGGCGGCCGTCCACGGCGGAGTACGACACGGCGGGCGCCGTCGCCTCTGCCGCTGGCGCGCGGCGCGCGGTGCCCGCCACCTTGGGCCCCACGACCCACCAGGCCACCAGGGCCAGCACCAGCAGCGCGCCCCAGGCCGGGCGGGCATGTTGGGCCCGCGCAGGCCGCTGCATGCCGGCCGCAAAGCGGCCACGCCGGTGCGCCCAGGCCTGGGCCAGTGAATGGCCCAGCGCCGTGGCCGCCGCCTCGCCGCCCAGGCCGGGGGTCAGCCGCACCAGCGTGTCGCCAGCCCCGCGCGCATACACGGCGTGGTAGCGGTGCTCGCTGGCGCCGCTGCCCGTGGCGTACAGCAGCTTGTGCACCAGGGTGCGGCTGGCATCGCCGGGCACGGTGTCGGCGCGCGACCAGAGCCAGGAGTGGCGGCGTGCGGTGATGCCGCCGTCCTGTACGGTCAAGGTCCAGCGGCGGGTGGCGGCATGCAGGGCCAACGCGGCCAGGCCGATCCAGGCGCCCGCCGCGAAGAACCCGTGGGGCAGCACCAGGCCCTGTGCGCCCAGGCGCCCGTTGATGGCTGCCTCCAGCGCCAAGCCGGCCAGCACCAGGCCGGCGGCCCAGCGCCAGCCACTTTGGCTGAATTCGTAGGTCCATGCCTCTCGGGTCTCCTGCAGCGTGACCGCCGGGGGCAAAGGCAGGGGGCCTTCGTCCACGTCCTCGGCTTCGCCCAGGGGCGCAATGGGCACCACCTGCTTCCAGGCCGCGCGCCGGTCGAAGCGGTCGGGCAGTTCGTCGCCCCCGCCGAAGCCGCGCGGTGCGGCCTGCACGGGCAGGTCGTAGGTCAGCTCCACCGAGCCGTCCGGCCCGTGCAGCAGCTCCAGCCGCCAGTCCACCCGCTCGCCCGAGCGCTGGGCGCCATGCGGGGGCGCATCGGCCGGCAGCTCGAAGCGCGCCACCAGCCGCAGCCCGCCATCTGCGGTGCGCTGCATGCGCGCCGCTTCGGTGAAGGACTCGACGCAGCGCTCGGGCGAGCCGGAGCTCGATTCGTCCACCCGGTACTGGGCCAGGCGCAGCTGCGGGCGGTGGTCCTGCTGGTGGGCGGCAGCGCGCTCGGGCAGCAGCAGCGTCAGCTCCACCGGGTGGCCGGCGCGCGGCTGGGACGGCAGCGCCGAGAGCGCCGCGCCCGCATAGCGCCAGGCCAGGCGCGTCTGGTGCAGCGCCAGGCCGATCAGGCCCACGCCCACCATGACGAAGATGGAGATGAAGGCCTTGGCGTACCAGGGGGCGCTGCCGCTGGTCCACAGCAGGGCGGCCATGGGGAAGGCGATGCCGCACCAGAAGACGGTGAAGAACCAGATGGCGCCCGCCGACTTGCTGGCCGCGCCCTTTTGCAGTGGCTTGGGCGAAACGCCCTGCGCTGCCTCCTCCTTCCTGCCGCCCCCGCCCAGCAGGATATGCACGAAGAACCAGCCCGCCACCAGCCCCACGCCGGTGAAGACCAGGGCAAAGGGCACGCGGAACATCTGCAGCCCCCAGCGGATGGAAGGGTCGATGAGGGCCTGCGCGGGCGCCTGCGGGTTGACCATGATGGTGATGGGATGCCCACGGTACTGGGCGCTTTGCAGCAGCCCGTGCCAGTGCTGGTGCCAGTCGCCGATGTTGTCGGCACCGGCCTCGGGGTCGAGCCCCACCCGGGTGCCCTCGTACTGCCGGCCCGCGAATTCGTAGCGGTAGCGGGCGTGCACCCGGTAGGTGGTGCCGTCGCTGGACGTGTGGCGCTTGAGCTCGGTGCCCAGCACCTGGGCCGCCACCGGCTGCCAGCTGCGCACCTCCAGCGCCGCCCGGAGCGTCTGCGCCAGGGGCTGGATCCCCGCGAAGTAGCCGCCCAGGCCAAAGGCCGCTGCGAAGAGCCCGCTGAACAGCAGCATCCCCAGGCGCTTGCCCAGGGTGTCTATCTCTTCGGGGTTGTTCTCTCTTGCCATGGATGTCCCTCCATTTCTTTTTGTTGTTGTTATGGGCGAAGAATGCAGGCCAATCATGACAATTGCATGACAAACCGGTGGCGGCTGTGTTGCAAATACGTTGCAGCTCAGCCCTGCTGCAGCGCCTGCAGGTAGGCGCAGAACATGTCGGCCATGGCGTCGGCATAGGCGGTCATCTCGGCCTCGGTGCGCGGGCTGGCAGAGAAGCGGCTGCCCAGGGCGGCCATGGTTTCGGTGACCATGTCGCCCGCCAGCGCGCGCTGCGCGGCGGGAACCTCGGGCAACAGCTCCTGCATGAAGGCCTCGATGATGCCGTCGGCATTGGCACGCACGGCCTGCGCTTCGGGCGCATCGCGGTACAGCGGGGCCGCGTCGTGCAGGGCGCTGCGCATGCCGGCCTCCTCGCACTCCGAGCGAATGAAGGCATGCACCAGCGTGCGCACGCGCGCCAGCGGGGGCTGGCTGGCATCGGTAAGGATGCTGCGCAGCATGTCCTGCGTCTGCTGCCATTCGTCGGCCTGCAGGCGGAACAGGATGGCCGCCTTGTTCGGGAAGTACTGGTAGACCGAGCCGACGCTGACGCCGGCCTTCTCGGCCACGCGGGCGGTGGTGAAGCGCGCCGCCCCTTCCTTGGCCAGAACCTGAACAGCGGCCTCCAGGATGGCGGCCACGAGCCCGGCAGAACGGGCCTGCTGGGGCTGCTTTCTCGAGGAGATCTGGGGACGGCGGGGTTCGGTCATGGGGATCCAAAAGGGCGGCAGCGAATGCGACTGGTGAATGCGACGAATTCATCGCATACTCAAAACGCGACGAATTGATCGCATTCTAAGGGAGTGCCCACCAGGCGCTTCGATCCAGGACAAGTCCATGAACACACTGAACACCCTTCCCCTGGCGCCCCTGCTGGAGCGCCTGTTCGAGCAGGCCGATGCGGCCACCAGCCCGGCACTGGCCGGCATCTCGCGCGAAGAGCGCGAGCGCCTGATGCACAGCAAGACCGAGTACCTCGATTTCTACAGCCGCATCAAGGACCTGTGGCTGCCGGTGTCGCGCAGCACGGGCACCCTGCTCTACTTGCTGGCGCGCAGCACGGGCGCGCACCATATCGTCGAGTTCGGCACCTCGTTCGGCATCTCCACCCTGCACCTGGCCGCGGCGCTGCGCGACAACGGCGGCGGGCGTCTTGTCACCAGCGAGTTCGAACCGAACAAGGTGGCCCGGGCGCGCGAGCACTTGGCCCAGGGCGGCCTGGACGACCTGGTCGAGGTGCGCGAGGGCGATGCCCTGCACACCCTGGCCAGCGGCCTGCCCGAGGCCATCGACCTGCTGCTGCTCGATGGCGCCAAGGCCCTGTACGCCGACGTGCTGGCGCTGGTGGAGCCCCGCCTGCGCCCGGGCGCGCTGATCGTGGCCGACAACGCCGACTTCAGCCCCGACTACCTGGCGCGCGTGCGTGCGCCGGGCAGCGGCTACCTGAGCGTGCCCTTTGCCGGCGATGTGGAGCTGTCGATGCGGCTGGGCTGAGCGGGCAGGCAAAGAAAAAGCGGCCCCGCGGGGCCGCTTTTTCTTGGGAAGGACCGGTCAACGGTCCCTCAGGGTGCCTATCAGGCGGCCACGCCGTCTGCCACGTCCTTGAACTCGGCGATCTTGTCGAAGTTCAGGTATTGGTAGATCTTGTCGCCGTTCTGGTTGATGACACCGATGTCGGCCAGGTACTCTTCCTTGGAAGGAATGCGGCCCAGCTTGGAGCAGATGGCCGAGAGTTCGGCCGAGCCCAGGTAGACGTTGGTGTTCTTGCCCAGGCGGTTGGGGAAGTTGCGGGTGCTGGTGGACATCACGGTGGCGCCCTCCTTCACCTGGGCCTGGTTGCCCATGCACAGCGAGCAGCCGGGCATTTCCATGCGGGCACCGGCCGCGCCGAACACGCCGTAGTGGCCTTCTTCGGTGAGCTGGTGCGCGTCCATCTTCGTGGGCGGGGCCATCCACAGCTTGACGGGGATGTCCTTCTTGCCTTCGAGCAGCTTGGAGGCTGCGCGGAAGTGGCCGATGTTGGTCATGCACGAACCGATGAACACTTCGTCGATCGCGGCGCCGGCCACGTCCGACAGCGTCTTGGCGTCATCGGGGTCGTTGGGGCAGCAGACGATGGGTTCGGTGATCTCGGCCAGGTCGATCTCGATGATTTCGGCGTAGTCGGCGTTCTCATCGGGGGCCAGCAGCTGGGGATTGGCCAGCCAAGCTTCCATGGCCTTGATGCGGCGGCCGATGGTGCGTGGATCGGCGTAGCCCTGGGCGATCATGTTCTTGAGCAGCACGATGTTCGAGTTGATGTACTCGATCACGGGTTCCTTGTTCAGGCGCACCGTGCAGCCGGCGGCAGAGCGCTCGGCCGACGCGTCGGACAGCTCGAACGCCTGCTCGACCTTCATGTCCGGCAGGCCTTCGATTTCCAGGATGCGGCCCGAGAAGATGTTCTTCTTGCCCTGCTTGGCCACGGTCAGGTGGCCGGCCTTGATGGCGTACAGCGGAATCGCGTGCACCAGGTCGCGCAGCGTGACGCCGGGCTGCATCTTGCCCTTGAAGCGCACCAGCACCGATTCAGGCATATCGAGGGGCATCACGCCCGTGGCGGCAGCGAACGCCACCAGGCCGGAGCCGGCGGGGAAGCTGATGCCGATGGGGAAGCGGGTGTGCGAGTCGCCGCCCGTGCCCACGGTGTCGGGCAGCAGCATGCGGTTGAGCCAGCTGTGGATGATGCCGTCGCCGGGCTTGAGCGAGATGCCGCCGCGCGTGCTGATGAAGTCGGGCAGCTCGTGGTGCATCTTCACGTCCACGGGCTTGGGGTAAGCGGCCGTGTGGCAGAAGGACTGCATCACCAGGTCGGAGCTGAAGCCCAGGCAGGCCAGGTCCTTCAGTTCGTCGCGGGTCATGGGGCCGGTGGTGTCCTGCGAGCCGACCGAGGTCATGCGTGGCTCGCAGTACGTGCCGGGCACCACGCCCAGGCCTTCGGGCAGGCCGCAGGCGCGGCCGACCATCTTCTGCGCCAGGGTGAAGCCCTTGCCGGTAGCGGCAGGCACCTGGGGCAGGCGGAACAGGGTGGAAGGCGCCAGGCCCAGGGCCTCGCGGGCCTTGGCCGTGAGGCCGCGGCCGATGATCAGCGGAATGCGGCCACCGGCGCGCACTTCGTCGAACAGCACTTCGCTCTTGACGGTGAACTCGGCGATGACCTGGCCGTCCTTCAGTGCCTTGCCGGCATAGGGCAGCAGCTCGATCTCGTCGCCCATGTTCATCTGGCTCACGTCCAGCTCGATGGGCAGAGCGCCGGCATCTTCCATGGTGTTGTAGAAGATGGGAGCGATCTTGCTGCCCAGGCACACGCCGCCAAAGCGCTTGTTGGGCACGAACGGGATGTCTTCGCCCGTGAACCACAGCACGCTGTTGGTGGCCGACTTGCGGCTGGAGCCGGTGCCGACCACGTCGCCCACGTAGGCCACCAGGTTGCCACGGGCGCGCAGGTCTTCGATGAACTTGATGGGGCCGCGCTTGCCGTCTTCTTCGGGCGTGATGCCGTCGCGCTTGTTCTTGAGCATGGCCAGCGCATGCAGCGGGATGTCGGGGCGGCTCCAGGCGTCGGGCGCGGGCGACAGGTCGTCGGTGTTGGTTTCGCCGGTGACCTTGAGCACGGTGAGCTTGATGCTCTGGGGCACTTCGGGGCGGCTGGTGAACCACTCGGCGTCGGCCCAGCTTTGCAGCACGGACTTGGCGAAGGTGTTGCCCTTGTCGGCCTTTTCCTTGACGTCATGGAACTGGTCGAACATCAAGAGCGTCTTCTTGAGCGCTTCGGCGGCGACGGAGGCCACGGCCGCATCGTCCAGCAGGTCGATCAGGGGGGTGAGGTTGTAGCCGCCCAGCATGGTGCCCAGGAGCTGCGTGGCGCGCTCGCGGCCGATCAGCGTGCAAACTTCGGTACCGTGGGCCACGGCGGCCAGGTAGCTGGCCTTGACCTTGGCGGCGTCGTCCACGCCGGCTGGCACGCGGTGCGTGATCAGGTCCACCAGCGTGGCCTCTTCACCAGCGGGCGGGTTCTTGAGCAGTTCGATCAGCTCGCCGGTCTGCTTGGCCGTCAGGGGCAGCGGTGGGATGCCCAGCGCGGCGCGCTCGGCCACATGGTCACGGTAGGCTTTCAACATCATTTTTCTCCGGTTGCGTTCTAAAGTGGGGTGGTTGCGCCGGGGCTGCAAGGGCCATGCGGCGCGGGGGTACCGTGTCTCGTCGGGTTCTGGTTATTTGGTGGTGGCAGTGGCCGTGGCGGCAGGCGCGGGGTCGAACACGCTCTGGGGCGGCGCCTTCTTGGCGGCCTCGGCCACCAGGGTCTGCTCGGCGCTCATGCACTCGTCGGCCAGGCGCTGGCCGAGCTTCTGGTTCATGAGCATGGACTTGTTGGCGATCTGCAGCCACACGGCGCCGCCCTTCTGGTCTTCCAGGCGCACGGCACCGGTGCTGGTGACCACGGGAGTCATGTGGTACTTGAAGCCCTTGCCCTCGATGTGAAAGCGCCCGGGGATGGCGGGATCGGCCGTCACGTTGACGAAGGCGCCCAGCTCGCAGGCAATGCGGCCGGTGTGCACCTTCTGGGCAATGGCCTGTTCTTCGGGGCTCAGCGCGGCATCGGCCGCGATGAGGCCGGACGCCACCTGGTTGGCCGCTGTGTTCAGCTGCTGGCGGCTGCTGGTGGGCTCTGCCTTGGCGGTCTTCTTGGCAGGGGCCTTGTCCTTGGCCTCGGCGGTCTTGGCCGCGGGCTTGGCGGCCGGCTTGGCTGCAGCCGTGTCCTTCTTGGGAGCGGCTTCTTTCTTCGCAGCGGGCGCGCTCTTCTTGGCGGGCTCTGCAGCGGCCTGCGCCAGGGCAAGGCCAGGGGCCACCAGCATCAGGGCGGACGTGAGAATCAGTGATTTCATGGGGAGAGTCCTGCTTAAGGTTTCAAGCGTGGTGGGGAGCGGGGGAAGCAGCAAACCAGTGGGCTACTTGGGGCGGCAGTGCGCGCCCGGTCTGGTGGGCGCGTTCGAGCACCTGCCAGTAGTAGCGGTAGCTGGCGCGGTCGTGCAGGGTGCCATCGTGGCTGATGGGCGCCCAGTCGGCCTGCGCCGCGGAAACAGTGATGCGGGCGGCCACGTCGATCTCGTCCTGCTGCGGCGCGAAGGCCTGCAGGATGGGGCGGATCTGGCCGGGGTGGATGCTCCACATGCGGGTGTAGCCAAGCTCCTGCGAGGCGCGGGTGGCGGCGGCCTGCATGGCAGCGGTGTCGGAAAACTCGGTGACCACGCAGTGCGATGGCACCTTGCCGTGCGCGTGGCAGGCGGCGGCGATCTCGAGCTTGGCGCGCACCACCAGCGGGTGCTCGAACTGGCCGCGCGAGCCCATGGCCGACGCGGGGATGGCCCCGCCGTGCGCGGAGACAAAATCCATGAGCCCGAAGCTGATGCTCTGCACGCGCGGGTGCGCGGCGATCTCGAAGGCGCGGTGCACGGCGGCGGGCGATTCGATCAGCACGTGCAGCGGCAGGTGGCCGGCCGATGCGGCGAGCAGCGCCTTCTCGGCGTGCAGCACGTCGTCCACCGACTCGACCTTGGGCACCATGATGTGCGACAGGCGGTGGCCAGCCTCGCCGGCAATGGTGGCCATGTCGTTGGCAAAGGCGGCGTGGTCCACGGTGTGTACGCGGGCGGCCACGCGCGCGCCATCAGCGGCGCCCAGCACCAGCGACGCGACCAGGGCGGCGTGCTCGCGCTCCTGGCCCACGGGGGCGCCGTCTTCGCAGTCCAGGGTGACGTCGAAGACGCAGTGGCCGAACTCGGCGCTCATCTCGGCCTGCAGCTGCAGGCTCTTTTTCATGCGCGCTTCCACGCCGCTGTAGTGGTCGCAGACGGGCAGGCGCACAGCGGCCGCCTGGGCGCCCAACAATACGCTGGCAGGGTGTGCGGGTGCGGACACGGTGCTCATGATGGACGGCGCTGCGCAACGATGAACATGCGCGGAAAGGCCAGCAGGCGGTTGCCGTCGCTGCGCTCGGGGTAGGCCTCGGCGATGCGGCGCTCGTACTCGGCCAGGAAACTGGCGCGCAGGGCGTCGTCCGGCAGCGCGTCGAGGAAGGGGCGCAGGCCGGTGCTGCGCAGCCAGTCGACGATGGAGCCGGCCGTGGGCATGACGTGCTGGTAGACGGTGTGCCACACGTCCACCAGGGCGGCCTCCCTGGCCAGCATGTCGTAGTAGCCGGCGATGGTGGCCAGTTCGGTGCGCACGCTGTCGGCATCGCCGATGGGCTCGCGCCAGGGCGACTGCCCGGCGATGTCGCGCATCAGGCGGTGCGAGGGTTGTTGCCGGTTGTCGGGCATCTGGATGGCCAGCACGCCGCCGGGGGCGAGCAGGCTGAACAACCGGGGAACCAGGGTTTCGTGCCCCGCCACCCATTGCAGGGCAGCGTTGGCGTAAATCAGGTCGGGTGCCACGGTGGGCACCCAGGTGGCGATGTCGCCTTGTTCGAAGGCCGTGCCGGGCAGGCGCTCGCGCGCGCTGGCCAGCATGGCCGCCGAGGTGTCGATGCCGGTGACCTGCGCCTTTGGAAAGCGCCGCACCAGCAGCTCGGTGGAATTGCCCGGCCCGCAGCCCAGGTCCACCACATGGGTGGCCTCTGCCAGGGGCACACGCGCCAGCAGCTCATCGGCCGGGCGCGTGCGCTCGTCCTCGAAGCGGCGGTAGAGCGCGGGGTTCCAGTCGGCCATGAAGGACTTTTGGCTACCGATTACAGCAGGTGCTTGACGCCGTCTTGCTCGCCTTGCAGCTCGGCCAGGGTCTTGTCGATGCGCTCTTGCGAGAAGGCGTCGATCTCCAGGCCTTCGACCAGCTTGTACTCGCCGTTTTCGCAGGTGACAGGGAAGCCGAACATGGTGTCCTTGGGGATGCCGTACTGGCCGTCCGACGGGATGCCCATGGTGACCCACTGGCCGTTGGTGCCCAGGGCCCAGTCGCGCATGTGGTCGATGGCGGCGTTGGCAGCCGAAGCAGCCGACGACAGGCCGCGCGCTTCGATGATGGCGGCGCCGCGCTTGCCCACGGTGGGCAGGAAGGTGTTGGCGTTCCATTCCTGGTCGTTGATCATCTTGGCGACGCTTTCGCCGTTGATGGTGGCGAAACGGTAGTCGGCGTACATCGTGGGCGAGTGGTTGCCCCAGACGGTCAGCTTCTCGATGTCGGCCACGGCCTTGCCGGTCTTGGCAGCGATCTGGCTGGCAGCGCGGTTGTGGTCCAGGCGCAGCATGGCGGTGAAGTTCTTGCGTGGCAGGTCAGGTGCCGACTTCATGGCGATGTAGGCGTTGGTGTTGGCGGGGTTGCCGACGACCAGCACCTTCACGTTGCGCGAAGCCACGGCGTTCAGGGCCTTGCCCTGTGCCGTGAAGATGGCGCCGTTGACGGCCAGCAGCTCGGCGCGTTCCATGCCCGGGCCACGTGGGCGCGAACCGACCAGCAGCGCGTAGTCGGCGTCCTTGAAGGCGGTCATCGGGTCGCTGTGGGCTTCCATGCCGACCAGCAGCGGGAACGCGCAGTCGTCCAGCTCCATCATCACGCCCTTGAGCGCCTTCTGGGGGCCTTCGACAGGGACTTCGAGCAGTTGCAGAATGACCGGCTGGTCCTTGCCCAGCATTTCGCCGGAGGCGATACGGAACAGCAGTGCGTAACCGATTTGACCAGCGGCGCCGGTGACGGCAACGCGAACGGGCTTCTTGCTCATGGTGAGAACTCCAGGGAAGTGAGGAAATCAGGGGGTGTGTGCAACGCAAGCACCAGCGCCTGTTACCAGCAGCCCGTGCCCCGCAAAACAGCCTTGGAGTGTACCGCCGATTCAATACCCTGGTCAATTTGTCTTATGTCTTATATAAGATATGATCGGGACCCTGAAAAAGCAAACTGGGGAAGGTGTGCGCCTGCCCGTTCGCAGCGCACCACACGCCCCCAGCCACAGCCCCATTCTCCGACTGCCATGTCCTCGCTACCGCTCAACGCCGACACCCCTGCACAGCCTGCGGCCAGCGCGGGCTCTGCCACGCCGGCTTTCAGCCCGCTGTACCAGCAGATCAAGGGCCTGATTCTGCAAAGCCTGCAGCAGGGCGAGTGGAAGCCCGGCGAGGCGATCCCCAGCGAGATGGACCTGGCCGCGCGCTTTCGGGTGAGCCAGGGCACGGTGCGCAAGGCCATCGACGAGCTGGCGGCCGAGAACCTGGTGATGCGCCGCCAGGGCAAGGGCACCTTCGTGGCCACGCATGCCGAGCAGCATGTGCAGTACCGCTTTTTGAAGCTCATGCCCGACACCGGCGACGCCCGCGTGGAGGGCCGCGCCCAGCGCCAGGTGATCGACTGCAAGCGCGTGCGCGCCAGCGCCGACGTGGCGCGCGCGCTGGCGCTGCGCAGCGCCGACCCGGTGGTGCAGGCGCGGCGCGTGCTGTCGTTTGCGGGCGTGCCCACCATCCTCGAGGACATCTGGCTGCCGGGCCAGGCTTTCAAAGGGCTGACGGCAGACCAGCTGGCCAGCTACCAGGGCCCGACCTACGCGATGTTCGAAATCGATTTCGGCGTGCGCATGGTGCGCGCCGAGGAGAAAATACGAGCCGTGTTGCCTGATACCGAACAGGCTGCGGTGCTGAAGGTGGCACCGGGCACGCCGCTGCTCAGCGTGGAGCGCATTGCGTATACCTACAACGACGTTCCGATGGAGTTACGGCGCGGGCTGTACCTCACGGACACCCACCACTACCGTAATGAACTGAGCTGACACTACCCTGGCAACTGAGCGGAAATGTCGGCATTAGGGGCGACTTGAAACCGCGTGTGTTGCGTTGCAATAGAATTTTGCGTTCTTTGCATGTCCAAATTACAAAGCAGTTACATCCACGAAAGCACAAAACATGACCGAACTCGCCAAAAAACGGCCTGAATTCCGCAACATCAATGCCTTCAAGGACCTGACCACCTACCGCATGACTCCTGCAGCGTGGGTCTCGATCCTGCACCGCGGCAGCGGGCTGATCATGTTCCTGTTGCTGCCTTTCATCATCTGGATGTTCGACACCTCGGTGTCGTCCGAAATCTCGTTCGCCCGCTTCACCGCTGCGTTCAACATCGGCATCGGCTTCGTGCCCGGCTGGTTCGTCAAGCTCGCGGCCCTGGCCCTGATCTGGTCGTACCTGCACCACTTCACGGCCGGCCTGCGCCACCTGTGGATGGATGTGAGCCACAGCGCCGTGAACAAGCAGTTCGGCAAGACCTCGGCCCTGGCCGTGCTCGCCATCAGTATCCCCCTGACCCTGGTGCTGGGTGCCAAGCTGTTCGGCCTGTACTGACCGCTCGACAAACCCCATAAAAAAAGGCAGCGGCCGCTGCCCCAAGTGCTCCACGCAGAACAAGACAAAAGGAAAACATCCATGTCCGTCAATTACGGTTCCAAGCGCGTCGTCGTCGGCGCCCACTATGGCCTGCGCGACTGGCTCAGCCAGCGCGTTACCGCCATCCTGATGGCGCTGTTCACACTGGCCCTGCTGGTCCAGGTGATCTTCAACAAGGGCCCCATCGGCTACGACAAGTGGGCCGGCATCTTCTCGGCCCAGTGGATGAAGGTGCTGACTTTCACCGTGATCATTTCGCTGGCCTGGCACGCCTGGGTGGGCGTGCGCGAAGTCCTGATGGACTACATCAAGCCCGTGGGCCTGCGCCTGGTGCTGCAGGTTTTCACCATCGTCTGGCTCGTCGGCTGCGCCGGCTGGGGCATCCAGGTTCTGTGGCGTCTCTGATTGATCCCCCCCGCGACTGAAGGCAAACAACAATGAGCTACTCCAAAGCTAACATCACCAAGCGCAAGTTCGACGTCGTCATCGTCGGCGCCGGCGGCTCCGGCATGCGCGCCTCGCTGGAACTGTCCCGCGCAGGCCTGAACGTGGCCTGCCTGTCCAAGGTCTTCCCCACCCGCTCGCACACGGTGGCAGCGCAGGGCGGCGTGTCCGCATCGCTGGGCAACATGAGTGAGGACAACTGGCACTACCACTTCTACGACACCATCAAGGGCTCGGACTGGCTGGGCGACCAGGACGCCATCGAGTTCATGTGCCGCGAAGCGCCGAACGTGGTGATCGAGCTCGAACACTTCGGCATGCCGTTCGACCGCAACCCCGACGGCACCATCTACCAGCGCCCCTTCGGCGGCCACACCGCCAACTACGGTGAAAAGCCCGTGCAGCGCGCCTGCGCCGCGGCCGACCGCACCGGCCACGCCATGCTGCACACGCTGTACCAGCAGAACGTGAAGTCCAAGACCAACTTCTTCGTGGAGTGGATGGCGCTGGACCTGATCCGCAACACCCAGGGCGACGTGGTCGGCGTGACCGCGCTGGAGCTGGAAACCGGCGACCTGTACGAGCTGCACGCCAAGGCCGTGCTGCTGGCCACCGGCGGCGCGGGCCGCATCTTCGCGGCGTCGACCAACGCCTTCATCAACACCGGCGACGGCCTGGGCATGGCGGCACGTGCCGGCATCCCGCTGCAGGACATGGAGTTCTGGCAGTTCCACCCCACCGGCGTGGCCGGCGCGGGCGTGCTGCTGACCGAAGGCTGCCGCGGCGAAGGCGCCATCCTGCTCAACAGCAATGGCGAGCGCTTCATGGAGCGCTATGCGCCCACCCTGAAGGACCTGGCACCGCGTGACTTCGTGTCGCGCTCGATGGACCAGGAAATCAAGGAAGGCCGTGGCTGTGGTCCGAACAAGGACTACATCCTGATGAAGCTCGATCACCTGGGCGCGGACACCATCCGCAAGCGCCTGCCATCGGTGGAAGAGATCGGCCACAACTTCGCCAACGTGGACATCACCAAGGAACCGATCCCTGTGGTGCCCACCATCCACTACCAGATGGGTGGCATCCCCACCAACATCAACGGCCAGGTCGTGGTGCACGACGGCCAGCAGAACAACGTGGTCAACGGCCTCTACGCCGTGGGCGAATGCTCGTGCGTCTCGGTGCACGGCGCCAACCGCCTGGGCACCAACTCGCTGCTGGACCTGCTGGTCTTCGGCAAGTCGGCCGGCAAGCACATCGTGAGCTACGTGAAGGGCTTTGGCGACAACCTGGCCGTGCCTGCCGACGGTGCAGAGCGCACCCTGGCGCGCCTGAACCAGCTGCAGGACTCTACCGAAGGCATCTACGCCCAGGACGTGGCCAACGACATCCGCTCGAGCATGCAGCAGCACGCCGGCGTGTTCCGCACGCAGGCCAGCATGGACGAAGGCACGGTCAAGATCAACGCCATCCGCGAACGCGTGGGCGGCGTGACCCTGAAGGACAAGTCCAAGGTCTGGAACACGGCCCGCATGGAAGCCCTGGAAGTCGACAACCTGATCGAAGTGGCCCAGGCCACGATGACCTCGGCCGCGGCCCGCCGCGAATGCCGTGGCGCGCACACGGTGTACGACTACGAGCACCCTGCCGACCACGCTGAGTTCCCGCTGGGCCGCAACGACAAGGAGTGGATGAAGCACACCCTGTGGCACAGCGCGAACAACAGCCTGACCTACAAGCCTGTGAACCTCAAGCCCCTGACGGTGGACAGCGTGCCTCCCAAGGTCCGTACGTTCTGATGAACCAGCAGCCTCACGAAAGAACAACATGAAGCGCACCTTTCAAATCTACCGCTACGATCCGGACAAGGACGCCAAGCCCTACATGCAGACCATCGAGATCGAACTCGATGGCCACGAGCGCATGCTGCTGGACGCCCTGGTCAAGCTCAAGGAGCAGGACCCGTCGCTGTCGTTCCGCCGTTCGTGCCGCGAAGGCGTGTGCGGCTCGGACGCGATGAACATCAACGGCAAGAACGGCCTGGCGTGCCTGACGAACATGAACACCCTCAAGGGCACCATTGTTCTGAAGCCCCTGCCCGGCCTGCCGGTGATCCGCGACCTGATCGTGGACATGACGCAGTTCTTCAAGCAGTACAACTCGATCAAGCCCTACCTCATCACCGAGGACCTGGCCCCCGAGAAGGAACGCCTGCAGAGCCCCGAAGAGCGCGAAGAGCTCAACGGCCTGTACGAGTGCATCCTGTGCGCGAGCTGCTCCACGAGCTGCCCCAGCTTCTGGTGGAACCCCGACAAGTTCGTGGGCCCCGCCGGCCTGCTGCAGGCCTACCGCTTCATCGCCGACAGCCGCGACGAAGCCACGGGTGCGCGCCTGGATAACCTGGAAGACCCGTACCGCCTGTTCCGCTGCCACACCATCATGAACTGCGTGGACGTGTGCCCCAAGGGCCTCAACCCCACGATGGCCATCGGCAAGATCAAGGAACTGATGGTGCGCCGCACTGTCTGACCCTCTTGAGACCCGTACTGCCATGTCCGAGACCCTGACCCCCGTCGCCCAGACGCCGGCCCCTACCGACCTGCTGGACGACCGCGAGCGCGCCAAACTGCACTGGCGCTCGCGCCGCGGCCTGCTGGAGAACGATCTCTACATCGAGAACTTCTTTGCGCTGCACGGGGCCACCATCAACTGGCGCCAGGCCTACGGCATGACCCAGTTGATGGACCTGGCGGACAACGACCTTTTGGACCTGGTGCTCGCCCGCCGTGAGCCCGAAGGTCCGCTCGATACAGAAGAAGTGCGTGAAGTACTCGGCATGCTGCGGCTCAGTGGTGGCGCAGCGCGGCCCCGGGCCTGACCTGGAGACAGGGCCCCTTACCACCGGAATTCCGGCAAACCTACCCAAGGAAAGTAACAATGAAGCTAGCTGACAACAAAGCCACCCTGTCGTTCAGTAACGGCAGCCCCAGCGTAGACCTGCCGGTCTACCAGGGCAGCATTGGCCCGGATGTCATCGACATCCGCAAGCTGTACGCGCAAACGGGCATGTTCACCTATGACCCGGGCTTCCTGTCGACGGCAGCGACCCAGTCGGCCATCACCTACATCGATGGCGACAAGGGCGAACTGCTGTACCGCGGCTACCCCATTGAGCAGTTGGCCCAGAACTGCGACTTCCTGGAAACCTGCCACCTGCTGCTGTACGGTGACCTGCCCAACGAAGCCCAGAAGACCGACTTCACCAGCCGCGTGACCAACCACACCATGGTCAACGAGCAGATGCAGTTCTTCCTGCGGGGCTTTCGCCGTGACGCGCACCCCATGGCCGTGCTGACCGGCCTGGTGGGCGCCCTGTCGGCCTTCTACCACGACAGCACGGACATCAACAACCCGCAGCACCGCGAGATCGCTGCCATCCGCCTGATCGCCAAGATGCCCACCCTGGTGGCCATGGCGTACAAGTACGGCGTGGGCCAGCCCTACATGTACCCGCAGAACAACCTGAGCTACGCAGGCAACTTCCTGCGCATGATGTTCGGCACGCCCTGCGAAGAGTACAAGGTCAACCCCGTGCTGGAACGCGCGCTGGACCGCATCTTCATCCTGCACGCAGACCACGAGCAGAACGCATCGACCTCCACCGTGCGCCTGTGCGGCTCGTCGGGCACCAACCCGTTCGCAGCCATCGCCGCCGGCGTGGCCTGCCTGTGGGGCCCTGCCCACGGCGGCGCCAACGAAGCAGCGCTGAACATGCTGTATGACATCCAGGCCCAAGGCGGCGTGGAAAAGATCGGCGAGTTCATCAAGCAGGTCAAGGACAAGAACTCCGGCGTCAAGCTCATGGGCTTTGGCCACCGCGTGTACAAGAACTACGACCCCCGCGCCAAGCTCATGCAGGAAACCTGCAACGAAGTGCTGGCCGAACTGGGCCTGGAAAACGACCCCCTGTTCAAGCTGGCCAAGGAACTGGAAAAGATCGCCCTGGAAGACGACTACTTCGTGCAGCGCAAGCTCTACCCGAACGTGGACTTCTACTCCGGCATCGTGCAGCGCGCCATCGGCATCCCCGTGAACCTGTTCACCGGCATCTTCAGCCTGGCCCGCACGGTCGGCTGGATCGCCCAGCTGAACGAAATGATCGGCGACCCCGAGTACAAGATCGGCCGCCCACGCCAGCTGTTCACGGGCTCCGTGCGCCGGGATGTGCCGCCCATCGGCAAGCGCTGATCGGCAGTTGCCTTACGAAGGCCTTATTGGCCTTTGCGGCATGGCACAACAGACAAGCCCGCTTCGGCGGGCTTTTTCATGCTCAAAGCCCTTGCAGGTGGGTGCTCGGACCGCGCTCATCCCGCGGCTGAGGCTTGAGCATTCCCCCACGCATTGATAGCGCTGGTAATGGGCACTACGACCACCCACAACATCCAGCCCCGCCCTGTTCTGGGGCCTGATCACATCGATGTGGCTCGACAACCTGGTGCTGGTGGTGCTGACCCTGCCCATGATAGGCCTGTGGCTCAAGCTGTTGTCCATCCCCTACAAGTGGCTGTTCCCCGCCATCGTGCTGTTCTACGCGATTGGCGTGTACTCCGAGATCAACAACACTTTCGAGATCTGGATGGTGGCCGTCTTCGGCGTGGTGAGCTACGTGTTCCACAAGCTCGTCTCCGAACCTGCCCCGTTGCTGCTGCTGATTTGGGGCCCATGATGAAGAGAGCGTATGCCGCGCATTGCTGCTGTCGCGCGGGGACTGGAATGTGCTGGTGACCCGGCCACTGTCGGCATCGCTGCTGGCGGTGGCGGCGGTCTGCTGTTAACTGTGTTGTTGCCTTCTGTGAGCAAGAAGCAGGAGGAGGCGTTTTGTGAAAGATTGCTTGGATACCTTTAGGACGCACCATCGTGCGCCTTGGTTGCCAGACCGAAGCGCCTGACCGCAGCCGTGAAAGGGCGGCGGCCACGCGCTTTTCTTTTTGGAGTGCGGGGTTTTAAGACTCACCGGTTGATAGAGGCGCCAGCATTGCGCCTCTGGCGGCAGGCTTCAAATCGAAACCACTCAAAAAAGATACCGTAGAAGCTCTTTGCAGAACTCAATATCAAAAATTTAAATCAATGCCGAATCAAAATAAGCCAGAATCAACGTACCCCTCAATCAGCCTTCCCAATCAACTCACAAACCCCTCGCCTAATATCATTTTCATATTTTTTAAACTTCCCCCTGATAGTCTTATCGCCATATTTCACCAACACATAGTCATTAGGCTTTATTTTTAATCCATTTCTAACATCCACGCGCGAACCAAACTTCGCAAGCAACCACGTCAATTGCGACTGCATAAGACGCCCATGATTCCTATTAAAGCCTTGAAAAACAAAATCCCCTAAAGCTGAAATTTTTTCGTGCAAAAATCTAGCAGCAGCTATTTGCCCATGCGTTGGATGTGACGCAAAAGCTATATGTGCATCAATAAATTCAATCAACAATACTAAACTATTTCGCTCCAACTCCGGAAGACTAGGATTTTCCTTTAGAAATACTTTTAGCAATTCAACTGCTTTATTCGATGTCGAAAAACCAGCTCCATTCATGCTATGAATTGCAATATTATTCAATATCCTCACATCCTCCGCCCTAGGCGAATGCATATCATCAAAAGAATCGATAAAATCCCTTCCATATTTTGAAATCTTTTCAGGCGAAATAAACATAATAGAGCGCCACATATTTCTACGCTCTAATAAATTAAATTCCTCAAATTGCGCATTGAGACCCACCTCTAAAAAAGCCGCTGTCAAAGCATTGTCACTACGAGAAAATGCCAAATTTGCAAGCTCAGGAAAAACCTTCGATTGACTCAAGCCAATTTTCGCTTCAGAGTAAATATAGGACATCGCCTGTGATACTTGATTGACGGGTAGTCTACGAAGCACATCAAAGAGTGTCTTAACATCTACCGTATCAGGCTTTAAGAACGCAAAACTGGAGAATCCTTTGCACCCTTTAAGAAATGCCAACCCCTGATTTATGACAGTATTTTTTACCTTATTGCTTCCAGCATCAAACAGTACCAAAAGCAGCAAAATTTTAGTGTTTATTGCGGCAAACTCCATCCCAGAACTTGCAACTGAAGCAGCACGCTCACGCGCACCTTGGCGTAAAAGTGTTTTAGCGAAACAATAATGCACGCGAGCTAAGATTTCTGTTTGCGGCCTGAACAGGTAAGTAGAGCCTAAAAGCTCTGCGCGATCATCCAACAGCTTTTTGCAAAGGCTTTCTATACCATCCAGAGGTATTGTTTCAGGCCCCTCAAGTGCCGCATATATGTAGTCAACCGCCGCCTCATAATAAAACCTACCTGAATATTTAATATCCAAAAGACTGCGCAACTCAACCACAGCCTCGGAAAATTTCTCACTATGCAAATGTGCAGAGCCTTTGAGATAGGAAATTTCAACTAAGTCGCCTTTTCCCGCATCTGGATGAGTCAGTAGCTTTTGACTGCTTAAATTCTCGATCACATCCAGAAATTCGCCGGAATAAAACTGCGCTCTTGCCAGCCATAGCTGAGCTTCGACTTCTTCTGCGCCTTTCGCAATCTTCAGTGCCTCAATGAACTCGTTCGCAGCGACATAGTAATTTTCGTTATTAAAGCTCTGCACACCTTTGTCAATAACCTCCCTAGTAGACTCTGATGGCAGAGTTATCAAAAAATTAAACGACAGCGACTCTTCCAAAACTTTATTTTTAAAGGAAACCATTTCTTGCTTTTCAGCCATCTTGGTAATTCCGGCAAGATAAAGTTTAGCTCTAATTGATTCCGTAAGAATAGCTGATGTGCCATACTGCATTGCAATCAGTGCCGCCCTAATATCCTTATTCTCCCGAGCCAAACGCTTAATATTATCAATTGGAGCACTCTCAACATCAGACATGTATAGTCTTTTTGCAACTTCATCAACCAAACTGGGCGACAATACTCGCCCCTCCCCATACAGATCCTCCAACTCAGAAGCCATATCCCAAGTAATTCTGGGGTGTCCACTGGCCCAATCGTATATGCTTTTCGCAATAAAATCATCCTTGGGCAATATTGACTTATCCAGCAACTGCTTCGTCTCTTCTAAAGAAAAGTCATCAAGATAAATTTTTTCGCCAATATTAAAAGGTGAAATATCCTTGTTCTTAATGATATCCGCCGGTTCAGCCACCCCAGACAAAACATAAGTCAACCGCTCAAAAACAGGGAAGTTACTTCGAAGAAAATACACACTTCTTATAAATGAAAAAACCTGATCCGAATAAGTCCACTTATTCAATGCATCGATTTCATCCAAGCAAACTATGAGCTTTCCGGGAAACACGGAAAGAATATCACGCAGCTCGGCCTCATGTTCTTTGTGAGGAGGTCTAGACAAGGAACTTCTTTTTGAAAGAAGAGAATTTTTCCACCCCTCATTCAATTCAAAAGTAGTGATATCAAAAAAAGTATCGATGATATTTCTAAAAAATGAACGTGAATCATGAAAACCATTAGAACAGTCAAGAAATACAAAACTATTTTCAGCGTATTCGAACGCGCGCTTTGCATTCAGAAGTAGATTCGTTTTCCCCATTTGCCGAGCCACAAGAACGTAGCCAGGCCGACCCATGTCATTTAAAATTCTTGCGAGCTGCCGATCTGCACTTCGCTCTACATAAAGCTCTGGTGGAACAATTGGCAGCGGCTTGAGAACTTTCTCTTGTTTCATCATTTGACCTCACTCAACGCTCTCGCTAACGCCATTTGTGAGCTCACTCGGTCATCCGCGTGATGAATCGCCCTGAAAAAGTTCTTTATAAAGCGAGGCAGCCCTTTAGCACCTTCTATAACAGATGAACGCTCATTAGCCACGAAATCAACTAGATTTAATTGCCTCGCAATCATATCAAAAAGCACCTTCAAATATTCGTCAGCCCATAGCTCCGCCTCAACAAAATTAATACGTTCTCGCATTTTTTGAGAAATCGAATCACTCGGAGGTGCTGATATCGAACAAATCAGAAAATTAACATTATTCGAATTAGCTTGCTTAGCAGCATCCAGAATATTACCAATCATATTAGCCAGCACAGAAATCCCATCGGGCGCGATAGGAACTTCATCCAAAAAAATCGGAATAGTTGTTTCCGCCGTCCTTTCATTAATCAACTGTACCGCTCGCTGGTGGAGATTTAGCTGATTAACATCCTCATCAGGACTAAGTCGAAAAATAATATCCACTAACAGCTGATCTTTAGCCGACGCATCATCCAGATGGCCCAAATGAATTTCAGCCGTTTTTCCTCCAAGCCGTTCAATTACGCGCTTAGCCAATGAGGTCTTCCCTACACCCGATTTCCCGTATATCCAAACGCTGCGATTTTTTATTTTAACGGCCAACGACTCGTCAATAGGCCGCACAACGTAAAATTCAGAATGCGCGCCGCCATAAACCTCGAACAATGGATTTGCCACCGGGAGAAGCGCCTTACTAGACTTAAAATTTAGCGAACTGCGCAACAACACTGGCTTCAGCTTCTCTTGGTAAAAAAGAGCAAGACTCTTATGAGAAGCGTCCTCTAACGAAGAAGGCTTAGCAATAGTAGAATGATTTGTCTTGGCAATAATTTTTGTCGATCCAAAATATCTTGCCGCATTTTCTGCAGCAACAATTGGCTTAGTCCTAATAGGGAGATACTTCGACATAATAGGTCCATTTTGCTCACAAACCTCCGCTCCGACCAAAGCATTAAACCGATTATATTCCAGAAGCTTCCGAAAACGCTCATCAATATCCACCAGTGCCGCACTACTTTTTTTCAGCTCTGAAGCAATTTTATTACCATAGAGCCGCCCCACCGCACCCCAATTATCTGCGTATTCAGAGCCCAGAGTAGGCGATGCAACCAAGAAAAGTCCAATCGTTTTTCCAGAAAACCTTTGCGAAGATTCTTCGAGCATGCGCCGACACACCACACCGCCAAGACTGTGGCAAACAAATAGAAAATTTTGAAAGTCCAATGGACATTTTTGATCAGCATCTTTCAATCTCAACGAATCAATTAATTCAGAGGCACACTGCCTAATATCATATTCACCAGAATTAATAGACGTATGAAAGCCGCCGAGATAAACAGAAGCACCACTAAATCGACTATCATCCATGACTATTTTTGGCCAATAAGATCCGCTGGATGAACGCCAGCATTTATTTGAATCGGACAAAAATCCATGAACGAAAACAATAACCAACTCGGATCCCGAAAAAGAGAACCAGCCGTTATTGGCGCATTCATTCAAAGTATTAGGAGATTCATTTCTATAAATCACCTGCCGCAATCCGTACATCCATCCCATCATGCCCGCCCCACCAGCTCTTACGCTGCCATGTTAATTTGGATTATCACCAACCGTAGTACCAGTCAAGTTTTAATTGACACATGTAGTTGTACATATTTTTACAAGGATAACCTTAAAAGTGGCGGCTTGCATTGTTAAGCGTTGAGTCAAAGACTCATCCAAATCACTGCCTCCCCGGCCCCAAACCTCTCCCGATACGCTTGCGGCGTAATCCCCAGATGCCGCACAAACAGCTGCCTTAGCGCCTGCTCCGACCCCATGCCCACTCGCGCGGCCACGGTTTTGAGAGGCCGTGTTGCTCCACCCTGCTGCTGTGATGCTGACTCCAGCAAGCGCCACGCCCTTCCAGCCGCGCCGCATCGACAAACGCCGAGGGCGTTTGCCCCGTCTCCTGCACGAACACCCGGCGAAAGTGCCGCTCGCTCATGGCGGCGCGGGCGGCCAGCGCGGCCAGGGGCATGGGTTCGGCCAGGTGGTCGAGCACCCAGGTCTGCACTGCCTGGATGTCGCGGTGGGCGGTGCCCTGGCTGGCCAGTTGCACGCTGAACTGGGATTGGCCGCCTGGGCGCTTGAGGTACATGACCAGGTCGCGCGCCACCTCCAGCGCCAGGGCGTGGCCAAAATCCTCTTCCACCAGGGCCAGGGCGAGGTCGATGCCGGCGGTGACGCCGACCGATGTCCACAGCACGCCGTCCGGTGCGCACGTAGATGGCAGACGGCGAATGGCGGGGGGCAATGGCGCACCTGTTGCACCTTGCGCTTTTTGACGCCCCCCCGCAGGCTGCACCGCCTGTGAAGACAGGGTTTCACGCCTGCAAAAAAACCCTCTTGAAACTCTTTTGGCCGGCTCTATTTTTCCTTCCGAGCCGGCCAGGACGGTGTCCGTCCTGCCGGTGTGTTCATCAACCCACCCCTTGGAGGACCCACCATGTATGCATCGCTGTTGAATCATCCAGGCAGCCTGTTCGGTCATTTCGAGCGGCTGCGCCGTGAACTCGACGACGTGTTCGGCGCTGCCAGCCTGCCGAGCGCCATTCGATCCGTTGCCTCGGGCACCTTGCCGGCCCTGAACGTGGGGCGCACGCCGTCGAGCGTGGAGGTGTACGCCTTCGTGCCCGGCCTCGATCCGTCGAAGATCGACGTGGACCTGGACCGGGGCATTCTGCGCATCTCGGGTGAGCGGGCCAGCACCATTCCGCAGAACGACTCCAGCGTGCAGGTCTATGCGCGCGAGCGGCGCAACGGCGCGTTCTCGCGCACCGTTTCGCTACCGGACGACATCGACCCTGAAAAGGTGAGCGCGAGCTACCGGGACGGCGTGCTGCAGGTGAGCATCGCCCGCAAGGAAGCGCCCCAGCCCACGCGCATCGCCATCCACTGAAGGCCGACGGAACCCACAGACCATCGAGGAGAACCCATCATGACGCAGCAACAGCAACAACAAGTCACCACCACCACCGGCGCTGCCGCCGCCAACACCCGTGGCAACAGCGCGGTGGAGCAGGATCTGCAGCATTCGGTGCTGCCGGCCGTGGACGTGTTCGAGAACCCGCATGGCATCACCTTGCTGGCCGACATGCCCGGCGTGCCGCGTGAGCAACTGGATATCAAGGTAGAGGGCGAATCGCTATTGATCGAGGGCACGGTGCAAACCCGCATGCCGGAGGGCCTGGAGGCGGTGCATGCCGAGGTGCGCGTACCGCGCTACCGCCGCAGCTTTGTGCTGAGCCGCGAGCTGGATACCGACGGCATTCAGGCGCAGCTCAAGGATGGCGTGCTGTCACTGCACATTCCGAAAAAGGCCCATGCGCAGGCGCGCAAGATTCCCGTGGCGATCCACTGAGCTGCGGGGGGCACACAACACCACCATTGCCGGAGAATGAACATGAACCCTATGGCAGCAAAACCTAAGCAGGGTGTGGGCTCCCTGTGGAGCGCAATGTCCAGCGGCTGGCGTGGCCTGTTAGCCCGGGCCCGGCAGGCCTGGGACCAGCACAGGCCGCCGCTGCGGGCGCCAGTTGGCCGAGCAGCCGATGATGAAGCCGGCCCGTTGCGCAACCCGGTGTCACGCATCAAGGGCTGGGCCTTCATGTCCGCCGCGGTGCTGGAGGATGAGCGCGCAGTGATCGTGCGGATCGATGCGCCGGGCATGCAGCGCGAGGATTTCAGCATCGAGGTGCAGGAGCGCGCGCTGAAGGTGCGGGGCGTGCGGCGCTCACAGTTCCACCAGGCCCGCACAGGCGGGTGGCAGGTGTCGCAGTGGGCTTACGGCTCGTTCTACCGCTACCTGGCACTGCCTGCGCGCGTGCAGGCCGCGCAGGGCGTGGCCGTGTACCGCGACGGGGTGTTGCGCATCGAGATACCGAAAGCCGAGCGCGATGCCGTGAGGCACATTCCGGTGCGGTCAGCCTGACCGCGGCCAGGGCCCTGTGGGAGCAGCAGCGGGACCAGTAGGCCCCCAGGCTCCCAAGGGGTTGCGCGGCGGGCCGTCTCACTCAACGCGCCGACATGGTTCTTGAAATCACCATGGCAGCCCTTATTTCCACGGGCATCAAAAAAATTCTGGAGCACATGCCATGCCTATCGAGTTCCTTCGTGAAATTGCCGATGCCGAGTTGCCGCTCGCTGTGTCGGACGAGGGCCAGATCGACAAGCTCAGGGTGTTGGCGGCTGCGGGGATGGTCACGGCATCGTTGCCGCCAGCGGGCACTGGCGGGCCGGCCCAGGTGCTGACCGTGACCGGCCTGGGCCGCGCCACGCTCAAGGTGCGCGAGCTGCGCCGGCAGGAGCCCCTGCTGATGCACTCCACCTGAGCCCCAGGGGGCACGGCCCGGGCCGTGCCCTACCCTTGTTTCAGTCCCGCTCAGGACTGCTGCGATTCAGCGGCGCCCCGGCCCGCCAAACCGCTCCCGATACGCCTGTGGCGTGATCCCCAGATGCCGCACAAACAGCTGCCGCAGCGCCTGCTCCGACCCCATGCCCACGCGCGCGGCCACGGTTTTCAGCGGCAAAGCGGCCTGCGGCTGGGATGTTGACTCCAGCAACCGCCGCGCCCCTTCCAGCCGCGCGGCATCGACAAACGCCGATGGAGTTTGCCCCGTCTCCTGCACGAACACCCGGCGAAAGTGCCGCTCGCTCATGGCAGCGCGCGCGGCCAGCGCGGCCAGGGGCATGGGTTCGGCCAGGTGGTCGAGGACCCAGGTCTGCACGGCCTGGATGTCGCGGTGGGCGGTGCCCTGGCTGGCCAGTTGCACGCTGAACTGGGATTGGCCGCCTGGGCGCTTGAGGTACATGACGAGGTCGCGCGCCACCTCCAGCGCGAGGGCGTGGCCAAAATCCTCTTCCACCAGGGCCAGGGCGAGGTCGATGCCGGCGGTGACGCCGGCCGACGTCCACAGCGGGCCGTCGCGCACGTAGATGGCATCGGGGTCCACGTCGATGGCGGGGTAGCGTTGGCGCAGCAGGGCGGCCACGCTCCAGTGGGTGGCGGCGCGGCGGCCGTCGAGCAGCCCGGCGGCGGCCAGGAAGAAGCTGCCGGAGCACAGGGCGATCATGCGGTCCACGCGCGGGGCGACGCGGGCGGCCCAAGCGACGAGGTCGGGCGAGGCGGCCAGCACCTGCTCGATGTTGCGCGAGCCGACCAGCACCACGGTGCAGCCTGTGCCGCCCTCTTGTTGCTCCAGCTCGGCAAGGGTGTGGGTGGCCGTGAGGGCCATGAGGGTGTCGGACTGCACGGCCCCGGCCTGGGCCGCCACCACGCGCACGGCGTAGCCGTCGGGCCGGCCGTGCTGGCGCAGGTGGACGTTGGCGTAGTCGAACACGGACATGGGGCCCACGGCCTCCAGCGCCTTGAAGCCGGGGTAGACGACGAGGTCGATGCGGTGGGGCTGGCCGGCGGGGTGGTGGTGCGGATGGTGGTTGTCCATGGGCGAGCGGGTGCAGGGCAAGGCGATGGACTATACGGGAGGCCATGTCCGCCAGGGGCATGAACGATGGAATTCGGCCATACCCCCAAGGTCTGCGGCCATGGGTTTCTGCATGCGCTGCACATGGCCTACAGTCATGCAGTCCACCCGTGCCCGGAGGTCGCAGAACCTCAGGCCCCCTCCCCTTTACCAACCCATCACCCCAACACCATGACCATCAAATCCAAAGCCGCCGTGGCCTTCAAGGCCGGAGAACCCCTGCAGATCGTCGAGATCGACGTGGCACCGCCCAAGAAGGGCGAGGTGCTGATCCGCATCACCGACACGGGCGTATGCCACACGGATGCCTTCACCCTGAGCGGTGACGACCCCGAGGGCCTGTTCCCCGTGGTGCTGGGCCATGAGGGTGCGGGCATTGTGGTGGAAGTGGGCGAAGGCGTGACCAGCGTGAAGCCGGGCGACCATGTGATTCCGCTGTACACCGCAGAGTGCGGCGAGTGCCTGTTCTGCAAGAGTGGCAAGACCAACCTGTGCGTAGCGGTGCGCGCCACGCAGGGCAAGGGCGTGATGCCCGATGGCACCACGCGCTTCAGCTACAACGGCCAGCCGATCTACCACTACATGGGCTGCTCGACCTTCAGCGAGTACACCGTGGTGGCCGAGGTGTCGCTGGCCAAGATCAACCCCCAGGCCAACCCCGAGCAGGTGTGCCTGCTGGGCTGCGGCGTGACCACGGGCCTGGGCGCGGTGAAGAACACGGCCAAGGTGCAGGAGAGCGATACGGTGGCGGTGTTTGGCCTGGGCGGCATTGGCCTGGCCGTGATCCAGGGCGCCAAGCTGGCCAAGGCGGGGCGCATCATCGCGATCGACACCAACCCGAGCAAGTTCGACCTGGCCAAGACCTTTGGCGCCACGGACTGCATCAACCCCAAGGACTTCGACAAGCCGATCCAGCAGGTGATCGTGGAGATGACGACCTGGGGCGTGGACCACAGCTTCGAGTGCATCGGCAACGTGAACGTGATGCGTGCGGCGCTGGAATGCGCGCACCGCGGCTGGGGGCAGTCGGTCATCATCGGCGTGGCCGGTGCGGGGCAGGAGATCTCGACCCGGCCCTTCCAGCTGGTGACGGGCCGCAAGTGGCTGGGCACGGCCTTTGGCGGCGTGAAGGGCCGCAGCGAGTTGCCCGGCATGGTGGAAGACGCCATGGCCGGCAAGATCCAGCTGGAGCCGTTTGTGACGCACACCATGGGTCTCAAGGACATCAACGAAGCCTTCGATTTGATGCACGAGGGTAAGTCGATCCGCTCGGTTGTGAAATACGCCGCTTGAGGCTCTGCTGAACATGTCTTCCACATCGTTTGAACTGCTCAGCGAGCACGCCTGCTTTGGCGGCGTGCAGCGCTTTTATCAGCACGCTTCCACCGAGATCGGGCTGCCGATGAAGTTCTCGGTTTACCTGCCGCCAGCGGCGCAGCAGGGGCCCGTGCCGGCCCTGCTGTACCTGGCGGGGCTGACCTGCACCGAAGAGACCTTCATGGTCAAGGCCGGGGCCCAGCGCCTGGCGGCCGAGCTGGGGCTGGCGCTGATTGCGCCCGACACCAGCCCGCGCGGCGCCAATGTGCCGGGCGAGGCGGAGAGCTGGGACTTTGGCGTGGGCGCGGGCTTTTACCTCGATGCCACGGCCGAGCCCTGGGCGCGCCACTGGCGCATGGAAAGCTATGTGGTGAAGGAGCTGCTGCCGCAGGTGGCGGCGCAACTGCCCGTGGATGGCGAGCGCCTGGGCATCTTCGGCCACTCGATGGGCGGACATGGCGCGCTGACGCTGGCGCTGCGCCATCCGGGGCGGTTCAAGAGTGTGTCGGCGTTTGCGCCCATTTGCGCGCCCACGCAGTGCCCCTGGGGCGAGAAGGCTTTCACGGGCTACCTGGGCGCGGACCGCACGGCCTGGATCGAGCACGATGCCACGGTGCTCATGCAGCACCAGCCGGTGGCGCCCTACCCTGCGGGCATTCTGATCGACCAGGGGCTGGCCGACAAGTTCCTGCCCACGCAGTTGAACCCGCGCCTGTTCGAAGAGGCCTGCCAGGCCATTGGCCAGCCGCTGACGCTGCGCCAGCACGCGGGCTATGACCACGGGTACTACTTCATCCAGAGCTTCATGGCGGACCACCTGGCGCACCATGCAAAGCAACTGGCAGGGAGCTAACGGCCTCTTGACCCGTCAGTGCTCGGCGCCGCCGCCAGCGCGGATGTCACTGGCCACAGCGAGCGAGGTGGCAACCATGGTGCGCACCGCCTGCGTCACCATCTCGCGGGCCAGGCTGGGTGCGCCGGGGTGGCGCGTGGCCATGCTGGGCAAATAGGGCACATGGATGAAGCCGCCGCGCAGGGCCGGCCTGCGCGTGGCGATGTGGTGTGCCAGCGCGTAGAAGATGGCATTGCAGTTGTAGGTACCGGCCGTTTGCGATACCGATGCGGGGATGCCCTGCTCGCGCAGCGCCGCCACCAGCGCCTTGATGGGCAGGGTGGAGAAATACGCGGCGGGGCCGCCGGGCACCACGGGCTCGTCCACCGGCTGGCGGCCCGCGTTGTCGGGGATGCGCGCGTCCACGATGTTGATGGCCACGCGCTCCACGGTGATGTCGGCGCGTCCGCCGGCCTGGCCCAGGCAGAGCACCAGCACCGGGTCCAGTTCTTCGATGGCGGCGATCAGCACGGGGCCCACCTCGGCAATCACGCAGGGCAGCTGGCGTGCCACCAGGCGGTGGCCGCCGCCGATGTGCTCGCCATCGAGCACGCGCACGGCCTCCCAGGAGGGGTTGATGGTTTCGCCATCGAAGGGTTCGATGCCGGTGATGAGGATGTTGCGGGTCATGGGGTGGCCATCCTAGGCCGGAGCGCGCCGGCAGGGAAATGGATTTCCGGCATGCGTCGTATCCACGGCGTGAATGGAGGGTGCTGCATTGCACTTGGGTTAGATTGAGGCCATGAACCTCGCCGCGATGGACCTGAACCTGCTGCTCACGTTCGAGGCGCTGTACGAGACCGGCAGCGTGACCCTGGCCGGCCAGCGCCTGAACCGGGCCCAGCCCTCGGTGAGCAACGCGCTGGGCCGGCTGCGCCACGCGTTCCAGGACGAGCTGTTCGTGCGCACGGCCGACGGCATGGTGCCCACCGAGCGCGCGCAGGCGCTGATCCCCCGGCATTGCGCTGGCGCTGGAGCAATTGCGCCGCGCGCTGGCACAGGGCCTCGACTTCGACCCGCTGGCCGCGCAGGGCCGGCGCTTCACGATGGCGACCAGCGACTATGCCGACATGGTGCTGGTGCCGCACATCGTGGCCCTGCTGCGGCGCGAGGCGCCCGGTGTGGCGCTGCGCGTGGCGCGGCTGAACCGCGAGACGGTGTACGAGCAGCTCGACCAGTCGGGCATCGACCTGGCGATTGGCGGCCTGCTCGATCCGCCCAAGCGCATGCTGCAGCAGCGGCTGTACGAGGAGCGCTTTGTCTGCATCGGCGACCGCGAGCGGCTGGGCCCGCCGCACGAGGCCCTGGACCTGGAGACCTACCTGGGCCAGCCGCATGCGCTGTTCGTGCCCAGCGACAACGGGTCGAGCCGCGGCGTGATCGACGTGCACCTGGCGCGCCTGGGGCGCGAGCGGCAGGTGCTGGCCACCTTTGCGCACATCGCGGCGCTGCCCTTTGCCGTGCGCGGCACCGACCTGCTGGCCACCATGGCAGAGCGGGTGGCGCGCCTCATGGCGCCCGAGGGCACGGCCATCCGGGCCCTGCCGCCCGAGCTGCAGGACACAGCCTTCGGCATCGACATGGTCTATGGCCGCCGCTCGGAAAACGACCCCGCGGCCCGCTGGCTGCGCGCCCTGGTGGTGCGGGCAGCGCTGCAGGTGGACGACAACGCGCCAGGGGACTGACCGCACGGGGCCAAGCAAGCGCTAAGGGAACGCTAAGACGGCGTTAATGTGCACTTAAGTCTGGGGCGGGAGACTGCCGCCCATGCCCCAGATCCTCGTCCGGCCCAGCCCCCTCTCCTTCTCCTCCAGCCCCCACGCCGCAGGAGCAGCACAGCAGCAGCAGAAGAACCAGCGACGAACTGGCGGTAATGCGCCCGTAAGTCCCAGGCCCGGAGACTGCCCTCCATGCGCCTGACCTTCCTGCAGCTGTCGCGGCCCCTGCTGTCGCCCTCGTCTTCCGCCCCGCATGCCACCCGCCCGCTCCCCTCGGCACCGCCGCGGGCGCTGCACCCGGCCTGGGCGGTGCTGCTGGTGAGCCTGTGGCTGGCCACGGTGTGCAATGTGCCGCTGTGGCGCGAGGTGGCGGCGCTGCCCGGCCAGGGCAGCCTGCGCGGCTGGGGCTTTGCGCTGGCCTTCGGCGCCATCGTCACGGCGGGCAATGCGGGGCTGCTGGCCCTGCTGGCCTGGCGCTGGACGCTCAAGCCCGCGGCCGCGCTGCTGGTGCTGATGGCGGCGTTTGGCGCCTACTTCATGCTGGCCTATGGCATTGCCATCGACGCCAGCATGCTGACCAACGTAGTGCAGACCGATGTACACGAGGCCGGCGACCTGCTGAGCCTGCGCATGCTGCTCACCGTGGCTGCGCTGGCCGGACCGCCGCTGGTTTGGCTGGCCCGCACGCCCCTGCGCCGCCTTGCGCCGCTGCGCCAGGTGGCGCACAACGGCTTGCTGGTGCTGGGTTCCATCGTGGTCATCGTGGCCAGCGTGCTGCTGGTGTTCCAGGATTTCTCGTCCACCATGCGCAACCACACCAAGCTGCGCTACCTGATCAACCCGCTCAACAGCGTGTACGCACTGGGCAATGTGGCCACCAAGCCCCTGCGCATGGACAACCACACGCTGATCCCCGTAGGCCGCGACGCCCACCTGGGCGCCAGCTATGCGGGCCAGGCCAAGCCGCCGCTCTTGGTGCTGGTGCTGGGCGAGACGGGGCGCAGCGGCAACTTCGGCATCAACGGCTATGCGCGCGACACCACGCCGCTGCTGTCGGCCCGCGGCAAGGAGCTGGTGAGCGCGGGCAACGCCTGGTCGTGCGGCACGAGCACGGCGGCATCGGTGCCGTGCATGTTCTCGCACCTGGGCAAGAGCGGCTACGAGGGTCGCTCGGCCAACTTCGAGAGCCTGATCGATGTGCTGCACCATGCGGGCCTGGCCGTGCTGTGGCTGGACAACCAGTCGGGCTGCAAGGGCGTGTGCGACCGGCTGGGCGACACCAACACCGCCAACCTCAAGGACCCCGAGCTGTGCGCCCACAAGGGCGAGTGCCTGGACCGCATCATGCTCAAGGACCTGGACGCGCGCATCGCCTCGCTGCCGGCCGAGCAGCGCCAGCGCGGCACGGTGGTGGTGATGCACCAGCTGGGCAGCCATGGGCCGGCGTACTTCAAGCGCTCGGCGCCCGATGCCAAGAAGTTTGTGCCCGAATGCGCATCCACCGCACTGCAGGAGTGCAGCCGCCAGCAGGTGGTGAACGCGTACGACAACAGCGTGGTGGAGACGGACCGCTTTCTCGACGGCGTGCTGCAGTGGCTGGGCCGGCAGGACGCCACGGCCCAGACGGCCATGGTGTACGTGGCCGACCATGGCGAGTCGCTGGGCGAGAACAACATCTACCTGCATGGCCTGCCCTATTCCATCGCGCCCGATGTGCAAAAGCACGTGCCCTGGATCACCTGGCTCTCGCCCGCGATGCAGGCGCGCATCGGCGCCAGCACGGCCTGCTTGCAGCGCGACCTGCGCGAGCGGCGCATCACGCACGACCACTATTTTCATTCGGTGCTGGGGCTGATGGATGTGCAGACGGGGGCTTACCAGCCCGAGCAGGACATGTTCACGCCGTGCCGGGATGCGGGGGCGGCGCAGGCGAAGGTCGATTCGCCGGTGGCGGTGCCGCGCAAGTCCTGAACGGAGCGGCAACGCACGAGCGCGCGGAGCGCTCGGATTCTTTCCCTGGCGTGCACAGTCTGTGCACTGCAGACCGGTTTTTCAAACCGGCATGGCGACCTATCTTCGGTGATCCCATTCACCAGCAAGAAAGTTGTCTCCCATGCCGGATCTCATCATCGTTGCGCACGTCAAGGCCAAGCCCGGCCATGAAGCGGCGCTGGTTGCCGCCCAGGTCGAACTGGTCGGCGTTGTCCGCAGCCTGCCGGGCTGCATTGCCTACGAACTGCACGAAGCCGAGGGCACGCCCGGCGAGGTGGTCTTCTTCGAGCGCTGGCGCGACCGCGCGGCGTGGGAGGCGCACATGGCCGGACCGCACATGGATACGTTTCGCGCCAACGCGGGGCCGATGATCGGCGTGTTCGAGCTGTTCCAGATGCGGCAGGTGGCGTGATGGTGGTGCATGTGCTGAACACCCCCCTGCTGCGCGCCGCGGCAGTCGCCCTGGCTGCCGTGCTGGCCGCCACGTCCACGGCCCATGCGGGCGATGCCCCGGCGCTCGAGCGCTGGCGCTCGTACACCGGCGTGAGCTGGGACCCCAAGGCCCCTGCGGCAGGCCGGTTTGCGAACTCGGTCAATGCACCGATTGCCGGGCTGCATTTCGACGCACGGGGCCGCGCCTTCGTGACCACGCCGCGACTGGTGTCGGCCGATGCGCCGGCCACGCTGAGCATTCTGGACACCCGCGCCCAAAGCGGCCCAGCGCGGCTCACCGCCTTTCCGTCGCAAGCCGCCAATGCGGTCGGCGGCCCCGGGGGCGCGGTGTTGCGCAATGTGCTGGGCTTTTACGTGGACCGGCACAACCAGTGGTTGTGGGCGCTGGACATGGGCTTTGTCGCGGGCGAGAAGGTGGCGCCCGAGGGCGCACAGAAACTGGTGGTGCTGGACCTGCGCACGGGCCGTACCGTCAAGGCCATTGCGCTCGATGGCGTGGCCGACCGCACGGGCAGCTTTCTGAACGACGTGGCGGTGGACGAGCGCCGCAAGGTGGCGTACATCGCCGACAGCGGCATGCGCAGCGCGCCCGACAACCAGGTCGGCCTGATCGTGGTGGACTTTGCCAGCAGCCAGGCGCGCCGCGTGCTCGACAAGCATGCCAGCCTGCAGATCGAGCCGGGGGTGAAGGTCGTCTCGCACGGCGAGGAGGTCTGGCCCGGCAACCCGCTGCTGCTGGGCATCAACGGCGTGGCACTGTCGCCCGATGCGCAGACGCTGTACTGGACGGTGACCACGGGCACGCGCCTGCGCGCCGTGCCCACGGCCCTGCTGCGCGATGCGGGCGCCAGCGATGCCGAGCGTGCCGCCGCCATCCGCGACCTGGGCGCGGTGGGCGGCAACACCGATGGCATCGTGGCCGATGCGGCCGGCCGCGTGTACATCACCGACGTGACGCGCAACGGCATCGTGCGCTACGACCCTGCCACCCAGGCCCTGGCCCTGCTGGCCGCCGATGAAGGTGTGCAGTGGCCCGACACGCCGGCCATCGGCCCCGGGGGCGCGCTGTACTTCACGTCGAGCCGGTTGAACCACCACTTTGCGGGCGCGGTGAAGGCGGGGGAAGAGCGCTACGAGCTGTGGCGGCTGCCGATCATCCAGCGGGCAGGTGCTGCCCGCGCGCGAACCAGTCCTTGAGAAAGGCCACGCACAGCGAGACCTTGCGCGGCACCAGCCGCCGCTCGGGGTAGATGGCGTAGAGCACCAGCGGCGGGCGCTCGACAGTGGGGAACAGCTCCACCAGGGTGCCCGCGGCGATCTCTTCGCGCGCCACGAAGTCGGGCAGCACGGCAATGCCCAGGTCGGCCATCACCAGGCGCTTGAGGAAGAGCGTGCTGTTGGCGCGCATGCGCGGGGCCACGCTGACATGCGTGTCGCCCGCCCAGCGCAGCGGCCAGCGCGCGCCGGCCGTGGCGTAGGCATACGCAAAGCAGGCATGGCCCGCCAGGCCGTCGGGCGACCCGGGGTGGCCCTGGCGTGCCAGGTAGGCCGGCGTGGCGCACACGTGCAGGTCGAACGCCGCGATGCGCTGGGCCGTGTAGCTCGAATCCTTGGGGTCGGTGGTGGCGCGCAGGCCCAGATCGAAGCCCTCGGCCAGCAGGTCCACGTGGCGGTCGCCGAGTTCCAGGTCGAGCTCGACCTGCGGGTGCGCAGCCGCAAAATCCGTGAGCGCCGCACCCAGGTCGGCCAGGCCCAGGGCCATGGGCGCGTTCAGCCGCAGCCGGCCTGCAGCTGCGCCTGCCGCACCCGCGGCCTCGGTGTCGGCCTCTTCCACGGCCAGCAGCACTGAGCGGGCCCGCTCCACATAGGCGGCGCCCACCTCGGTCATCGACACGCGGCGCGTGGTGCGGTGCACGAGGCGCGCGCCCAGGGTCGCCTCCAGCTCGGCAATGGCCTTGCTGGCGGCGGATGCGGACATGTCAAGCTCTGCCGCGGCGGCGGAGAAGCTTTCGAGCTCTGCCAGGCGGATCAGCAGGCGGAAGGTGGCGAGTCGTTCCATGGCCTGGACTGTAGCCGGGCTGCCGGGCTGGGCGGGTGCAGAGGGTTTCAAGGGGTTGGCATGGCCAACTGCCGCTTTGAGGGCGTGCTTTGGTTGAAGGCGGGGGCCGGGGTGTGCGCCCGGCGGCGCAGTAACTTTCTCTTGCGTCGCCAAGAGAAAGTCACCAAAGAGAAGGCGACCCGCTGCCCGTGTCCCCACCCGCCCGGTGGGCGGGTGGGGCAGCCTGCGATGCTCGGTCCTGGGGTGTGCCGCAGAACTCGCTGCGTTCTTCGAACTCCGCTCAAACAGCTGCGGCAAGCCAGACAACGATGCGCGTGTCCTGCGGCACGCGCTCACCCCAGGCCCTGCGCTTCTCAGCACGTCCAGAAGGGATTGGGGGCCCCACACGGGCCATCGCTGCGCTCGGCCTCATTTGCCTCGCTGCGCTTCGGCCTGTCGGGAGCGCGTAGCGTGTCACCGACCCCAGGCGCAGCTGCGAAGCAGCAGCCGTCTTTGTCCCCGCTCCCCACCCCTGCTGGCTGCGCCGAGAAGCGCAGGAGCTGGGGTGGGTGCATGTGCCGCAGGACACATGCACTTCGTCTTCTAGCTCGTCGATGCTGTTTGAGCGGAGTTCGAAGAACGCAGCGAGTTCATCGACGCCCACCCCAGATCCGAGCATCGCAGGTTGCCCCCGTTCGCCCGACAGGGCGTACGGGGGACGCAGACTGGGGGTCGCCTTTTCTTTGCCTACTTTCTTTTGGCGACGCAAAAGAAAGTAGGTGCGCCGCCGGGCGCACATCCCGGCCTCCGCCCTCAACCAAAGCACAAAGCAACCAAAGACACCATCACCACGCACCACGCACCGACCGATCAGGCAAGCCAATCGACTAAAACAAACACCCCTGATTACGGGCATACGCAGCCCGGTACTGCGTCAGGTCCAGCTCCGTCCGTACCCGATTGAGCCCCAACCTCCGGCAGGTAGCCGAAAACCGCTGCCGCAGCAGATCAGCCCACAGCCCCGAGCCCTTCATGCGCGTGGCAAAGTCGCTGCCATAGACCTTGCCGGCAGCCCGCTGCGCCGGATCGAGGCTGTGCAGATCCTGCACGCGCGCCAACACACGCGCCGCGCGCTGGGGATAGTGCAGCTCCAGCCACTCGCGGAACAGCGCATTCAGCTCCCACGGCAAGCGCAGCACGGTGTAGAAGGCACTCGTCGCGCCGGCCTCGTGCGCGGCCTGCAGCACCTGCTCCATGTCTTCGGTGATGAAGGGGATCTGCGGCGCCACGCTCACGCCCACGGGGATGCCCGCCTCGGCCAGGGTGCGGATGGTGCGCAGGCGCCGGTGGGGCGCGGCGGCGCGTGGCTCCATGCGGCGCGCCAGGGCGGGGTCGAGCGTGGTGATGGTGACGTACACGGCCGCCAGGCGCTGGGCGGCCAGCGGGGCCAGCAGGTCGAGGTCGCGCTCCACCCCGGCGGACTTGGTGATGATGGAGAACGGGTGGCGCATGTCGCGCATCACCTCGATCAGGCCGCGCGTGAGTTTCAGCTCGCGCTCCACGGGCTGATAGCAGTCGGTGGCCGAGCCGATGTTGATGAGCTGCGGCACATGGCTGGGCCGGCCCAGCTCATCGCGCAGCAGCGCGGCGATGTTGTGCTTGGCGATGATCTGCGTTTCAAAATCGAGCCCCGGCGACATATTGAGGTAGCTGTGCGTGGGCCGCGCGTAGCAGTACACGCAGCCGTGCTCGCAACCCCGGTAGGGGTTGACCGAGAGATCGAAGTAAATGTCCGGCGAGTCGTTGGCGCAGATGGCGCTTTTGGCCGTCTCCAGGTGCACGCGCGTGGCGGGTGGGGCGGGTGCTTCGTCGCCCTCTTCGTCCACAGGGACATCCCAGCCATCGTCCACCGCCTCGCGCGTGTCGCGCACAAAGCGGTGCGCCAGCGCCGTGGCCGCGCCCCGGCCGCGCACGGCCTGCAAGGGGATGCGCACGTCCTGCATCACCTGGGGGGCGTTCTCGTCGTCGATGGGTGGGCCGATGGGGTTGGACATGGGGGTACGGATAGCTGGCGGGCGCGCAGTCAGCGTGACGCCAGATACTGTATATTTATACAGTATAGTACCCGATGGATGGCGCGTTGGGTAGCGGTTTAAACAGCCACAGGGCCCACACACCGCCGGCTACTCCTTGAAGAGCCCCTCGATCACCCCGCGCAGCCACTGGTTGCCCGGGTCGGCCTCGAAGCGCTTGCTCCAGTGCAGCGACACGGTGAAGTCGCGCAGCGGCAGCGCGGGCTCGATGATGGTGTAGCCACCGGCCGCAGCGAAGCCCTGCGCGATGTTGCGCGGCATGACCACGGCCAGGTCGGTGCCGCGCACGATGGAGGGCAGCACCATGAAGTGCTCGGTGGTCAGGCGCAGGCGGTCTTCGAGCTGCAGCAGCGCCAGGATGCGCAGGGTGTCCGAATGCGAGCGCACGGCGACGAATTCGAGCTGCTTCAGATCGTCGAGCAAAGCCGCGCCGCTGCGCCGGCGCCGTGCGAAGGGGTGGCCTTCGCGCAGCAGCACGATGTAGCGGTCGTTGAGCAACTGCACGTGCTGCGTGTCCTTCACCGCGGGCAGGAAGCCGAAGGCGAAGTCGATGCGGCCGCTGTCCAGCAGCGGTGCGATCTGCTCGCGCGGCACGGGCAGGGTTTCGAGCCGCACGCCCGGCGCCTGCTGGCGCAGCGCGAGCATCAGGTCGGGCAGGAAGCGGCCCTCGCCGATGTCGCTCATGTGGATGCGGAACACCTTGCGCGACTGCAGCGGGTCGAACAGGGCCGATTCGTTGAGCGCCTGCTCCAGCGTGCCCAGGGCGCTGCGCACGGCGTCGGCCAGGCGGTCGGCCCGGGGGGTGGGCTGCACGCCGCCGCCTGCGCGCACGAAGAGCGGGTCCTTGATCAGCAGGCGCAGCCGCGTGAGCGCCTGGCTGGCCGCGGGCTGGGTCAGGTCCATGAGCTCGGCTGCGCGGCTCACGCTGCGCGTGCGGTAGACCGCATCGAACAGGCGCAGCAGATTGAGGTCGATGTCCTTGATATGCATTTTGCTGATACCACTTAGTCGCTTCATTGTATTGATGGATATTGCCAGGGGGTCGAAGATCGGTGCTTTCCACCCGCACCGTCCCTTCGCCATGCTCCAGGCCACCGCGCCCCGCGCCACCGACGCGCCCTCTGCCACCCACCCGCGCCCCACCGTGCGCGAGGTCGTGCTCGACCTGCTGCGCGGCTTCGGCATAGACACCATCTTCGGCAACCCGGGCTCGACCGAGCTGCCGCTGTTCCTCGATTTCCCCAAGGACTTCCGCTACGTGCTGGGCCTGCAGGAGGCGGTGGTGGTGGGCATGGCCGATGGCTATGCCCAGGCCACGCACAACGCGGCCTTCGTGAACCTGCATTCGGCCGCTGGCGTCGGCCACGCCATGGGCAATATCTTCACGGCGCACAAGAACCGCACGCCGATGCTGATCACGGCCGGGCAGCAGGCGCGCTCGATCCTGCCGTTCGACCCCTTCCTGTTCTCGGGCCAGGCCACGGAGCTGCCCAAGCCCTACGTGAAGTGGAGCGTGGAGCCTGCACGCGCCGAGGACGTGCCGCTGGCCATTGCCCGCGCCTACTACATCGCCATGCAGCAGCCGCGCGGGCCGGTGCTGGTGTCGATCCCCGCCGACGACTGGGACAAGCCCTGCGAGCCGCTGCAGGCCCGCAGCGTGAGCACCGAGACCCGGCCCGAGCCGCGCGTGCTGGGCGCCATCGGCGACGCGCTCGACGCAGCCGAGCGCCCGGTCTTCGTGGTCGGTGCGGCAGTCGACCGCGATGGCGCCTGGGACGATGTGCTGGCGCTGGCCGAGCGGCACAACGCCGCCGTGTGGATCGCCCCCATGTCGGGGCGCTGCGGCTTTCCGCAGGACCACCGGCTGTTTGCCGGCGTGCTGCCGGCCATGCGCGAGAAGATCGTGGCGCTGCTCGGCGGGCACGACCTGGTGTTTGCGCTGGGCGCCGCCGCCTTCACCTACCACGTGGAGGGCCACGGCCCGCATGTGCCGCCCGGTGCGCAGCTGGTGCAGTTGATCGAGGACCCGGGCACGGCCGCCTGGACGCCCGAGGGCACCTCGGCCGTGGGTGGCGTGCGCCTGGGCGTGCAGGACCTGCTGGCCCGCCCGGCCCCGCGCAAGCGCCCTGCCCCGCCACTGCGCGCGGTGCGCCCGCGTGCCGAACCTTCGGCGCTGATGGGCGTGCCCTACGTGATGCAGACCCTGGCCGAGGTGCGCGACGCACATTCCATCGTGGTGGAAGAGGCGCCGAGCTCGCGCGCCGCCATGCATGCCCACCTGCCCATCCTGCACAGCGAGACCTTCTACACGATGTGCAGCGGCGGCCTGGGCTACGCCATGCCGGGCGCCGTGGGCGTGGCGCTGGCGCGGCCGGAAAGCAAGGTCATCGGCCTCCTGGGCGATGGCTCGGCCATGTACTCCATCCAGGCGCTGTGGAGCGCGGCGCAGCTGCAGTTGCCCATCACCTTCATCATCCTCAAGAACCGGCGCTACGCGGCCCTGCAGGAGTTTGCGCCGACCTTCGGCTTCGGGCCCGAGGACAAGCTCGAAGGCACGGAGCTGCCGGACCTCGATTTTCTGGCACTGGCCCGCGGCCAGGGCTGCGATGCCGTGCATGTGGACGACGCAGCGCAGCTGCACCAGGTGCTGCGCGATGCACTCGCGCACCCGCGGCCGATCCTGGTGGAGATCGACGTGGCCTGAGCAGAACGCCCCTATCGCAGCACGCCAACCCAGCAGACCCGGATGACCGGGCGCCCCCGTTTCAGGAGACATGACATGACGCACGACAACCCACAGAACCCTTCCCCATCCCATGGCCGCCGCCTGGCCGGCGCACTCGCCCTGGCGGCACTTGCGGGCACCGCCCTGCTGTCCACCGGCGTGCAAGCAGAAACCTACCCCGCCAAGCCCATCAAGGTGATCGTCAACTTCCCGGCGGGCGGCGCGGCCGACCAGATCGCGCGCGCGGTGACGGTGCCGCTGCAGGCGGCGCTGGGCCAGCCCGTGGTGGTGGAGAACCGGGGCGGCGCGGGCGGCAACATTGGCGGCGAGGCCGTGGCCAAGTCGCCGGCCGATGGCTACACGCTGCTCATGAGCTCGGGCGGCATGGTCTCGGTGAACCCGCACATCTACCCCAAGATGCCGTTCGACCCGGTGAAGGACCTGGTGCCCGTGGCCGCCGCGGCGCGCGTGCTGGTGTTCCTGGAGGTGCGGCCCACGCTGCCGGTGAACACCGTCCAGGAGTTTCTGGCCTACCTCAAGGCCAACCCGGGCAAGGTGAGCTTCGGCACGCCGGGCAATGGCAGCTCGCCCCACCTGGCGGCCGAGATGCTCAAGGCCCAGGCCAATGTGTTTGCCGTGCACGTGCCCTACCGCGGTGCTGCGCCCGCCATGCAGGACCTGCTGGGCGGCCAGGTGGACTTCATGTTCGACCCGGGTATCGGCCTGCAGCACGTGAAGGCCAATAAGCTGCGCCTGCTGGCCGTGGGCAGTTCCAAGCGCTCGCCGCTGTTCCCCGACGTGCCCACGCTGGCCGAGGTGGGCTTGAAGGGCTTCGATGCCGATACCTGGTTCGGCTTCTATGCGCCCGCGGGCACCCCGGGCGAGGTGGTGACGCGCCTGAACCGCGAGATCAACAAGGTGCTGGTCACGCCCGCCGTGCAGGAGCGCATCACGGCCCTGGGCGGCGTGCCCGCGCCCATGTCGCCCGCCGACTTCAACGAGCGCGCGAAGATCGACAGCACGCGCTTCGGCGCGCTGATCAAGGCGCGCAACATCAAGGGGGACTGACCGATTCCCCGCCCCGGGCACCAATGCCCGCACGGTGCAGTGCGAGATTGCCGGCAAACCGCGCCAGCCGGCCTATAGTCCCGCGCTTTGCAACCACCACCGAGCGAGGTACCCCATGGCGCGCAAGCCCCAGATCATCCTGTCGTCCCTGGACGTCGACCGCATCGAAGCCCTGCTGGCCGCCATCCCGGCCAGTGTCTTCCCCGGCAAGGCCGACCTGCAGGCCGAGATCGACCGCGCCGAGGTGGTGGCACCCGAGGAGATCCCGCCGCATGTGGTGACCATGAACTCCACGGTGCAGTTCGCCATCGAGGAAACGGGCAAGGAGTTCTGCCTGACGCTGGTCTACCCGCGCGACATGGACGGCAGCGCCGACCGCCTGTCGATCTTCGCGCCCGTGGGCAGCGCGCTGCTGGGCCTGGCGGTGGGCGACGCCCTGGTCTGGCCTGGCCCTGGCGGCAAGCCGATGACGGTGCGCGTCAAGGCGATCCTGTACCAACCGGAAGCAGCGGGCGAATTGCACAGGTAGCCACTCTCCCGTGGCAATGGCCGTGGCGCAACCGCCGCAAATTGCAACAGGTGTTTGCGTTGTCATGGCTTGCAGCGACAATTGAAGACCATGAGCGCGCCCCCGCAGCTTCCCGATGATCCGAACGCCACGGCTGCGGCCCTGGCGGCTGTGCCGACCGCGTTTGACCCGGACTCCACCACCGCCTTCCAGCAGCGGATGGAGCGCGCGCCCGAATGGTTCTGCTCGTTCCTGGCCGGCAACAGCCGCGAAAAGAGCCGCCTCAAGCGCGAGATCGCGACCATGAAGGGATCGGTCGCCTGGCTCATGAAGCAGCGCCGCGAGGGCAACTGGACCGCCGAGGAGCGCGACCAACTGCGCGACGTGATGCGCTCGGCCTCGTCGGTCAGCCCCTATTTGTTCATCTGGGTGATCCCCGGCTCGATGCTGCTGCTGCCCTTCATGGCCTGGTTCCTGGACAAGCAGCGCAAGCGGCGCGAGGGCCTGCCGCCGGGTTGACCCCTACGGGAGCCCTTTCTGGCGTCCCGAGACAAGCAGAGTTCGCGCAAACCGGCCTAGGCGCGCAGCGCCTCAGGGGGATGGTCCGAATGCTATGCCCAGTGGCTGCTGACCGCGACCAGCATGCCCGCCCCCACCAGCCCGGCCTGCCAGCGCAGCGCCATGGACCAGGTGGGCACATGGCGTTCCACGCGCTCGTAGAGCTGCCGCCCGGCCATCAGCGACAGGGTGAAGGCCAGCACCATGCCCAGGGCGTTGACCACTGGCGCCGTGGGGAACAGGTGGCCGACGACGGCGTTGACCAGCAGGCACACGGCGAAGTGCACGAGGAAGACCGAGTACGACATCTGGCCCAGCCGGACCAGGGGCGCCACGCCCTGCCACTGGCGCAGTGGTGCCGAGCGCAGGGCGGCCACCAGCAGCACGGCGGCGGCGAGCGCCAGTGCGATGCGGCCTCGGAACTCCAGGGCCAGTGCCACGCCGCCCAGCAGCAGCATCAGGGCCAGCCAGCCGGTGGCGCGGGGTGACTTCACGGCCCAGAAGGCCATCATGCCCAGGCCGTAGGAACCGAAGAAGTACCAGCCCCACATGTCGAGCGCGCTGTCCAGGTTGAACAGGCACAGCGAGGCGGCCGTGAGGGCCACCAGCAGGCCTTGGCCGATCAGCGGCCCGTGGCGCCGGGCCCAGCCACCGGGCAGCGCCCGCACAGCCGCCCAGACCAGCACGCTGAGCGCGAACAGCTGGAAGTCGATGGCCACGTACCAGACACCGGCCGACAGCGCGTCCTCGCCCACGATGTCCTGCAGCAGCAGCGCATTCGCCAGCAGTTGCGCCAGCGTCGGCTCGTCGGGCACGGAGTGGTGGTCCATCCAGGGGCGCACCAGCGCCGACACCAGCACGGCCAGCAGCAGCGCCACCGCATAGGGCACGACCAGGCGCACGAAGCGCCGGGTGATCGCCGCCCCGGCACTGTCGAAGCGCGCCACGCCCTGGGGCGCCAGGCTGGCGGCCGCCAGGTAGCCGCCCAGCACCAGGAAGACCTGCACGGCCATGCGGCCGTAGCCGTAGAGCCAGGCCATCAGCCAGGGCGCCAGCGGCTGGGCGATGTCGGACATCGGGCCGTAGAAGGCCAGGTGGTGGCAGACGATGGCGGCACACGCCAGCCCTTTGACCATGTCGATCAGGGGTGTGCGAGAGGTGGCGGAGGACATGGAGACGGAAGGAGCGAAATGGAATGACCCGCCCGCCGATGCGGGCAAAAGCCGCTGATTATCGCTTGTTACAGAAATTTGCGCTTTGCCGAGCCTGCGCGGGCACCCGCTGCCAGGCGCCCGCGCAGAAGGGGGTTCGGGCGAACCGGGGTGCCCAGGACGGGGCACTGGCTGCCCGGACGGGCCGCCGGCAGGGCCCGGTGACCGCTGGCGCAGCCAGGCGATCAGAGCGCCAGGCGCGCGCGGGCGGCCTGGTATTCGCTGCGCAGGCGCGCCACAAGGTCGGCGGTGCTGGTCACGGCGTCGATGGCGCCGATGCCCTGGCCGCAGCCCCAGATGTCCTTCCAGGCCTTCTTGGCGTCGCCGCCGAAGTTCATCTTGCTCGGGTCGGATTCGGGCAGGTTGTCCGGGTCCATGCCGGCGGCACGGATCGAGGGCGCCAGGTAGTTGCCATGCACGCCGGTGAACAGGTTGCTGTAGACGATGTCGTCGGAGCTGCCGGCAACGATGGCCTGCTTGTACTCGTCGCTCGCACGCGCCTCGTGCGTGGCGATGAAGGCCGAGCCGATGTAGCCGAAGTCGGCGCCCATGGCCTGCGCGGCCAGCACCGCGTCGCCGCTGGCAATGGAGCCGCTGAGCGCGATGGGGCCGTCGAACCACTGGCGGATTTCCTGGATCAGTGCGAACGGGCTCTTCACGCCCGCATGGCCACCGGCACCGGCGGCCACCGCGATCAGGCCGTCGGCGCCCTTCTCGATGGCCTTGTGCGCGAACTTGTTGTTGATGATGTCGTGCAGCACGATGCCGCCCCAGGCGTGCACGGCCTGGTTCACGTCCTCGCGCGCGCCCAGGCTGGTGATGATGATCGGCACCTTGTACTTGGCGCAGACCTGCATGTCGTGCTCCAGGCGGTCATTGCTCTTGTGCACGATCTGGTTGATGGCAAAGGGCGCGGCCGGCTTGTCGGGGTTGGCCTTGTTGTAGGCCGCCAGCGTCTCGGTGATCTCGGCCAGCCATTCGTCGAGCAGTTCGGCGGGGCGTGCGTTGAGCGACGGCATGGAACCCACCACGCCGGCCTTGCACTGCTCGATCACGAGCTTGGGGTTGCTGATGATGAACAGCGGCGAGCCGATGACGGGCAGCGAGAGGTTCTGCAAGGCGAGGGGCAGCTTGGACATGGCAGGTGGGTTCCGGGTTGAAAGGATGGATGGATAAATCAGGTTCTCATGGGGCGCCGGGCGCGCGCAATGCGCCGGCCCGGCCCGTCTCCCCCGTGCGCTCAGAAGGCGTCGAGCGCCAGCTCCGTCACGCTGTCGGCGCCTTCGACGATGCTGTCGCGCAGGCCCGGTGCCTTGACCAGGATGTGCTCGGCATAGAACTGCGCCGTGGTGATTTTTGCCTGCATGAAGGCGCTGTCCTGTCCCTTGTGCAACAGCGCCTGCGCCACCAGCAGGCTGCGCGCCAGCTGCCAGCCGGCGACCAGGTTGCCCGCCAGCATGAGGTAGGGCACGCTGCCGGCGAACACGGCGTTGGGCGAGGTCTTGGTGCCACCGGCGACGAAATCCACCACATCGAGGAAGGCCTGGCGTGCGGCTGCGAGGCGCCGCGCCACGGCCTTGGCGGCGGGGCTGCCGTTGGCCAGCAGCTCGGCTTCGGTCTTCTCGATCTGGGCAGCAATGCCCTTGGCGGTCTGGCCGCCGTCGCGCGCGGTCTTGCGGCCCACGAGGTCATTGGCCTGGATGGCGGTCGTGCCTTCGTAGATGGTGAGGATCTTGGCGTCGCGGTAGTACTGCGCGGCGCCGGTTTCCTCGATGAAGCCCATGCCGCCGTGCACCTGCACGCCCAGGCTGGTGACTTCCAGGCTCATCTCGGTGCTGTAGCCCTTGACCAGTGGCACCATGAATTCATAGAACGCGGCGTTCTGCTTGCGCGCCTCGGCATCGGGGTGGTGTTGCGCGGCGTCGTACGCAGCGGCGGCCACGGTGGCCATGGCGCGGCAGCCCTCGGTGTAGGCGCGCATGGTCATGAGCATGCGGCGCACGTCGGGGTGGTGGATGATGGGTGCGCTGGCGGCGATGGAGCCGTCCACGGGGCGGCTTTGCACGCGGTCCTTGGCGTAGCCCACAGCCTTCTGGTAGGCGCGCTCGGCCACGGCGATGCCCTGCACGCCCACGGCGTAGCGCGCGGCGTTCATCATGATGAACATGTACTCGAGGCCCCGGTTCTCCTGGCCCACGAGGTAGCCCACGGCGCCACCGTGGTCGCCGAACTGCAGCACGGCCGTGGGGCTGGCCTTGATGCCGAGCTTGTGCTCGATGCTCACGCAGTGCGCATCGTTGCGTGCGCTCAGGCTGCCGTCGGCATTGACCATGAACTTGGGCACGACGAACAGGCTGATGCCCTTGACGCCCTCGGGCGCGCCCTGCACCCGGGCCAGCACCAGGTGCACGATGTTGGCGGCCATGTCGTGTTCGCCATAGGTGATGAAGATCTTGGTGCCGAAGACCTTGTAGCTGCCGTCGGGCTGGGGCTCGGCACGCGTGCGCACCAGGGCCAGGTCGGAGCCGGCCTGGGGTTCGGTGAGGTTCATGGTGCCGGTCCACTCGCCGGTCACCAGCTTCTCGAGGTAGGTGGCCTTGAGCTCGTCGCTGCCGGCCGTGAGCAGCGCCTCGATGGCGCCATCGGTGAGCAGCGGGCACAGCGCGAAGCTCATGTTGGCGCTGTTGCACATCTCGATGCAGGCAGCGCCGATGGTCTTGGGCAGGCCCTGGCCACCGAAATCGGCCGGGTGCTGCAGGCCTTGCCAGCCACCTTCGCCATACTGGCGGAAGGCTTCCTTGAAGCCCGGGGTGGTGGTGACCACGCCGTCCTTCCAGCTCGAGGGGTTCTTGTCACCCTCGAAATTCAGCGGAGCCAGCACGCCCTCATTGAACTTGGCGCACTCTTCGAGCACGGCCTGGGCGGTGTCGAGGCCCGCGTCTTCGAAGCCGGGAATCTGTGCGATCTGTTCAATGTTGGCCAGGTGCTCGATGTCGAACAGCATGTCCTTGACCGGGGCGGTGTAACTCATGGGTGTCTCCGATATATAAGAACCTGTTCAAGATCTTTTTGAAGCCGCGCAAGTCCCTTTTCGGGATGGGATGCTAGGCGCGGGGCGCAGCCGATAGCCCGTGCTATCGGCAAGCGCCGCAACGCCGCAGACCGCCCGAAAAGAGACTTGCCCTCCGGGTTGGAGTGAAATCGGGCGATTGGACGCCCCGGCTGCTTGCATGGGCACGAGCCCATGCGGCGCATCCGAAGCATCCACTCATCC